>CAWBRX010000010.1:0-103057 GCA_963791135.1 uncultured Chloroflexia bacterium
CCGATCACGGCGTTTCTGATCGGGCCGGTCGCGCAGATGATCTTCATCCCCTTCATGACCACGGGGGCGGGGGTAGAACTGATTGGCGGCTGGTATGGGACCGGGACGGACCGCGGACTGGCGCTGCTCTTTAGCGTGGCGGGGACGATCGGGTTGATCGTCACGCTGCTGGCGATGCGGTCGTCGGCGTACCGGTCGCTGACGGCGATCTATGATGGGCAACAGTTGGAGGAGGGGCTGTTCGGCGCGGCGTTGGACGCGGAGGCGTGAGGACTCGTGCCAGGCGCTGCCCACAAGGCTGGAGGTACAGCAGATTGGAGGGGGCAGCGCCAGGCACGGTGATTGATCTCTACGCGGCGCCGGGATGGGGCAGGCCGCACATTTGGAGGAGGCGGTCGAGGGCGGCGGGGTCGCCTTCGACGCAGACGCGGCCCTGGGCAATGGCGGCTTGCGGCTGGAGTTCCCCCGGCAGCAGCTGCATGAAGGTGGGCATGTCGGTGTGGATGACGGCGTCGGGGCGGAAGACCTCGCCCTGCCGGACGTCGATATGGCCGTCCTTGACCTTCACCTGGAGCACCTCGCCGCCGATGCGCAGCTCGTAGGTTTCGTCGATGCCCTGGCGCCAGTTCGGGGCGGAAAAAGGTCTTGAAGGTCAGGGCGTAGGAGCCGAGACGCAGGAGGGTGGCGTCCTGCCAGGTTGGCGGCACGAACTGGCTGCCCCACCGGCCCAGTTCGAGCAGCATGGGTTCGAGCGAGCGGCCGAGCGGTGTCAGCTCGTAGACCGTCGAGCCGGCCGGCGGGGGCAGGGTGCGCTGGGTGAGCAGGCCTTGTTCGGCCAGGCTTTTGAGCCGTTCGGCGAGCAGGTTCGTGCTGATGCCGGGGAGCCCGTCGAGCAGGTCTTTAAAGCGGCGGGGGCCGGGCACCAGTTCACGGACGATGAGCAGCGTCCAGCGTTCGCCGACGATGTCGAGCGCATAGGCAAGGCCGCAGTATTGTTGGTAGCTTCGATTTGTCATTAGGTACTATTGTACAGCAAGTCCACGCTGGATTCAAGAAGTACATCTTACACAATCGAAGCAGAATCTGTTACTTGACTTTTTGAAGTTACAACCTTATACTCAACTACCGAACACTTGTTCTACTAGACACAGGAGAAGGAGAGAACCCGTGAGAACAATCGTTCCAAAGACGGCACAAACATTGCATTTGACCAGGCCGGCAGCGGGCCGACGGTCATCCTGGTGGCAGGGGCGATCCAGCATCGAGCGTTTGACCAGGAGACGGCGTACCTGGCCGATCTCCTGGCGCCGCATTTCAACGTCATCAACTACGATCGCCGGGGGCGCGGTGAAAGCGGCGACACGCAGCCGTATGCGCCTGCCCGCGAGATTGAAGACATCGAGGCGCTCGTCGACGATGGCGGCGGCGCGGCGTACCTGTATGGCATGTCTTCCGGCGCTGCGCTGGCCATGAAGGCAGCCATGGCGCTGGGGAGCAAGGTCAAGAAGCTGGCCATGTACGAGGCGCCGTACAACGACGATCCCCAGGCCCGGCAGCGCTGGCGGGAGTATCGGCAAGAGCTGAACTGCGCTGCTGGCCGCAGGGCCGGCGGGGCGATGCGATGGCGCTGTTTATGATGCTGGTCGGCATGCCGCCTGAGCATCTAGCCCAGGTGCAGCAGTCGCCGGCATGGCCGATCTTTGAACGGGTGGCGCCCACGCTGGCCTACGACGCCGCCATCTTAGGGCGAGGAATCTGCAGTGCCGTGTGAGCAGGCAGCGCACGTGCAGATCCCGGCCTTGGTGATGGCGGGCGAGGCGAGCTACTCCCTTCATGCGCACGACGGCGGCGGCGCTGGCCGGCGCCATGCCCGGCGGCCGGTACAAGGTCCTGGCGGGCCAGACCCACGAGGTGAAGGCGGAGGTCCTGGCGCCGGCGTTGATCGATTTCTTCTGCGAGTAGGAGAGGAGCGATGGTCACGCAAAAACCGGAGACAACCGTCAATGCGCAGTTCAGCAGCCCGGGTGCGACCCCGACGCCGTGGGCAGAAGCGAGTGACGAACTGGCGAAGGCTGAGATCTTCTGGCTGGTGACGGTGCGCCCCGATGGGCGGCCGCATGCGACGCGCTCTGGCCGGTGGCTGGACGGTGCGCTTAGAAGGGCTTGAACACCATCGGTAGACGATGACGAGCACGAGTACGATCTCGGCGGCGTGCACCCGGTGCACCAGCTTGTCGTCGACGGCGGCGCGCAGTTGAGGGGTCCACTGACCTTGGGCGAGCGCATCGCGCAAGGCGAGGTCAAACTGACGGCCGCGTGGGGCGAACACGAGTGGCACGGTGATGAGACCGATCAGCAGCAGAATGTTGCTGACCAGCAGCCAGTTCTGCGGTGAACCCTGGAGGAAGCCGAAGATGGCGCCCCTGTGACGAGCGCCAGGGCGATGCCGAAGATGATGACGGCCAGGTTGCCGGGAATGACCATCAAGGTTTCGATACGGCCGGCAGCCTGGCTGAGGACGGCGAAGTTGTGCACGTCGGGCGATTTGGCGGCAACCGACCTGCACCAGCTGGCGCGCAAGAATGCCGCCGATAAAGATGATTGTGCTGGTGATGTGCAAAAACAACAGGGCGAGATACCAGTTCATCGCGGCATAACCGGTTCTGCCTAAAATCCGGCGACAGCCGGGATGATCTCGCGGCGCAAAGGTTTCCAGGGCGTGATCTCCTGCGCGTTGGGCATGTTGAAGATGACGTGCTGGATGCCCAGATCCGCCAGCGAGCGGCAGAGGGCGATGGCGTCGGCGGCGCTCTGGCGGCCCGGTGCGAGCATGACGGTGCCCAGCGCGGTCTTCTCGATTTCGGCGTAGTCACGGCCCACCGTGTCGCAGTGACGCTTGAGGACATCAAGCTTGCCACGCAGGACGTCGTCGCCCATGGCGGCAAAGAGGTTACAGGCGTCGGCGTACTGGGCGACCAGGCGCAGCGTCTTCTGCTCGCCGGCGCCGCCGATGAGGATGGGCGGGTGCGGCTGCGACAGGGGCTGCGGGTTGCAGAGCGTCTCGGCCAGTTGGTAGTGCTTGCCGGCGTAGGGGCCGTTGTTGTCCGACCACATCTGGTGGGCGATCTGGAGGGCTTCCTCGAGGCGTTCGAAGCGTTCGCTCGTCGACGGGATAGGGCACGCCCAGACCGACGGCCTCGCGTTCGAACCAGGCGGCGCCGATGCCCAGGTAGGCGCGGCCGCCGGAGAGCACGTCGAGCGTGGTGACGGTCTTGACCAGGATGCCGGGGTAGCGGTAGATCACGCCGGTCACCAGGGTGCCCAGCTTTACGTTCTGCGTGAGGCCGGCCAGGTAGCTGAGGGTGCTGTAGCCTTCGAGCATGAGGTCCTCGGCGGGGCCGAGACCCATGGCGGGGTTGCGGCCGCCGATCTGAAAGAAGTGGTCCATGACCCAGAGGCTGCTAAAGCCTCCCTGGTCGGCGGTGCGGGCGATGTTGGCGAGCGTACCGGCGATCGCTTGCGGGCCGCCGGGCCAGGTGAAGTTGGGGACTTGGAGTCCGATGCGCATGGGTCATCCTTTCAGATAAGCAACAGGAAACGGGTTGCAGGCAAGAGGGTACTCCTTTTGCAGTGGGGCGTCAACAGCTTGGAGGGAAACGTCCCTGTGGCAGCATGTACATACTTGCTGCTGCTGCATCTCCCACCTATATAACGTTACATTGACTGGCAGACAGCACAGGCGGACAGTATTGCGGTAGGAGATATCGCGGTATGAGACGAAGTGCTTGCGTTGTGATGCTGCTTGGCGCTGCTGGCCATCTGGCTGCTGGCCGGGTGCACGGAGCCCACGGAAGAAGAGCGGATTGCGAGCGGCGAACAGATTTATATCTCGAGTTGTTCCCACTGTCACCAGCCCGAGGGACAGGGGTATGCCCAGGTATTCCCGCCGCTGGCAGGCAACCCCATTGTGACGCTGCACGATCCGTCGCCGGTGATCGAGATCGTGCTGCACGGGCGCGGGGCGATGCCGTCGTACTACAGTGCGCTGACTATCCAGGACCGGGCGGCGGTGATTTCATTTATTCGCAAGGCCTGGGGCAACAATGCGTCGGCTATCAGCACGTGGCAGGCACAGTGACTGCGCGGGTGAGAGGGTGTGCGCTAATGCGCCGAGGTGAGAGGGTGAGGCGTAGCATAGGACACGCGCTTGGGACGACAGGTCGCGCGACAGGGATAGGAATGGTGGTGGGACTGGCGGCACTGCTGGTGGTGGGGTGTGCGGAGACGGTCGGACACGAGCGGCAGCCGACGCCGACGGCGCCCGCCGCACATCAGACACCAACGCCAACTCCGACAGTGCTGCCGCAGGTGGCCAACGTGCCGGCCGTCCCGCCGGAGATCGAGCAGGCGGCGGCAGAGTGGCCGCTGCCGGGCAAGGATTACGGCAACACGCGCTACACCACCGACAGCTCGATCAACTCTAGCAACGTGAACCAGTTGGGGCCGGCCTGGGCCTATGCGCTGCATGCTTCCTCCAAGTGGGGATCTGCGGCCGGGGCGCCCTTGATCGCCGGGGGCCGGGTCTACTTCCAAGACCTGCAGAGCAACGTCTATGCCTTTGACTTCAAGACCGGCGACCTGATCTGGCGCAACCTGGCGCGGCAGTCGGCGTTTGGCCCCAACGGGCCCGGCATCGGCTGGGGCAAGGTCTTTGTCCAGGATGGCGGCAACCACCTGGTGGCGCTGGACATCACCAACGGCCACCAACTCTGGACGTCGCCCATGTTCGGACCGGCCGGCGCCAACCAGCCGGTCCCCTTTGGCGGCTATGTCTACACCGGCGTGCCGGACGGGGAGATCTCACAGGACCCCGGCCAGTCGATGAAGCTGAACAAGAAAGGGACCAGCGGCTATACATTTGGGTTTGACCAGGAGACGGGAAAGATGATCTGGAGCTTCCAGACCGTCGAGGAAGGCTTCTGGGGGAACCCTGCGGTAAACAGCGGGGCGGGCGTTTGGTACTCGCCGGCGATCGACCCGAAGACAGGGATGGTCTTCTGGTCGACGGGCAATCCTGCGCCGATGCCGGGCACGGTGGACTATCCCAACGCGTCGAGCCGGCCGGGGCCGAACCTGTACTCCGAGACCGTGCTGGCGTTTGAGGGCAAGACCGGCAAGCTGCTGTGGTACAACCAGGTGCGCCCGCACGATATTCTCAACTACGACCTGCAGAACTCGCCCGTGCTGTCCACGGCGCAGATCAACGGGCAGCAGAAGGATGTCGTGATTGCCACCGGCAAGATGGGGTACGTGTACTGCATCGACAAGCTGACGGGCGAGATGTATTGGAAGACGCCCGGTGGGCCAGCACCAGAACGACGATCTCCAGTCGATCCCGATAGGGACCATCGTCGAGGTGCTGCCTGGTTTTTGGGGCGGCGTCGAAACGCCGATCGCGGTGGCGGACGGCGTGGTGTACGTGCCGATCGCCAACCTGCCGAGCCTGTACGAGGCAACGGCGTTTGGCGCCAGGGACGGCGACGAGGCCGTGGCCAACCAGGAGGGGCGGATCGAGTATGCGACGGGCACGGGCGAAGTCGTAGCGCTGGACATCAACACGGGCAAGATCCTGTGGAGCACGCCGCTGCCGGCGATCGACTTCGGCGGCGCGACGGTGGTCAACGACCTGATCTTTACGGCCACGTACGACGGCATGATTTATGCGCTGTCACGGGCGGACGGCAGCATTGTGTGGTCGTTCCAGGCACCCGGCGGCATCATTGCGTGGCCGGCCGTTGCGGGTGACTCGATCGTATGGCCGATCGGGCTGGGGCGCGAGCCGCAGGTGCTGACGCTGCGGCTGGGCGGGAAAGGCGGCACCGGGCAGCCGGCCGCGCGCAACGCCTCGACGCCGACGCCGGTGGGCACGCCGTTCACGGTGACAGTACGGTTTTGCGACAATGACGGCGACAGCTACCGGCAGCCCTCCCTACCGGCACGCCGAGCATCACGCTGACGCCGACGATCACGGTGACGCCGGCCTATGGACCTGCGATCACGGGGACGCCGGTCATCAACATGACGCCGATGATCACGATGACACCCGTTGACGCTCTGACACCGGTGCCAACGTTACACCCATCGCCGACGCCCACGCCGGTGCCGACGACCAGCATCTCGGGCACGACGGTGATTACCGTCACGTCCAGCATTACCGGCACGCCGCCCATTACAGGCACTCCGGCGATAACGGTGACGGCGACGATCACCGTCACGCCGACGCCCGTACAGCTGCCGCCGCTCACGATGACGCTGGGGCTCACGGGCACGCCGATGATCACGGGCACGGTCACGCCGACAACGACACTGACACCGGCAGCGGCGCCGGGTGGATAGGCCGGCTGCGCCGTGACGCAGGAGGCGAGGGCGAGAACTATGCGGTGGAGGAATATGCGGCATAAAGCAGACGGATGGCGCCGGGCAAGAATCTTGACCTCTCTGGGCTGGTTGGCGGTAGTGCTGGCGCTGGCAGGGTGTGCGCCCGAGGCGCCGAAAGAGCGCACGACGCCGTCCATGCTGGATGCGCACGGGACAGGGGCGGCCATCATCAGCCAGGAGTGGTGGATCCTGTTTGCGGCCGCGGCGGCGATCTTTGTGCTCGTCGTGGTGTTGATGTTTTGGGCCGTGATGCGGCAGAGAACGGGCACGTGGGCGTGCCCCAGACCTGCACGAGGGCGTGCAGGCTACGCAGGAGAGCGGGCAGGGGCAGGCAACAGTGGCCAGCTTGACATGCGCGACATGCCGGCGGAGGCACATGCGGGCGGCGGCACGCGCTGGATCTGGCTGGGCGGGATTGCGATGCCGCTGGTGGTGCTGCTGGGCGTGTTTGCGCTGACCGTGACCGACATCCGCGCGTTGGAAGCGCCGCCCAGCAAGGAGGTGGCGGCCATACGGATCAACGGGCACCGCTGGTGGTGGGAGGTAGAGTACCCGGACTTGGGGATCACGACCGCCAACCAGATCTACGTGCCGGTGGGGCAGGCGGTGAAGATCGAGCTGACGTCGAACGACGTGATCCACTCGTTCTGGGTGCCGCAGCTGCAGTTCAAGCGTGACCTGATCCCGGGCCAGACGAACACGATCTGGCTGCAGGCGGACAAGCCGGGGGTGTACCGAGGATTGTGCGCCGAGTACTGCGGACTGCAGCATGCGCAGATGAACTTTATGGTGGTGGCGCTGTATCCAAGAGAGTACGAGCAGTGGGTGGCGCACGAGGGCAGCGACGCGGCGAAGCCGAGCGAGCCACTGGCGAAGGCGGGGCAGCAGGTGTTTTTGGGCAAGGGCTGCATGTACTGCCATACCGTGCGCGGGACGCCGGCGGCAGGCTGGGTGGGGCCTGACCTGACGCACCTGGCGAGCAGGCTGACGATCGCCGGCGGGTCGCTGGAGAACAACACAGGCAACCTGGGCGGCTGGATCATTGGATCCGCAGCATATCAAGCCGGGGGCGCTGATGCCCGCGACGCCGCTGTCGGGGCAGGAACTGCAGGAGCTGCTGGCGTACTTGAATGGGCTGAAGTGAGGTCTGAATCTTGATGGTCTGAACCTTGATTTGTGGGATTGGCTGGCGCTTAGGATTTTCATGATTTGGCCAGCCTGGAGGTGGTAGACGTGAGAATAAGAAGGATGAGGATGCTGGGGCTGGCGGCTTGTCTTTTGGTGGTGACGGGCTGCGGGGCGCAGGCGAAGCAGCCGACCAAGATCGAGGTGCCGGACGGGGATGCTAACCGCGGGCGACAGGCGATTGCGGAGTATGGCTGCGGCTCATGTCACACGGTGCCGGGGATCACACGCGCCGATGCGACGGTGGGGCCGCCGCTGACGGCGTGGGCGGAGCGAGCATCGATTGCCGGCGAGTTTCCTAACCGGCCGGAGTACCTGGTGGCGTGGATCCACGATCCGCAGGCGCTGCTGCCTGGGTCGATCATGCCGAATACGGGCGTGTCGCTGGAGGGGGCGCAGGATATTGCGGCGTATCTGTACACGCTGCACAGCAATACGGCGCAGTTGGCGTGGAGGTAGTTTGAACCATGGCGGCCTGAACCTTGATTCGTGGGATTTGGCTGGCGCCTAGGATTTTCTTAATTTTGTGGATGCGCTGCAGTTGGTGATGGCCTGCCTTCAATGAGAGGCAGGCCGTTTTTGTTGGAAGTTCTTTAGCCGCCGCAGGGGGTGAGGGTGGCGATGGGGGCGAGGGAGACGAGGATGATGAGGAAGTAGATGGCGTTGAGGAGGAGGAGGACGAAGGCGGCGAAGGGGGTGTAGGCGGCGACGGTCTGTTCGAGGCTGCCGGGTTCGATGGGGTGGCCGGGGACGCTGGAGTCGTCGCTGGCACTGCGGCGCGTGGTGCGCCAGAGATTGTAGGCGTTGTAGCCGGCGGCCGCGATGAGGGCAAGGGCGAGCACGGTGACGGCCATCTGGATAAGCTTGAGACCGCCGCTCTCGGCGGGGACGCCAAACCAGCCGAAGCGGCAGGCGAGCGAGTTGAGGGCGTGGAGGCTGGAGAAATAGAGTCCCCAGACGGCGGTGCCGCCGACCAGGCTGAGGACGAGGCGAACGTCAGGATGGCGCAGCCACTTGCGGAACTTCTCGGCCTGGTGGCCGGGATGAGAGAGTTCGTGGCGGAGGTGGTCACTTTCTTCACGGAATTGTTGTATCACGGCGGTTGCTCCTATAGGGGCTCGTCAGTTCGCACGCCACGTGCGATTCTCTTGGCGTCGGAGGCGACGCACACGCCCACGTCCTTGCTCTCCAAGACGATTGTCGGGCCTAGATTCGGTGTAGAGGGGCAGGCGAGGACGCCTGCGCTTGAGGGTGGCTCTGTCTGCGCTCCGAGCTCGCGGATTGTGTCCCTGCTGGTCTGCGGCGATGTGTCCTCATAAGAAGTAGGGCGACAGGTAGATCGTGACGTAGACGACGATGAACAGGGCCACACTGAAGTACCAGTTGAGGCCGTCGGCCTGGACGGCAGAGTTGCGCTCCTTGTTGAAGTAGCCCTGGTAGGCCAGCACTAGGACCCATACGGTTTCGCCCAGCATGGCGAGCACGAAGAGCAGGTGGAAGCCTGCGATCACCCAAAAGAGAGATAGGTAGGAGTTGTCGTGCCAGGTGTGCGGCAAGTTGAGATAGTAGGTAACCTGCAGGGCGACGTAGATTAAACCCAAAATTAAGAGATATCAGGTAACCCTGGCGCATACCTTTGACGTTGTCCTTGAGGATCGCCTTGTCGGCCAGCGTGGTGGGAATGACGCTGACCAGGAGGACGATCAGGCTGAGCGTGGGCAGCAGCAGGCTGGGCTTCTCGACGCCCGAGGGCGGCCAGATGTCGTTGCTGGCACGCAGGTAGAAATAGGCAACTATCAGGGCTAGGAACTCGGCCGCCTCGATGGCGATCAGCAGCAGCACGCCATAATAGTAGGGCGGATACATGTCCTTGTGTTCTGGGGTGCCGCGCACGATCGTGGCGCTGGGCAGCGCACCCTCGGGGCCAGCCTTGACCCAAGCCAGGTCGCGCATTTTGGGCGTGGGCCAGTGCCACAACCAGAGCAAGATGCCGAGCAAGATACAGCCGATCGTGAAGATGGTCAGGCTGAAGATCAAGCTGCCGATGATAACGCAGGCAGCGATGCCGGCGAGAAACGGAAGGTAGGTGTTGGTGGGCAGCGGAATGCGCATTTCGGGGATGGCCTCAAAGCCGGTCGTGCCCAGCAGTCTCACGCCGTTCCATGAATGACGCAAAGTGATAGCTCCCCCGCTCGCCCACCGGCTCCCAGAGCGGCTGGCGGCTGTGGACGGCCGGCAGCGGCTCGAAGTTGTAGCGCTGGGGTGGCGAGGTCGTAGCCCATTCGAGCGTGCCGGCGCCCCAAGGATTGTTGCCGGCAGGCTGGCCGCTGCGCAGCGTACGGACGACGTTGATCAGCAGCAGGAGGATGCCGGTACCGAGGATCAGCGCGCCGACAGTTGAGAGCAGGTTGAGGCCGTCCCAGCCGAGGCCGGCATGATAGGTATAGACGCGGCGGGGCATGCCCAGCAGGCCGCTGATGTGCATGGGGAAAAAGGCTACGTGGAAACCGATAATAGTGAGCCAGAAGTTCAGCTTGCCCAGGCCTTCGTCCAGCAGCTTGCCGGTGACCTTGGGGAACCAGTAGTAGAAGCCGGCCAGGAGCGGGAAGACGGCACCACCGATCAGGACGTAGTGGAAGTGGGCGACGACGAAATAGGTGTCGTGCACCTGCCAGTCGAGCGGCACGGAGGCGAGCATGACGCCGGTGAGGCCGCCGATCACGAAGGTGAAGATAAAGCCCAGCACGTAGAGCAGCGGCGTCTTGAAGTTGAGCTTGCCCAGCCAGAGCGTGGCCAGCGACGAAAAGATCTGGATGCCGCTGGGGATGGCGATCATGGTGCTGGCGGCGCTGAAAAGGCTGAGGCCGACATGCGGCAGACCCGTGGCAAACATGTGATGGACCCAGAGACCGAAGCTGATGATACCGATGGCCACCAACGGAGAGGACCGAGAAAAGGGTAACCAACCACGGGACGGCGGGCAAAGGTGGCGAGGACTTCGCTGACCATGCCGAGGGCCGGGATAAAGATGATGTAGACCTCGGGGTGGCCGAAGAACCAGAATAGGTGCTGGTAGAGTAATGGGTCGCCGCCGCGATCCGAGTTAAAGAACTGGGTGCCGATCGAGCGGTCGAGGGTGAGCAGCGTGCTGCCAATCATCACCGCGGGCATGGCAAAGACGACCATAAACGAGGTGACCAGCATCGCCCAGACAAAGAGCGGGATGCGGTTGAGCGACATGCCGGGCGCGCGCATGCGGAAGATCGTCACGATCAGCTCGGTGGCGGCGATCAGGGCGGACAGCTCGGTCATCGTGACCACGGCGGACCAGATGTCGATGCCGCGGTCGGGCGAGTAGCGCGACTCGGTCAGCGGGACGTAGGCAAACCAGCCGCCGTCGGGCGCCCGGCCGACGAAGAGGCTGACCCAGAGCACGATGCCGGCGATCAGGAAGACGTAGTAGCCCATGGCGTTCATGCGCGGGAAGGCGACGTCGCGGGAGCCGATCATGAGGGGCACGAAGTAGAGGCCCACGCCCTGCATGATGGGCACGGCGAAGAGAAACATCATCGTCGTGCCGTGGGTGCTGAAGAGCTGGTTGTACTGTTCGGCGTTGAGAAAGGTGTTGTCGGGGAAGGCCAGCTGAATGCGCATCAGCAGCGCGGCGGTGCCGGCGAGCAGGAAGTAGATAAAGCCGGTGGCGATATAGCGGCGGCCGATATCCTTATGATTGACGGCGGCAAACCAGCCGAGAAAGCCGGCGCGCTTCTGCCAGAGCCTCAGCAGTTGATCCGTCACTTGTGGAACTGCGGAAATGGTTGTCATTCTCCCCCTTAGGCTGCGCAGGACAAGCGCAGGCCACACATGAAGATTGCAACCTTTAACATGTCACAGCGATAGGAGGTGTGTAGGATATAGACGGGTAGAAGGTGAAGGTAGAGCAGCAGCAACAAAGATGGTGGGAAGGCGGGCCATCGTAGCAAGATAGATAGGGAGAGGAATCGGCCAAATTGCGGAACCTGGTGTTCCGCTTATGGCAGCTGAGCGACAAGGGATCAGGCGCCGAATTTGCTATCCAGGCGCAGCATGCCAGCTGCGACATGTAAGCAGCCCGGCCTAACCGCCGGGCTGCCGATCGCGCTTAGAGAGAATGCTGCTGCGACGTTGCGGCAACAGCCTCTAGTCTGCGGCCATGCCGGCCGCCGTGGCGGCTACGGGCACCTGGACGCCGAGATCGGCCAGCGTACCATCGGCGTTGATGCTGAAGCCGCGGATGGTGTCGGAGCGGCCGTCGATGACGTAGAGGAAGCGACCGTTGTTGGTGATGTCCATGTCGAGGGGCTGCATGTCGGTGGGGACGGCGGCCTGCAGGACGGCGAGGCTGCCATCGGCGGCGATGGTGTAGCTGGACAGGTTGTTGGTGGCGGCGTTGGCGGTGTAGGCGAACTGCCCGTTTTTCGAAATCACCAGCCAGCAGGCGGCACCCTGGCCGTTGCCGACGCTCTGGCTGATCGGCGTGACGTGGCCATCAGCCTGGAGGTTGTACGACGACGCACCGGTGCCTTGGGCGGCGCCCATGGCTTCGGAGACGACCAGGTGGTCCTGCCGGTCGATGTCAAAACCAAAGGGCACGGCACCCACGGATGGGCTGACGATCGGGTCACCGGCCACACCGTCGACGACAGGATAGGTGACGATGCGGTTTGTCGCCCGCTCGGTGACCACCAGCAGCGTGCCCTGGGCGTTGAACTGGATCTGGGCAGGGGCGGCAGTGCTGGTGCTCGAGGGCTTGACTGAACCAGGGATCGGGGACAGCTTGCCACCCTGGAGCCGGAAGCCGGCGATGCTGCCGGCGCCGCCGGCGTTCAGGACGTAGACGAGATCATTGCGGACGGTCACGCTGGTGGGACCGGACACCGCCGGAGGCGACCAGGTCGGTGCGGACAAGACCATTGGGCTGCACGGAAAACACGGAGACATCGTTCGAACCGGGATTGACTACGAACAGCCAGCGGCCGTTGTCGCTGAGGACCACCGCGCCTTGCGAGCCAAGGCCGCCACCGATGCCGAGGCCACCGGTGGGTACGGTGCCGGCGGCGGTGAGGTCGCCGTTGGCGGAGCGGCGGTAGATGGCAACGGCGTTGCCCGTGGTCTCATTGGTCATCACATAGACGCTGCCCGGCGCACTTGCGGCGGCGACGTCAAGCTGCGCGCCGGTTGCGAGCGGCAGGCAGAAAGACCTCGCCGCGGCGAGTTTGGGGCTCGTCTTGGGCCAGCACACGGCCGGGATGGACGGCGACGAGGGCTATCAGCAGGGCCGCCAGCAGAAGTGCGAACTTACGAGTGCGAGATAAAGCTGTGCGAAGCATAGGAACCTCTCCTCAATACCAATACAAACTAGCGAACTGTGCAGCCTGGGCTCGTCAGCACCGGCTGCGGAGATGAAATTTTGCGATCGCACCGATTAGTCTCGGCAGGAGCGGAAGTGTTACAGGCAATTTTGAGGAGAGCTGGGAACTCGTGCGAGGCGCTGCCCACGAGGATCGGGGTGCAGCGAATTGGTGGGGGGCAGCGCCAGGCACGGTGAGGGCAGCGCCAGGCGAGGCGGGGAAACTGATTTGCAGATGTTGATGGTGCCTTACTCGGGGGTAGGATTCGTTTTTCCAGCGGCGGAAGGCGTTGAGCAAGCTCGGCGCGGGCGGTGGGGGAGAGGGAGTCTTCGGTGAGGCGGCCGGTCAGGTCGATCGTGTGGCGCGCCTGCTCTACGTAGTTGGTGCAGCCGGTGCAGCCGGAGAGGTGTGCTTCAAAGCGCGCGACGTCAGTGGGCGGGAGGGCGTGTTCCAGATAATCGGTTACCAGTTCCACCAGTTCCTGGCAGGTCAATTCTGCAGCGTCCATGTGACCGTCAGTCCTCGCTCAAATAGCGCGCCAGCGCTGCCTGCACCTTTGCCCGCGCACGGTGCAAAAGCACTCTTTGATTAGACTCGCTGATCTGCAATATGTTACACACATCGGCCGCTTCCACGCCATCCACGTCGCGCAGCAGGATGACAGTGCGCTGGTTGGGCGGCAGGGCCTCGATCGCGGCGCGCACCAGATCGAGCGTTTCCTGCGCCAGGATGCGATTTTCGGGGATCTCACGCCAACTCGACGGGCCGTCACTGCCAGTGACCGCGCCAGCGGCCTTCCTGCTGAAAGCGGCCAGGGTCGACCGTGGGTTCGTCATCGTCTTCGAGCGCAAATACGTCGGAGAACGGCAGCTGTGCGCTGCTCGCGCTGGGCGCGGGTGCGGGCGCAGTTGGTGAGAATGGTGAAGATCCACGTCTGCAGGGAAGAGCGGCCTTCGAAACGCTGCACACCGCGCAGGACGCCGAGCCAGGCCTCTTGCGCCACCTCTTCTGCAACCATGGCGTCGCCGACAAAGGAGTGTGCCAGCCGCACCATTTTGGCATGATACGCGTCCACCAACTGCATAAACGCGCTGTCGTTGCCGGCGCGCAGCGCTGAGATCAGCTGCGGCTCATCTGTGATCACGGTAAACGCCTCCGAGCGGCCAGTGGGAGAAAACCTGCGGGGAGCATATGCCAGGTTGGGCAGCATGTCAATTGCCCCAAAATTCTCAGCACTGCCGTAAATTTGCTCCAACTCGGTTGTAACAAAATCAGGGTGTCGCTGACTAATCGGTACGCAGCGATGTTTTGATACCAAGTTCAAAAAGATTCATGTACAACAAGAGGAGGAAGAGATGGCAAGCAAGCTTTTTTCGTTTCCGCGGCGGGTGGTGTGGCAGGTGGCCGGTGCGGCTTTAGGGGCAGTGATGCTGACGGTGCCGGCCGCCGGCGTACATGCCCAATCGTCATGCACGCTGGTGATCGGGCACTATGTGGAACATGCCGTGCAGGAGAACTGCACATCGCCGGTTGGGCTGTGCATCGCAGGTGAGTATGCCGGCGTCATCAAGGGGGCGTTCGAAGGCAGCGCAACCAGCCTCGTGCCGACGGCCGACACGCCCACCACGGGCGTCCTGCTGTTCACATCCGACAGCGTGATCCATGCGCGCATCCAAGGCAAAGAAGGCAACTTGATCGTCAAGAATACCGGTGCTTTCAACACGGGTGGCGACGGCGACATCGTCGACCTGCAGCGGATCGTGGGCGGCACAGGCGCACTGGCGGGGGCGACGGGCGCGCTGCGGGCCAGCGGGACATTCGTGGCGGGCAGCGGCGAGTCGGAGTATATTGGGAGCATCTGCCTGCCCTAAGAAGGGTCGACAAACGAAAAGAGGGAATGGCCGCAAATGGCCACTCCCTCTTTTTTGTTTATTCCGGCAGGCTGCGCAGGTCACGCAGCCGTTCGACCTCAGGGCGCAGGACGCGGCGGTTCTGCTGGGGGTTGGCAACCGATGGGTCGGGCACCCACGTGAGCAGGCCGCCGTCGATGGCGCGGGCGATGCGCATGCGGTTGGCCTGGGTGTTCTCGCCGAAAGCCAGGGAGGCGGCATTGCTGATCGTGATCAGGTCGTCGAGCGAGAGCCACCAGCGCACACGGGCGGCGACGACGCCGATGTCGCTGGACCAGAAGTCGGGCGGGATGACGATGGGGCTGCTCCCAGGCGCTGCCAAGCAGGGCATCCAGGACACGCTGGAGGGCATCCTCGATCGGGGCGAGGAAGCGGCGCGTTTCCTCGCTCGTGCCTTGGAAGCGCTCGACTTCGCCGTTGGCGATGCGGATCAGCAGGCGCAGGTCTTCGGACAGTGTGGGCTGCTGCAGGGTTTGTTGGCGCCGGTTGAGGAGGGTGGTGACCTCGTCGACCAACGCAGATGTAAATAGGGCCATTTTTTTGCACTCCTTTCGTGCGCAGGCGCCGCCAATGAGACGGCGCTATCTGTAACAGTGCAATACTATCGTAACTAACGTTAGTTGTCAAGTTGCGACAATGAGTTTTGGAATGGGAGTAGAAGTAGGCAAAGACAGGGGCACGTAGGCGTGCCCTTTCCGCACGTAGGCGTGCGGACTAAACAACGTATAGGCGTGGGCGAAACAACGGGTAGGCGTGGGGGCGAAACAACGGGTAGGCGTGGGGCGAAACAACGGGTAGGCGTGCGGCGTAGACAACGGGCAGCGTGGGCGAAACAACGGGTAGGCGTGGGGCGAACGGGTAGGCGTGAGCGAAACAACGGGACGCGCGAAATCGTGCGAGGCTCGCTCCACCGCGCATGTGGAGGGCACGGTTGTGTGGAGCGAGCCAGGCACGGTGCCGGTGTGCGATGTTGAAAGGGTAGGGTTTCCAGGAAGGGTGGGCTTTCAGGAAGGGTGAGGCTTCCGGGAAGAGGGTGTCGACCTTCGGTCGGGGTCTTCCCGGAACAGGATTTTAGGTGCCGTGGGCGACGTCGATGGCGGCGCGGAGGTTGGTCCAGGGCGTTTCTGCAGGGGACGGTGCAGTCGGCGGCGAGGATGAAACGCTCGGGCGCGGCGGCGAGGACGGCCTCGGCGGTGCGCTGGATCTCGGGTACGGGGCCGGTGGCGATGACGCCCTTGCGCTGCATCCCGCCCATGAAGGGGCGGCCAAACAGGTCGGCGGCCTCGCGGGGGTCAGGGTGCGGTCGGCGACGTCCAGGGCGCAGTTGACGATGTCACCCGGGTAGTCGAGGAAGGGCGTGAGGTCGTCGTAGCTGCCCTGGTAGTCGCAGACGTGGAGAATGTTGCACTCGGTGTCGCCGATGGCCTCCCAGACGGCCAGGTCGGAGGGCTTGACGTAGTCGCGGAAGTAGCTGGTGCCTCCGAAGCGGAAGGCCTCGCCGCCCTGGGTGGAGACGTAGAAGCCGTCGACTCCGGCGCGCTTGCAGGCGGAGACCAGGCGGCTGACGTTTTCGGTCATGATCTCCATGCCCTTGGCTACCGCTTCGGGGTTCTGGCGCAGGTGTTCGGCCATCACGGCGGGGTCGGCGAGGCGCAGCGCCCACATGAGCGGCGAGTAGAGAGTCATGATGATGAGCGCCTCGCGCTTGGCGGCGGCGACAAGGCCGCGGACGATGGCGGCGGGCTCTTCGAAGAACTCCTGCTCGTAGAGCGGCATGTTGGCCCAGTCCTCGGCGCGCTGGATGGGTGCATGCGGCGGCTGGCGCTGCTCGTACTGGATCTTGACGAAGTCCATCCGGGTCGCCTGGAAGAACTCCAGGTGTTTCTCGACGGCCGCCTGGCCGTGGTGGAAGGCAGGGTCGAAGTGCAGGAAGAAGGCGGCGGGCGTGTAGCCGGGCGTGGATCCACCTTCGAGCAGGCTGAGGACGGCGTCGCGCTTGTTCATGGTCAATGCTCCCTTCTGTGGCACGGTCGCTGGCATCTAGGGCAGTCAGGTTGTTGAGGTAAAGATACAACAGAATGGGAGTGTGGTCGCACGTTCTGCGGCGGGCCTGGAGGTGCGCACGTCCCGGAGGTCGAAGCAAACCGCCCCAGGCTCGGCGCACGAGGCCCGGGGTGGGCCAGGTGGTGTGCGCCGAGCGAGGGGCGGGGGTGGAAGGTGACGGCTTAGTCCAGATACTCGTAGGCGATGAGGGTCAGGAAGTCCAGGAACTCATCGCTGAGGCAGAGGCGGTCGAGGATGGCGGCGGCGTCGCCGTAGCGTTCGGCGCCCGGGCCGCCGAGCTTGGCCAGCTCTTCGGCGCGCAGCTGCTCGTAGAGGGCACGGGTGACGGTGCGCCCGTCGTCCAGCTTGGCACCGTTGTGGATCCACTGCCAGATCTGCGAGCGCGAGATTTCGGCGGTGGCGGCATCTTCCATCAGGTTGTTGATGGCCGCCGCGCCGTTGCCGCCGAGCCAGGCGTTCATGTACTGGAGCGCCACGCTGATGTTGAGGCGCAGGCCCGCCTCGGTGATCTTGCCGCCCGGCACGCCGACGGCGGTAATCTGCTTGTCGGCGACGCGCACATCCTCGCGCAGGCGCTCCTTCTGGTTGGGCTTGTCGCCCAAGGCACTCGTCGGCGATCTCCAGCACGGTCGGCACCAGGTCGGGGTGGGCCACCCAGGTGCCGTCACAGCCGTCGCTGAACTCGCGCAGCTTGTCCTCGCGCACCTTGGCCAGCGCATTCTCGGTCACGACCGGGTCGCGGCGGTTGGGGATGAAGGCGGCCATGCCGCCGATGGCGTGGGCGCCGCGCTTGTGGCAGGTGTGCACCAGCAGCTCGGTGTAGGCGCGCATGAAGGGCACGGTCATGGTGACCTGGGCACGGTCGGGCAGGATCAGGTCGTGGTGCTTGGCGAACTTCTTGATGGCGCTGAAGATGTAGTCCCAGCGCCCGGCGTTGAGGCCGGCGGCGTGGTCGCGGATCTCGTAGAGGATCTCTTCCATCTCGAGGGCGCCGAGGATGGTTTCGATCAGGACCGTGGCGCGGATGGTGCCGCGGGCGATGCCGAGCTTGTCCTGGGTAGTCGTTAAAGACGTCGTTCCACAGCCGCGCCTCGAGGTGGCTCTCCAGCTTGGGCAGGTAGAAGTAGGGGCCGGAGCCGCGCGCCAGCAGGTCCTTGGCGTTGCGGAACATGTAGAGGCCGAAGTCGAAGAGGCTGGCCGAGATCGGCTCGCCGTCCACCAGCACGTGCTTTTCGACCAGGTGCCAGCCGCGCGGGCGGATCAGCAGGGTGGCGACGGTGTCGTTGAGCTTGTAGGTCTTGCCGTCGGGATTCTGGAACGAGATCGTGCGGGCAATGGCGTCGGTGCAGTTGATCTGGCCCTGGATCACGTTGTCCCAGGTGGGGGAGAGCGCATCCTCAAAGTCGGCCATGAAGACCTTGGCGCCCGAGTTGAGGGCGTTGATCATCATCTTGCGTTCGGTGGGCCCGGTGATCTCGACGCGGCGGTCGTTGAGGTCGGCCGGGGCAGGGGCAACTTGCCAGTCAGCCTTGCGGACGTCGGCGGTCTCGGCCAGGAAGCCGGGGATGATGCCGGCATCGAATTCCTTCTGCCGCGCCACGCGCCGCTGCAGCAGTTCCACGCGGCGCGGGTTGAAGGTGCGGTGCAGCCCGGCCACAAAGTCGAGGGCGTCGGGTGTCAGTACAGCTTCCACAGCTGGGTGTTATCGGCCCGACGACACGAACGCCGGCCAGGACAGTCTCGTTCATAGCGGTTTGCTCCTCCCAAAGTGCTTGGCAAAACGGCAAAGGGTGCTGGCAATAGAATATAAGGGCAATGTGTTTTGCAGTGATTCAGGCTGTGTTATTTTTTCGGGAGCTACTTGGGCAGCGTGACCGGTTTTTCGACCAGGCGGCTCACGAAATCGCCGAGATTCTGGCTGGCCACGTGATCTGGCTGGTAGAGCTACCAGCGGATTGCCGTACTGGACGGCAATGTTGAGTGCTTCGGCGGCAGGGGGAGCAACGCCGTCGATCGTGCGCTCCAAGCGATTTTCGATCTCGCGCAGCGAGAGCATCATGGCGCCCTGGCGGTTGACCACCAGCAGCTTGATCATGGGGCTGTTGGCGCCCCAGGCGGCCAGCTGGCGCAGCCGCACGGCGGCGGCCGCCACGGAAGAGATCTCGGGTTCCAGCAGCAGCACGACATAGCCGCTGTTTTTGATCACCGTCTCGTGGGCCGGCCCCGCCACCGGCGGGAGGTCGACAACGACATAGTCGGCCAGGGAAACCAGGCGGCCGACGATGGCGCCGATGCGGCCGGGGTCCAGTTCGCCAAACTCCTCCAGCTTTTGCGGGCCGAAGAGGATACGGGGACCAAACGTGGTGGACGCCAGGTGAGAAGAGACCAGTGGCTCGCTGATGGCGGCCGGCTCAAAGGCCAGCAGGCCGGCCAGGTTGCGCTCGGGGGCGGGTACCTTGAGCTGGACGCCAAAGGTGCCGTAGTCGGGACGCAGCTCGGCGGCGATCACCTGTTTGCCGGCCTTGGCCAGCAGGGCGGCCAGGTTGATGCTGATGGTGGTCGTGCCCACGCCGCCCTTGGCGCCGAGCACGCTGATCACGCGGCCGGCACGGGGCGCGGCGCTTTGGCGCAGCAGTCGGTTGCGTTTGAGCAAGGCGTCGACGCGCGCCGCCAGCTCGCGCAGGTCGATCGGCTTGGTCAGGTATTCGTCGGCGCCGGCGCGCAGGCCGCTCACCTTTTCCTGCACGTCGGAGAGGCCGCTGAGCATGATGATCGGGAGCGTGAGCGTCTCGGGGCGGCTGCGGAGGGTCTGGCAGAGCTCGAAGCCGTTGATGCCGGGCATCATCACGTCGAGGATGACCAGGTCAGGCCGGTCGCGGCCGATGACAGCCAGCGCCTCGTTGCCATCGTGCGCGGTCACCACGTCATAGCCTTCCATCTTCAACGTGTGCAGCAGCAGGCGTTGAAGAATCTGGTCGTCGTCTGCGATCAAGATGCGCGGCGCCATCGGCAGTACTCCTCTTCAGTAAGGTGGATCGATAGGAGAATGATACCACAGATTCGTGAGAGGGTGAGGGGGTGAGAGGGTGAAAATGCGGAAAGGCGATTGGGTGGAGGGGAGTTGAGGCGGTTTCGCATGTGGGGAGGGCTCGTGCTAAACTATCGGATTATGGCGAAACAATATTATGGTGGGCAAGCGGTTATCGAAGGCGTGATGATGCGTGGGCGCAAGTCCATGGCAGTGGCGGTCCGCAATCCGCAAGGCGAGATCGTTCTGCACGAGGAGCCGCTGACTGCCCGCATCTATACGAGCAAGTGGGGCCAGTGGCCGTTTATTCGCGGGCTGGGCATGTTGTGGGATGCGCTGGGGCTGGGCATCCGCGCCCTGATGTGGAGCGGCGAGGTCGCGGCGCAGGAAGAAGGCAAGGAAAAGGTCGAGTTTGGCGGCCCGGTGGCGTGGACGACGATTGGGGCCAGCCTGTTGTTTGCCGTGGGCCTGTTCTTTTTGCTGCCGACGTTTGCCGCCAAGGTGCTGGCGAACTTCGTCAACGACGATCCGCTGGTCGACGCCTTCTTTGAGGGCGTGATCCGGCTGCTGCTCTTTTTGGGCTATCTGTGGCTGATCGGGCGGATGCCGGAGATCAAGCGGGTGTTTGGCTATCATGGGGCCGAGCACAAGACGATCAACGCCTATGAGGACGGCGCGCCGCTGACGGTGCCTTCGGTGCAGAAGTACAGCGTGCAGCACACACGCTGCGGGACCAGCTTCCTGCTGTACGTGCTGGTCATCAGCATCATCCTGTTTACGCCGCTGACGTTCAGCAGCGTCGAACCGGGCTGGCTGGCGCTGCTGCTGCGGTTGGTTTCACGCCTGCTGTTGATTCCGGTCGTGGCGGGAATTGCCTACGAGATCATCCGTTTCAGTGCGGCGCACGACGACAAGCCGCTGATGCGGATGCTGATTGCGCCGGGGCTGGCCCTGCAGAAGATGACGACGCGCGAGCCGGAGGACGGCATGGTCGAGGCGGCGATCGCGGCGCTGGCGCCGGTGCTGGCGGCCGACGGCCGCGAGCTGCCGTCGGGCAGCATCGTGCCGGGGTTGGCGGGTGCGTTGGAGCGACCGGTGCAACGGCGACCGGCGGCAGCCGACTGAGTGCTGCCGGCCTGGCAGAGCAATATGACCGGTTGCAGCGCAGTGCCGCAACCGGTTTTTGATTGGCGGGACGCTCGGACCAGGTGGACGCTCTACTCGGCGTTCACCTGCTCTTCGCTGGCGAGCAGAAGAATGCGACGCAGCTCACGCTGGCGCTGCGAGGGTGGTTCCTCGAGCATCTGCGAGAAAGCGGGCATCTTCGTTCAGGGTAGTCACCAGGGGCAGCCACTGGAGGTAATCCAGGCGTGGGCCGGGTGTGGCATCGCGGCCGCGCAGGCGCACAAGCTGGTTATAGCGCTTACAGTACTGGACGTAAGCGGCGGGCCACAGCTGCATGAGGCGCTCGAAGACATAGTCGCGGATCGCGTCGAGCGGTACGTCCTCCTGCATAAAGTCGGCAAGGGACGTAAGCTCGGAGATACGAGCATCGCGCACGTCGAGTTGAGAGGGAGGTGCGTTGTACATAAGTCCTTCAATTGGAGCAAAAGCCAGGCGGGTTGCGGGGCCGATTGAAGTGGGGTGTACTTCGGGAAGACCTGCATTGGCGGCCAGCCTGGGCGCCACGAGCGAAAGTGTCGTACGGACAGTAAGTATAGCAAAAAGGTTTTTGGGCGTCAAGAGACAAGCGCACCTTTGTCCGGGCGTGAACATTTGCACGATTTTCGTGAGGGAGAACGTCCCTGGCTCAGCGCAGGAGGATACGGGGTAAGGCGGAGTGAGTTTGCGCTGTGCCAGGGTCGAGAGCAGACGTCTTCTGCGACAATGTCCCGGGGAACGTGCGACGTGTCCCCGGACAGTCGTGGCGGCGGGCGTAGGGGACGGTAGTTGGAGGTTCGTCTTGCTTCCAGTACAATAGCGGCCCTTGACCAGTTAAGACTGCACCACCCCAGCGGCGCCGGGATGTGTAGCTCCGCCATTACTCGAGCGCTCAGGCGTGCTGCTCGTCGTTGGGAAGATCTATGCCCCGTAGCGCCCGCCGGCGACGGGGCACTGAGCCAGACCCAAAGGAGCCCTGCTGTGGCCGACCAATTGATTGCCAGAGATGCGGATTTCAACGAATGGTATAACTCTGTCTGCCTGAAGGCCGACCTCGCCGAGTATGGCCCCGTACGCGGGACGATGATTATCAAGCCGTACGGCTGGGCGCTGTGGGAGAACATGCAGGCGGCGCTTGACAGGCGGTTCAAGGCGACGGGGCATCAGAACGCGGCCTTCCCGCTGCTGATTCCGATGTCGTTCTTTGAAAAAGAAGCCAAGCATGTCGAGGGGTTTGCGCCGGAACTGGCGGTCGTGACGCATGGGGGCGGGGAAGAGCTGGCCGAACCGCTGGTGGTGCGGCCGACTTCCGAAACGATCGTCGGCCATACCTATGCTAAGTGGGTCCACAGCTACCGGGACCTGCCGATCCTGCTCAACCAGTGGAACAGCGTGGTGCGTTGGGAGATGCGGACAAAGCTGTTCCTGCGCACACTGGAGTTCTACTGGCAGGAGGGCCACACGGCCCACGCCACGGCGGAGGAAGCGATGGCGGAGGCGCGGCAGATGCTGGAGGTGTACCACGACTTTGCCGTCAACGAAGCGGCCGTGCCGGGTATTCCGGGCGAGAAATCGGAACGCGAGCGCTTTGCGGGCGCAGACAACACCTTTACGATCGAGGCCATGATGGGCGACGGGAGAGCGCTGCAGGCGTGCACGTCGCACTTCCTGGGGCAGAACTTCGCCAAGGCGTTTGACATTCGTTACCTGGACAGGGACAACGTCCAGCAGTACTGCTGGACTACCTCATGGGGGCTGAGCGCGCGCTTTATCGGGGCGATCATTATGACGCATGGCGACGATGCCGGCTTGATTCTGCCGCCGCGGCTGGCACCGATCCAGGTGGTGGTCGTGCCCATCTATAAGCATGAAGACGAGAAGGCGGCGGTGATGGAGGCGGCAAGCGGGATCGCGCAAGAGATGGGAGATCTAGGCGTACGCGCCAAGGTGGACATGCGTGACCACGTGACGCCGGGATACAAGTTCAACGATTGGGAGCTGCGGGGCGTGCCGATCCGGATCGAGGTAGGGCCGCGTGATGTACAGAGCGGCAGCCTGCCGGTCGCACGGCGTGACCGGCGCGGAAAAGAAGGCAAGCGTACCATCGCACGCGGCGGCCTTGCCCAGGAGATCCCGACCCTGCTGCGCGAGATTCACGGGGCGCTGCTGCAGAGAGCCGCAGAATTTCGAGAGGCCCATACCCGTGACGTGGCCAACTACGAGGAGTTTCGGGAGGCAATCGCCGGCGGGTTTGCGCGGGCGGCGTGGGCGGGCGACAGCAATGAGGAAGAGCGGTTAAAAGAAGAGACGAAAGCGACGCTGCGGTGTATTCCATTTGAGCAGCCGTCCACGCCGGGCCGGTGTTTTTACACGGGAAGGCCGGCCAACCAGGTGGCGATCTTCGGCAGGGCGTATTAGGGCCACGACAAGTAGGGGTGGTTCGTCAGGGACTGCCGATGGCCCAGTCGTGGTCGAAGACAGTGTGCAGGCGGTCGTAGACGGTGGGGCTGTCGAGGAGGAGGACGACCTCGCGGTTGAGCTTGAAGCTGACCTCGCCGCCGTTGAGGCTGCCGACGGCGGACCAGGTTTCGCCGCCGATGCGAGCGAGGAGCAGCTTGGCGTGGATGCCGCCGGCAGTGGGGTTGCCGAGCTGCGCCTGGAGGTCAAGGCCTTCCTGGGCAGCAACGGCGCGCACGTAGGCGACCGTGGCGACGTTGCTGCGTAGATCGTCAGGGTCGTCAAAGAAGGAATCCAACAGGATACGCACTCGGGCCCCGCGACGGGCAGCGGCGATCAGGGCCTCGAGGCGCGGGTTGGGATCGGCAAGCGGATTGCTGGAGGCCGGTCCCCAGTGGCGCTGCTCGTAGAGCTGCAGCAGCGACAGTTCGTCGCCGGGGCCGGCCCGGCCGATAAGGGCCAAGAGACCGGCATCCGGGCGCAGCGTATTTTCGGGGGCACTCGCCACGGCAAAGTGGGTTACCCCGTGGAAGCTGATGGGTTCGCCAAACGGAGAATCGGCTACTTCGTATTCCGGTGGCGGAGGAGGCGAATAATCTGCAGGCGGCGCGCCGTACTTTGCATCGACAGGATCATAAACACGCAGGTCCAGGAAGCGATCGGGCGCCCAATCGGCAGCGAAGAGTGCCTGCAGCGCGACAATCACGGGAGGGGCGTTGGTCAGCACAGCGAATCCACGCCGGCCGCCCACCGGATGCTGCGCCGGCAGCGGCATGGAGTCCTCGCTGAAGTTTTCGGTCAAGACCAGTGCCACGTGACCGTCGACGATCCCGTATTTGGCGTGAACGTAGCGGTAGCGGCGCTTCAGTCCATTGGGGGCGTCGTCAGACATGGCGAAGTAGCGGACGTCGCCGCCGGAGGCAGCCACCAGGGCGACACACCACTTCTGCAGTTTTGTTATGCCGCCGGGCGGCGCGCCGTCGAGCAAGATCCGGACCTGCACCCCCCGGCGGGCAGCATCGGCGAGGAGCTGCGCCAGCTGAGGGTGCTCGAGTGTGTAGATTGAGAGGTCGATCGTGGCCTGGGCGGCGCCGAGGGTCTGGGCAACGGGAACGTAGAGCCCTTCGGGGCCGACGGCGAGCAGCGTGTCGGCAAGGGTCTCGCCCTCCTGCGGCCGCGCCCAGCCGCCGGCATCCCAGCCAAGCCAACCTGGCCAGCGCACCTGGCGCCCCCAGAGGGGATCTGTGAGATCGCCTGCCCAGTCTTGGGCACAATTGGTGTCCAAAGGTAGACCAGTCTGAGGGTCGCGCTTGCGCTGCCAGACCTGGCCCTGCGCGGTCACAACATCGCGGGTGTACAACTGCGCAGGGGGACCCTGCCAACCGTCAGCCGGGGTCGTCTCGTCGCCATACAGGAGCACGTCGGCAACGGCGCCGTCCGCATCAAGCAGACGCAGCGTGCCGCCTGCATTTGGCAATGCGATCTTCCCCTGCAGGTCTCCGACCAGCGGGTCCGAATCACCCGCCCATTCGGCGGCAGGAGACTCGCCAAAGCTCTGGCGGAAAGCAAGCGCCTCAGCGGCGATCCACAGGCGCTGACCCGGGGCAATGGACAGCCCACTGTCTAAAGGGACAAGCGTGCGCTTCCCGCTGCTTTCGACCTGCCAGCCTGCGAGCGACTCGGGTTGCGCGCCGAAGTTCCAGAGCATGAGGGCCTCGTCGGCCTCGCCGCTGCGGGCGCTGTCGATATAGGCCGCGGCAATCAGAAGCGGGGCAGGGCTCTTGGCGATCCAGGGCAGGTGCAATGTGGAAGGAGCCGCCTGGGGATTGGATGCCGAGCCCGGTATGGGACCGGGCTCGGTTGCTGCAGTCCCAGGAGTCCAAGGTAGCAGAAATACCAGGAAGAGGGCGACGAGACGGCGCATGCGCCCATCTTACGCCTGTTTGCGCCGTTTGCACCTCCGGCAAACCTCTACAATTCGCGTATGTTCCAAATTTCACAAATGAAAAGGGACAAGTGTCCCTAGGCGCGGGACCACGTGTGGGCTATGCTAGATAGCGAGGAACTAAAGAGCTGCACCATGCACTCGTACACTCCCCTTTTGCATGGAGGTTAAACGATGAACGAAGTTAGTCCACGCACGCACAGCCCGATAGGCCTTGACGCCCAGGGACTGTCAAATCTACGCAACGTTTACTGGAATCTCTCGACGCCGGGCCTGTATGAAGAGGCCGTCAAACGCGACGAGGGAATGATAGCGCACCTGGGGCCGCTGGTGGTGCGCACCGGGCAGTTTACAGGCCGCTCCCCCAACGACAAGTTTATCGTAGACTCACCCCAGACGCACGACCAGATGTGGTGGGGCAAGGTGAACCGCCCGATCGCGCCGGATCGCTTTGACGAGCTGCACCGGCGCATGGCTTCGTACCTGCAGGGCAAGGATGTGTTTGTGCACGACGTCTGGTGCGGAGCCGATCCCAACCACCGCCTGGCCGTGCGGGTCATTACACAGTATGCCTGGCACAACCTCTTTGTGCGCAACCTCTTTATCCAGCCGTCGCCGGCCGACCTCGCCACCTTCCAGCCAGAGTTCGTGATCATCGACTGCCCCGGCTTCCATGCTTATCCGGAAGTCGACCACACCAACTCGGATGTGTTTATCCTGGTCAACTTCGACAAGAAGACTGGTGCTGATCGGCGGCACGGAATACGGCGGCGAGATCAAGAAGTCGGCGTTTACGGCGATGAACTACTATCTGCCCAGCCAGGAAGTCATGCCGATGCACTGCTCGGCCAACATCGGGCCCAAGGGCGACACGGCGATCTTCTTTGGGTTGAGCGGCACCGGCAAGACAACGCTGTCGGCCGACCCGACGCGCGAGCTGATCGGCGACGACGAGCACGGGTGGTCGAAAAACGGCATCTTCAACTTTGAGGGCGGCTGCTATGCCAAGGTGATCCGGCTGTCCCCGGAGGGCGAGCCGGAGATCTATGCCACGACGCGGCGGTTTGGCACGGTCCTGGAGAACGTAGGGATCGACACCATGACGCGGCGGCTGGACTTGAACGACGACTCGCTGACCGAGAACACGCGCTCGGCGTATCCGCTGTCGCACATCCCCAATGCGCGGAAGGACGGCAAGGGCGGTCACCCGCAGAACATCGTGTTCCTGACAGCCGATGCCTTTGGCGTGCTGCCGCCGATTTCGCAGGCTGACGCCGGAGCAGGCAATGTACCACTTTATCTCGGGGTACACGGCCAAGGTGGCGGGCACGGAGCGTGGGGTCAAGGAGCCGTCGGCGACATTCAGCGCCTGTTTTGGGGCGCCCTTTATGCCGCGGCACCCGAGCGTCTACGCGCACCTGCTGGGCAAGAAGATCGCCCAGTACAATGTGCGGGTGTGGATGGTGAACACCGGCTGGACCGGCGGCCCCTACGGCGTCGGCTCACGCATGAAGCTGGCCTACACGCGGGCGATGATCAACGCGGCGCTCGACGGTACACTGGACAACGTCGAGTACGTACAGGAGCCGGTGTTTGGGCTGTCGATGCCCAAGAGCGTACCCGGCGTGCCGGACGAAGTGCTGCAGCCGCGCATGACCTGGGCGGATCCGGCGGCATACGACGCGCAGCTTGCCAAGCTGGCCAAGATGTTTGCCGACAACTTCAAGCAGTACGAAAGCGAAGTCAGCCCAGAAGTGTGCGCGGCGGGGCCGCGGGTGTTGGAAAAGGCGTAAGTAAATGTAGGGGTGAATGTCCCCGGGACCGCGCAGGTCCCGGGGACGTTTCAACGTTTGAGCATAGGTAGGTAGAGCGAGCTGTCAGACGTGGGCGGCGAACCGGTGGCCCAGCCGAAGGATCCTATGGGGCGCGGACCTGGCGCTGCACGGACCGGCGCGCGAGGTTGCGGACAACGGGGAAGTGCGGCGGGCGTATATAGGGTTGTAGCCTGTCAAACGTCATGTCAGGATCAGGGCGCCGCACGTGGGCGTGCCTCTCCGCACGTGGGCGTGCGGACTAAACAATGAGGATCGACAGACTACCGGCCGCCTGCGCCGAGGGTCACCACCACTCGCTCCACCGCGCCATCGCGCTGGAAGAGATGCGCGCTCGCCGTGGGCGAGAGGGTGCTGCCTGCCGCTACGTTCGCGGCGGCCATCCGCATAGAGGATCTCGATCCCGGGCGCACTGCCGTACGCCAACACAACCGGCACCTGGCAGTAGGTGAAGGCCAGCGTGTGCGGCGGGCAGATCCAGCGTGCACGGGCGGCCGGCGAGATCGATGTAGTCGAACTGCGCGGGTGCAGGGAGGAACTCCTCGGGCCGCAGGAGCACGGGGTCGAAGGTGATGGCGCCGTCCTGCACGCGCAGGCCGAGTTCGCCGAAGCGGGTGAGGATCTCTTCCTTGACCTGGCCGGTCATGCCGGGCTGCTTGGCGCCCTGGCCCTTGGGCGTGTGCGAGTAGGGGTCGGTGGGGAAGGCGCCGTAGACGCCGGGGGACTTGTTGAAGCCGATGCCGGCGCGGATGTCGTAGTAGGCGGCGGCGAGACCCTGCAGGGTGGCAGGATCGGCGCCGCCGGCACGCGCCCACCAGTAGTTTTCCTGGGCGGCCAAGCAGCAGCTTGGAGACCATGTGCCAGTAGATGCTGCCCAGGCCCTCATAGGCGAAGAAGGTGCCGGAGCGGCCGGTGAAGGCATGGTGGACAAAGGTGGCCTCGAAGAGGTCGAGAATGGCAGGCGTCTCGGCCTCGACCAGCGGGGCCAGTGCCGGGTCGGCCTGCAGCCGCTGCAGCGCCGCAGCGACGTCCTGGGCGTTGCGGAAGGCGCCGTTAAAGTGGTAGACGCCGTTTGCATCGCGCACCAACAGCGTGCGATCCCCGCGCTGCACAAGCGCGGCTGACTAAGGCCAGGCCCTCCACCTGTGCGCGGCGACCTGGTTCTTGCGCAGGAAGCCGGGCAGCTCGCGATCGGGGTAGAGGATGTAGCTGTGCTGGTCGGCCCGGTAGAGCTTGCTGCCACGCAGCGTGTGGAGGAGGGCAAGCGCCTCGTCGCTGTTGAGCAGACCCGAGGAAAGGATGGCGACCTGGCCCTCGAGCATCTCGTAAAGGGTGGTGACGGAGGCCTCGCCGGCGGCGAGACGCAGGATGTTGTAGGCGTGATAGAGGCCGTCGGCCCGGCGGTCGGCGCGCAGGGTGTGGTCGACGTAGGCCAAGGCCAGGTCCAGCAGGGCGAGGACATCGCCGGCCGCCACATCGGCCACCTCGCCGCTCAGGCCGTCGTGATAGTACAGCCAGCGATAGTCGCCGGCGACGGCGCCCAGCGCATCCATAAAGGCGCGGCGGGCGGCAGGGTCAAACGCGCCGGCGAGCTGCACCCTGATACTCTTCGAGGACGCGAGTGAACGGCGGCCAGCAGTTCCGTGACCTCCGAGCTGAGCTGGAAGGCGGGGCCGCCCGCCGCAAGGAGTCCGCCGGCAGAAGACGATGTAGCGGCGCAGGTAGGCAGCGGTGACGACGGAGAGGCCCTTGCCGACCAGGGCGTTGTTGGCGTCGTTCCACTCGGGGCGCTGCGTGTTCATCCAGATGCCGCCCTCGGGGACCAGGTTGGTGAGCTTGGCCAGCAGCAGGACCAGCAGTTTTTCGGCCAGCGTGACGTGGAGGACCTGGCCGCCGGGCGTCATGACCAGCTTGCCGTCGGCGCCCAGTTCCTGCGTGCGGCGCACGATCGCCGCCTGCTTGTCGCGGTCAAAGTCGATCGTGCTGCAGCGGGTCGCGCAGCAGGGCGGCATAGGGGCGAATGCGGTAGGGTACGTCGGCATAGCTGAAGATAGCGCTGGTCGAGCAGCGCCGCCAGTGCGCCGGGCTGGAACTGGTCGGCGACTTCGAGCAGCTTTTGCAGGTAGACGATCTGGTGGTCGCTCCAGTAGCCGATGTTGGACCAGGGATTGTCGGGGTCGGGAACCTCCCACTCGATGCCGCCGCGCGATCACCCGGTAGGGGTTGTAGCCGTCGACCGTGGTGGCGTTGAGGAAGCGGGCGATCATGCCCAGCGTGAACATGGGATAGGACCAGGCCAGGGGTTCCCAGTTCTGGAAGATGTCGCGCCAGTTGCCCTGGTAGTCGAGACGGCGGCGGCCGTCGGGGTTGCGCAGGTTGATCGAGAACTGGTTCCAGGGCCGGCTCGGGTCGCCGTGGCGGCGGCTGAAGGTGAGCGGCAGGTACTCGTAGCAGAGCCGGATCAGGTCCGGCACGCCGGTGGCAGCGGCGCGGGCGTAGAGGTCGGCGACGAAGATGGAATCCGGCAGGTCGGCGAGGAAGGCGGCACTGGGCGTGTTAGGCGCCAGCAGCGTGCGGTTGCGCACGCGGACGAAATCGAGCAGATCCTCCTTGGCGACATGGCCGTTGCCGACGAAGATGCCGCCGCGCATGATGTTGAAGGTGACGTTGGCGAAGTGATGGGCGGTGGTCAGACTGGTCGGCCGTGTGCTGGAGGCCATCGGCGGCGGCGACCAGGCCCAGCAGTTCGGCGGAGCCGCGGGCGATATCCTGCTCGAGCAGGCCGGCCACCGCCTGCCGCTCGCTCGCCAGCAGGTTGAGCAGGCCGGCGACGGCCGGCGTGATCCTGGTTGACGTCGGCCACGATGCTCCAGCTCTGTTCGGCGCCGGGAGCAAGGTCCAGCGTCGTGCTGACGAGGTACGCGCCGCGGCGGCCCTTGATGTCCTCTTCCTGGATCACAGGACGGCCTGCGCGGAAGGCCCCAAGCTGGAGCGCTGGAGAGCAGATAGGTGGGAGCGGCGAGCCCCACCTGCCAGGCGACGGTGGCCTTGAGCGACTCGCTGGGCTCGGCGCGATCGGTGAGCGTGGCGCTCAGGGCGAAGATGCCGAGACCGGTGGCCGGGTCCAGCTCGCTGCGCTTGTAGGCGTCGAGCAGGTTGCTCATGCCGGTCTGCAGGGCAACGGTGGCGCCATAGGGCAGAAGGTTCTGCATGCCGTCCAGCAGGTGGACGGTGCAGGATTCGCCGCCGTGGTTGTGCAGCCAGGCGGTGCGCACGAAGCCGTAGCGGTCGCTGGTGCGCCAGGCGTAGCGGAAGGTCAGGCCGAGAGCGTCGTTGACTTCTTCGAAGACCAGCTTGTCGCCGGCGACGTTCTTGTAGAGGTTGCGGGTCAGGTGAGGGCCGGCAGGCGCACAGGTGGAGAACGGCTCCCAGAGGACCGACTGGCCACCGCGCGTGAACGCGCAGGCAGGTGACGGGGCCGGTGTTGACGCTGTTTTCACTCACCTTGTCGTCGGTGTAGTAGGGGAAGAGGGCGGACTCGGCGTTGATGCGGCCGGCCGTGAGGCCACCGGTGCTGGAGATAAAGAGCCAGTGGTCGGCGCTGCTGACGATGCTCATGAAGAACGGGGGCATGCGGTCGTAGTGGCGGATGCAGTAGAACTGCTCGCCGAGCAGCGTGACGTATTCACCGTGGACTTCTGGGGAAATTTCTGGGGCCGGCATGGCGGGTACTCCTTGCGTGTTGACGGTTAGCAATTCGTGCGAGGCTCGCCCCACCAGGTTAGAGGTTGGTGAGGTGGTGGTGGGGCGAGCCTGGCACGTTAGTTAGTGTTGAAGCAGCGGGAGGAAGTAGAGAGTGCTTCCTTCCGGCAGGGGCTGCGGCAAGCCGCCTTCCAGGGCAGCAGCCTTGGCAGCAGCGGCAGCTTCGTAGGCGCCGGCGTCACAGGCGGCGCCCTGCGGGCGGGTCGTGCCGCGCTGGTCGACGGCGGGGCAGCGGGCGGCGTCGGCGGAGTCGAGGGCCGGGCTGCCGGGCAGCAGGGCGTGCGTCAGCGTGGGGCCGCCGTTGTCGGCCAAAGGGCCAAGCAGGGCGTCGCCGACGATGCGGTCGCTGGCGTCGGGGGTCGGGACGCCGCAGGTGGCATCTGTGGCGACATTGTGGCCGAGCGAGGTCAGCTGGACGACACCGCTGCCATTTGGGAAGAAGACGCACTGCGACCCACTGTTGCCGGCGACGATCGTGTTAGCCAGCGTCAGCGTGGCGCCGGCAGTCCGTGAAGGTGCCGACGAAGCCGCCGCCGGTGGTGCCGTCGGGTGCCGTGTTGTTAGCGATGGTCGAGTTGACGATGTTCATCACGCCGTCCGTGTGGAAGAAGCCGCCGCCCATCCAGCCGGTCGAACTGTTGCCGCTGATCGTGCTGTTGACGATGGTGAAGTTGCCGAGCGAGCGGATGCCGCCGCCAACGTCGTTGGCGGTGTTGCCGGTGATCGTCGAACGCTCGATGGTGACATTGGCGTTAAAGAAGCCGTAGACACCGCCGCCGGCGCCGCCGGTCACGCTGTTGTTGCGCACGGTACTGTCGACCAGCACCAACTTGCTGTCACCACCATTATAGATGCCGCCGCCGCCCTTCCAGTAATCGATACCGCCGGTGGTTACCCGGTTGTCGGCGAGGACGACATGGTCGAGGGTAAGGCTGCCGTTGTTGAGGATGCCGCCGGCCAGTTCGTAGCCGTAGCCATTGGCGATCTTGAGGTTGCGCACCGCCGCAGTGGTGCCGCTGTTGACGACGAAGACGCGGTCTGCGTTGTTGCCGCTGACAGTGATACCAGGGGCAGCGGCGCCGTCGATCGTGACATTCTTACCGAGCGTGAGTGGGCCGGAGGTGAGCGTGATGGCCTGGCCGCCGAGGGCCGGGGCAAAGGCCACCGTGCCGCCGGCGCAGACGCTGCCGAGGGCCTTGCGCAGCGAACCGGCGCCGGCATCGGCTGCCGTGGTGACCGTCACCTGGTCGGCGCAGGTCAGGCGCACCTGGTCCAGGAGCACGGGGCTGCGCATGCCGCCCAGGACCTTGAAGGCCAAGCTGTAGATCTTGGTTATGTCGGGGTTAGCGCCGGCGTCATTCTTGAAGGCGGCGAAGGGTACGGTCACCTTCTGCCATCCTGTGAAGCTGTCGCGGAAGGAGGCACGGAACTCAGCGGGCTGCGGCCGCGCCTGGTAGAGGCGGACGTAGTCGACAAGGGTGCTCTGCGGGAAGGTCGTGGCGGGGCCGACGGCGCCGCCGAAGTTGCCACCGACGGCGACGTTGAGCAGCATGAAGAACGGGTGGTTATAGACCCACTGCTTGCCCTGCAGGAAGGCGTCGTTCGGCGTGGCCTGATGGTAGGAAATGCCGTCCACGTACCAGACGATCTTATCGGGCTGCCACTCTACGGCGAAAGTGTGGTAGTCGTCGGCGACCGGTTTGCCGAGATCATAGCTGCGGCCGTAGCTCTGACCGCCCGAATAGCCGGGGCCGTGGATGGTGCCGAAAACCTCGTTGGGCAGGCGGCCGACATATTCCATGATGTCGATCTCGCCGGTCTGCGGCCAGTTGACGCGGTCGATGTCGGTGCCCAACATCCAGAAGGCAGGCCACAGGCCGGCACCGCGCGGAACCTTGACACGGGCCTCGACGCGGCCGTAGGCAACCTCGAAGCGGTTCTTGGTCAGGAGGCGGGCGGAGGTGTACTGGCAAGGGCCGTAGTAGCATGACAGTGAGCCATCGGCCTTCTTGGTGGTGATCACCAGGTTGCCCCGGCCATCGGTGGCGACGTTGCCGGGATCGTTGGTGTAGTACTCGAGTTCGTCGTTGCCCCAGCCGGGGATGCCGTTGGCGGTGCCGTCGCCGATCTCATAGCCCCAGGTGCTTGCATTGGGCAGCACGCCGGCCTTGCCGTCGAACTCGTCACTCCAGACAAGCTTCCATTGTGCGGGGTCGGCAGCAGCGCCGGCGGCGGCATTGTTGGCGAGCTTGACCTGGATCTCGCGGCCGCTGTTCTGGCCGTACCACCAGAAGTTGAGGCCGGCCGAATCGCTCCAGTCCTGGGGCTGGGGGAAGGTGCGGCCGAACTCGTAGGCGCCAGATCCGTTCTTCTGGCCGACGGAGAGGACATGTTCATAGGCGCCCTGGCCGGGGAGAGCCTGGGCGGAGCCCCCTGCGATCTCGGGGTTGTCGAGGGTCACCTTCTTGTCGCCCCACCAGAGATAGGGGAAGGTCTCGAAGTCGTCAAGCAGCGTGGGATCGTAGGCTTCGTTGTCCAGGATGGCGACGCGGGCGACTGGCGGGAGGCCGAGGGCAGCGCCGCCGGTGGGGGCGGAGAGCTCGACCTGGAGGCTGCGCTCGCCCTGGTACTTGGCATCGTCAAAGGTCGGCACGCTAAAGGACTGGAGCGTGCTGTTCGGCGGGAAGGTCAGGGTGCCCGCCTGCGGGGTGTAGTCACGATTGGGGACGGCATTGCCGAGCTTGGTCGTGTAGCTGACGGTGACCGGGTCGGCAGAGGGCTTGCTGAGCTTGGCCGTCACGGTGGCGGCGGCGCCCTCAGTCACCTTGTAGTCGATCGTGTTAAAGCCGACGGTCAGCGGGCGCACCGGGGCGGTGCCGTAGAGGCTGACATCGTCGAGGTAGTAAGCCTGGGGTGCGGGCGTGGTGACGGCGCCAAAGGCCCAGCCGTGCACCTCGGTAAGGCCGAGGCCATCGTTGGGAGCGCCGTTGCCAATCTCCTTGCGGTGGAGGCTGGCGAAGGGGATCTCGACCTTTTTCCAGCCGCTGAAGTCGTCCTTGAAGTCCACCGAGTAGCGTTCGGCGTCGTCCTTGGTCGAGCCTGGGTTGCGGTTGTCAAGCACGTCGACAAAGAGCGTGGTGCCGCTGTTATTGCCGTAGATCCAGAACGAGAAGCCGGCGTAGGCGCTCCAGTCCTGCGAGACCCACTGGTTCACGGCGGCGTTCTCGAAGCTGTGGGTGAGGCCGGCGTAGGAGACGACGTTGACGTTGACCTGGAGCACGTTGTTGTTAGCGGCGGCGCCGGGCACTTGTGCAGGCGGTGCGGCGGTCGTCGCGATCGAGACGGTGCTGTTGGGATCCTGGAAGGTATTAAAGCCGATGGCGACGGTGCCGTCGAGCCCAGAAGGCAGGCCCGTCTCGAAATCGTCGACGACGGGTGGGGTGGCGGCCTGCACCGGCGCGGCGGCGAGGGGGGAAAGCACAAGCTGCGCCAGGATACTGGCGACGACGGCAATTCTGAGCAACAACTGTCGGGATGGCATGACTTCTTTCTCCTAGAAACTCTGCGTAGACGGGAGAAACCGGATGTTTGGGAGCCTGCAGAAACGCTAGTTCGATCTACTGCCTATCGTAGAGAGTTTTTAGAAGTAAGACTTGGAGAAAAGCGGGGGGCGGCAGGACGATTCAGCGTTAATTTCATGTGGCGGGCAGTGGGCAATGGGTCAGGCGCGGCGGAAGGCGTCGGGGGATGTGCCGACTTCGCGGCGGAAGACACGGCTGAAGTAGCCGCTGTCGGCGAAACCGACCTGCAGTGCGATCGCGGTCACGGTTTCGCCGGTGTGTTTGAGCAAGTACTTGGCCCGGTTGATGCGGCAGCGGTTGAGGTACGTAATGGGCGTGATGCCCAGCTCCTGCCGGAAACAGTAGGTGAGGTAATCCTCGTCGAGACCTACGTGCTCGGCGATCACCTGGCGCGTTAGCGGCTCGGCGTAGTGCTCGTGGAGATAGGCCATGGCCTTGCGCACCAGGCGCTGCGCCTCGCTGTTGAGCTTGCGCTTGTGGGCCAGGGCCGACTCGAGGTGCGCCAGCGTCTCGTCCAGGTCATAGAGCCCCTTTCCCATGACCGCAGTGACGCCTTGATTGAGGCGCGCCATCTCCGCTTCACTGAGTATCTTCCCTGTGACCACGATGACGGGAATGTCGCGCATGGCATCGTCTGCGCGCATGGCGTCGAGGACGGCAAAGCCGTCCTGCTCCGGCATCGTCAGGTCCAGCAGCACCAGGTCGACGTGCACACGGGCGAGAATGGCCAGGGCGGCGCGGCCGCTGTGAGCCCTGAGCACCTGGTTGGCGGGCGAGTGCGTCTGCGCGATGCGGGCGTGCAGATCGAGCGTTTCGGGGTCGTCGTCTACCACCAGGATCGTACGCTGCGGCGGCTGTGTGCCGAGAGGCGGGGGCTGCTGATCGTAGGGAAGGCCGGCGGCGGTGTGCGTTGTCACCAGGGATCTACCGCCCACATCGCCACCGACGGGGGCAGGTATGGTGGGCAGCGTAAACGAAAATGCCGAACCTCGACCCTCGATCCCGGATGAAGAGACGGCGATCGAGCCGCCGTGCAGTTCAATCAGGCGTTTGCAGATGGCAAGGCCAAGACCGAGGCCGCGGTAGCCAAGCGCAACGCTGCGGGCGCTGCGGTGGAACTCGGTGAAGATCTGCGCTTGTTCCGTGCCGGGAATGCCAATTCCGGTATCGGCGACGGTGACCGTGACCTCGTCGCCCAACAGCGTGAGGTTCAGGCTGACCTCGCCTTGGGGCGTGTACTTCACGGCGTTGCTGATGAGGTTGAGCGCCACCTGTTGGAGCCGCGTGCGGTCTCCCCAGACCCACGGTCCTGCCACGGGTAGATCTTCGCGCCAGGCCAGGCCTTTCGCCGCCGCCAAGTGACGGCCCGTCTTCGCCACCGCATGCAGAAGCTGGCCCAGGTCGACGGACTCCTCCATGAGGCTCAGGTGGCCGGCTTCGCTGCCGGCCAGGTCGAGCACGTCGTTGATGAGGGCGCCCAGGTGCTGGGCATTGGCGTAGATGCGTTCGAGGTCGGCGAGCAGTGCCGGCGGGAGCGCGGCACCGGTCTCGCGTTCCTCGTGGAGGAGAATACTGCTCAGCCCGACGACCAGGTTGAGGGGTGTGCGCAGCTCATGGCTGACGGTGGACAGGAAGCGGCTCTTGAGCTGGTTGGCCTCTTCGGCGAGACGCCTGCCCTCGGTGGCGTCGCGGTAGAGCTGCGCCGTGTTGAGGGCGGCGGCAACCTGCTGGACAATGGCGCCATAGAGGGGGAGTTGGGCGCTGTCGAAGGCAACATACCCCCGGTGACGCCAGGCGCCGACAAGCGGCACCAGGGCGAGACTCCAGGGTTCCTCGCTAGACTCCTCGCCGGACTTCTCATGGGGCTCCGTACCAAGCCCAACCAGCTCGACGGGTGGAAAGCTGCGACTGGCGCAGCGCACTGCGGACGTCACCCCCGGTACGAGCAGGCGCAGCGTGCTCCAGGCCAGGGGATCATCCCCCTCAGCGGTCAACTCTGCCACTGCCGCCAAGGAAATGCCCATCTGCGGCAGGTGCCGGGCGAGTGCCTGATAGACCTGCGTTTCGTCCAGTGCAGTGAGAAGCTCAGCCGTCAGCCGGCCGATGCGGTCGACCGTCCAGCGTTCATCGACGACGTACTTTCGGTGACGGCGGCGGCTGCCGGCACTAATCGCAACACGGGCGACGTCGATCAGTTCGTAGGCACGCGTGCGCATACCCAGATCTTGCCAGTCGGGCACCCAGGCAGGCAGGCTGCCGGCGAGGATCGAGATGGCGTTCTGCCAGAGGTCGATCTCATCGTCATCTTCGGGGCCTCCTGTGCGCTCCCCTTCAAGCGCCTGGCGCAGCAGCAGGTCGAGTGCCTGGCGGAAGGCGGTCTGCTGCGTGTTGCCGAGGTCGTTCACGAAGCTTTCGAGCAGCTGCCGGCAGAGGTCGCGCACCTGGTCGAAGCCGAGTTGGTGTGTTTCGGCAAGAACGGCGGCGGCCATGCGTCCTGCCAGGTTATCCCGATGACTGGTGTCCTGCGGGAGCGGCGGGATGGCAGCGCTGCCGCGGGAGCGTGCCGGCCGGCGTCCCCCCTGCTCATCCGCCCGGCGGTCCGGCTGGCGGCTCCAGGCACTGGATGCGCGCGGGACAAGGTGAGTGGGGATCGTCACGGGCAGCGCCGGGGCCTCCTCGCCGTCAATGATCTTGCGCAGCAATTCGACGGCGCGATAGCCCATCAAGAAGAGCGGTACGTGGACGCTGGTAAGGGCAGGGTCGTGGGCGGCGCCTTCCGGCCGATCGTCAAAGCCCGTCACGGCCACATCGTCGGGGATACGGCGTCCTGCTCGCGCAGGGCGCGCATGGCGCCGAGGGCCGACTCGTCGTTGCTGGCGCACACGGCAGTCACCTGTACGCCCGCGGCGAGGATCTGCTGCATGGCGGTGTAGCCGCCGGCCATGGTATGCCGCCCATAGGCTACGAGGCCCGGATCGTCTGCCAGTTTAAAGACACGCAAGGCGGTACGATAGGCGTGCAGGCGTGCGCCCGAATCACCGGCCAGATCGTCGGGGCTGCCGGCGATGAAGGCAATGCGGCGGTGGCCGTGGTCAACCAGGTGCTGCATAGCAGAGTGGATCCCGCCTGCGTTGTCGGCAACAATGGCCGGTCCCTGTTCGCCCGAGGCGATGTAGACGATGGGATGGCCGCCGGCGGCGAGTTCGTGCAGGTAGCGGGAGCGTGCCCCCGAATTCAGCGGGTTGACGGCAATCAGGCCGTCGGTGTTCCAGGGTCCGATCGGCACGAAGTCGGTATCGGGAGAAGGATCGGGCCAGGCCGGGCGCAGCGGATCGCCCGAGTCGGCCGAGGGGCCCATGCCACAGGCGAGCAGCAGGTTGCAGTCGAGCGCGCGGGCGGCCTGGCGGACGCCGCGGAAGATCGGGGCGAGGTAGCTGAGCGGCGTGGCGGTCCAGTAGAACTGCCAACCGGCCAGCACGCCGATGGTAGGGCGCCGGGGGACGTTGTTCAGCTTGATTGCGGGCATAGAAGGGATTATACCGTATTTGGATTCGCGTGTGGATGGGGCGCCTGGACGAGACAGCCGTAAGCAGTGGATAATGGACTCTATGAGTGAACTTCATTGGAGTACGGCGACAGAACTGGTGGCGCGCCTTTCTGCACGCGAGGTGAGTGCGGAGGAAGCGGTGTCCGCCTGCCTGGCACGGATTGGGGCGGTAAACCCGCAGATCAATGCCGTGGTGCAGCTGGCGCCGGGGGCGCTGGAACAGGCAAGGCAAGCTGATGCGGACCTGGCGCAAGGAGTGTCGCACGGGCCGCTGCACGGGCTGCCGTTTACTGCAAAAGACGTCTTTGACGTAGCGGGGATCGTGTCGGCGGTGGGACTGGAAAACCGGCGCGGGTTTGTGCCGCAGCAGGACGCTACCGTAGTGGCACGCCTCAAGGCGGCGGGCGCGATCCTGATTGCCAAGACCAACTGCCCACCGGGCGGCGGCGGCGGCGACACAGAGAACATGGTCTACGGGCGGACGCTCAATCCCTACAATCTCGCCTGCACGCCGGGCGGCTCCAGCGGGGGCGAGGCGGCGCTGGTGGCGGCAGGCGGCTCGCCGCTGGGGCTCGGCAGCGACTCAGGGGGAAGCATCCGGGTGCCGGCGCACTACTGCGGGGTGGCTGGGATCAAGCCAACGGGCGGGCGCGTGCCGAACACGGGAGCGTACGACCATCCGGGTGGGCTGACTGACCCGCGCACCCAGGTCGGGCTGCTGGCACGCTCGGTGGCGGACCTGGCCCTGGGGCTGCCGTTCATTGTCGGGCCGGACAATTTTGACGGCGGCGTCGTGCCGATGCCCCTGGGCAGTGCACAGTCGGTACGGCTGCGCGAGCTAAAAGTGGCCTATTTCTTGCAAGAGCGCGGGGCCGACGTGACGAGCGAGACGGCGAACACCGTAGGGGCGACGGCGCAGGCGCTGTCGCGTGCCGGCGTGACGGTCGAAGAGCGGCAGCCGCCGCAGTTCGTGCGCGACGGGCGGCGCATCACCGAAGCGTGGTGGGGGCTGGAGAGCCTGCGCGGGCAGGACGTGGTGGAGCTGTTCAACGCCTGGGACGGCTACCGCACGCGCATGCTGCAGTTCTTTGCCGACTGCGACGCCGTGCTCTGCCCGGCGGACGCACACCCGGCGCCGCCCTATCGGGACCGTGATCCCAAGCGGTTCGATTACACGCTGCCGTTCAGCCTGTTGGGGTGGCCGGTGGTGACGGTGCGCGCCGGTGTGTCGAAGGCAGGGATGCCGATCGGGGTGCAAATAGCGGCCAAGCCGTGGCGCGACGACGTGGCGCTGGCGTTGGGTATGGCCGTGGAGCGCGAGCTGGGCGGGTGGAAGATGCCGGCGTTACGGTGAGAGCTTGGGCGAGGATCCGCGCGACTGCGTAAGCCGTAAATTCGTGCGAGGCTCCGCCCACCAGGTGTGTGGGTGGGGGAGTTGCAGGGGGCGGAGCCAGGCACGGTTCAGGTGAGGATATAGCGCCACTGGTCGTCGGCGTGGCGGACGCAGTCGACGAGGAGGTAGCCGGCGGCGAAGGCGGACTGCAGGGCCTCACGCATCCAGAGGCGCCAGGCATTGCCGAGGCCGTAGTCGGCGGCGCGAATGGTGTAGATATCGTCAGGGACGGGCAGGGCTAGGGGCGCGCCGTCGAGTTTTGGGAGCAGCGATGGCGGCGTGAGGAAGCCCCGGTTGTCCCAGGCGCCGCTGAGCACCTGGGCATCGGCAGGGGCAGACGTCTGTGCCTGGCGCGTGGCGCCCACCGGGCGCTCCTGGCTGCACTCTTCCACGCGGCCGCTGGTCAGCCACCAGTCGACCTGGCAGCGGTCGCTGGGGATCCCGGCGTTGAGTTCGTCGGGCAGCTCGCCGTACAGGTTGACGTGGTAGGTGTTGCAGATCGCACCCAGGCGATGCAGGTTGAAGGCGCCATTGGTGCGGAGCAGCGGGTCGTAGGTCCAGGTGACCCAGTCGCTCATCCCTTGTTCCAAGATCGCGGCACGCTGGGCGAGCTTGAGCCGCAGGCCGAGGCCCGTACCCTGCCAGGCGGGGAGGACGCCGGCCATGTGGCTGCACATTTTGAGGCGGAGAGGAGCAGGCTCCGACGAATCGTCGGCGGAAGCCTGCGCTCCCGGCGAGTTTGCCTTGACTACCGTGCCGTCAGACGTGGTGGTGGGCACGGCCAGGCCAGGCCACCAGTAGGTCAGGCCCACCATGCCGCCGGTTTCGGCTGGACCGTCTTCGGCGTAGGCAGCGAGCAGGCCGCCGCCGTTGTGGATGACGGTGACGATGACGTGGGTGGGTATTGTGGCAGCCAGCGGCTCACCCCAGATGAGGTGCTCGAGCACGCGAAAGTGCTCGACGGCTTCCAGGCTATCGAGAAGGCGGATCGAGACGGGCATACAGACCTGCGATTCTAGTGGTTCATGTTTGACGGTATGGACAGAATCCGCACGTGGGCGTGCGCAGCCCGCACGTGGGCGTGCGGACGTAAACGTAGAGGGGTGCCGTGCCCGGCACGCTGTGTGCCGGGCACGTGAGAGATATCAGGGTTTTGGCACGAGGGCCAGGACGCGCAGCGGGCTGCCGGAGCCGTTGACGATCTTGAGCGGGGCCGCGATGACGACGGCGCCGGTGGGTGGCAGTTGGTCCAGGTTAGTGAGGCTGGCAAGGCCAAAGCGGCCGCTGCCGTGCATGATGTTGTGAGACGGGAACATAGGGTCGAAGCCGCCCGCCTGGCCGGCGTCGGTGCCCACGGTTTCGACGCCGACACCGAGCACATCGCGCTCGTGGGCGAGGAAACGCACACAGTCGGGATGGAAACCGGGCGTGTGCGAGCCGTCCTCGCGCGCGTTGAGGAAGGCCTCGCGCCCCTGGCGCTTGGACCAGTCGGTGCGGTAGAGCAGCCAGGAGCCAGGCTGGATCTTGCCGTGTTCGCCTTCCCAGGCCAGAACGTGGTCCGGCGTGAGCAGGAAGTCCTCATAGAGGCCGGCCTCCTTGCTGCAGTCGATCACGCAGGCGGGGCCGACAAAGCGGCCGACGGGAATGCGGTCGGTGGTGTTGTTGGGCAGGTCCTTGCCGGTGATCCAGTGCACGGGGGCATCGAAGTGGGTGCCGGTGTGTTCGCCCAGGTGGATGGTGTTCCAGTACCAGGCCGGGCCCTTTTCATCGTAGTGCGAGATCGTCTCTATGCTCAAGCCGGGCGAGGCGGCAAAGATGGGCGGCAGGTCGATGACGGGCGTATCGGGGCCAAGCGGCTGGGTCAGGTCGACGACCTGGATACTGCCCTGGCGCAGCTCTTCGACGAGCAGGGAAAGCACGGTGACGCGGGATGGCATAGGTTCAGGCTCCTTGGGTCTGCTTTATATTCTCACGAATCCAGCGTTTAAAGAGGAATGCATTCTCCGGCAGCTGGAAGTGCATGCCGTAGTGGTCGGGGCCGGTGGCATCGACGCGGGCGACGATCACGCTGAGCGCATCACGTTCGAACGCGTCGGCGGCGGCCTCTATAAAATCATAGGCGGTGCTGACCTCGTCCACATGCGGGACACCGGCGCCGCGCGCAATGGCGGCGAGGTTGGTCGTGCCGTCGGCGGTGTGCGAAGGGAAGCCGCCGGTGGAGAGCAGGCTGCCGTTGTCGAAGACAATGTGGACGAGATTGCCGGGCTTGTAGCGGGCGAGCGTGGCGAAGGTGCCCAGGTTCATCAACACCGAGCCGTCGCCGTCGAGCACGACTACCTTGGTGCCCGGCAGGCTGGTGGCCAGGCCCAGACCGATGGACGAGGCAAGGCCCATGGCGTGCTGGAGATAGAAGAAGTTGTCGTGGTGGCCGAGGTTATACAGCTCCTGGGCGCAGGCGCCCATGTTGGTGACGACCAGCTTGTTGGCAAGTTCGGGGTAGATGGCCTCGATGCACTTGGCGCGCTGCATAGGTAATCTTAGTCCTCCATCAGGTCGCGGGTGAGCAGCAGGGCGACGGGCGAAAGCGAGCTGTTGGCAAAGGTGTGCGCCTCACGAATCTGGCGGGCGATCTTGTTGGGGTCGCGGGCATATTCGAAGGGAATCTGCAGGGCACGCAGCACCTCCTCGGTGACGATGCCGCCGCGTGTGTGCCAGGGATAGGGCTCGCCCCAGTGGCCGCGCAGGGCGATCAGCATGGTGAGGGGGACCTTGTAGAGCTGGGCGAGGGAGACGATGCCGTTGATGCCGGCAAGGAAGCCGTGGTTTTGCATCAGCAGGGCGTGCGGTTCACCGGCGAAGTAGGCGCCGGCGGCGATGCCGATGGCCTCTTCCTCCTTGGCCACCTCGATCAGCTGCATCTCGGGGTCGCTGCTGGCCAGCTGGAGCAGGTAGACCAGCCAGGTTTCGGGCAGGGCCGAAATGGAGCGGATGCCGGCGGCCTTGATGCCTTCGTAGACACACTTGGAATTTTCGCGCGAGACGGTCACGGAGCCTCCGTTGGGTGGTTGGATCTGCGGTGGGGAATTGTAACACAAGTGAAATGAGAGGGTGGAAGGATCCACGAAGGGCACGAAGGACACGAAGGGGAAAGGGGGAGAGGGTGATCGTCACGAAGCGGTATTTCACCCTCTCACCCCATCACCCTCTCATTCCTAAAGCGACGGCACGCCAACCGGCGTCGTCGTGGCCGGGGGTGTAGGGGAGGTAGAGGGCGACGCGGTCGAGGAGGCGGCCGGCGTAGCGGGATTGGATGATGGCGGAGAGGTCGGCCCACTTGCCGCTGACGGCGAAGGCTTCGAGCATGGGGTCGGTGATGACGCTGCCCATGGCGGCCCATTCGCCGCGGCGGGCCATCTGGCTGAGCTGCTCGGCGGCCGCGCCCCAGCCGTGCAGGTCGACGATGGTACGGTAGGCGGGGGTGCTCATGTAAAAGGCGATCTGTTCGCGGGCGGCGCGCTCGTGTTCGGCAGCCGGGGTCTCGCCGTCGGTGGGGATGGCAAAGACGGCACCGATGGCGGTAAAGTTGAGGCGTGAACGGCCGGCGCTGCGCAGACCCTCGCGGAGATGCGGCCAGGCGTACTCGCGCAGGTAGAGGGGCGAATGGAAGGGGTGAATGTGGACGCCTTCGCAGAGGCTGCCGGCCAGGTGCAGCATCTGCTCGTTGACGGCGGCCACGTAGACCGGCGGGTCGGGATAGGCGAGCGGGGGCTCGGCAAAGAAGGGGGTCATCAGGCGCAGGGTATAGTACTCGCCGCGGTAGTTGAGCGACGTGCCGCCGGCGCGCCAGCTGCCCCACACGGCGCGCATGGCCTCGATCGTCTCGCGCATCTGGCGCACGGGCTTGTCCCAGCGGGAGCCAAAGCGGAGCACGATGTGCGCCTTGACCTGGGTGCCGAGGCCGAGGATAAAGCGGCCCTGGCTGTAGCGCTGCAGATCCCAGGCGATGTGGGCCAGGACGGTGGGCGAACGCGGAAAGGCGACGGCGATGCCGGTGCCCAGGCTGAGGCGTTGGGTGTGTTCGGCGGCCAGGGCGAGGGGCAGGAATGGATTATGGGCGGTTTCGGCGGTCCAGAGCCCGTCGAAGCCCAGTTCCTCGGCAGCGTGTGCCACCGCCGGCATGCTGCTCATTTCCTGGCCAAAGAGAAATAGATCGAACTGCATCGGTGCGTCCTTTCTTGGAAGGCTTCCTGGAAGCGTTCTAGAAATTAGCGGCAAATTGTAATTGGACTTGCAAATTGTTGTCCTGTATACTTATTCTGCAAAGTGAGTGTCGCCAGCAATTTGCTCCCCATCTTGCATAGACACGTTGGCACGAAGCACAGGAGGACCTGGACTCGCTCGCCGGTTGCTTGATAGCAGTGCGCATCTCCCACTTGAATTGATCGTTGCTTGTATTATTGGGACAAGCCGCGTCTTGGGCTGAATGCCGTGCTGTGCCCGCTCGGGCAAATTGGCGCCGGGGAGCGAGTCATCAGGGTCCTAGTAAAGCCCCTCTCAACCTTAGCCTACCCACTCCACCAGTGTCGCCACACCCTGGCCGACACCGACACACAGCGTAACCAAACCGTATGGACTGGCAGCGACACCTGACCGGTGGCGGCGTTTCATCTCGTGCACCAGGGTCGTCATCAGGCGCGCGCCCGAACAGCCGAGGGGATGGCCTAGAGCGATGGCGCCGCCGTTGACATTGGTGCGGTCGTGCGGCAGCCCGAGCGCGTCCATGACGGCCAGGGCCTGTACGGCGAAGGCCTCGTTGAGCTCGATCAGGTCGATATCCGCAACAGTGAGGCCCGTGCGCTGCAGCAGCTTGCGCACGGCGGGAATCGGGCCGTAGCCCATGGTGCGCGGGTCGACGCCGGCGCTGGCCGAACCGACGATGCGCACAAGCGGGCGCAGGCCGAAGGCGGCGGCACGGTCTTCGCTTGCCAGCAGGAGGGCAGCGGCGCCGTCGTTGAGGCCGGAGGCGTTGCCGGCCGTCACCGTGCCGCCGGGGCGAAAGACCGGTTTGAGGGAGGCCAGCTTTTCGGCGCTGGTGCTCAATTCGTAGCGGTCGCCCACCTGTTTCATCTGCGGGTGGCCGTCCGTATCGATCCAGAGCGGCTCGCCCTTGCGTTGGGGAATGGGGACGGGCGCGATCTCGTCGGCAAAGCGGCCGGCGTTGACGGCGGCCACGGCGCGGCGCTGGCTTTCAAGTGCGAAGGCATCCTGGCGTGCCCGGGAAATGTGCGTCTCGGCATAGATGTTTTCGGCCGTCTCGCCCATGGATTCGAGCGGGAACAGCGCTTCCATTTTGGGATTCGGAAAGCGCCAGCCGAGGGTTGTGTCGAAGAGCGGCTGGCTGCGGTCGTAGGCGGATTCGGCCTTGCCCAGCACGTAGGGGGCACGGGTCATGCTCTCCACGCCGCCGGCGACGAGCAGGTCGCCTTCGCCGGCGCGAATGGCGCGGTCGGCGTAGATGATGGCGTCAAGGCCGGAGGCGCAGAGGCGGTTGACGGTGATGCCGGGCACGTCGGCGGGGAAGCCGGCCAGCAGGGCGGCCATGCGCGCGACGTTGCGGTTGTCCTCGCCGGCCTGGTTGGTGCAGCCGAGGACGACCTCGTCGACGGCGGCCGGGTCCACGCCGGTGCGGTTCAGCAGGGCACGCAGCACGTGGGCGGCCAGATCGTCGGGGCGGACAGGGCTGAGGTCGCCGCGGTAGGCGCCGATAGGGGTGCGGACAGCGTCCAGGATGACGGTAGCCGGCATGGTAGTTTAGCGCTTTGGTTTGCCGTTGCGAAAGTACCAGGCAACGGCTTCGGTGCGGTTGGTGACGCCCAGCTTTTCGTAGATGTTCTTGAGATGGAAGCGAATGGTGTTTTCGCTGACCATGAGTGCGGCGGCAATTTCGGCGTTGGGCAGGCCGCGGGAGAGCTTTTCGAGCACCTCAAGCTCGCGCTGCGAGAGGTCAGGGCCCTCGGCGGCGGAAGTGCGGTACTGGCTCATCCAGCGCTGGGCCGTGCGTGGGAAGACGAGGCGGCCCTGGGCGACCTGCCGGATCGCCTCGATCGTCTGGTTGGGCGACTCGGTCTTGAGGGCAAAGCCTTCGGCGCCGTACTGCAAGGCGGCCTGGATGCTTTCGCCGTCGGCGAAGGCGGTAAGCAGCAGCACGCGCACGGGCATATCGCGGCGGCGGATCTCGGCGAGGGCATCAAGACCGGAGACGGGCATTTGAACATCGACGACGGCGACATCGGCCTCGTGCTGGTCGAGGTAGGTGAGCAGCTCGGTCCCGTCCTGCACGGCGGCGACGACCTGCATATCAGGCTGGCGGTCGATCAGGCTGCGCAGGCCCTCCATGACGAGGGCGTGGTCATCGGCGAGGACGATACGGATGGGTGAAGCGGCCATAGCTCGCTGCGGTTACCAAATGGTCGCAACTTGTAGTTGCGCAAGGATGAGTCAGCGGTCACGAGCGTCAGATTTTCAACCCGCGCTTGGGCGATCAGCAGACGGTCAAAAGGGTCACCGTGGATATGAGGTAAGTCAAGCAGGCTGCGGCAGTGGGATCGTTCGACCGGCAGCCACATAATTCGATTTATCTTCATTTCATCATCAAATACCTCTGCCCACTGAGGAGAAAGCTGGAGTTTGCCGAGGGTGAGCTTGATGCAGATTTCCCAGTAGCTTGCTGCACTCAAGTATAAATCATTCTGAGGATCGAGGAGTAGCTGACGTGCAGTAGCGCTCAAATTGTCGCCCGCCATCATCCAAAGGAATACATGCGTGTCGAGCAGGAGTTTCACGGCATATAGTCCTTAAATTCTGGAAGTGGTGCGTCAAAGTCTGGAGCAATTCGAACAATCACATGTGCGGCGCCGCCGATTCGCCGAACCTGTTGGGCTTCCGGCAGCACACTTAGCTTGACCAGCGGCTGTTTATCGCGGGCGATGATTACCTCTTCGCCATCGAGAGCCTGCTGAATCAGACGGTGAGAGATGGGTTTTGGCTTCGTGGATTGTTACCTGAATCATGGCCATAGCATAGCTTAGTCAACGAAGTTAGTCAACCCCGGCTAAAAAGTTGTTGACACAAATGGCCAGCTATGCTATCGTTTTTATGCAATAGATTGCAGTAAACAGTTTGTTGTAAAACGTCGTTTCCCAACCACAATCAAAGGATAGGCACTATTCGCTCGAAGGCGTGTACGATTCGTGACGTCGCGAAGAAGGCCGGAGTGTCGGAGAGCACGGTTTCGCGCGTGCTGAATGGTGGCGACACCGTGATCGCCATCAGCGAGCAGACGCGCCAGAGCGTGCTGGCGGCCGCCCGGGAACTCGACTATCGCCCGCATCCGGGGGCGCGCTTTCTGCGCGGCACGGGCACGGGGTTGATCGGGTTGATCGTCCGCGAGGCCAACGATCCGTTTTTTGCTGAGCTGATCAACGTGGTCGCCGGCGAAGCGCAAGGCAGGGGCTACGGCGTGATTCTCGGCTATGCCAACAATGACCCGGCCAAGGCTTTGACGCTGACCGACGTGCTGGATCCCAGGCTCTGCGATGGCCTGCTGCTGCTTGGGGACCTCGACGAATCGGGGCAGAGCGACGAACTTGCCCAGCACCTGCAGCGGCAGAACCACGTGGTGATGGTATCGCGCGGCGGCGGGGCGCTGCTGGGTACGCTGCCCTCCGTTGGCGTCGACAACCAGGCCGGGGGGCGCCTTGTGCTGGATTATCTTGCCGGACTTGGCCACCGCCAGATCGGGTTTATTTACGCCAGCCGCGCCGGCGATTTTTTTGAGCGGCTGAAGGCTTACGAGCGCCACATGGAGGACTGCTATGGCGCCGTACCTCCCGGATATGTGCAGATGGACGAGAACAGCCATGCGGGCGGCTACCAGGCGATGCGCCGGGCGCTGACCCTGCCCACACCGCCCACGGCAGTCTGGTGTGCCGACGACACGATGGCCGTCGGCGCCTATGCAGCAGCATACGATTTGAAAATTGACGTACCCGGGCAAGTTTCCATTGCCGGCTTTGACGACACCAAGATGGCCGCCTACCTGCGGCCCGCGCTGACGACGGTGCGCCAGCCGCTGGAGGAGATCGGTCGCCAGGCAGTAGATCTGATGCTGGCCCAAGTGGCCGGGAAGGGGCAGAGTGACGATCACACACATGTATTTGTCGAGCCGCAGTTAGTCATACGTGATTCGTGCCGGCCGCCGCAGTAGGCGGCGAAAAGAACACTTACCAAGCACAGCTGCTCCCCAGCATTTAGTAGTCTGTCAAGCGCCATTGTATAGCGGCACGTGGGCGTGGTGCGTCGCCTGCGACGCAGGAGAAGCGCACGTGGGCGTGCGCACTAAACGATCACGTGTGACAGACCACTATTCTGTGCTGCAACACCCTTACACGTGTACGCCATGCGCCGGACTGCCGCGAGCCGGCCTGCATGTTTTATCTTCTTACGAAAGGAGGTGACCCTATAGCGCAAGTGACAAGCATCTTCAGACCCTGTTTGCGAGATTTCTCGATACTTTCATGGTCCTACTTAAGAAGGAGAAGATGAGATGTCCAAACTGCTTTTGCGCAATACCCTGTATTTGGTGGTAGTGGTCACGCTGCTGGCAAGCTGCGTCGCGCCGCCACCGCCTGCCACAACGGCGCCTGCGGGCGAACAAGCGGCCGCAGCCGCAGCGCCGGCCAGTGCAGACGTGCAAGCCTGGGCCGATGCGGTCAAGGCCAAGTGCGATGGCACAAAGGTCAACGTGGCCGTGAGCACCCACCCATCCGTAGAGGCGTTCCGTGCCCTGACGCCCGCCTTCTCGGATTTGACGGGCATCCAGGTCACCTACGACGAGCTGGCCGAGGACCAGGCGAAGGACAAGCACTTCCTGGAGGCAACCGGGCACACGGGGCTCTACGACGTCCTGATGATGGACAGCTTCTGGGTGCCGGAATATGTCGCCAAGGGTGTCGCCATGCCGCTCGACGACATGGTCAGCAACAAGGATCTGACCCCGGCATGGTTTGACTGGGAAGACATTCTGCCCGCCTTCCGCAACGGCCTGGGCATGTCCGGTGACAAGATTTACGGCGTCCCCTTCGCCGGCGAGACACGCTTCCTGGCCTATCGCAAGGACCTGTTTGAGAAGTACGGCCAGAAGGTGCCTGAAACCCTGGACGAGATGCTGCAGGTGGCGCAGTTCTTCAAGGGCAAGGAAGATGGACTCTACGGCATCGGCCACCGCGCCAAGACCGGTATCTTCTTCGCCTCGGGCTGGCTGACCCACATCTATGACTTCGGCGACGGCTTTGTCGACCAGCAGAACTGGACCTCACGCATGACGGAGCCCGACGTCCAGCAGTCATTGGAATGGTTCACCGAGCTGTTGAAGACGGCGCCACCTGATGTGCTGAATTACACGCACGAGGAGGCCACCTCCGCCTTCAACACCGGCAAGGCGGCCATGTGGTTTGACTCCACGGCCATCGTGCCCTGGCTTGAAGATCCGGAACGCTCGCAGGTCGTCGGCAAGGTCGGCTATGCCAAGGGACCGGTTGGCCCCAATGGGCAGGGCGGCGGCACATTGGCCGGCTGGGACTTTGCGCTTTCGCCTGACAGCAAGAACCAGGAATGCGCCTGGGCCTACGTGATGTACATGACCTCCAAGGAGATGGCATCGCAGTATGTCGCCAACGGCGGCGTGCCGGGACGCACCTCCACCCTGATGGACCCCGAGTTCCAGGCGAAGAATCCGTCGGCAGCGGCGCAGTTGGAGGCGTACGCGCAGGCTGACGAGCTGTTGAAGCGGAACCTGCATTGGATCCCGCCGACACCGGTGCTCGGCAAGATCCTCGATCGCGTCGGCTATTGGGGCACGCTTCCCCTGGCCGAAGGGAAGAGCTACGAGGAAGTGTTGAAGTCGGCCGACGAGGAAGTGAACGCGATCCTCGCCGAGGCCAAGCAGTAACGAGCAGCGGGTACAAGGTCCGGCGGAGGCAGAAACCGAGTTTCTGCGAGAAACTCGGTGTTCTCAAGCCGTTTCGCTGGACCTTGTGCCCCTACGGAACGTGCGAATACGCAATAGACAGCAGATGGCGCCATGACGAAACAGACTAAGGCTGCGCCGGCAGCGCCGGCCAAACAGCCCGCACCAGCCAACAGCGGTTCCGCCGACCGGCGGCGCACGCCGTGGGGGTTTATTCTGCCTGCCCTGGTGCCGCTAGTCCTGATCACGATTGGGCCGCTCATTTTTCTTTACTACATCAGCCTGACCGACTTCGAGCTGGGCACCTCCTTATCTGAAGCGAACTTCGTGGGCCTCGACAACTATGTCAGGCTGTTCACAGGCAAGGATCCCCAGTTCTGGCCGGCCATCGTGAACACGCTTGTCATTGCCGTCACAGCGACGGCGATCGAGCTGGTCCTCGGGTTTGGGATCGCGCTGCTGGTCGACAGCTTCGGCGAACGCATGAAGGGGGTACTGGTGGCCGTGCTCATGCTCCCGATGGTGGTGACGCCGGTCATCGTGGGCCTGGTGTGGAAGCTTATGCTCAACAGCGAGCACGGGGTCATCAACTGGGCGCTCGACTTCGTCGGGTTGGGGCAGGCCTGGCTGGGGCCGGGGCTGAGTCTCACAAGCATCATGATCGTGGAGGTCTGGCAGTGGACCTCGTTCGTGGCCCTCATCCTGATGGCGGGGCTGGCCTCGCTGCCGCGCGAGCCGCACGAGGCGGCGGCGATCGACGGGGCCTCCGGCTGGCAGTCGCTGATCTACATCACGCTGCCGCTGCTGATGCCGGTGATCGTGCTGGCGCTGCTGCTGCGGCTGATCGACGCGTTCAAGATCTTCGACATTATCTTTATCATGACCGGCGGCGGCCCCGGCTCGGCCACCGAGACACTGGCCATTCACTCGTACCGGCAGGGCTTCTATTTCACCGGCTGGATCGGCCGGGCGTCGGCCACGGCGGTGATCCTGGCGGTGATTACCACCGTCGTGAGCACGATCATGATCGGCCGGCTGCAGCGAATCTCAAAGGAGCGCTGACATGATCCCTCACTATCGCAAGCGCTGGGTCACAGTGCTGCGCTGGGTGCTGCTGGCGCTGCTTGTCTTCGCCTGCGTCTTCCCGATCTACTTCATGTTGACGACGTCGTTCAAGTATCCGATCCAGACCTACGAACCCTCGATCTGGCTCTTTTACCCGACGCTGGCCAACTACCAGAGCCTGTTTCGTGAACTACGAGGTGGCGGCGCGCCTGCTCAACAGCGTGATCATCACCACGGGCAGCGTCCTGCTGGCGCTGGTACTGGGCGGCCTGGCGGCCTACGGCTTTGCCAAGTACGAATTCCGCGGCAAGGAAAACATCGCCGGCTGGATGCTTTCGATGCGCTTCCTGCCGGCGATGGCAGTGGTTATCCCGCTGTTCCTGATTGCCAACACGCTGCGCGTGCTGGACACGCAGGCTGCTGCTGATCGTGGTCTACCTGACCTTCAACGTCCCCTTTGCGGCCTGGATGCTGCGCGGCTTCTTCGACGAGATACCGGTGGAGCTGGAAGATGCGGCGATGGTGGACGGCGCCTCGCGCTGGCAGATCCTGCTGCGCATCGTGCTGCCGCTGAGCACGCCGGGCATCTTTGCGACGGCGGCACTGCTTGTGATCGCCACCTGGAACGAGTTCACCCTGGCGCTGTTCCTGGCTACCTACCAGGCGCGCACGATGCCGACCGTGACGTCGCAGTTCCAGACCGTGCGCGGGATCCTGTGGGGAGAACTCACGGCGCTGGGCGTGCTGACCACGCTCCCGGTCCTCATCTTTGCAATTCTGGCGCGCAAGTACCTGGTGCGCGGCCTGACCTTTGGCGCCCTCAAATGACAGGCGCAATTCCCCTTTTATTGATGGATGCACAATCGCCCAAGGAGAGGTTATGAAGGACAAGATCAAGCTGGCAGTCATCGGTTGTGGCGTATGGGGCCAGGCGCATGCCGAGGTATTTGCGCGCCATCCGCACGGGCAGTTGGTGGCAGTGGCCGATCAGCAGGCGGCCAAGGCCGAGGCGATCGGCAAGCAGTACGGCGTCCCCTGGTACGACGACTACCGCGCCATGCTGCAGCGGGAAGAGATAGATGCGGTGGGGATTGCCACGCCGGACTTTGCGCATGCCGAGCCGCTGCTAGCGGCGATTGCGCACGGCAAGCACGTCCTGTGTGAGAAGCCGCTCGTCACGCGCCGCGAGGAGTTGGGGCGGGTGAACGAGGCGATCGTGAAAAGCGGGCTGCGGGTGATGGTCGACTACCACAACCGCTGGAACCCGCCCTTTGCCATCAGCAAGCAGCGGGTAACGGCGGGGGAGATCGGCACGCCCATCAACGGGTATCTCCGGCTCAACGACACGATCTGGGTGCCCACGGAGTACCTCCCCTGGGCGGCAACCAGTTCGATCATCTGGTTCTTGGGCAGCCACTCGGTCGATACGTTGAGCTGGCTGTTTGGCGACCGGGTCAAGCGGGTCTACTCTGTGAGCCATGAAGGCGTGCTCAAGGGCCGGGGCATCGACGCCGTGGACTGCTATCTCACCACGCTGGAGTTTGCAGGGGGTGGGATCGCGCAGATCGAAAACGGCTGGATCACGCCAAACACAAACCCGCTGGTCAACGACTTCAAGATGAACCTGCTCTGCACCCAGGGGATGATCAACATGGACCTGAGCAGCAGCAACTTCTTTGAAATCTACTCTGAGCAGCGGATCGAGCACCCCGACTTCTTTATCAAGCCCCGGGTGCACGGCGCGCCGACCGGCTTTGCCTACGTGGCGATCCGCGACTTTGTCGACCGGCTGTACCGGGACGAGGAGTTTATTGCGCCGTACGCGGACAGCGTAGCGGTCAACCAGGTGCTGTTTGCCATCTTGGAATCGGCGCAGAAGCGCGCGCCGGTCGACGTCCAGTATTAAGCAGTGAAGTGCAGCAGACAAGCATGAGGAGGCAGTACGATGCGTGTGTTGGCGGTAGGCGCTCACCCTGATGATTTGGAAATCTTGTGTTCAGGCACGCTGGCACGCTTTGCGCAGGCGGGCCACTATGTGGCGATGGCCCATGCCTGCCGGGGCGACAAGGGGCACGGGGTGATCCCGTACGCAGAACTCAGCGGCATCCGTGACCGGGAGGCACAGGCGGCGGCAGGGGTGGTGGGCGCCGAAGCGCTGGCGCTCGACTTTCTCGACTGCGAGCTCTATCCCGACAACACCGCCGCGCGACCGTTTGTGGACCTCATCCGGCGCACGCAGCCTGACCTGATCATCACGCACCATCCTGACGACTATCACAGCGACCACCGCGCTGTGAGCAAGCTGGTCGTGGATGCCAGCTTTTCGGCGGGGCTGGCGTACTATGTGACCGATCTACCGGCCGTGGAGGTGACGCCGTCCATCTACTTTATGGATACGCTGGCCGGCATCGACTTTGCGCCCGAAGAGTATGTGGATATCACGAGCACGATCGAACTGAAGCTGGCAGCCATGCGCAGCCACGTAAGCCAGGTGACCTGGATCCGCGATCACCACGCTTCCGACATCGAGGACCTGATCCGCACCGTGGCCCATTTCCGGGGACTGCAGTGCGGGGTGGCTTATGCCGAGGGATTCCAAAGGCTGCGTGCCTGGGGGCGCCTGGGCACGACGCGTGAACTGCCCTGACCAGCTGCAGCGAAACAAGCAGACAACAAGGAGGGACACCATGAGCAAGCGACCGCTGTCCCGCATCGCACCCGGATGGTGGGACTATACAACTCTCGACCGCGACCTGCTGGATGCCGCCGCGGCGCTGACGGCGGACGACCTGCTGCGGCTCAGCCGGCCGGGATTTACCGTGCGCATTTATGACACGCTCGAAGACTTCTACCTGGCCGAGGCGCTGGAGTATATCACGGCGTGGCGGCAGGCAACGCCGGCAGCGGCCGGCCGGCATCTGCGGGCCAATTGGGCCGACCGAGCAGCTGCCGCTGGTGGCGCGGCTGGTGAACGAACTGGAACTCGACCTGCGCCACTGCCACTTCTGGGGCATGGACGAGTGGGTCGTGGACGGCAAAGAGGCAGCGATGGACTTTCCGCTGAGCTTTGCGCGTGCCGACATGGAGCTGTGCTTCAACCGCATTCGTCCCGGAGCTGCGCATGCCGCCGGAGAACATTCACTTTCCGGGCTACGATGCAGCCGCCGTACATTGCCAGCTGGGAGACGGCGCGCTGCGTCGTCATGCAGGGAGGGCAGGGCGAGGTCAAGCACTGGGCGTTCAACGACCCGCCGCAGCGCACGGGCGAATGGGTCGACCAGCCGCCGCCGCCAGAGGTTTACCGCCGGCTCACGACGCGCGTCGTTGACCTGCACCCCATCACGCTGATCCAGAACGCGCGCACTTCGGGCGGCGGCGTGGTACAGAATGTGCCGGTGCAGGCCATCAGCGTCGGGCCCCGTGGAGACATGGAAGGCGGAAAAGGTGTCGATCTGGCATGCAGGGCAGCACGACAACCCGTTTGGCATGCGGCTGACCACGTACATGATCTGCGAAGGGGATCGCGGACAGCGCAGTGCCCATGTCGCTGCTGGCCGACCATCCGAACGTCCAGTTCAACTTCTACCGGCCGGGGATCGGCGTGACGGCGGTGGAGATGCATTGAGCAACAGGGGAAGATTCGTGCGAGGCTCGCCCCACGAGGCACGGAGTTGGCAAGGCGATCGGGGGCGAGCCAGGCACGGAGTTGGCAAGGTGATTGGGGGCGAGCCAGGCACGGGGTTGGTGAGGTGATTGGGGGCGAGCCAGGCACGGCGTTAGGGCAGGAAGAGGACTTTGTTGAATGAGAACTCGCGGCGGTAGAGGCGGGGGAAGATTTCCGGCGCGTCGGCGAGCGAATAGCGGTGTGAGATGAGAGGCTCGTCCTGCAACTGGCCGGTGGCGAAGTAGTCGACGGTGAGCTGCCATTCGCGGCCGGGGTAGGGCAGGGAATTGCTGTTCCACGAGCCGGTGACGGAGATCTCGTGGCGCATGATGCGGTCGACGGCGGCTTCGGGCAGGTGCAGATCGTCGTGTGAGATGCCGACGAGGATGACCGTACCCTGGCGGCGGGCGCTGCGAATGGCCTGCACCTGCGTGGCCTGCAGGGCGGCGAACTCAAGCACGGTATCGGCAAGCCAGCCGTCGGTGAGCTGCTCGATGCGCTGCACCGGGTCCTCGCGCCGGGCATTGACGGTGTCGGTGGCGCCCAACTCCTGCGCCAGGTCCAACTTATCGTCCCACACGTCCACGGCCACGATGCGCTGTGCGCCGAGAATGCGGCGCCCACTGCACGGCATAGAGGCCGATGGGGCCCGCCCCGTAGACGGCCACAGTGGCGCCGGCGCTGATCTTGGCACGCCAGAGAGCATGCAGGGCGGTGGCGGATGGGTCGGCCATAGCGCCCGCCTCGAGCGAGACGCCCTCGGGCAGCTTGACCAGGTTGGCCACCGGCACGTTCACAAACTCCGCTAGGGCGCCGTACGCGGCGCGAGCCGAAGTAGTCGTAGGACGCACAAAGGTGATAGAGACCCTGCCGGCACCAACGGCAGCGGCCGCACGGCAGCAGCGGGGCCACGGTGACACGGTCGTCCACAGACCAGCCGTCCACGCCCGCGCCAAGCTCGACGATCGTACCGGCAAACTCGTGGCCAATCGTGACGGGCATCCGGTGCGCCCCGCTCTGCATCACGCGCGGCAGGTCGGAGCCGCAGACCCCTACGGCGCCCACACGCAGCAGGACCTCGCCCGGTTGAGCAGTGGGAACGGGAACGTCGTCGACGGAGAGTTCGCCAATGCGATGGAGACGTACGGCTTTCATGTTGGGGCACCTGCTTTCAATAGTGCGGGGCTCTGTGTAGATATATCCATTTTACATCTGAGGCCGACAAAGTGAGGCCCGGCGCCTGGTATAATCCGGGGCACCATAGTTGCCGAAGGGAGAGTACCATGACGATCTATGCGATTGAACACGTGCAGTTGGCGATGCCACCCGGCGAAGAGGAGAAGGCACGTGCATTTTACGGCGGCGTGTTGGGAATGAGTGAGACGCCAAAACCGCCGGCATTGGCGGCGCGCTGGCGGTGTTTGGTTTGAGGCAGGTGCGGTAAAGGTTCACCTGGGCGTCGAACAAGATTTCCGCCCTGCACGCAAGGCGCACCCGGCGTTCCTGGTGGAAGGACTGGATACGCTGGCAGCGCGCTGCACAGAGAACGGCAGCCCGGTAAGCTTATGACGAACCGCTTGCGGGCTACCGGCGCCTGCATGTCGCGGACCCTTTTGGCAATCGCATTGAGTTGATGGAAGTGCTGGGGTGAAAGTAGAAGGTATGCCATGCCGCGCTCAGCGCACCTTGTTTTGATAATTGCCGCTGCCAGCCTCCTTTTTGTGGCGGCCCCAGTTCGTGGACAAGATACGGAACAAGCGATCACCGTTGGGGGTGGAACATCGGCCTCGACGATGCCGACATCAACACCATTGCGGCGCGGGTCGCGGAGATCCAGGGTGTAGATCTGTGGGGGTTTGCGGAGGTGAACCGCACCGGTGCGGCGCGCAATTTGGAGCAGGCCGCCGAGCAGGGCGAGCCAGGAGACTTTGCCGCAGTCACGGGGACATCGGGCGACCCAATCCGCCTGGTGGCGCTGTTCGACGACACCCGCTTTGACCTGCTGGACTGGTATGAGATCGACGCGATCAACACGACCGGCAATCGCGGGCGCCCGCTGGTGCTGCACCTGCGCGATACGACGAGCGGCGTGGAGTTCCTGTTCATGGTCAACCACCTATATCGCTCACGCGACGCCGAACGCTATAAGCAGGCGCAGATGCTCAATGACTGGGCAGAGCAGCAGGCGCTGCCGGTCATTGCCGTGGGCGACTACAACTTCGATTGGGCCGTAAAAGGCGACGGCGAGCACGACCAGGGTTACGACCTGATGACCGCAGACGGCGCGTGGAAATGGGTGCAACCGGCGCGGCTGGTGACGACCCAGTGCAGCGGTTGGCCGTGCCGTTACAACAGCGTGCTGGATTTTGTCTTTGCGGCCGGCCCCGCACAGAAGTGGCAGGCAGAAAGCCAGATCGTCGTCGTGCCCGGCGACTTTCCGGACGACACGGCCAAGAGCGATCACAGGCCGGTGCTGGCGCGCTTCTGGCCGGCGGTGGCAGGCCAAGCAGCGGCCGCTCCGGCCCCTGCGCAGGCCGCCCGGGCGATCGCCAACCGGGGCGCCAATCTGCGCGGCGGCCCGGGCACCAATTTCCCGATTGTGGGTGGGGCGGCGCCGGGCCAGGTGCTCCCAGTGGTCGGCCGCAATGGTGCCGGCGACTGGCTGCGGCTGGCCGATGGGTCTTGGATCGCCGCGTTCCTGGTCGACGGCGCGCCGTCGGGGCTGGCGGTGGTGGGTGCCAATACACAGATGGAACCCGTAGGGGAGATTCAGGCAACCATCGTCCCCCCTGCGCCGCCCGTACCCAGGCCGGCACCTACAGCCACGCCGATGCCGCCGACATCATCGGCGACATTGGCAACGGCGGGCGCCGTTGGCCAGCAGCAGGCAGGCAACTGCGATCCGTCCTATCCTACGCTGTGTATTCCCATCGGCATCGGCGACCTGGACTGCCCCGATATCACGGCGCGGCGCTTTCCAGTTACCGGGGAAGACCCGCACCGGTTTGATGGGGACGGCAACGGGATCGGATGCGAGCGAGATTAGCGGCCCTCGGCTGAAATCGCGGCCGGGACTGCGACGGAAACAAGCGTACCCTGGCCCGGCGCGCTCACCAGGCAGTAGGTGCCGCCCAGCAGGCGAACGCGGTCGTGCATGCCGCGCAGACGCACCCACTGTTCCTCGACGCCGGCGTGGCGATACCCGTTGGTCAACGCTTCCTGCAGCACGCGATAGATGGCCATTTTGACGGCCAGCTACGTGTTGGCGGTGGAGATGCACTAATACAAAAGTGAACTACTTCGCCGCAGCGGGCTAGCTGCCCGCTGCGGCAACTGTTTTCCTCATGCCTTGAGCTTATCACGCTCAGGCACCAAAGTGCATAACACGTGCTAGCGACGGACGGACGGCAGGAAGAGGTCGTGGCTGCGCACCAGCAGCGGGCGCTCATTGATCATGAGCGCAGCCAACTCGGCGTTAAGCGTGGCATCGGCGGGCACAGTCACTTCCACCGTCGCCACCGGGCCGGAGGCCAGCGGCTCAACGGCCGCCAGGCCCACGCGCAGGTAGCGCCCGGACGGCACTCCGTAGCCGACCATCACATCCTGAACGGCGCTCGTTCCCTTGACGGAGACAGCGCGGTTGAACGCGAGTTCGAGGTCAATGCCCAGGGTGTCGGCGGGGGCATTGATCAACGAGATGGTCAGCAGCGCGGTCGTGGGGCTGGTGCGCGCCACCGTCACGCGCAACGGGATTGCGCCGGCGTCGGCATCCAGCGCGGCCGCCACCATGCCCCCGCCCGCCGTCCAACTGCCGGATGGGTCGCCCATGAGCAGCGCGGTGAAGTTCTGACCGGACAAGGGCCCGGCCAGCGCAATGGCGAGCGTCGGCGGATCGAAGCGCCAGATGCTGCCGGTGTCCGGGAAGGTGCCGTCGATAGGAGCACCGACGCTCTTGGCCAGGATTTCCGCCGCGTCGGCTGAGGAGACGCCGGCACCGCCAGTCACATCTGCGACGATCAGCGCCTTCCCCGTCAGCGGCGCCAAGCCTACCGCATGGCGCAAGGCAAGGGCGGCGTCGTAGGCCGTGATTCCGTTGTCGTTGCCGGTCTTGGAGGGGGTCAGCGTGTGGTTGCCCTCGTAGATCTGTGCCCAGCCGAACGCGCCGGCGGCGTCGGAGGCGGCGGAGGCGCCGGTTATGTCGGTTGGGAGATCATTGCTGGTGAGGACAAGGTTCGCGTTCGGGACAACCTTAGCATCCTTCCAGTAGGTGACGGCGCCGCTGACGGCAAAGCGGCGCAGCAGGGTGATGCTGCCGCCTGTGCGCGCGTTGGAGACGGCGCCGCCGTTGACGGTGGCGGCGCTGATCGTGAGAGCGCCGGTTGCGCCCTCCGGGCCGGCGGCGGACGTGAAGTTGAGCAGGGCGACCGCGCCGCTCGGTGCGCCGAGCGGCGTCGAGCCGGTCAGCTGCAGCACGACCTGGCCCGGTGTGGACCCCGCGGTGCTCACGGTCCAGCCGGAAGTCAGGCCGGTGACTTCTGCGCTGTTGAAGGTAAGGAGCGCTGGACGGGTAGGCGACGGTCAGGTTGAACGAAGTCAAGGCGCTGTTGAGGCCGCTCAAGTCCACGCTGTACTGCACCGGGGCATCGAGCGTGGCGCTGCGATCGGGCAGGTCCAACAGCACGACGTCGCGAATCGTGACGGTCGCCTGGCTTGCGGCCGACACGCCGCCGTCGTCGTCGGTGACGACGAGACTGACTGTGCGGCTGGCCGGGCCGGTGATGGCGGCGGCACTGAAGCTAGGATTTTGTGCGGTGGACTCGGTCGTGCCCACAGTGCCGTCCAGATCCCAGGCCCAGGTGAAGGTGTCGGCCGGGGCGGGGTCGGTGGCGCTGCCGCTGAGCGTGATGGAGGCGCCCTCGTCTACGAAGTAGGGGCCGCCCGCGTTGGCCGTGGGGGCCACGTTGTTGATCGTCACTGTGGCGGTGGCGGTGGCGGTTCCGCCTGCGCCGTCGGTCACGCGCAGGACGATCGTGCGGGTGGCAGGGCCGTCAAGCACGGCGGCGCTGAAGCTGGGAGTCTGGCCGGGCGTCTCGAAGCTGCCGTTGTTGTCGAAGTCCCAGTCATACGTAAGCTGCGCCGGGGTATTGTCGACATCAGTGGCGCTGCCGCTCAGCGCCACCGACGCGCCTTCGTTGACGGCGTACGGGCCGCCGGCGTTGGCGACGGGCGGGTCGTTGACGGCGCCCACGGTGATCGTGACCGTGGCGACGTTTGAGTCCTCGAAGCCGTCGTTGGCGTGATAGGTGAAGGTGACGGTGCCGTTGAAGCCGGGGGCGGGGGTGTAGGTGAATGAGCCGTCAGGACTGAGCACCAACGTGCCCGATGCCGGGGCCGACACAAGCACTGCAGTCAGCGTGGCGCCGGCGTCCGCGTCGGTGTCGTTGGCGAGCACGCCGCTCGCGGCGGGAACGCTCAACTGCGTGTCTTCGATCGCGGCGTAGGGACCGTCGTCTGCTGCATGCGGCGGTGTGTTGATGCGCACGCTGCCGTCTTGCTTGGCGACCGCAACCTCGTCCACGTCGTGGCGCGTGAAGGTGAGCGGCGAAGTGATCTGCGGGCCGGGCTTGGCGGTGAAGGTGAGCAGCGCGATTTGGCCGCTTGCGGTGAGAGGCGCATTGCCGGTGGCCAGGCCGATGCGGACCGTGCCCGGCGTACTGGTGTTGACCGCCGAGAACCAGGCGGCGGTGGCAGTCCCCGCGTTCGTGGCTGAGGTGAGCGTCAACCGGGTGCTGTCATAGGTGATGGTCAGGTCAAAGCTGTAGACCGGGCTGGCATTGGGGGCCACGTACTCTACGGGAATGACTACCACGGCGCCCGGCACCACGAAAATGGAGGGCATGGTCAGGACTGGGCCCGCTGCCGATGCCGGAGCGGCCGGGAGGAGAAGCGCCGCCAGCAAGAACAGCACGAGGAGGCGTGCTGCGCTGCGGGCAGGGAACCGAGGGATTCTGCGGGTCATAGTTGGGCCTCCGAAAACCTGGATTTGTATGGTGTGTCGACTCACTGCGAACTTGCTGCGATAAGGCCAGGGCCCTATCGCCAGTTGATTAAGGGTGCCTCGCCCTACCGCCTCGCAACGACGGGCAGGTAGAGACGGACGGATTCCTGTCCTGGGCGCAGAACCTCCAGCGGCTGCTCGTCGGCGGCGGCGTTGACACTCGTCAGCGCGTCCAGGGGATCGCCCGCGCTGCGCACGCGCACCGTCGCAACAAGCGCATCCTGCGGCAGCGCAACGCTGCCGGCCAGCCCGATGCTCACGACGCCCGGATCGGCCAGGTTGATGGCGGAGAGCTGGCCCGGCCGCGGCGGAACCTCGGCCGAAAGCACCTCCAGCTGCGCCAGGTCATAGCGCAGCACCAGGTCCACGCTGTAGATGGGATCGCCGCTGTACGCCAGGGTAAAGACCAGGTCATGGATTCCGTCGGCAACGGGGCGCGCCTCGAGCCAGAGGATGGCCGCAGGCGTGGCGGCAGCGACGTTCACCGCAGCGCCCACGGGCGCGGTGGCGGCCCAGTTGCCCGTGACGTCGCCCAGGAGCACAGCTGTGAAGTCCTGGCCGAGCTGGTCGCCGGCGAGCGCCGGGTAGGCGATGGCAGGTGGGAGGAAGCTCCAAGGCGCGGGCAGCGCTGCCGCGCCGACGGAAATCTGCAGGATGGACGACGCATCCAGCGACGAGATGCCGCCCGCCTGTGTGACGTCGGCCGCAAGTGCCGCAGGGCCGGCGAGCGTGATCGACCCCACGGCATGCTGGAGCACGAGCGCGGCGTCGTTGGAGGTCACGCCGCGCACCTCGTCGCGCTTGGAGGCGGTGAGGGTCCACGCGCCGCCGGGCACGCCGGCGAAGGCGTAGCTGCCGTCAGGGGCGCTGGTTGCGCTGCGGCCTGCGCCGCCGGTCAGGGCCAGCGTTGCGCCCGCCACCGGTTCGGTGGCATACCAGTAGCGGATTGCGCCCTCTATACGCGCGCCAAGAACGGCGCCGCTCGTGATCGAGACGTCGGCGACGACCGGCGTGCCGGCGGCATTCGACGTCGCCAGCGTGACCCGGTACTGGAGGTAGCGGCTGTCGGGACTGCCAATACCATCGCCGGCGCCGACCGCCTGCCAGCCGGACCAACTCCCGTCCGGAAGCGCAGAGTTTCCGGCGCGCGTCTCGAAGGTTGCGGTCGCGCCCGGCGGCCGCGCGCCGGTTGAAGTCAGCGTCAGCCAGTCGGCTGCGCTGCCGCGGTCCAGGACACGCGAGGTGAAGGTACAGGAGGTCGCGTAGGGCGTCATGCGCAACCAGTCGACCACGACGGCAGGGCCGCCGCTCTGGTAGTCGCTGATGACCGGGCGCATGGGCGCCTCGATCGTTACGTTCTCGGTGTGAACGACGCTGCCGTCGATCGAGAAGACCACAGCCCCGGCGCGTCCAGTCGATGCGGAAGCGATGGGCGCTGCCGATCCAGTTTCCGGCCAGTGCAATGTCGGCTACCGAGCCGTTGACGTTGGTGCGCGCGTAGAGCGTGTTGGTCGCCTGACCAAGTGCCGAACATGGCCCAGTACTCGCCGGCTATATTCTCGAGCAACTGCCCAAAGCCAACGTGCTGGAAGGTCGCCGCGCCAAAGGTGGCGACGAACTCGAGCGAACGGCCTGGGGTGAAGGAAGCGTCCGTCGCCAGGCGGGCGCCATCCACAGTCGCGGCCGAGCCGTTGAAAGTGGCACTGCCGCCCGTCCAGGGGGCAGCCCCCCACCCGGCGGGCTGCGTCGTGCCGCTGAACTCGGTCCCCACCGTGGGAGAGAGGATGATCTCGCCGTCTGCGGTCTGCGCGACGTAGCACGCGCCGGGCGTGCCCGCGGCGAAGTCTGCCACAGTGTCGTCGAGCAGGGGCGGCGCCGGCACGGTGTGGAAGGTCCAGGTGACGTCAGCGCCGAGCGGGTTGTTGCCGGCATCGGCCACGCTGCCCGCGACCGTAACCTGCGTAATCGGTGTCCAGGGCGAGGTCGCCGTCCGGGTTGAGGGTGGCGGTGCGGGTGCCTGCGTCATAGGTGATGGCGGCGGCCACGTCGCTGCCCGCGCCGCTGGCGCGCAGGCGAATGGTTGGGGCGCCGATCGTGGCCGCGTTCATCGGCTCATTGAACTGCACAGTGACGTCCACACCAAGGGCGACGCCGCTGGCGCCGGGCGCGGGGGTGCGCGCGCTGATCGCCGGAGGCGTGCTGTCGGGGTAGGCGAAGACCACGTCGACCCAGTAGTTGGCGTTGTTGCCTCCGTCCGGGAATCCGCCGCCGTACTTGTAGACGCCGTTCGGCCCTTCCTCGCCGCTGGCCGGCGCCCGCAACGGGGGATTGTCGCGAGCGGTCGCGAGGCCGCCGGCCGTGATGGCGAAGTAGCCTGTGGGCGAGGAGAAGATCGAGACGATGTAGGTCGTGTCGGGCTGGATGCTCAGCGGCGTGGGCAGTTCCATCTGCTGCCAGCCGGACGCGGTCTCACCCGTGAAGGTGACGGCGGCCAACTGCGTGCCGTCCGCCGTCCAGATATGGCCGACGTGGGTGTCGGTGTCGCCCGCTCCCTTGTAGAAGCGCAGGGCGGTGATGCGCCCTGCACCGCTGGAGCGGAACTTGGTGCCGACCTCGATGGGCTGGCCATCTTTAACGCCCGCAGAAGCCGGTGTGAAGCTATTGTCCCAGAGGCTGCACGGGCAGTTGTTGCTGCCGGTGGTGAAGGACCAGATGGCGTCCGCGACCAGCGGGTTGCCCGCGGCGTCCTTCACGCCGCTTGCGCCGCCCCTCACCGTCGCCACGTACTGTGTGTTGGGCGCCAGCAGCGCGCCGGGCGTGACCGTGGCGGTGTTGGTGGCCGCGTTGTAGGCGACGGCAGCCGTTACGGGGTTGTTCGCAGGATCGCGCAGTGCCAGCGTGCCGGCGCCGATTGTGGCCGCGTCCATCGGCTCGCTGAACTGCACGGTGACATGGGCGCCGATCGAGACGGCAGCCGCGCCGGGGGCGGGCGTGCGCTGGAAGATCGTGGGCGGGGTTGTGTCCGCAGGGAGCGCAGTGTCGAAGACCACGTCAACCCAGTAGTTGGTGTTGTTGAAGCTGTCCGTGGGGAAGCTCGACGCCAGTACTGTACTTGTACACGCCATTCAGGCCATCAACCCCGGACTGGAGGGCAGTGAGCGGCGGGTTCGTTGTGCCCGAAGTGGCGAAGTACGCCGGGGTTGCCCGATAGCGGGCGTTGGCCGGAACGAAGTAGGAGGCGACGTAGGTCGTGTCGGCGGCGATTGCAACCGGGTTGGCGAAGAGCACTTCCTGCCACCCGGCGGTCGTCACGCTGCCGAGGGTGGCTGTGGCAAGGCGGGTGCCGGTGCTGCTCCACAACGTCGCGGCAAAGGGACCCGCGACCGTCGTGTCGCCGCGGTAGAAGCGGATGCCCGTGATGTACCCTGCCGTGCTGCTGCGGAACTTGACGCCCAGCTCGATGGCCCCGTCGTCTGCGACCACAGGATTTTCCGGGGTCGCACTGGTGGGCCAGATTGAGCAGGGGCAGGTAGCGCCGGCCGCGGTGGTGAAGGATCCACGCGTATGGCTGTCGTAAGCGCGTTGCCTGCCGCGTCCGTTGCCGAAGTGAGAATGCGCGCCGTGTACTGCGTGCCGGGCGCGAGCGGCGCGCCGGGCGTGAGGGTGGCCGTAACGCCGTTGTAGGCGACAGTCGCCGCGACGAGCGCATTGGACGGGTCGCGCAGTTCAAAGCCGCCGCCGGTCAGCGTCGCCGCGTTCATGGGCTCGCTAAACTGCACCGTGACCGCCGTGCCGACGGCAACGCCGGTCGCAGCATCCGGCGGCGTCACCGCGACGACTGTGGGGGCGGTCGTGTCGGCGCCGAAGGTGGCTGAATAGGTGCCGGGGGCAGCCTCAAACTGGGCGTATGCGACCCCCTTGATCGTGCTGACCGTGAAGGGCACCGCGCTTCCTGCGCGGCTGAGCGCCTGGAGCGTCTTGGCGCCGCTGACTGCGGGCAGCAGCGCCGTCAGGCCGTTCGCCCCCGCGCCCACGCGCACGTCGAAGGTCAGCGTATCCCCGGCGTAACTGATATTGGCAAACGACGAACCGTTGCGCCCGTCGAGCCAGGTGAGCAGTTGACCCGCGCTGATGATGGGCACGCCACGCGCCTGCGCCGACGCAACGGTGGCGGCGGCCGCATTGGCCGCATTTGCGCCGCCGTCGGTGTGCAGGTTGTTGACAAAGGCCCCGTAGTAGCCCTCCGGCCCCAGGGCGCGATCGAGCAGCGTGTCAATCGTGTACGGGTAGGACTGGCCCGACTCGTCGGTCATCTGCGTGGTCGCCTGGTAGACGTCAATCATGGTGCCGTCCACGCGGGCGAAGCGCATGGGTATGCCGGAGCCGGTAAAGAGGCCCGGGCGGTCTTGCACCCACGCGGGCGGCCAGAAGTAGTAGTTGACGTCGAGCCGGATGCCGTTCTCGAGCTGGACGGTGGGCTGGCTGTCCCAGTCGCTGAAGGCAATGCAGTGCGTTCGCTGCGTCAGCGGCGGGCCGGCGCTGGGAAAGGTTGCTGCGAAGGCCGTAATGTCGCGGTCGTAGTCGTTGCGCAGGGACTGCGGCGTGAAGTCGGCGCAGCCGGTGGTGACATGGATGACGACCTCATGCCCCTGCGCCTTGAAGCTGGCAATTTGTGCGTCGGAAATTTGCGACGAGACGTACGCATAGGTGGTGCTGCGGACGCACTCCCAGTCGTCCACGCTGCAGCCGGTGGGGCTGGCGGCGTTGTAGCTGTTGAGCCGCCCCACAATGTCGCCGGAGCCGTGGTCGTCGTGGGTCATGACGACGACCGCCTTCTCGCCGCGCGGGAAGTACCAGAAACGCGGCAGTGGCAGGCGGTCGGCGGCCATCCCCGTGATCAGGTTGGCCAGCAACCGCTGTGCTTCGTCGGCCTGGGGGATGGCGACCTTGTCGAGGTTGACCCAGTCAGGCTGGGGATCGGGGCTGTAGTTGCCGTAGAACATGTCGTCCGAACGGGTAGGTCCGTCCTGCCCGTCACGGTTCTGTCCCTGCCATGCCGGGTTGCCCTGGCGTGTCAGCACGACGGAGCGCGCCAGGTCGAAGGCGAAGCTCGCCGCCTGCCCCCCGGCGCTGCCCACGCTGCGCTGCGTCACGGCCGGGTTGCCCGTGGCTGTGGTCGCGTTGCTGTAGAGCATCGCAACCGCCGTCGCGCCGTTCAACGTGTAGAGGCTGGCGTCGCCGTGGAACTGCATGGTCTGGCCCACAATGCCTGCGCCGGGGGCTGCGCGCGTGTCGACGAGGAAGTAACCATTGGCCAGCGTGCCGCCGGCGGCGTTCAACCCCAGCAGCGGGGCCAGGCCCGCGGCGGGGCGCATGGCGATCAGGTTGCCGCCGGCCGCGACCCAATCGGCCAGCATGGCGACCTGCGGGCTGCTCAAGGCCATCTCGCCCAGGATCGCCACCTGGTAGTTGCCGAGGAATGCGGCGTCAATCAGGCTGATGTCGCGGACCATGAAGGAGTTTAGCCCTTCGGCGCGCAGGATTTCGGCGTAGTAGCGGCTGAAGGGGTTGGCGGCGCTGGCAATCACCAGGATGGGCCCGCCGGGGCCTTCGTCGGGCGGGGGCGGCGGGGGCGCGGCTGTGGTGAAGGACCAGGTGCGATCCGCGGCCAGCGCATTGCCCGCTACGTCGGTCACGCCGCCACTGCCACCCACGATCCGCGCGGTGTAGGTGGTGGAGGGGGCCAGCGCACTGTCCGGCTTGAGCTGCATCCTGCGCTGCGGCGCAAGATAGGTGACGGTGGCGGGAACCAGCACGTTGCTGTTGTCGCGCAGTTCAAAGGTTGCGCCGGACACGCTCGCCGCCGCCAGCGGCTCGCTAAAGTCGGCGCTGATGCTTGCCGCGGGCGAAACCCCGCTGGCGCCCGCCGCCGGGGCCAGCGCAACGACCGTGGGCGGCGTGGTGTCCGGCCCAACTGTGGTGGCAAAGACGACGTCTACCCAGTAGTTGCTGCTATTGTAGGTGGAAGTCGGGAAGCCCGATGCGCCGTACTTGTAGACGCCGTTCGGCCCGTCTTCGCCATTTGCCAGGGCGCGCAGGGGCGCGTTGACCACGGCTGTGTCAAACCCCCGCTCTGTATATGCGTAGCCGCCGCCGCTCGAGTGGTAGGAGGCGACGTACGGCGTGCCCGCCGTAATCGCCACCGGCTGGTCGAGCGCAACCTGCTGCCATCCCGACGCGGTCTCGCCCGTGAAGGTGGCTGCGGCCAACTGGTTGCCTGCGCTGTCCCAAAGATGGCCGACGTGAGTGCCGGTGTTCTGGCCGCCCTTGTAGAAACGCAGCCCCGTGATGTAGCCGTCGACGTCCGCCTGGAACTTGACGCCGACTTCGATGGGCTGGTCATCGTTCGCATCGGGAACGGCAGGTGTTCCGGTTCCTTCCCAAATGCTGCAGGGACACGTGCGCGGTGCAATCGTCACCTGGATGCCTGCGCCGGGAGTCTCGAGGTTGCCGCTGTCATCCACGGCCCGGCTCTTGAGCGTCACGCTGCCGGGGCCGGTGGGCGTCCAGGTGTAGCTCCAGCTTTCGCGACCGCTGGCTGCGTGCCACGTCGTGCCGCCGTCCACCGAGACCTCGACGCCACCCACGACGCCGCCCACATCAGTGGCGGTGCCGTTTACGGTGATTAGCCCCGCCTGCACTGTGGCGCCGTCAGCGGGCGTGACGATTGTGGAGGTGGGCGCAACAGTGTCGGTCGAGGCTGTGGCAGGGGTCAAGCCATGCTTGCAGCGTGGCGGGCTGCACGCCCATGTCGGCAAAGAGGTTGACAGTGGCCTGCTGGATGAAGGCGTCGGCGGGCGGCGTTGCCGTTGTCGTGGTTGCTGTCCAGCCCCCATGACCACTGGATCGTGCCGGCGCCAAAGACGAGTGCGCCGCTGCTGTGGCGGTAGAGGCTCAGGCGGTGCAGCGCCGTGCCGATGGCGTAGGTGCTGCCGTTGTCCTGCAGGTATTCGACGTCTGTCACCGTGCGGTTGGAGAGGTGAAAGAGCCCGGGCGGGCGGGCGCCGTTGTCCAGCGATTCGTCCCACTCGTAGCCGATCACATTGGCGGTCGACTCCAGCGGCGGAGACCCCGGCGACAGCGCGGCCGCCGCAGTGTTGCGCCACAGGCGCATCCGCCCCTCGGCGTAGGGAACCTGCAACGGGGCCGACCCGCTGTTGACCATGAAGATCTGGCCCGACAGGGCGTTTTCCGGCTTGGGGCCTTCAGGGTTGAACGGGCGCACGTCGCGCCAGGTGCCCGTCCAGACGGGTTCGCGGGTCAATCTTGGCCCCGGCGTGCGTCTCCTTGTAGGAGACAAGGGTGCGGTACGGGGTGCCGCTGCCGTCAATGCTGGTTTCCCAGCGTGTTTTCCAGAAGATTTGGTTGCCGCTGAAGAAGGCCAGGTGCTCGCCGGCGGCGCGCGCCGCCTCGACATTGGCGCGCTGCGCTGCCGACCAGTACTCGTCGTGGCCCACGGAGAGGAAGAGCTTGTGCTCGAGGAGTTCGTTGCCGAAGCGGTCGGAGTCCACGCCCGTGAAGTAGCTCACGTCGTAGCCGTTGCACTCGAGCCAGCGCACCATCGGGTACTCGGCGTTGAAGACCCAGTCCTGGCCGTTGGCGACGGCTGCGCGTGTTGAAGGGGCGGTTGTAGCTGACTTTGTAGGCGCGGTCGGCCGGCGGTGTTGCAGCCGAACCAACGTAGAGGCTGTTGCCGCCGTACTCGTTGTATGCCTGCCAAGTGGTGTCGGAGGTCTGGAAGAGAATGTCGGACGCGCCGTCATCGTCGCGCACGATGAAGAAGACGTGGCTTGCGCCCGCGCTGTCTTCGCGCACGAGTTTGGCAAAGTAGATGCCGGAGACAGCATCCGTGGGCACGACCCAACTGGCCGAGACGGCCCAGTTCCCGCAGTCAATCAGACCCGTGCCCGCGTCAGTCAGGCAGGCGGGCTGAGTCTGCGGCAGCGTCGCCGTGGGCTCGACCGTAGCGATCTTGCGCGCGCCGAGGCCGCCGTAATAGCCCATGCGGTAGATGTCGAGCCGGTAGTTGGTGGAGGGGGTATCAACTTTGAAGGTGACAGTTGCACCCTGGGCGACACTGATGTCAGTGGTGAAGCCCTGGATGCTGGGATCGCCCGCACCCGTGATATCCCATTCGCCAGGCGGGTTTCCAGGCAGGCAGTTCTCGCCGACAATCTCGTTAGCGTACGGGGCAGCGCAGGAGCCTTGCTCGGGCAGTGCGCGCACGGGTTCACGCCGGCTGGCAAGCGCCAAGCCAGGCAGCAAGGACGTGCCGAGAACAAGGAGAGTCAGCACGAGGATACTCAAGGAATAGAACCGGACGGAGGACATTCGGTCATCCTTTGTTGCCATGACCCAGGCAACACGGCCAGTCACTTAGTTGGTCGAGTAGAAGGTCGGGATCAATACGGGCAACCCATCGTCGGCTGCCGGCGTAGGGCGCTGTGCGGTGGACTTGTCGAAGAAGCCGAGGTATATCCTAGATTATCGTCTCCCAGCGGGGCGTTCCAGTGTCAAATGTCCTAATAACATTGGGACATTTGCCCCATGACATTAGGACATTTGTCTTATAGAGCATGCAAAAAGTCCGGCGTCAGTGGTGCGGGTGCAACGCACACGGCTATAGGCTAGTGGTATTCGCTTGTGCATTGGGGAAATGTGGCAATCCGCGACGTCGCTGGGCGATTATGGCCCCACTGGCAGGGAGACCAGCACCCGCGTGCCGTGGCCAGGGGCGCTTTCCAGCTGATACTTTCCACCCAAGCAGCCGCACACGGTCGTGCATGCCGCGCAGGCCGATGTGGTCTTCGCGTTCTGCCTCGATGGGGTCCTCCAGGTTAGGCGGCATGAAGCCGCGCCCTTTGTCGATGACCTCCAGATGGATCCAGCCCGCTTCGCCCCACATGCGCACCCACTGCTCCTCGACGCCGGCATGGCGATAGCCGTTGGTCAAGGCCTCCTGCAGCACGCGATAGATAGCCATTTTGACCGCCAGGGGCGTGTCGGCCGGCAGCGAGTCGGTTTCGAGGTGGACGGTGACGTGCGTCCAGTCTTCGTGCTGGATCACCAGGCCCTCGACGATGGAGGCCAAGGAGCGGCGGCGGAATTCAGGCGGGCGGAAGGCGCCTAGGAAGAAGCGGATTTCGTAGAGCGAGGATTCCAGCAGCATGCCGACCTGGGCCAGGCGGGGCCAGGCTGAGCTTCGGAGTGCGGTCGGTGGGTCGGTGGGCAGTTCGGAGAGCTCGTTTTGCAGGCTAGTCAGCAGCGACAGGGCAGTAAAGAGGTACTGGACGGGGCCATCGTGGATGTCGAGGACAATGCGGCTAAGCTCGTCCTCGGCGACAGACAAAATGCGGGCGGGCTCCAGTTCGACGGTTGAATCGGGCATCTATATGCCATGCCTTTCGCCGGGCAAGCTGAGCCTGCCCGAGCCTTTGCTGAACAACCTACCCGAACGGGCAGGGAGAAACTACTCAATTGGGTACAGTGCCCTATCGAGACGGTGATTGTCGAAAATCATACCGCAGGCTATAGTGGGGGCCAAGTTTTTGCAGCAGCAACCGGGTCGCGTACGTCCGCGTTTTCTAAAAGCCAGCTTCGGCATATAATAGCCCTTCATGTCCCTGGCTCCCAGGCTTATTTTTCTTAACGCTATCTTTGTGCAGGAGGAGCTCTCTATGCCCAGCACAATGGACGCCATTTCGACCAAGAGCGAGATCTATCAGCCGTCCGCCGAGGTCATCGCCCAGGCCAACGTGCCCGACTATCTGGACCTGCGCCAGCAGGCGATCGCCGACCCGATCGCCTTCTGGGATGCCCGCGCCAAGGAACTGCTCGACTGGTACGAGCCGTACACGCAGGTGCTCGACAGCAGCACGGCGCCCTTCTTCAAGTGGTTTGTGGGCGGCAAGACCAACATCGTCCACAACGCGCTCGACCGCCATGTCAAGAGCTGGCGCAAGAACAAGCTGGCCATGCATCTGGGAAGGCGAAGACGGCGAGCAGCGCACCTACTCCTACTTCAAGCTGTGGAAGGAGGTCAACCGCTTCGCCAACGTCCTCAAGAGCATGGGCGTCAAGAAGGGCGACACGGTCACGATCTACATGGGGCGCGTGCCCGAGCTGCCGATCGCCATGCTGGCCACGGCCAAGATCGGCGCGATCCACAGCGTCGTCTACGGCGGCTTCTCCGAGCAGGCGCTGGCCGACCGCATCACCGACGCCAAGAGCAAGGTCGTGGTCACCTGCGACGGCGCCTGGCTGCGCGGCAAGACGGTCAACCTCAAGGAGATCACCGACGAGGCCGTCAACCGCAGCCCGATCGTGCAGAAGGTGATCGTGCTACAAGCGCACCGGGCCAGGAGGTCAACATGCAGCCGGCCGCGATTTCTGGTGGCACGAGCTGATGGCGCTGCCGATCGCCAGCCCCGTCTGCGAGACCGAGGTGATGGATGCCGAGGACCCGCTCTTCATCCTCTACACCTCCGGCACGACCGGCAAGCCCAAGGGGCTGCTGCACACCTGCGGCGGCTACCAGGTGCACATCGCCACCACGCTCAAGTATGTCTTCGACATCAAGGAAGAAGACCGCTACTGGTGCGCCGCCGACCCGGGCTGGATCACCGGCCACTCCTACATCGTCTACGCGCCGCTGATCCTGGGCGCGACCTCCTTCATGTACGAAGGCGCGCCCGGCTATCCGCTACCCGACCGCTGGTGGCAGCTGATCGAGAAGTACAGCATCTCGATCCTCTACACCGCGCCGACGGCCATCCGCTGCCTCATGCGCTTTGGCGAAGCACTGGACCGAGCGCCACGACCTCAGTCAGCCTGCGCCTGCTGGGCACGGTGGGCGAGCCGATCAACCCCGAGGCGTGGCGCTGGTACTACAAGTACATCGGCCACGAGCGCTGCCCGATCATGGACACCTGGTGGCAGACCGAGACCGGCGGCTTCATGATTACGCCCACGCCGGTGGTGCCGCTCAAGCCCGGCAGCGGCACGCTGCCCTTTGCCGGCATCCAGGCCGACGTCGTGCGCGAGGACGGCGACGTCGGCCGACGCCAACGAGGACGGCTACCTGGTCATCAAGCACCCGTGGCCCGGCATGGCGCGCACCGTGTGGGGCGACCCCGACCGCTACCGCATGACCTACTGGTCGGACTTTGCGGCGCAGGGCTGGTACTTCACCGGCGACAGCGCGCGCCGCGACGAGGACGGCTACTTCTGGATCATCGGCCGCATGGACGACGTGATCAAGGTCTCGCGGCTATCGCCTGGGCACGGCCGAGATCGAGAGCGCGCTGGTGAGCCACCCGACCGTGGCCGAGGCCGCCGTGATCGGCGTGCCGGACGAACTCAAGGGCCACGTCATCTACGCCTACTGCATCCTCAATGCCGGGCGTGACGGCAGCGAGCGCCTGGTCAAGGAGCTGAAGGAGCACGTGCGCCACGAGGTCGGCCCCATCGCCATCCCGGCCAAGATCGAGTTTGTGCACATCGCTGCCCAAGACGCGCAGCGGCAAGATCATGCGCCGGCTGCTCAAGGCGCAGGCCCTCGGCCAGCCGATCGGGGATACGAGCACGCTGGAAGGGTGAGGCAGAGCGTGAATGCAGGTCGAGCACATTCTTCACGACGAACAGACGTACAGTGCTCCGGATTGGCTCAAGGAGCAGGCGAATCTGCAGGACCTGGAGGGCGAGCATGCGCGCAGCCTGGCGGACCCGGAGGCGTTCTGGGGGGCATGGGCGCAGCGGTTTGCGTGGTTTAAGCCGTATGAGAAGGTGATGGACTGGCAGTATCCGGACCATCATTGGTTTGTGGGCGGGCAGACGAATATTACGCTCAATGCGCTCGACCGCCATGCCGACGGGCCGAACCGCACCAAGGTGGCGCTGATCTGGATCGCCGAGGACGGCTCGGAGCGCAAGGTCACCTATTACGAGCTGCGCCAGCTGGTCTCGAGGCTGGCCAGCGGGCTGCGTTCGCTGGGGGTGGCCAAGGGCGATCGCGTGGTCATCTACATGCCGCTGACGCTCGAGGGCGTGATGTCCATGCTGGCGTGTCGCGCGGCTGGGGGCCATTCACTCGGTCGTCTATGCAGGGATGGGTGTGGGCGCGCTGCGCGACCGCATCATGGACGCGGGGGCCAAGGTGGTGATCGCCGGCAACATGGGCATGCGCCGCGGCAAGTCCGTGGACCTGCGCTCGATCGTCGACCAGGCCACCGAAGATCTGCGGCTGCGCCACATCGTCTGGTTCCAGCGCGGCGCCAAGGCCGAGCTGCGGCCGCACGAGGTGGACTTTGACGAGCTGATGGCACGCAGCAAGCCGGACGTGGATCCCGAACCGGTGGATGCCGAGCACCCGCTCTACATCCTCTACACGTCGGGTTCGACGGGCAAGCCCAAGGGCGTCGTCCATGTGCACGGCGGCTACATGGTGGGCGTCTCCTATCACCTGCGCAATTTCTACGACGTCAAGGACAACGACGTCTTCTGGGCCACCTCGGACATCGGCTGGGTGGTGGGCCATTCGTACATCGTCTATGGGCCGCTGGTGGAGGGCGTCACGTCGGTCTTCCGCGAGGGTGCGCCCGACTGGCCCGATCCGGGCATCTTCTGGCAGTGCGTGGAGAAGTACGGCGTCAACGTCATGTTTACGGCGCCGACGGCCGTGCGCATGTTTATGAAGTTTGGGCCCGATTATGTGACCCGTTCCGACCTGTCGACGCTGCGGCTGATCGCGGTGGCAGGCGAGCCGCTCAACCCGGAGGCGATGCGCTGGGCGCACAAGTGGCTGCTGGACGACGGCAAGCGCGGCTTTGTGGCCGACAACTGGTGGCAGACCGAACTGGGCGCGCCGACGATCGGCACGCACGTTGAAGATGAATGCCATCCCCGGCGCGGCGGGCGTGGCGCTGCCGGGCGTCGAGGCGGAGGTGGTGGACGACAACGGCAACAGCGTGCCGCGCGGCAAGGGCGGCCTGCTGGCGCTGCGCCGGCCCTTCCCGCACATGATGCGCACCATCTGGGGCAACCATCACCGCTACGAGCAGTACTGGACCGAAATCCCCAACTGCTATGCGGCGGGGGATGTGGCGAGTTGGGATGAGAACGGCTACATCTCGGTGCTGGGCCGCAGCGACGACGTGCTCAACGTGGCCGGCCATCGCATCGGCACGGCGGATGTGGAGTCGGCCATGATCACCCATCCGGCGGTGGCGGAGTCGGCGGTCATCGGCATTCCCGACCCGATCAAGGGCGAGGCCATCAAGGCCTTTGTCGTGCTGCGGCTGGGCGCCGACCCCAGCGACGAGATGCGGCAGAGCATCATCGACCACGTGCGCCGTGAATTGGGGCCGATCGCCACGCCGAGCGAGGTGGCGTTTGTCGAGAGGCTGCCCAAGACGCGCAGCGGCAAGATCGTGCGCCGGCTGCTCAAGGCGCAGGAGTTGGGCAAGGACCCAGGCGACACGAGCACGCTGGAAGACTGAGCGAGACGGACAGGAAGAGAGCAGTACTGCGGCTGAGACAAGGGCTCGGCGTCAGCCGTACGCGCCCTCGGTAGGGGTACCTCCTGGAAGTGGGGTACTTCCTGGAGGTGGGGACTTCCTGGAGGTGGGGGACGGGGTGTGGAGAAGGTACTGATCGTCGCCGACGAGGCCAATATTGTGTTTTCGGTCGAGTTTCTGCTGCAGCAGGCTGGCTACTGCGTGGACAGCGCGCGTATAGAGGCCGAGGCAATGGCTAAGCTGAGCCACTTTGCGCCGGACCTGGTGCTGCTGGATGTGGCGCCATCGGGCACGCGCTGCCTGGAGTTCCTGCAGCAGGTGCGGCACGACCCGGCCCGCAGCGCGGTGGCGATCATTATGCTGGCTCCTAAGGGGCGCGAGGTGGAGGTCAACAAGGGATTGGCCCTTGGTGTCAAGGCAGCCGTTGCCAAACCCTTCTCCTCGAGCGGTCTACTGGCGGAGGTACGCCGCTGGCTGGACGAAACGTGACACTGGTACGGGCAGCGCAGCGTATGGAACCTGAACGGCTGCGCGGAGCGTTTACGGGAGAGCCCGCCCACAGTGCCGATGGTCACCCACGCTGTGCCACCGGCACAATGTGAGGCGGGCCACTGACGCAACACACAGTCTGCGGCTTGATTGCAGGCATGAACACGCAACGCACGCAAGTGAGTTACAGTCCTATGCGCTCCGCCCAACACCCGTTGAATGCCGCCACTGCGGTCGCAAACCCTGCTGCCCAGCCCAAAGGTCAGAGTACTTTGGGCCGCTGGCTGCGCCGGCCGCTGATTCTGTTCAGCGCCGTGCTTGTGGGCGCCGTCGCGTTTTCCTTCCCCTTTGTGTGGCAAGGATGGGTCGACGCCCAGTACGGCAAGCTGATCTACTCGGCGGCTGATGTGCCCACCGAGCGCGTGGCGCTCGTGCTGGGGGCACGCGTCTATGCCAATGGCCGGTTGAGCAGCATGCTGCGCGACCGGGTCGAAACGGCCGTCGCCCTCTACAAGGCCGGCAAGGTGCAGAAGCTCCTGATGAGCGGCGATAACAGCAGCCTCGAGTACAACGAGCCGGACGCCATGGTGGCGCATGCGATCGCGATGGGCGTCCCGCCCGAGGATATCCAGCCCGACTACGCCGGCCGCCGCACCTACGATTCCTGCTACCGGGCAGCTGCCATCTTCCAGGTGAAATCCGCCGTCATCGTCACGCAGGCATTCCACCTGCCGCGGGCGCTCTTTCTGTGCAACCAGCTTGGCGTACCGTCCGTCGGCGTAGCGGCCGACCAGCGGCAGTATGACCCGCGCTCGATCGCCTGGTCCGAGACGCGCGAGGTGCCGGCCACCTTCTTTGCGCTGCTGGACATTATCCGGCGCGCGCCGCCGGCGGTGCTTGGGGATCCGATACCGTTGTCTGAACCTTGATACAGGATTGATTCGGGGGATTTTGAGGATTATCATGGTTTGCAGACGTGCAGTGGACGTACAATCGTGGTAATCCTCAAAACCAGGCGAATCGAGGTTCAGACATGGTCGACCCTTCCTACGTAAATTGGCTCATCGAGCATTCCATGCTGCGCAGTGCGGAGACGCTTGGCCGCGCCTATTCGGGGCAGGGGCACATGTGGCTGCACCCCTACGCCGAGACGCAGCCGCGCGCCGCATCAGCCCGGGCCTCGGTCTGGTTTGCCGCCTATCCGCCTTCGATTATCACGCAGCCTGAAGAGTCGGTGCTGGCCACGCTGGGCGACCCTGGCCTATGGCAGGCGCTCACCGAAATCGGGGTCAAAGGGGTCCATACGGGACCGATGAAGCGGTCCGGTGGGATTACGGGGCGGGAGTATACGCCGTCGATCGACGGCAACTTCGACCGCATCTCGACCGATATCGACCCGGCATTTGGTACACTGGACGAGTTTCTGCGCATGACGGCCAATGCCACAGCCAACGGGGCGATCGTCATCGACGACATCATTCCGGGCCACACGGGCAAGGGGGCAGATTTCCGCCTGGCAGAGCTGGGGTACGCCGACTATCCCGGCATGTATCATATGGTGGAGATCCGGCGCGAGGATTGGGAACTGCTGCCGCCTGTGCCGCCGGGGCGCGACTCGGTCAATCTCTCGGCGACGACGGTAGACGCCCTGGCCGACCTAGGGTACATCGTGGGCCAGCTTTCACGCACCATCTTTTATGCACCGGGGATCAAGGACACCGACTGGAGCGCGACCGATGTCGTGATGGGGGTGGACGGTGTGCGGCGGCGCTGGGTCTATCTCCACTATTTCAAGGACGGGCAGCCGACGCTGAACTGGCTCGACCCGTCGTTTGCGGCAGGGCGCATGATCATCGGCGACGCCCTCCACTCGCTGGGCGTGCTCGGCGCAAGCGGATTGCGGCTGGATGCCAACGGTTTTCTGGGGGTAGAGCGGCGCAGCGCCGGCCGCGCATGGTCCGAGGGGCATCCGCTTTCGGTCATCGCCAACCAGATCATTGCCGGCATGGTGCGCAAGCTGGGAGCATTTACCTTCCAGGAACTTAACCTGACGGTAGACGACATTGCGGCGATGTCGCATGGGGCCGCCGACCTCTCGTACGACTTTGTCACCCGGCCTGCCTACCAGCATGCTCTGGTCACGGGCAACACCGAATTTTTGCGCCTCATGCTGCACATCCTGCACGCCCAAGGCATCGATCCTGCTGCGCTGATCCATGCGCTGCAGAATCATGACGAACTAACGTTGGAGTTGGTGCACTTCTGGACGCTGCACGCCGAAGATGAGTTCAGCTACCGCGGGCGCAGCTGGCGTGGGCGCGAACTGCGGGAGGCCATCCGGGCTGAGATGTACGCCCTGCTCTCAGGGCCGGAGACGCCATACAATCTGCCGTTTGTGACCAACGGGGTGGCGAGCACGACGGCAAGCATCATTGCGGCCGCGCTGCGCATCTCGGATTTGGGCTCGCTCACGCCTGCCCAGATCGAGCAGATCAAGCGCTGCCACCTGCTGCTGTGCATGTACAACGCCTTCCAGCCGGGTGTCTTTGCCCTATCGGGGTGGGACCTGGTGGGGGCGCTGACGGTGCCGGCGGAGCAGGTTGCCGAGCTGATGGCGGACGGCGACACACGCTGGATTCACCGCGGGGCCTATGACTTGATGGGGGTGGATCCCGAGGCGACAGGATCGGCGGCGGGGCTGCCCAAGGCGCGGGCGCTTTACGGCTCGCTGCCGGAGCAGATGGCGGATCCCGGCTCGTTTGCGCGCCGGCTGCAGGCGCTGCTGGCCGTGCGCGAGCAGTACCGCATCTTCCAGGCCCGGCAGGTGGCGGTGCCCGACGTACAGGCGCCGAGCCTGCTCGTCATGGTGCATGAGCTGCCCGACGGCTTTGGCACGCAGGTCACGGCGCTGAACTTTGGCGGGACAGCCGGTGGCGGAGGATGTCGCCATTGCGGGCGGGAAGCCCAGCGGCCGCGTGCGCGACATGCTGAGCGACAGTGAAGTGGCACCGTTGGCGCAGGACGGTACGCTGCGCGTTACCCTCGAGCCGTATGAGGGGAAGTCGTACCTGCTGCTTGGCGAGTAGCCGGGCTGTTAATTGCCATTGCGTAGACGGCAGGTGGGGCGGAGAGATCATGTCCCCGGGACCCGCAAGCGGGCGCTTGCAGGTTCCGGGGACACTCGCTCGCACGTGGGCGTGCGGACTAAACAGTGACCTTTGTGTCTTCGCTCTATACTAATTGACGTTGACGTACCACTTGCGGTTGATGTGCTCGAAGTGGAAAGTTCGGCGTCTTGGGGGGCTGCATCTCGGACAGTTTCGTGCGCACGATCTGCTGCCAGTCGGGGCGCAGGCTGCCGGATTCGTCGAAGGCTTCGGGGCAGTAGACCTTGAGGTCCTGGAGATAGAGCATGGCGCCGTTGAGCAGAGGGGTCATGCCCTCGGTGATACGCACCGCAAGGTTGGCGGAAAAGCGGCGCACGAATTGGCTCCAAATATCGTTGTTCACAAGTTCCTACCTTTTTCACAACAACTACGACTACACAACTCTCGGATGGTGCTCGAACTGCTGGTGAGGCGGCAGACGCCGGGCGCGCCGGCAGGCCGGCGGGCGATCGTGCTATCTCACATCACGGCTCGGAAAACAGCCGCGCAAACCCAGGGTAAGGCGCTAAGGGAATGACTTCGAAGGTGATCAACCCTGCCGCAACGAGCGGCAGTGTTGCCAGTACAGCCTGCGCTTCCTCGCTGGATGCGCATTCCAACACAAGCACGGCAGCGTGCCGGTCGGCGCGAAAATACAACTCGCGGATCACGCCGGCCTGGAACAGTTCCCAGGCCCGCCTCGCTTCCGCCTGCAGCAGCGCCGCGGTGTAGGCGCCTTCGTCGGCTCCCGGCGCGTCTGCTTCCAACGCAAGAATCTTCAAGGTTCGCCTCCGCAAGACCGGCTGCCTTGCGCCAAAAGCGACAGCTTTCTAGTTTCCCAGTATAACACGTAGTAATGTAGCAGCAAGTGACGTTTGTCTCATCACGAGGGGATTGTGTCCCTGATTTTGTTGTAACGAAATGTTTGGTAAGGCGAGGTGTCGTGGGGCGAGCCAGGCACGGTATTGTGGAGATACGCTATAATGGGTTATGAAGTATTAGCAGCGGCACGAAGGTAGACGACGAGCGCTGTGGGCGCTTGTATGAATAACTCGAAGGAGTGGTAGATGCGTGAGCGACCGGATTTGAGCAATCTTCCCGACGAAGTCGTCGCTTATATCGAGGCGTTGGAGCAGGAGCTGGCACACTTGCAGAGCGAGGAGGCCGCCGCGGCGCGCAGTGAGGCACCGCTCGAGCCAAGTGAGCCGCCCACGACGGTGCAGGTCATCTCGATTTCGGCGGCCGGGGTGGCCAAGCGCACAGCGCGCCACCTCTATCTACGCCAGCGCCGTGGCGGTATGGGTGTTTTTGACCTGGACTCACCCGACGACGATGCCCCGGCCTTTCTCGTGTTGGCCGAACTCGCCGCGGGCCTGATCCTTTTTTCCAACCAGGGCCGTGTCTTCCGGGTGCCGGTGCGCGATGTACCCGAACGCGAACGTGCGCGGGCGCGGCGAGTCGATCGTATCCCGCTTTCCTCTGCGTGCGGACGAGCGCATCGCCTTGGTCATGGAAGACACGCACCCACACAGGGCCTTTTTGATCCTGGTCAGCCAGCGTGGGCAAGTGCGGCGCATCGCCAAGCAGTATCTTGGCTCCGGTTTGCAGTCGGGCACCTCGTTGTATGACATCAGGGAAGGCGGTGCTCCTGCTGCGGCCTGTTGGAGCAGCGGCAGCGACGAGCTGTTTATCGTCACGCGCCAGGGTCAGGCCATCCGCTTTGCCGAACGGCTGGTGCCGGTCCGTGGCTGCCTGGGCATGCGCGTCGACCCCGGCGACGTCGTGGCCGGAGTGGCGGCCACCGGCGCCGAGGGCGGTGTCTTTCTCCTCTCGAGCGACGGCAAGGGCACGATTCGCCAGCTGACGGGATTTGCGGCCAACAAGTCACCGGGCGCCGGCGGCAAGACGGCCATGAAGGCTGATGCCATTGTCGGGGCGGTGGCGGTCGACGCGGGCAGCGAGGCACGCACCGACCTGTTTGCCATCTCGCGGCTCGGGAAGATTATTCGCTTCCAGGCTGCCGAAGTGCCGCCCAAGGAAGGCGTCGTGCAAGGCGTCAACTGCATGAATCTGCGCGCGCTGGACGAATGCGTGGCGCTGGCTGCGGCAGTGGTTGAGACAGCCGGACAAACGGCAGAATAGACAACTGGATAGACTGCGGCAGGCAGCCGGCATGCGGGCACCGTCGTGCCGCTTGACGGCATATTCCGGCTGTGAAGGGTGCCCAACAGATTTTGTAGGCTTTTTGTAGGTTGTACACTATGTAGGCAGCCCGTTTCAAGGTATAATTGGTTGGTTTTGGAACCGGCAGCCGTCCGGCGCAGTCTTCATTATGGACTGTGAGTTTGCAGCTTTGGGAACACAGCGCAGTGCGCCCAAAACAGTTAACACGTTGTTGATACAAAGAAAGTAAAGTAGGCAGCGGTGCACTGCCGCAAGCTGCGTGTGGGCGCAGCTGATGCACCAGCCTGCAAAGGGGTTGTTTTTTGATGCCAGAGAAGAGTCTTTCGGCAGAATCGATGGAAAGATACCGGCGGAGTGCCGGCAAGGCACAGGTCGCGGACCTGCTGGGAAAGATTACGGGCGCCAATACCGACCTGGTCAGCTATGACGCGGTCGCCAACCGGCTGCGCGCCCGCCAACAGATAGAGATGGGCACCCGGATGGTGCCGCTGGATCAGATCGTGGGGAGTGTCGGCCGCTATCGCGACTTCACGCGCACCTTCCTGCCGTGTGCGGGGATCAACCCGGAACGGTGGGCGCGCGTCGATGCCATCATGCATTCGCTGGAGGGCTACCTGCCTATCGAGCTGTACAAGATCGGCGAGGTTTACTTCGTGCGCGATGGCAACCATCGCGTCAGCGTGGCGCGTGCCAATGGGCTCACCCATATCGAAGCCTACGTGACGGAGATCGCGACCGACGTCGACCTGACGTTGGACGACTTCGAACGCGATCAGTGGATCATCAAGATCGAACGCGGTGGATTTTCTCAAGCGCACGCAGTTAGATGAGCTGCGACCGGGCAACAACGTGAATCTGACGGAGCCGGGTCGCTATCGCATCCTACTGCGGCACATTGCGGTGCACCAGTATTTCCGCAACCTGGATCTGGAGCGCGCCGGCAGCGAGGAGCGGCTAGAGTGGGCCGACGCGGTCATAAGCTGGTACGACAATGTCTACCTGCCGGTTGTCGAAGCGATCCGGGAGCATGACCTGCTCGCCCAGTTCCCCAACCGCACGGAGGCAGACCTTTACCTCTGGATCGCCTTTCATCGTGAGGATCTGGCCAAGCGGTTTGAGCTGGCGCCCTTAACGCCCGACGCCGCTGTCCGCACGTTTGCGCAGGTGCACAGCGACAAGCTGCTGCAGCAGGCAATCAAGACGGTCACGCTTGGCCTGCGCCGGACATTTGGCGAACTCGAGCGCCCGCTCGGGATGACTGAAGAGGAGTTTGAGGAGGCCAGGGCGCGCGTACACGGCCGGGGAGCGCACGATTGCCGAAGCTGAGGCCGAACGCGACGCGCAAGAGGGTGAGGAAGCCAGGGATCGCGACGGCGTGTACGTAGATGGGGAGTATCTGGACGGCGACGATTTCGACGGTATCGTGCCGCAGCCGGCGGTCGCGGTCGCACAAGCGGGCCGCAGCCGTGTCGCCGAGCCGGCGGGAATACCGGTCTGGCGGCCGGCCGATCCGGGGTACCACCCGTACGACGAGCACGTCGAGCACCAGGCTCCTTACCTCAACTCCGCCGACGACCAGGTGTCACCGATTTAGGTGACACCTGCCCGCGCCAACCCGTTTTACCATCACCCGCGCTTATGGTAGCATACAGCGCAATTTCATTTGTTTGGGACTTATCAGGCTGAAGGAACTGCCATTCATGTTGCGCGTCAAAATAGTCTGTACGATTGGCCCCGCCAGTCGCGAAATGCCGATACTGCGCCGCATCGCCGCCGCCGGCATGAACGTCGCTCGGCTCAACATGAGCCACGGCACCCATGAATACCATGCCGAGACCATCGAGCGTGTGCGTATCGTTTCGGAGCAGCTGCAGAAACCCATCTCCATCCTGGCCGACCTGCAGGGTCCCAAGCTGCGCACGGGCAAGATGCAGGATGGCGGCGTGCCGCTCGAAAAGGATACGGAACTGGTTCTCACCACCGACGAGATCATCGGTACCCCCGGACGTGTACCGATCCAGTACAAAGACCTGCCCAAGAACGTCCAGCCCGGCGAGCGCATTTTGCTCGACGACGGCATGCTCGAGCTGGAGGTGCTGGAGAAGAACGACACCGAGATCAAGACACGGGTGATCCTCACCGGCATCCTGCAGAGCAACAAGGGGATGAACCTGCCGGATGCCTCGCTTGACATTCCGGCCTTGACGCCGAAGGATCTTGAAGACGTCAAGTTCGCGCTCGATCACCAGGCTGATTGGATTGCGCTCAGCTTTGTGCGCAAGGCACACGAGGTGATGGAGCTCAAAGCACATCATCCAGAGCAACTCGAACTTTGGCCGCGCCATTCCGATCATAGCCAAGATCGAGAAGCCTGACGCCGTGCGCAATATCGACGCCATCATCGAGGCGTCCGACGCCATCATGGTGGCGCGCGGCGACCTGGGCATCGAGACGAGCCCGGAGACGGTGCCGACCGTGCAGAAGCAGATCATCGCCAAGTGCCATGCCGCGGCCAAGCCCGTGATCACCGCCACGCAGATGCTCGACTCGATGATCCGCAACCCGCGGCCGACGCGCGCCGAGGCATCCGACGTGGCCAACGCCGTCCTGGACGGCACCGATGCCATCATGCTCTCAGGCGAGACGGCTTCGGGCCAGTACCCGGTGGAGGCGGTCGCCACGATGGCCAAGATCGCCGAAGAGGCCGAGCGGCTCATGGAGTCGATCCGCGGCACGATCAAATTCCCCGAGCCGCGTATTTTTACGACCGCCGGGGCGATCTGCCACGCCGCCGTCTTTACTGCCAACGAGACCAAAGCCAAGGCGATTATTGCTCCGACCATCAGCGGGGCTACGGCGCGGCTGATGGCATCCTTCCGGCCCCAGGTGCCGCTGATCGCCGTCACGCCCAGCCCAATGGTGCAGCGCCAGCTGACGCTGTTCTGGGGCACCTACCCGCTGCTGACCAAGCGCCTGAGCAACACCGACGAAGTCGTGACCGACGCCATCAACGTAGCGCAGGCTCGCGGCTTTGTGGGGGAAGGCGATACAGTCGTGCTCACGGCCGGCGTCGTGGGCAACGTCCGCAATGCCACCAACCTGTTGATGATCCGGCGCATCGACCGTGTGCTGGTGCGCGGCGTCGGCATCGGCCAGCGCGAGGTAGCCGGGCAGATCCTGACGATTCACCCGCCGATTGCCCCCAGCGAAGATCTGCAGGTGGGTTCACAGCATATCATCTTTGCCGACCATATCGACCGCACCTGTATCCACATCCTGCGCCGGGCGGGCGGGCTTGTCATGGTGCAAGGCGGCATGGACAGCCACGGTGCGCTCGCCGCAGTAGAGCTAGGACTGCCCGCCGTCATCGGCATCGAGGGCAGCGTGCACGAACTGGTGGACGGGCTCAGCGTCATTCTCGACGCCAGCACCGGGCAAGTATCGGAGTGGAAGAGATAGGGGTAGTCTGAACTAGGTTCAGACAACCTCTGGCGCTTCATTGCCCGCTTCGGCGATGGCTTTACGCACATTGACGAGGGGCAGCAGGATCAGGCCGGCGATGAAAAAGACGCCGACGGACAGGACTGCAATACGATAGGAGTCCGTCATCTGGATGGCGAGGCCGAAGAGCAGCGGGCCCATCCAGCTGGTGCCGCGCTCGCTGATCTCATAGAGGCTAAAGTACTCGGTCTCCTGGCCCTTGGGGATCATCAGCGAAAAGAGCGAACGGCTCAGCGCCTGGCTGCCGCCCAGCACCAGGGCGATCACGGCGCCCACGACGAAAAACTGGCGGCCGGTCGCCAGCAGCGGCGAATAGGCGAAGAGCACCACGCCGCTCCAGATCACCAGGCTGATGATGATGGCGCGCTTGGCGCCGATACGCCGCGCCAGGATCCCAAAGCCGATAGCGCCAAAGAAGGCGACAAACTGCACCATCAGGAACAGCAGGGGCAGTTCCGCGGTGCTCATGCCGAGTTCTTCGCTGCCAAACTGTGACGAGAGCGAGATGACGGTCTGGATACCGTCGTTGTAGAGCAGGTAGGCGACCAGGAAGAGCAGGGTCTGCGGGTACTGCGGCAGCCGGCGCAGCGTGTGCCCAAGCTGTTTGAAGCCGACCGTCAGATAGCGCTCGCCGCTGGGCAGGCGGCGCTGCGGCTGGCGGTTGTGCAGCGTCAGCAGCGGGATGACCGTGAAGACTGCCCACCACATCCCTGCCGAGGCCAGGCTGATGCGCACGGCGTCTGCTGTGCTGACCCCCAGGCCGTCGCGCAAGGTAAAGAAGGCCAGGTTGAGCAGCAGGAGCAGGCCGCCGCCCAGGTAGCCGAGCGCCCAGCCGTAGGAAGAAACTTTGTCGCGCTCGTTGGGTGCAGCGATGTCTGGCAGAAAGGCGTTATAGCAGACCATGGCGGCGCCAAAGCTCAGGTTGGCGATCAAGAAAAGCAGCCCGCCATACATATAGTTGGTGCCATTAAGAAAGTAGAGACCCAAGGTGGCGAACGCCCCGATATAGGCGAACACCCCCATGATGCGCTTCTTGAGATGGGTATAGTCGGCCACGGCACCGATCACAGGCAGGATCAGCACCTGGAGCACGACGGAAAGCGAGACGACAAAGGGAAAGAAGGCACCGGCACGCACGGGAATGCCAAGGGGGTGGACGAAGCCACCGGAATCGGCCGCAGCCTGGGTGATCCCGGTGAGATAGGGGCCGAGAAAGACGGCCACCACGGTCGTGGAGAAGGCGGAATTTGCCCAGTCGTAGAAGTACCAACCGGTCTGTTCACGTGTGCCCAACCAGCTGCGACGTTCGGCTGCGGCGCCCGTACTTGTTTCAACCGACATAAATTGCGGCCTGGCTTTCTCTGTTTGTTTGGTAGGCTGTTGTTATATCGCGGAAACGGCGCTTATCCTCCTGCCTGCGGCGCGGCAGTCGAACAGCGCAAGATCAACTCAACGGAAAGTGTCACAGTGCGGGGTACTAAGTCGGGTGGCAACTCCGGCCCAGCCTGTGCCAACTGCATGATCGTCTGCCCGGCCAGCGTCCCCATCTCTACCTTGGGAATTCGCACCGTTGTGAGCGGCGGCGAGAGATAGGCGGCGCTGGCAATGTCGTCGTACCCGACCAGTGACATATCGCCTGGGATCGACAACCCCGCATCGTAAATGGCGCGCATGGCACCCATCGCCAGGATGTCGTTGTGCACAAACACGGCTGTGGGCCGTTTGTCCAAAGCCAGCAGCTGCTGCATGGCAGCATAGCCCTCGGCCTGACTGGATCCGCAGTGCACAACCAGGCTCGGGTCATAGGCAATGCCGCCATTTTCCAGGGCCAGGCGATAGCCGTCATGGCGCTGCCAGCTCATGGCCCTGGTCGGATTGCGCCGGATAAGGCCTATGCGGCGATGTCCCAGGTCGATCAGATGCTCCGTGGCCAGCCGTCCACCTTCCAACTCGTCAATCACAATGCAGTGAAGGCCGGGTAGAGAGTGTTCGAGCACCACCACCGGGATGTGTGCCGCCAGGAGAGGCTCCAGCAGCGGCAGCGCCTCGCCGTGGGGGGTGATGACGACGCCATCGACCTGCTTGGAGCGCAGCGTGCGCACGAACCGGCGCTCCCGATCCTCGGCGCGCTCGCTGTTGCAGAGCACGACCAGCATGCCCTGTTGGGTACACACCCGCTCAAGTTCGCGGCGCGACCTCGCCATAGACGGGGTTTGCAAGGCTGGGAATGATGAGGCCAACGAGCGAGGTTTGCTGCAGCCGCAGGCTGCGTGCGAGTTCATTGGGCACATAGCCCAGTTCGGCGATCGCAGCTTCCACCCGGCGGCGCGGCATCAGCCGAGACGGGCCGGGGGCCGTCATTGATCACGTACGAAACCGTGGCCACCGACACGCCTGCCCGCATCGCCACATCTTTATGTGTGACGCGCTTTTGTCTCATCGTATTGTAAGCCTACCACAAGATTGTACAATCACCGATCAAAGAGAACCGCCCTGGAGGGTGCGGTTCTTGTTTGGTCATTGGCAGTTGATAGGTGCAGCCGTACGACGCTCGCCCCGCTAGAATTGAGGTGGAACCCCGGCAACTTGGGGCGAGCCAACGCACGATGGGTTATGCGGTTACGGTTTCCCAGCGGCTGCTTTCCCAGGAGCGCATGATGGCTTGCTGGACGTTGGCGACGGCCAGAGCCTCGGCGAAGCCGGGTTCACCCTGCTTGCCGCTGACGACGCCGCTCAGGAAGTTGTACATCTCGATGACCTTGAGGTCGTCGTACCCCAGGTTGAGCCCCCACGCCGGGTTGAAGTGGCGGTGATAGGGGTGCGCCGGGCCGCTGAGGAGCGTCAGGTAGCCGTCCTCGGCCGGGTTCGCCTCGTTGCGCCACTGGAGCTGGAGCTCGTTCATCTGCTCCATGTTCCACTTCACTGCACCGCGGGTGCCGTGGACTTCAAATGACATGTCGCACTTGGCGCCGTTAATTACGCGGCAGGATTCGAGGATGCCGCGTGCGCCGCGCTCGAAGTGTACCAGGGCGCTCACATAGTCCTCGTTGGTCACCTCGCCCTTAGGGCCGTCTTCGGCGCCGACGTCATAGTGCGTACCTACGCCGGGCTGCGGGATGGGGCGCTCGCGGATGAAGATCTCCTTGTCGCTGGTGACGCGCGTGATGGGACCTGCCAGCATGTGTGCCATGTCGATCACGTGTGACATCAGGTCGCTCAGCGTGCCGAGCCCATGTTCTGTCTCGAAGCGCCAGGAGAGAAAGCCGCGCGGGTCGCCGGCGTAGCCGTTGAGGAAGCGGCCATGATAGTGGGTGATCTGGCCCAGCTTGCCGTCGGCGATCAGCTGCCGGGCGTACTGGACTACGGGCGCCCAGCGATAGTTGTAGCCGACGCCGGTGATAATGCCGGCCTCCTTGGCCGCCTGTCGCGCTGAGCACGGTTTCGCCCGGATCCTTGCCCACCGGTTTCTCGCACAGCAGGTGCTTGCCGGCCGCGGCCACGGCGCGGTTTATCTCCAGGTGCATGCCGTTGGGCGCCGTGACGTTGACCACCTCGATTTCTGGGTCGGCCAGCACGTCACGCCAGTTGGTGGTGTAACGCTCGAAACCAAAACGTGCCTGCGCCGCCTGGGCGCGGGATTCCACCGGGTCGACGCACACGACCAGCCGCGGCACGATCCCGCTGTCGGCGAAGCGGTCCGGGATTGCCCGATATGACCGGCTGTGCACCTCGCCCATCCACCCCATGCCGATAACGGCAACCCCGATCTTACGTGCCATTGCTGTTCTCTCCTTCTTGCAGTCTCTGTCTCCAGCTCAAGTTCTCTCAGGCGGGCTGCCAGTACTCGATCTTGACGGGCTTATTGGTGTGCAGCGACTCAACCGCTGCTTCGGCGATCAACTGGGCGGTCAGGCCGTCGCGCAGGTTTGGGTAGGGGGTGGGCTTGCCTTCCAGCGACGAGATAAAGGCATCCAGCGCCAGCCCAAAGCTGGGCTGCATGCGCTCAAACCAGCCGGCGTGAAGGCCTTCAGAGATCACCTTGTCACCCTGATAGAGCGAGACCTCGCGCACCGGCTTGCGGTTGGACTGGACCATGCCTTGGGCGCCAAAGACCTCGATGCGCTCGTCGTAGCCATAGGCCGAGCGGCGGCTGTTGTCGATGTGGCAGAAGGCGCCGCTGGCCATCTTCATGATGATCATCGACGTATCCACGTCGCCCGCTTCGCCGATGGCGGGGTCGATCAAGGCCGCACCGGTCGCATAGACCTCCACCGGCGTCTCGCCCGCCAGCCAGCAGGCCAGGTCAAAGAAGTGGATGGTCTGGTCGCGGAGCTGCCCGCCGGATACCTTGACGTAGGAGATGGGCGGCGGCTGCGGCCCGCGCGAGGTCAGGTGCATGATCTCGATCTTGCCGATCTCGCCTGACTGGATGGCCTGGCGCACGCCCAGGTGGTTGGGGTCAAAGCGGCGGCTGAAGCCGATCAGGATCGGCGTCTGTTTCTTCTCGGCCGCCACCGCAACTTCCTTGACACGGGCGATGTTCAGGTCGATCGGCTTCTCGCAGTAGACCGGCTTGCCGGCGGCGATGGCGCTCATCAGCAGGTCGGCGTGCGTGTTGGTGGAGGAGGCAATCACGACGGCATCGACGTCGTTCGCGTTCCAGACATAGTTGGGGGAGCCCACTACCTTGGCTCCGGTCAGCGCCGCCATCTTCTCGGCAGCTGCCGAGTTGACGTCATACACATAGGCCAATTCGGCACGCGGGTGCGCCGCTACGTTCAAGCCGTGCACCTGGCCGATAAAGCCGGCGCCAAACAAGGCAAATCTCATCATGTTCTAGTCTCCCATGTTTGTTGCGTGTGACAGTGTTTAGACCTTGACCCAGCGGCCGCCGGCCGCCTGCGACGCCACGGCGTCGTCGACAAAGCGCACGCCCAACACGCCGTCGTCCACGGTCGGATACCAGGTGGACAGCGGGTCCGGGGCGACGCCCGCAGCACGCGCCAGGATCGCGTCGGCCACGTCGTTATAGATATTGGCAAAGGCCTCCAGGAAGCCCTCCGGGTGGCCCGGCCAGAGCCGCGAGGCGTGCTGCGCCGCGGGGGACAGGTAAGCAGAACCACGCGTGAGGATCTGGTGCGGGCCGTTGGCCGGCTGGAGCAGCAGGTCGTTGGCGTTTTCCTGCACCCACTCGATGCTGGCATCTGAACCGTAGACACGGATGCGCAGCCCGTGCGTGTTGCCGGTGGCGACCATCGAAGCCCACAGCATGCCCTTGGCGCCGTTCTCGAAAGCGCGGGCAGCATAGCGGTGCGTCTCGCCGATATTCGAGCCGGGCCCACCACCTACCATGCCCAGCCGCACCTTGCGCTTGGTTTGAACGGCGCCGTCAGACATTCGTTTGCGTTCCTTTACACAAAATCGAAATAGGGGCGCAGCACCTTCTCGCTCGCAGCCCGCACCTGGTTGGCCAGTTCCTGGGGGTCCCACGCCCAGTACTCGGGGCGGAAGAGTTCGATCGAGCAGGGGCCGTCATAACCGATTTTCTTGAGCGCACCGCACACCTCTTTGACCGGCGCCACGCCCAGGCCGGGGATGACGCGGCTGGCATCGGTATAGCCCTCTTTGCTCACATCTTCGACATCGTCGAGGTGGAAGGCGAAAATCATCTTGGGGTCGAGTGCTTCGATTTCGGAGAGCAGCCCGCCGCCGATGTAGAAGTGGGCAATGTCCACCACCATGCCGACGTTGTCGCGGCCGGCCTTTTCGAGGATTTCCCGGGCGCCGCGTGGGGTGCGCACGCAGCACCAGCCAAAGCCTAAGAACTCAAAGGCCAGCTTGACGCCGTACTCGTAGCCGATGTCGCTCAGCGTGCGGATGCAGCGCACGTGTTCGTCCACCACTTCCGACCATGGGATGTCGTACTTGGGCGTAGGGCTGGGGATAATCGCCACGGAGGGGCAGCCGATCTGCTGGGCCAGTGCACACAGCTGGCGGCAGCGCGCCTTGATCTGCTCGAATTCCGCGCCACGGAAGGCGATGAACTCGATCGAGTTAAAGGTCATGGGGGCGACATGGTTGTTCGCCAGCAGGGCCTTCAACTCAGCCACCGAATGGGTTGCGAGATACTTGTCCACCTTGGGCGCCCACAGCTCGAGGGCCTTGAAACCGGCGCCTGCTGTTACACGCACATCGGTTTCCAAATCAGACGTCATCGTTGTGGCACCATGAAATGCGACACGCATAGCTTTTTTCCTTTTTGATTACTCAGATGAAAGCCAGACGAGAGGGAAAGGCTACCGCACAGCAGTACCTGACACAGCTGAACGGGTCTAATCGACTTATCTAACCGATTAGACAGATCGATTAGACACTATAGCGCGATCTTAAGACGGCTGTCAACAGCCAATTTGGGCTCCATTGTTGGCTGCCTTGTTTAGAGGTGCCATACGTCGGAAATAGGAGAATTCGTGTGGCTCGGACATAACATTGGCACAAGTAAACCGGTTCATTTGCCGGATGCCTGCGATGGCGCGCATGGCTATACTACAGGAGGATAAGTGGCAGGCAGCGTGCGGAGCGCTGAGAAAGTAATGAGGGAGCGACAATGAAGGGTGAAGAGCTGCTCGTCAGCATACGTACCAAGCAGATGGCAGGGTTACGGACCTGTTTTCCGCAACCTGACGGAGCGCGACCTCGTACAGATGGTGAATGCGCCGGCGCGGCGGGCCATCTATATTCTCCAGCGCAGTTTTGGCGGCAACCTCGAGGACGCAAAGGCGGCGTGGAACGACTACGTGCTGCGGTATATTGACGGGCAGCCCTCGGACTCGCGAAGCCCGCCTACGAGCCAGTGTGCGCAAGGGCCGCAGCGGCAGATGCGCATGCACTAACTTGCAACGAGCACGACAAGACAAAAAGTCCCCGGCACGCAGCAACGTACCGGGGACTTTTTCTTACTGCCCTGCTCTACGCCGGCACGGGGAAGCGCAGCATCATCTCCGCCACCGCCACGCGTGTCTTCTCGAGGAGGTCGGCATTGGTCGGGTCCTTGGCCACGGCTGCAATCCAGCGGGCGATCTGCGCGAATTCCGCCTCGCCCAGGCCGCGCGTGGTGCCGGCCGGCGTGCCCAGGCGGATGCCGCTGGTCGTCATCGGCGGCTTGGGGTCGAACGGGATCATGTTCTTGTTGCAGTGAATGCCGGACTTGTCGAGCGCCTTCTCGACCAGCTTGCCGGTGATCTCGTTGCCTGGGCGTCCTGGCCCAGCACGCCCAGGTCCACCAGCATCAGGTGGTTGTCGGTGCCGCCGCTGACGATGCGCAGCCCTTCTGCCTGCAGTGTGCTGGCCAGCGTCTGGGCGTTGTCCAGCACCTGCTGCTGATAGGCCACGAAATCCGGGCTTGCAGCGCCTCGCCAAAGGCCACCGCCTTGGCGGCGATCACGTGCATCAGCGGGCCGCCCTGCATGCCGGGGAAGACGGCCTTGTCGATCTCCTTGGCCAGCTCGGCCCGGCAGAGGATCAGGCCGCCGCGCGGGCCGCGCAGCGTCTTGTGCGTGGTCGTGGTGACGACATCGCAGTAGGGCACCGGATCCGGGTGCAGCTTGGCGGCGACCAGGCCGGCCACGTGCGCCATATCCATCATCAGGCGTGCGCCCACCTTGTCGGCAATCGCGCGCAGGCGGGGGAAGTCCCAGAAGCGGGGGTAGGCGCTGGCGCCGGCGACGATCAGCTTGGGCTGGAGTTCGACCGCCATGCGTTCGACTTCGTCATAGTCGATGCGCTCGGTTTCCTTGTCCACGCCGTAGTGCTGGAAGTTGTAGAGCTTGCCCGAGCTGTTAAGCTTCATGCCGTGGCTCAGGTGGCCGCCGTGGTCCAGCTTGAGCGCCAGCACCGGGTCGCCCGGGTTGAGCAGCGCCAGGTAGACGGCTTCGTTGGCCTGGGCGCCTGAATGCGGCTGCACGTTGGCGTGGTCGGCGCCAAAGAGCTGCTTGGCGCGTGCGATGGCGATGTTCTCGGCAATGTCCACAAACTCGCAGCCGCCGTAGTAGCGCTTGCCCGGATAGCCTTCGGCGTACTTGTTGGTCAGCACGCTGCCCATGCGCCGCCAGCACGGGCGCAGACACGTAGTTCTCGCTGGCAATCAATTCGACGCCTTCCGACTGACGCCGCCGTTCCAACTCGATCGCCTCAAATACCTCGGGGTCGCTCTCGGCCAGCAGCCGGCGTGGATCGGGCATGTCCGTCCAGGCGGGCAGCTTTTCGTTAACTGCAGGGGCAGAAGCAATGCTCATAGCGTAAATCTCCAACAGATAGTAGCAGTAAGCAAATCAAAAGCACATAATGACGAACTATTTTATTCAAAACTGGAGGTCAACTTAGCATGCTTCCGGCCTTTCGTCAACACAAATCGCTACATAAAACATCCCGCAGCGTCAGGGCTTTAAGGCTAATACCCGCAGGTACGCCGATGACGTGACCTACAGATGTTGTGGTATAGTGGACACATGGAGCACACACCTGTTTTACCAGGGGAGGACGCCCCCCCTTTCGCACGCTGCGGATGCACCAGCGACGGCCTATACCCGTGCCATACAGCACGACAAGATTCTGGCGTTCGGCCGCGGTCTGAGCTATGACGAGTTTGTCCGGCGCTCGTCACGCTTTGCTCACCTGCTGCGCACCCGATACGACGAAACCCGGCTTGGGCCTGCGGTGCAGTTGGCCGCCGTCACCTTCCCGGACGCGCTCAACATCCTGGCGGTGATCAGCGAAGAAGACCCGGATACACTGGCCGTGCTGCCCATCGTCGCGCGCCTGGCCGACGCGGGCACGCGCCTACGGCTGCGCATCCTGTGTGACGACGACGATCTTGCTCCGCTCGCGATATTGGCACCCGATTTGGACCTCGCCAGCTTGCTCGACGAGTGGGATCTGCCACAGTTTCTCTGTTTTGACGAGGATTGGTACCAGCAGGCACAGTGGGGCCCGCGGCCCGGCCGCGCCGAGGCACAGGTTGAGGAGTGGCTTGCGACTCACCCAGAATATGAGTCCCTGGCCGAAGATGAGACAATAGAAGGGCACGACCGCTACCTGGCACTGGTGGAAGAACTTATCCTGGAGATGCGGGTGTGGTACAACAGCGGCCTGACAACCAGCTGCCTGGACGAATGGCTGGATCTGCTGCGCGCGTGGCAGGCCGACGAGTCACCCGCAGGAGAAGGAAGTGAGTAATGCGCAAGACCTGGTTGGTACTGCTTTTTGCTGCAGTGATAGTACTTGGGGGATGCGGCGGCCCAGCATACTCCTTTCACGGTACGCCCTATAATCCCGTCATTCCTGCCCCGGCACTCGAAGGGTTACAGGAGGGCAACACCCCCTTCAATTTGAAGGATCTACCGCAGAAGGTCAAGCTTGTATTTTTCGGCTACACCTCGTGCCCCGACGTCTGCCCGCTGACGCTTGCCAACATCAAGAGTATTTACGAGCAGCTTCCTCCCTATATGCAGCAGGATGTGGCAGCGGTGTTTGTCTCTGTCGACCCGGAGCGCGACACGCCCGATCGGCTGGGCAGCTATGTGCACTCATTCAACCCGGCCTTCTACGGCGTACAAGTGCCACCTGCTGCACTGGAGACGGTGAAACAGGAATACGGCGTCTTTGCGCAAAAGCACCAGGTGGATCCCAATGAGAGTGCCGCGGGCTATTTGATCGACCATACAGCGGTCATCTTTCTGATCGATCGCGACGACAAGATGCGTGCGATTTACCCCACCGATGCGCCTGCCGCCGACATTGCCGCCGATGTGAAGTATTTGCTGCAGTAGTACTCCACTACTACTTCCGGCTTATCGGACCTAATACAGCAAACAGTGTATGGGAATTTCCTGCGCGCCATGTTACACTTCTGAAAGGTGGACAGAACGCCTGCGATTATGACGCGGGTGCATTCTGTTTTGGGGCAGCGCTTCTCAGCGCTTAGTGTTTTGATGGCAGGCTGATGGGTATTTGGGTCTCCGCAAATAAATGGGCGCAGCAAGCCCGCGAACGAGTAAGAGGTGGGATTGCAGCACATCCCAGGCGCCTGACCGTGCTGGTGCTGGCGCCGCTGGCTGCGGTCATTCTGTTTGCCTGCGTGCAGACGGCGCTGGCTGCCGTCCAGCTCAACTTCTTCAATGTTATCGCGTTTCCAACCTCTGTTATGTTGGAATGGAGCACCGCCGGCGAAGTCAACCTGGCCGGCTTTGACATCCAGTGCAAGCAGGCAAACGAACCGGACACGGCCTATCATGAGATCGGCTTTCAGCCGGCTAAGGGTGGCCCCGATGTGGGTGCACTCTATGACTTCCCCGTTACTTCGGGCCTGGTTCCGGGCAACTCCTACTGCTTTCGCCTGAAAGAGATTACTACTGATGGGAGCCCCGGCGAGGTATTTGACCGCTGTGGCTATGGGCCGATGGTGACGCCAACGCCGGGCTTTGGCGCAATCCCGGTGTTCACACCGGTGCCGGTCCAGACGGACGCGTTTGGCAACCCGATCGTACCGACCCCGACGCCGCAGATACCGGTCGTCGCCACGGATGCATTTGGCAACCCGATCACCCAAATCCCAGGGGCCGTGCCCACCGACGCGTTTGGCAACCCGATCCCGCCGACGCCCGTCAACCCCACCAGCCCCTTGGCGCCGCCACAAGCCGTAGCGACCGATGCGTTTGGCAATCCGCTGCCCCCAACGCCGGCGCCGCAAGCCGTCGCTACCGATGCTTTCGGCAACCCGCTGCCCCAACGCCGGTGCCGCAAGCCGTCGCCACGGACGCCTTCGGCAACCCACTGCCGGCCACTCCAGTGCCACAGGCGGTGGCGACCGATGCGTTTGGCAATCCGCTGCCCCCAACGCCGGTGCCGCAAGCCGTCGCCACGGACGCCTTCGGCAACCCGGTACCAACAGCCAGTTCTATCAGCCCGCTGCCGACCCCCAGCGTGGCTGCTGCCGCGGCATATGACGCCTATGGCAACCCGATTGCCACGCCGGTCCAGGCCGCAGCCGTGGCGACCGACATGTACGGCAATCCAGTCGACGCTTTCGGCAACCCGCTGCCTCCACAGGGCGGCGCACCGCTGGCTGAAAATTCACAGCCCGCGCAGCCAGCAGCCAGCACCAGAGTATGTCCAGCCCGCTACGCCGACCCCGGCCTATGTTGTGGTGACGGCGACACCGACCGAGGCGCCGGTAGCCTTGGCACCGGTTTACACGCCGCTGCCAACGGCGACCCCGCTGCCGGCGGGCGTACAGCTGGCCAGCTCGCTGCAGCCCAGCGGGCAGAACTTGACGCAAAACCTGATGATCATGCTGCTCTGCCTCACTTTTACCGGCGCCACTGGGATAGGCATCATCGGGTTGATCACCAGCGTCATGTTTATGCGTGCCCGCTCGTCGCAGCGCGACTTTTACGAGCGAACTTCGGTCCGGCGCCGTCTCTAGCACAGCGGGAGCACGCTCGGGCTGTTGCGAGGCGGAGTATACACAGCATGCGCACCTTTATCGCCATCGAGCTGCCCCCGGCCGTCAAGCAGCGTGTGATCGAGCGCCAGCGCTCACTGCAGCGGCTGTTGGACAAAGAGGGGGTGGGCAGCGCCTTTCGCTGGACGCCGGCCGACAACCTGCATCTCACCCTGCGTTTTCTAGGCGAAACCGGCGACACTCAGCGCCGGCAAATCGAGGGGGCGTTGGCAAGCATTACCGCTGAGAGCCCAACCTTTTCACTGGCGCTGCGGGCGGCAGGCGCATTTCCCAATCTGCGCAAGCCCAATATCCTGTGGCTGGATTTTGGCGGTGACCTCAATGTGCTGGCGCCGCTGCAGCGGCGCATCGAGCTCGCGGCCCAACAGGCGGGTTTTACCGCCGAAGAGCGTGCCTTCACGCCGCACCTGACGGTTGCCCGCGCGCAAAAGAGTGCGTCGCCCGCCATGCTGGCGCGTGCCGGCGAAGTGCTGCGTACAGTAACGTCGGCGCCAGCGCCGGCGGGCACCCCGTTCGCCGTGGCAGCCTTTTATCTTATCCGCAGCGACCTGCACCCAAGCGGATCGATCTATACACCCCTGGCAACGTTCGCGCTCAGGCAGAACGCAGAGTAGGACGCAGGAACTAGCGCAGCCAGGTTACCGGAACGATCGTGACGACTGCGCTACTTCGGGTTTGGTCAAGTCGGGCTCGATCAGCGGCGCGCCGGGCTCGGCATGCGATGCCTGCGTAGCTTCGTCGCTGCGCTGCAGGTGGTGCAACAGCAGGCCAAGCGGCGCACACACCGCCAGCCCACTGACAAACCCCCACAGAATCAGCGCAACCACGCCGATAACCTGCGCCTGGAGTTGGCCGGGAAAATCGGTTTGAAAGCCGCCTGCCACCAGCAAACCGGAAACGCCCTGGCCTGCGACGCCCAGGTAGTTGGCGGCGCCCATCAACTGCCAGCCGGCGCCCGCAGCGCCATCGGCAATTATGCCTACCAGCAGCAGCCCCAACAGCGCCGGCAGACCGCTGGTCACGATCACGCCCGTGGCATCGTCGAGGTTTAGGAGATGATCGACGATGTAGGTCATAAAGGGAACCGTAGCGCCCGCCAGGATACCGGTCAACAGCGCGGGTCCCGGCTGGGCAAATGGCGCCACTGCCAACCCGGCAATCACACCGGCGGCCAGGCCGCGGCCGGTCAGCGTCGGGTCGCTGCGCCCGGCGACAAACCAGGTGTAAAGCAGCGGAACGATCGAGCCACCCACGGCCGCCAGCAGTACGTTGACGCTGCCGCGGAGCAGGCCAAGGTCGGTGAGTGTTTCCACCTGGAGGGGATTTGACCAGAGCCAGCCAATCACGCCCGCCAGCATAAAGAGGCCGCCAATCACCGTCAGCAGCGGCTGAAAAGTCGGCGGCAGCGCAGAGTACTCGTCTTCATCGTGCCTGGGGGCTGGCCATACCGCCACGGCGGCCAAGGCAAAGGCGGCGGACAGCAGGAATACCGTGCCGGCCCCGCCCGCATCGACAAAGCCATGACCAAGCGACAGGTTGCGCCCTAGCGCTGCAAGCCAGCCGCCGCCCTGCACCCAGTTGCCGGCCAGCGGGTAGACCACGCCGCCGATCACGAGCGCCAGCAGCAGCGTAGCGCTGGCGGGGGCACGGCCGCGCAGCGCAACGACGGGCAGCAGGGCGGCAGTGAATACCCAAGGTATCTGTGAGAGGAAGAGCGCATAGGTCATGGCCGTCAGGTCGCCGCTCGACAGGAACCAGCCGGTCAAGCCGGCCACGCCCCACCCTATGCCCCAATCGGCCGGCAGCGGGCTCCACTCCCACACGAGTCCACGGAGTTCGGGGCGCAGGTACGCCAGGCCGATGCCGCCAAACTGCAGGGCAAAGCCGATTGCCCAGTAGGCCAAGCCTGCCAGGCCGACTGCGCCGATGGCGCCGAGGGCTGCGTGCCAGGCGCGCTCGGGCTCCAGCCCGGTCACGCCGATCAGCACCAGGCCGATGGGGACCAGCAAGGCACTTGCCGCGGCAAGAAGATACCAGAAAAGGGGAGTTGCTGCGCCTGCCGGTGCAGCATTGGCGGCGCTGCTGCCGGGCGACTGCGCATAAAGCACGCCTGGTGCCCACACGATAAGTATTGTGAGGACGAAGGCCAGGAGGAGCACCAGCCGGCGTCTAACAGTTAAGTGGTTCATGGTACTGTGTCTAGTCAGCGAATTGCCCGCCGGTGGAACTCGGGCGTGCGGCCATCCAACAGCCTGAAACGTGTCGCCATCATACCAGAGCCTTTTCTAGACGTCCAGTCAGCAAACGCAAAGCGCACACGTCGCGGCCGTTCTGGACTCTATCTGTGATATGCTCTCCCCTGGATAATACACATGCATGCAGATTCGCCGTCCACCCATCAGCCGTCACGGCAGCACACCAGCGTGGCCTGGATTGTACGCCTCGCCCCCTGGCTTACCGGCCTGACCTTCTTTGTCCTCTACGCCGCTACCGCGGCGCCCAGCCTCGTCACCCTCTTTGACGACAGCTTAGAATTCCAGTTGGTGCTGCCCATCTTTGCCATCGCCCACCCCACCGGCTACCCGCTGTACACACTGCTGGGTGGGCTCTGGAGCCGCGTGCTTTTCCCCTTTGGCAGTTGGGCCTGGCGCATCAACATCTTGAGCGCACTGGCCGCCGCGGCCGCCGTGGGGCTGGTGTTCGCGGTGGCGGATCGGCTGGTAGATGGGGGCCAGGCGCAGGGTGAACTACCAACCGGCGGTTTACCTACAGGCAGCCGGTGGATTGGCTTAGCGGCGGGCGCTGCGGCGGCGATCACGTTTGGGCTCGGTCCAGTCTGGTGGGCGCAGGCTACGCTGGCCGAGGTCTACGCCCTGCACAACCTCCTGCTGGCGGCGGTGCTGCTGGTGGCGCTCACCGTTCGGAGCTTGGCGGGGCGGCGGTTTGTCTGGCGCATGGCACTGCTGGCCCTGCTATTCGGTCTGGGTCTTGCCCACCATCGCACGATCGTGCTGGCATTGCCGGGCGTGGCGGTCTATTTGCTCTGGAGTGTGCCGGGATTGTGGCGGCCGCGAGTGGCCTGGGTGCTGTGGCTTGCGGCCTTGCTGCTGCCGCTGCTGCTTTATTTGTACCTGCCGCTGCGGGCGGGCGCCGGGGCGGTGGACCTGCACGGCTCCTATACCAACACGTGGAAGGGCTTCTGGGATCACGTGCTGGCGCGCGGCTACACCAGCTTTTTCAGCGGCTCCGCCCTTGCCGTCGAGCGCACGCCGCAGCAGTGGTTCGAACTCCTCGTGGCGCAGGTAGGGTGGGTAGGGCTCTTGCTTGCACTGGTGGGCTGCGCCTGGCTGCTCGATCGGCGCGTGCGCAAAGGCTGGGTGCTCGTGCTGCTTGTGCTGGCGGCGAACTTCGTCTTCACCATGTTCTACCGCGTCGGCGACCAGGAAGTCTTTCTGATCCCGGTCTTTCTGTGTCTTGCGCTACTGGCGGGCGGCGGCGTGGCGAAGGTGGCGGAAATCTTCGTGCAGCGAGCCCATCGTTCGACGGCAAAGGCAACGAATGGTTTCTATTCTTGGGGCGGCGGCCTCATCGTCGCCATTCTTCTCCTACTGCTTGCCTGGAATCCCGGCCGTGGTCCGGGGGTAAACCGCAGCGGCGACTGGCGCGCCCACGACTATGCGGTCGATATGGCCAAGGTGCCTTTCCCGCCCGGCAGCACCGTGATCGGGCTCGAAGGCGAAGTCACCGCACTCAAGTACATGCAGGCCGCCGAAGGGCTGGGCACGAATGCCACGCCGGTGGCCGCCGACGATCCGCAGCGCCGGCGTGAGGTCCTGGCGCAGGCTGTGGCCGCGGGAGCGCCGACTTACCTGACACGGGAGTTGGAGGGGGTTGCGGAGGATTACAGCTTTAGCGGTGATGGCCCGCTCGTGCGCGCCTGGCCACGCGGGGCACGCACAGGCCGGCGAACCGCAGAGCCCGCTCGACGTGCCCATGGACGATGGGCGCCTGGTGCTGAAAGGTTACGACCTCCAGCGGCTCGACTGGGCCGGCGGCCCGGCGCTGCGCACCGATCTCTATTGGCAGCCCACGGCTGAACTGCCGCGGGTGCTCAAAGTCTCGCTGCGCCTGCTCGACGCCGCAGGGAATCCACTCACCTACCCCGACGGCTCACCCGCCATCTTGGACGAGTACCCCCTGCGCCAGGTTGCGCCTACTACTACCTGGCGCCGGGGCGAGACCGTGCGCGACGTTTATACCCTCTATCTACCACCAGGAGCGCAGTCACAGCCCGTCACGCTGCAGGTGATCCTCTACGATGCGGAGACGGTCGCCGAGGTGGGGCGGTGGGAGACGGTGCTGCCTGCACCTTAGACTTATCTGCATCCAGGCAACTGGCTTTTGCACGCGCCCGCCGCTGCGTGGAATAATGCTGCATTGCATCCAGGAGAGATGATCATGATCTACACCAACCGCATTCTCGTTTCCGCCTTATTGTTTGTCGCCGTGACGCTGACCGGCGCCTGCGGCGGTTCCAACAGCAGCACGATTGCCGACGTGGTCGAACAGGTTGCCCAGGGCGGGAGCGAAGGCACCAGTTCGACGGGCGGCAGCACAGGCGCCGCGGCCGCCGTCGACTCTGCCAAGGCCACCGTCAGCGCCAAATCGCTGCGCGTGCGCGCCGAGCCCGGCCCTGACGCCAAAGTGCTCGGTGGCATCAAGGAGGGCCAGGTGTACGACGTGATCGGGCTCAGCTCCGACGGCGAATGGGTCCAACTCGCCATCCCCGCCCTCTCCGGCGGCAAGGGGTGGGTGTCGACCAACTTTGTCAACGTCAAGGGCGCCATCACCGGCGCTGCTATCACCGAAGCGGCTACTGCGGCCGCGGTGCGCCTGCCTACTCCCACGCCGCGCCTGGCACCGCAGCCTGCCGCCGTATCGGGCACGGCCACCGTCAAGACCGAGGGCGTACGCCTGCGCGTGCGTGCCGAGCCTTCGGCGAACTCCGATATCGTAGGCTACGTCTATAACGGGGAAGTCTTCGAGGTGAAGGGCAAGAGTGACGATGGCACCTGGACGGAGATCGGCGGCCGTACCGGTACCGACAATCTCAACGGCGGCTGGGTTTCTTCCGAGTACCTCGTCCTCAACTGACCGGATAACGTGCGAGGCGCTGCCCACCCTTCCCCAGGTTGCAGAGAGGTGAAGTGGGCAGCGCCAGGCACGGCCCCTTTCGCTATGCCCGAAACGCCTTCTACTCGCCTGCAGCTCTGGACAGCTGTCGCGCTGCAGGTCGTGGCCGTTTTGATCTTCGGCCTCCACCTCTATGTTTACCTGGCGCTGCCGTCCTCACCGCCCAACACGGTTCCCGAGGCCGGCAGCATGGAAACGGCGTGGTGGGGACTGTGGCCGGTACACTATCTCTCCCCCTGGCAGGTGGTCCTCGGCGGGGCTTTGCTGGTAGGTGCTATCGCCGCCACCTGGCTCCCAGGTAGAAAGTGGGAGAGTGTCAACCCCACGCGCTGGCGCTTCGTGCTGCCCGCCGTCACCGTCGCCCTGGTCGCAGCGTTCTACCTCTTTCCCATCGCCCATACGCGCTGGGGCGATGCCTTTATGCTGGCCAAGGGGATTGCCTTTCCCGACCCCTCCGTGCGGCTCACCCATTCCTGGCAGGCGCCGCTCGACGTCTTTCTGCACGCGCAGACGTGGCTCGCCCTTCACGGGCCCCTGGGCTGGAAAGACGCCATGCCGGCCTACCGCCTGCTGAGCCCGCTGGCCGGGCTGATCTACCTGCTCGTCGTCCTGGCACTCAGCCGCCAGTTTGAGCGCCACCACCTGGCGCCGCCGTGGCTCACGTACGGGATGCTTGCCACACTGGGGCTGCTGCAGCTCTTCTTTGGCTATGTGGAGAACTACTCGTTTGCCGCGGCCGGGATTCTCGCCTACCTGTGGCTGGGGCTGGGCGTGGTGGTCGACCGCCGCCCGCTGTGGCTCGCCGCCACGATCCTGGCGATCACCAACGCGACCCATCCGTCAACCGTGATCCTGGCGCCCAGCTTGATCTATCTCGGCTGGCATCTTTGGCGCAGCGGAAACAAATCGCTGCTGCGCTGCGTTTTGGAAATAGCGCTGCCGATGGTCTTGATTGGCGGCGCGACGTTTGTCTGGATGGAGGCGAGCGGGCACGGGATCTACGCGCTGCTCAACACCGACCGGCCGGGAGGCGGCGACGCGAATTGGTTTGTGCCCTTGTGGCAGACGACGACACGGTGGGAACATTATACGATGTTCAGCTGGGGGCATTTGCGCGATTGGCTTAACGAGCAGATGCTTGTGGCGCCGGTCGTGCTGCCGGGGCTGGTGATCGTGGCCGTCAATTTGTGGCTGGCGCGTGGCGAGGCGGCACGTGGGCGTGCGGTTGCGCACGTGGGCGTGCGCACTAAACGAGGGGTGGAAGGGACGAGTCAGGTGGCCGGCAGCGCGCGGGCAACGCGGGTCAGGCGTTCGGGCCGAGAGTTACGAGGCCGGAGCCGGGATGCCGGGGGTCGTGCCGTTCTTGGTTATTGCTGCCGGGTTTTACCTGCTCTTTACCTTTGTCTGGAACCCGGATTATGGCGGGCAACGCGACTGGGATTTGTTCAGCCTGGCGTCGCTGGCGCCGGCACTGCTGTTGATCGTCCTGCTGCCGCGGGCGCTGCCCACAGCGCGTTTTCTGCGGGCGGGGGCCGTCCCGCTGCTCGTCGTTCAGGGCTGGCATACGCTGGCCTGGATTGTTCAAAATACGCTCCCCTGGGAGTGGCCTGATTAGCTTATGTACGAACTGCAACCGACTCAAGAAAAACCGTCCAAGCGCTCCCCCCAGAGCGGTGCGCCGCAAGGGAAGCCGCAAACACCGCGCGCAAAAGCAGCCGCGGCCGCTTCTGGCCGGGCTTTGTCGCCGGCATCTTTGCCTTCGTCACGCTCGCCGCGCTGGGGCTCGCGCTGACGCTGGTCGGTTATGCCGCCATCGCCCGCGACCTGCCGTCGCCCAGCGAGCTGCGCACACGCGCCTCTACCTTCCAGAGCACGCGCATCTACGACCGCGAAGGCAACCTGCTCAACGAAACCTTTGACCCCAATGCCGGGCGGCGCATCGAGGTGTCGCTCGACCGCATGTCAAAGCACGTGGTAGACGCCACGATCGCCACCGAGGACGCCAACTTCTTCCGCCACCCGGGCGTCGACCCGGTCGCCCTGGCCCGCGCCGTCTACTACGCCATCCAGGAGCGCGACGTCGTGGCCGGCGGCTCGACTATCACCCAGCAGCTGGTCAAGCGCGTGCTGCTGACGCCCGAGATGTCGGTGACACGCAAGATCAAAGAGGCGATCCTCGCCGCCGAGATCACCCGCCGCTACAGCAAGAACGAGATCCTGGAGATGTATCTCAACGAGGTCTTCTACGGCAGCATGGCCTACGGGATCGACGCCGCCGCCGAGACCTTTTTTGGCAAGGATGCTGCCGACCTCACGCTGGCGGAGGCCTCGCTGCTGGCCGGCCTGCCGCAGCTGCCCGCCTACTACGACCCCTACACGCATCCCGAACGCGCCAAGGAACGCCAGTCCGTGGTGCTGGGGTTGATGGTGGAACAGGGCTATATCACGCAGGCCGAGGCGGATGCCGCGTGGGCCGAGCCGCTGGTCTACAAGCCCGTGCAGTACGACCTCAAGTCGCCCCACTTCACGCTCTTCGTGCGCCAGCAGCTCGAGCAGATGTTTGGCTCGGAGGCGCTCTACCATGCCGGGCTGAACGTCACGACGACGCTCGACCCCAAGCTGCAGGCCGAGGCCGAGCGCATCGTGGCCCAGCAGGTGGCGGCGCTGGCCGACCGCAACGTCTCCAACGGCGCGCTCGTCTCCATGCGCCCGCAGACGGGCGAGGTGGTCGCGCTCGTCGGCAGCGCCGACTTCGACAACGTGGAGATCGACGGCCAGGTCAACATGGCCTTTGCGCCGCGCCAGCCGGGCAGCTCGACCAAGCCCTTTGTCTACCTGTCCAACTTCGAGGCGCCCGGCCGCAACCGGAGCGAAGCCTGGACGAACGGCACGCTGGTGGCCGACATCCAGCAGCAAGACCAACCTAACCAGGCTACACAACA
>CAWBRX010000011.1:0-82105 GCA_963791135.1 uncultured Chloroflexia bacterium
AAGACGGCGGGCCACCACTTGCCGGTGACAAAGAGGCGGCCGGTCGCTTCGTCGTAGGCGATGCCGTTGAGGACGTCGGTCGGTTTCTGGGCGGGCGGGGCATAGTCGAGCAGGCCGGCGAAGTCGACGACGCCGGTGACCAGTCCCGTTTTGGGGTCGATGCGCACGACCAGGTTGGTCTGCCAGACGTTGGCCCATATGGCATCGTCGAAGTACTCGAGCTCGTTGATCTGCGAGATCGGCAGACCAAACATGGAGACGTAGATGCCGCCGGTCTGCTGGAGCGTGGCCGGGTCCCAGAAGTGGATCGTGGGGGTGCCGTCGCTGACGATCAGCCGCTGGCCGTCATGGGTGATGCCCCAGCCCTCGGTGCTGTATTGAAACTGGCCCTGGGGCGCCAGGGTGGCGGCGTCGTAGATGAAGCCGGTGCCGTTCTTCCAGGTCAGCTGGTAGATCTTGCCGTTCAGCTCGGTGACGCCTTCGCCGAAGTACTGCTGCGTCGAGCGGGCGGCTCTCCAGCACCTTGCCGGTCTCGATCTCGACGCGGCGCAGGTTCGACTGCCCTTCCTGGCCGGTCCCTTCCAGGAACTTGCCGTCGCGCACGGTCAGCCCCTCCGTGAAGGCGCCCTGGTCGTGCGGGTAGACGTTGACGACGCGGTAGGTGTAGAGCTTGGGAGCCACCATGGAGGTGGGGTGGGCGTCCGCCGGCATGGCCGGCGCCACAGGGCTGGCTCTGGCCTGGGCTGCTGCGGGATCAGCCGTGGGGGCCGCGGCAGTCGCCGGCTCAGTCGCTGGCGCAGTCGCTGCCTCAGTGGCTGCAGCGGTGCTGCCGGTGCTTGACTCCTGGGCATTGGCCCCACCGCATCCGGCCAGCAAGATCGCGGCCAGGAGCAGGGCTCCCAGGAGAGCGGGCACGGCAAGTTTGCGGTGTCTTGTTGTCAGGTTTTGTGCTGAGTCTTATGCCGGGCATTGGTCCTGCAACTTGTCCTTGCATACGTGTTGTTGTCCCTTCAAACGTGCAATTATATCACCCTTGTGTTCCAATCAGGGTGACAAGCAGCCAATTATACAAACGATCAAGCAAAGGATCAGAGTGGCGATGAACTACGAGATACCTGATTGTGACGTCGAGGAATTGGGCCACACGTCGGAAATCGGCCTGCGCGCCAGTGCGCCGACCCAGTCCGACCTGTTTCGCTGTCTCGCCTGCGCCATGATCGCGCTGACCGGTGCGGAGGCCGAGCCCGAAGAGGAGCCCCAATTCTTTGAAGTGGACTTGACCGCGGGCGACTTCGAGAGCCTGGTGGTGGACTGGCTCAACGAGATCCTCTATCTGCACGAAGTCTCGGGGCTCGTCGTCGACGACGTCGAAGTGGAAGAGATTACGCCGCAGATGGTCCAGGCGACGGTGCTCGGCCGGCGCACGGGCAGGGCGCCCGACCTGCAGATCAAGGCGGTCACCTATCACCAGCTGAAGATCGGGCGCGAGGGGGAAGGTTGGAAGGCGGAGGTCTTCTTCGACATATGATTGGGCTCAAGGAGTTAAAACAGATCGACGAGTATGTCTGGGAGATCCCCAAGACGTTTCGTCCCGATATGCGGGTGCCGGCGCGGGTCTATGCCAGCCGCGCCCTGCTCGAACAGGCGCTGACCGACCGCAGCGTGGAGCAGCTGATCAACGCGACCACGCTGCCGGGGGTAGCCGGCTATGCCATCGCCATGCCGGATGTGCACCAGGGGTACGGTTTTCCGGTGGGGGGCGTGGCGGCGACGGCGCTGCCGCACGGCGTGATCTCGCCCGGCAGCATCGGCTACGACATCAACTGCGGCGTGCGGCTGCTGGCCAGCGACCTGACCTATGCGGCGCTCGAGCCCTATCTCAACGAGCTGGCGACGACGCTCTACAAGAACTGTCCCAGCGGCATGGGGGGAGGCGGCGCGTTCCCGCTCAACGACCGCGAGATGGACGACGTGTTGAGCCGGGGCGCCGGCTGGTGTCTCGACCAGGACCTCGCCACCCCGGAAGACCTGCTGCACACCGAGGCCAACGGCAGCCTCGAAGGGGCCAAGCCCGGGTATGGTCAGCCGCCAGGCGCGCGAGCGTGGGCGCAGCCAGCTGGGCACGCTGGGGTCGGGCAACCATTTTCTGGAGGTGGACCGCGTGGTCGAGATCTACGACTACGACGTGGCCGACGCCTATGGGCTGCGCGACGACCAGGTCGTCGTGCTGATCCACTGCGGCTCGCGCGGCCTCGGCCACCAGGTGTGCACGGACTACGTGCGCGATTTTCAGGGCGTGATGCAGCGCCACAACATCGTGCTGCCCGACCGCGAGCTGGTCTGTGCGCCGCTCGACACGGCCGAAGGCCGCGCCTATCTCGCGGCGATGCAGGCGGCGGCCAACTTTGCCTTTGCCAACCGCCAGGTGCTGGCGATGCTCGTGCGCGAGAGCTTTGACACCGTCTTTGCCAACACGGGGATCGCGTCGCAGCTGCGGCAGGTGTACGACGTGGCGCACAACATTGCGAAGATCGAGCAGCACCGCATCGACGGGCGTGAGATGGAGGTGTGCGTGCATCGCAAGGGAGCGACGCGCGCCTTTGCGCCGCAGCACGACGAACTGCCGGCGGATTACCGGCCGGTGGGGCAGCCGGTGCTGGTGCCGGGGAGCATGGGGACGGCGTCGTACGTGCTGGCGGGCACGCAGGGGGCGATGGAGCAGACCTTTGGGTCCAGCTGTCACGGGGCGGGGCGCATGATGAGCCGCACGGCGGCCAAGAAGCAGGTAGAAGGGGCCGCGCTCAAGCAGGAGCTGCAGCGCCGCGGCATCCGCGTGCGGGCCGGCAGCACCAGCGGGCTGGCCGAAGAGGCGCCGCTGGCGTACAAGCCGATCGAGGAAGTGATCGAGGTGGTGACGGGGGCAGGGATCGCGCGGGCGGTGGCACGGCTGGAGCCGATGGCGGTGATCAAGGGGTAGGAGTTCAGGATTCGTGCCAGGCGCTGCCCACAACTGCCCCTGGCTCGCCGCCCTGTAAGGTGGCTGGCTCCAGGCTAGTGCGGCGAGCCTGGGGCTGGGTGCGGAGAGGCAGATCGTGCGAGGCGCTGCCTGCGGCGTTTGTGGACGAGTGCGGTGAGGAAGGCAGCGCCAGGCACGGTGACGGCGAGCAGCAGGCCCAGCAGGGAGAGCGCGGCGCCGAGCTGGAGCGAGCGGGGGGCGAAGGTGAAGACGACTTCGTGTTCGCCGGCGGTGACGGGGACGCCGCGCATGAAGTGGTTGACGCGCTGAACGGGTGCCGGCACGCCGTCGACTGTGGCTTCCCAGCCCTTGAAGTATTGGTCGGCCAGGACGAGCAGGCCGTCTGCCTGCGCGGTTGCCTTGATGGCAACACGGTTGTTGTCGTACGCCACAATCTCGGCGGGTGTGGCGGGCAGCGTTGGCGTCAGGGGCAGCGACGACGGCTTGCTCGGTCACGGCGATGTTGCGGACGTCGAAGTCCGGATCGAGGATGCGGTCCAGGCGGGCGGCCGGATCGGCGATGGTCTCGGCTGCGTATACGACTGAGGCGCGCGGCAGCGGGGCATAGCGACGATAGAGCCTCACGCCGTTGTCGGGGGGCAGATCGACGGCGGCCAGGCGCGGACCGTAGGCGGAGAGGGCGGGAGCGCCGGCGCTGTTGGTGCAGACGCGCAGGCTGTCGCCGCTTACGCCTTCGGTGGACAGTTCCCAGGCGTAACGGCGGCCGGGGGCATCTTCTTCCGGCGCAAAGTAGACGGTCCACTGGCCCTGCTGCAGCACGTCTTGGCAGTCGTGGTGGTTTCTACGGCCAGCGTGCCTTCTGCGCCATCGCGCCACAGGCGCAGCTTGAGCTGGGCGTCAGGCGTCAAGAGTGCCGCCGGCGGGTCGCCCGCCTCTCCCGGACTGCACGAAGGGAATGTCGATGCGGTTGACGGCGTTGTGCCAGACGGTGAACTCGCCGCGCAGCGGTTGGGCGTCGTTCACGGCAATGCCTGGCCCGACGCAGGGACCACCTTCGAACTCCGCCACGGGTCCGGGATCGGGGATCTCTGCGGGCGATACCAGCAGGTCGACGTTGAGCAGGTCGAGCAGGCGGTCGCTGGGCTGGCTGAAGAGCACGAAGTTGCTGCTGCGGTCGATCCAGGGGAGGTCGATGGTAGGGTCGCCGCGGCTGACGAGGTCGTGGTAGGCCCCGATGACAAGCGAGGAATAGCCGCCGGGCTGCAGCACGCCATAGTCTGTGATGGCGTTGGGACCAAAGAGCAGGGCACTGCCGTGCTGGAGGGGGACGGCACGTGCCAGCTCCTGGTGCTGCCGCAGGTAGTCTGTCACCGGCGTTGGCGGGTACAGCTGTGCGAGGGGGCCGGCAGGGTTATAGGTCATGGCCGTACCAGAAGAGGTTGGCAAAGACGAGCGCAACGATCAGCCAGTCACAGAGCGGCCGCCGCTCGGGCCGGACAGCGCGCCAGGCCAGCAGCGCCGCCGGCAGCCAGCAGCAGGGCCAGGCTGATGGCCCGCATTCTGCTGTAGGAGTGCAATCGCGGCTGCTGTTCTTGCTGTTCCAGGCAAGAAAAATGGCGGCCGCTGCTGCGAGCAGCAACGCGGCCAACCCTAGGAGCACGCCCCGCCAGCCCAGCTCGGGATCGTCCAGCATCATGGCGGCTAACCAGCCAAGCAGCAGGGGCAGCAGGAAAACGGCGCGATGGGGCGCCACCTGCTGGATAACCGGCAGGGAGCCGATCCAGGCTGCGCCCAGACCGCCGATGGCAAACCATATCACGACTAATACGGCGACGAGGAGAAAGCTCGTCCAGTAGCGCGGGCGGGCAAAGAGGGCGAGCCAGGCGAGAAACAGGGTGACGATGCCAACATAGATCGTGTACTCGTTGTAGTTGCCGTAGCCCCAGTAGTCCTCCGGCAGCGCAGGGCTGCCAAAGAAATGGGGCAGCAGCAGGGTAATCAGTTGTGGACGCGGCAGGACGTCGGGAGCACCTGCGGCGGCACGGCGGCTGGCGGCGAGCAGGTCGGCAAATGGCAGCACCTGGACTGCGCCGATCAGCGCGCCGATCACGAGGGCAAGCAGCAGGCTCCCAAGCGGAAACGTGGCGTTCCGGCCGACTTCGGCGCTCGGCGACGGCACAGGCCGCAGCGTACGCTGCCCAGAACAGGACAAAGATGAGTAAGAACTGGTACTGTCCGGCCAGCAGGGCCAGGCCAAGCAGCAGCCCGGCGACGTCCTGCATAGCGCCATTGGCTGCGTTCTACGCCGGCGTGCCAGGCCCACAGGATGCCGGGCAGCCAGGCCAGGGTGGTGAGCCAGAAGGGGTATTCGAACCAGGTGACCAGGTAGCCGCTGAGGGCTGTAGGTCAGGGCGCCTAAGACGGCGGCGGGCAGGCCGAGGCGCTGGCTGCGCAGGAAGCCGAACATGAGCAGGGCGGCCAGCAGCACGTGGGCGACAAGGGACAGGCTGAAACCGCGGGGCGGGCCGAGCAGCAGCCCAAACGCGGTGACGAACGGGTAGAAGGTCTGGAACAGCGGGTCGGCTAGGGCAGGATGGCCGGAGAAGAGGGCGGGGTTCCACAGCAGGAACTGGCCCTGGCGCAGGCTCGCCACCGTCTGAACGAGGAAGGGATAGAACTGGTAGAGCGGGTCGCTGATGAGCCAGTTCTGCAGGCGGGCGGCCGTATCCCCGTCACGCCAGGGCAGCAGGCGATTGGCGAGGTCCACCGGCAGGAAGACCTGGCCCGGCTGAATTCCCCGCCAGTGGAACAGCAGCACGCCCAGCACCAAGCAGCAGGATGCCGGTATAGGTGCTGCGGTGCCTGCGGACGTGCCCCATAGGGGTGGATCGTTTCATGCTCGGATGCGCCTCTTGGTAGAGGACATCATACCGCAGGGCTGGCGGAAACTGGTTAACAACAATATACAAAGTGTTAACCGAGCCACAAACGAGGCATTAACCGCTTGTTGACACCCTCCTGGTTTACTGGTCGCAGCCTGTATGTGCCAGGCGCCAAGCCGAAAGAACTCTAGCGTTGTCAATGAGACTAGGAGCAAATAACAGCATGCGCGCAATTCGTTCACAACTAAGTCAAGTGCTGGCGGCTGCCATCACGATCGCGGCCAGCCTCGCCGTCCTGGTGATCGCCCCCAATGCGACGGCGTGGGCACAGGACACCGCCAGCCCAATCGTGCCGCTGGACGACCCGATGGCACCATTCCTGGAAAGCCGCGCGGTAGCGGCAGCCAAGGGCGCCACGGCGGAATGGCGCAAGATGGAATGGGTCGCCCTGGACGAGGCCAACGGCAAGGTCTACTGGGCCATGACCGAAATTAACAAGGGCATGACCGACGGCGAAGGCGATATTCAACTCCAGGAGAACCCCTGCGGTATCGTCTACATGGGCGAACTCGACGCCGACAACAACATCAGCAAGATCTCTCCGCTGATCGTGGGTGGCCCGTACGACGAGGCGGCCGAAGAGAACCAGTGTGATGCCAACAACATCTCCAATCCGGACAACCTGATGGTGGATGCCAAGGGCCGTCTCTGGATCGGCGAGGACACCTCACACCATGCCAACAACGTGCTGTGGATGTACGACGGCGCACTGCACCGCTTTGCGACGGTGCCCACCGGCGCCGAGACGACCGGCCTGCGCATTCTGCCGGATGGCACCTTGTTCTTCAACGCACAGCATCCGAGCGGCGCCAATCCGTATCCCTACAACCGCGGTCTGATCGGCGTCGTCAACGGCTTCAAGGCCACGGATGACTTCACCGATCTGGCTGTACCCGAGGGCGCCGATCAGCAGAAGGTCATGACGGCTGCCGGCGAGTACCAGATTCTCGGCCGCGCCGGCGAACCGATCCCCGGTGCAGTCAACGGCGCCCGCTACGGCGAGATGCAGACCGTCGTCCGGCGACTTCATGGACATCTGCAACATGCCGGATGCCAACCTGTTCCTGCCTGCCAACGAAGAGGGCACGGAGGGCAACCTCTACACCAATTTCGAGTGCATTCCCGGCGGCGTTGCGCGCACCTATATCCGCAACAACGGCACGACCTGGGACGTCATCGAAGGTGAGAATGTCGATTTCGCGTCGGTGAACGGCACCTGGACCAACTGCGGCGGCTCGGTTACGCCCTGGAACACGGCGCTGACGGCTGAAGAGTATGAGCCGATCGCCACGACCGGATGGCTGGCAGGAAAATGTCGCCGGCATGACCGAATACCTGGGCAAGCAGGCAAATCCGTACGACTACGGCTACCTGGTCGAGATGATGCCCGACAGCAGCGGCGAGAGCCTGCACTCGGTGGTCGAAAAGCGCTACACCATGGGCCGCTTCAGCCATGAGAATGGCGTCGTCATGCCGGATCTGAAGACGGTCTACTTTGGCGATGACGGCACCAACACCGTGCTGTTCAAGTTCGTGGCCGACGAAGCGGGCGACCTCAGCGCCGGCACGCTCTACGCCGCCAAGGCGACGCAGAACGACGACGAGAGCTTCGGCCTCGAGTGGATCGAACTGGGCAAGGGCAACGACGACGACATCGCCGAGGCCATTGCCACGATGCAGCTGCCGAGTAAGCGACTTAACGTCCAGACCTGGTTAGCATGTGGCACCGAGGCACCGTGGGCTAACCCACGGTGCCTCGTCTTTGTTATCGACGACGGATCGGATCCGGTCAATCCAACCGGAGGACCAGCAGGGTAACGTCGTCGAATTGGGGCATGATGCCGTGGTAGGCAAGGACGGTATTGACGACGGTATCGCACAGCGCCTGGGCGCCCAGGTGGAGGTTGCGCGCCACGGTTTCGACCAGCCGGGCACGACCGAAGGGCCGGCTGTTCTCGTCAATGGCGTCGGTCACGCCATCGGTGTAGAGGATGAACGTTGCGGCCGGGGGCAAGACAATGTCCTGGATCTCCAAGCGTGGATAGTCGACGATGCCAAGCGGCATCGCGCGGCCGCCTGCAGGCGGCGGCACCAGCTGCGATCCGGCCCAGAGCAGTGGGTACTCATGGCCGGCGCGGACGGTGTGCAGACAGCGGGTGCGCAGGTCGAGCTCGGCAATAGAGGAGCGTGACAAACATGTCGTCCATGTCGCGCTCGCACAGGTGCTTGTTCACGCGGCGCACAACGGTTTCCGGCGCGCGCGCCCTGGCCGGCCTCGGCGCGCAGCAGGCTTGAGACCAAGGCCATGTACAAGGCAGCCGGCATCCCTTTGCCGGACGACATCGCCGATGGCGAGCCCCAGGCGATCCGGCCCCAGGTTGAAGACTTCGTAGAGATCGCCGCCGACCGAGCGCGCGGCATGGATGGCGGCGCCGATATCGGCGCCCTGGTAGGCCGGCAGTGCAGCCGGCAGCATGCGCAGCTGGATGCGCTTTGCCTGTGCCAGCTCGTGTGCCAGCACCTCCTGCTCGACGATCTTCTGCTGGGCTGCCTTGAGTTCCAGGTAGGCCTGGTTCAGCCTGCTGTTTTTCTCTTGCAGGTCGCGGATTGTGGCATTTTCGGAGGTGCGCAGCCGGCGGCTGAAATTGCGCAGCAGTTGAAGGCTCATCTGTGGAAACTGCAGCAGCAGTGACTCCAGGTCATCCCTGGTGATCACCAGGGCCTCGACCGCGGTGACCGTGCGCACGCTGGCGGAGCGCGGCTCGTCCGGATCGAGCAGGCTCATTTCGCCGATCGTGTCGCCGGGACCGCGCAGGCCAAACGAGCGTTCGTCGGCGGTACCGAGCGCCTTGATTACTTCTACGCTGCCCGCGAGCAGGATGTAGGCACAATCGCCGGGCGTGCCCTCGCGCACGAAGATCGTGCCTGCGGGGAACGCGGCGCGTTCCAGGCTGCCGGTGACGGCGGCAATTTCTTCACCGGTGAGCACATTCAGGAAGGGATGCTGAACCAGGCAGCGTGGGCTGGCTGGCTGCTGCTCTGCCTTGTGGAGGATCTTCAACTGTCACAGACGATCGTCATGCGCTGCCGGTTGCGCTGGTTTATGCGCCGGTATTCCCAGTCTTCGGTATAGGATCGGATCAGATGCAGGCCGAGACCGCCAACGGGCGCTTCGGCGAGGCTGGCAGGCTGGCGGTGCACGGGCGCCGCAGTCGGATCGAACGGTGGGCCGTCATCTTCCACCTGCGCGACGATGCGGGTCCGGTCGCAGGCGGCCTGAACTTCGATGGCGCTGCACTCGTCGTCGTCAACGCTGCCGTGTTCGATAATGTTGGTGACCGTCTCGACCAGGACGAGATCGAGACGAAATGCGCAGCGGCCCGAGAGCTTGTTGGCGAGCGCAAATTCCTGCACCCAGCTCGCTCAACAGCGTCAGCGAGGAGCGGCGATTGGGCAGCACAATTCTGCCGGCAGCAGCGCTGATGTGCACGCTCGGCAATCTTGGCATGTTTTAGCGGGCAAGGACATGGTAGAGGTCATGGCAGGTAGATCTTCTGGCGAGACTAGACTGCCGCCGAGGGCGTCTGCAGCAAATCGCGCAGGCAGCGTCGAAATCCTCATAGGTTGGTATCAGCAGATCGATACCGGCCGTGACCAGCGTTTCGCCGACCAGCGGCTGCGGCTTATACAGCACGAGCCTGCCGCCGCGGCGCTGCAAGGCCTTGGCGCTCATCAGCAGCATGCGGATACCGATCGAGGCGATAAAGTCGACTTGCGATAAATCGACCAGCACAGGCGCCGTTTCCGTCATGACGGCAAAGGCGAACTTGTCTTCGATCTTGGTGACACCCTCTATATCAAGCCGGCCCACCAACGTGAGCTGCACGATGCCGGACGGTAAGGTTACGGACTCCAAGCGCATTTGATTCTCCGAGCGAGAATGGCGACCACACAAGGCCGCGGTAGTTTTTCCAGTGAGCAACTATGCCAGACGATTGTTAGCAACAGATTAACAGCGCGTCAGCAGATCTGCTTCACTATACTCGGCACTCACACGAGGCTTATACGGCCTCTACCTGCGAGACGGACAGCTTGCGCAGCATCGAGCGCTTCTTGGATTGGTGGGTGGCTATGCGTTCCAAGACGCCGTTGAGAAACTGAACGGTGGGGATGATAAACGGACCCTTGTTGAGCATGACGCACTCGGCACGGCCCGACAGGACGGCATCAGAGATCTCGGCGACTGACGGCTGACCGCTCTTGGCCAGGCCTTCGAGCATCTGGGTCGCCCAGATCACCGGGACGTGGGCTGCCTCGCACAACCAGAGAAGCTCCTCCTGCACGTCGACCAGCCGTTCGGAACCCACGTCTACGGCTAAATCGCCGCGGGCTACCATGACACCGACATGCGGGCGTGCCAGGCTTGACAGCAGAATGCGTGGCAAGTTCTCGAACGCCTGCCCATTGTCGATCTTGATCACCACGCCCGCCTGATCGGCGTGCAGGCGATCGAGCTCCGCATAGAACGATTCAACATCCCGCGCTGTGCGCACAAATGACAGGCCAAGCATATCCACATGTTGGTACAGGGCCTCAAGATCGTCGAGGTCCTTAGCCGTCAAAGCTGGTATGTCGAGCAGCGTGTCGGGCAGATAGATCGCTTATCGGCGCGCAGGCGGGCGCCTTCGGCCGGCGTCTGCGTGATCGTTACGTGGATTTCGTCCTGGTCGGCATCGGCAATGATGCCGCCGATCTTGCCTTCGTCGAAGTAGACGAGTTCGCCGGGCATAGCGGCACCAAAGACGGCTGAGAGGGTGCAGTGAATGTGCGCGGGCTGGACCATGCGGCCTTTCTTATTGTAGGTGGCCGGCCGGCCCGCCAGCGCCTGGCGCGTCAGGACCAACTGATCCCCGACCTGCAGGCGAATGGGCAAGGTGACTTCGGGGAACGCTCCGAAACGCCCGAACCCAACCTTTTCTCCCTTGCGCTCGAGGTAGCAAGGCACCCCCGCTTCCAGGTAACACGTCTGGTTGGTTTCTGCCTTCCAGACGCCGTCGACCCGTTCCGTGACCGCCAGCGTGCGTTTGCGCCCACCGGCATCCTTAAACCGGATGAGATCGTCGACGCGGATGCGGGAGACAAACTCGGATGGGGCCAGGACGACGTCGCCTTCGACGGGAACACCACCGTTGTCGGGGACGATCCAGCACTGGGCCATCTCCAACACCTCGCCGCGTACGCTGCGCTTTGGCTGCAGCTTGCGCAGCTGCCCCACCGGCGCGATCGGTCCAGTACGCAGCTGGGGACCTGCCAGATCGGCAAGGATTTTGCAGGAACGGCCCATTTCACGCTGCGCCTGGCGGCAGTGATCGATCATCGCCAGCCATGCAGGCAGGTCGTCGTCGGCACAGTTGATGCGCATGACGTCCATGCCTCCAGCGAGCAGCTCACGCACGACGCGGGGATCGGTGGCTGCTTCTGACGGCAGCGTGACCATGACGCGTACGTCGTGTGTGCCGGTAGCAGCGCCAAACAAGGCATGGGTGTGCCTTTCCAGCAGCAGCGGCCCGCTTTCGAAATCGACCGGCGCCGTGATATCTCCGGACTGGGAGAGCGGCTGACCGGCCAGGCAGCGCAGCACGACCAGGACTGCGTTGAGGGTGGCCAATGTAACTGGTTCGAGACGTCCCAGCGCACTGAGGCCCAAGGCTGCGAGGTCGCGCTGCAGGGGGCGGATATCATTCTGGCGCAAGGCGAGGTAATGAAGCAGGTTCTCGGCACTTGGCCGACGTTCGGGGTGCACTGACTCCATCTGGCCCGCAAACGCATTCTGCATCGTAAGTGCTGCGTCGCGTAGTTCCTCAACCGCAATAATTAACCGCTGCGCAGCGGTTGAAAGTTCGATCATGTGGATGTTCTCAAGATCCCTCAAAGCGATTTACTGAGGGTACCTTGCCACATGATGGTTAACGCAGTAACAGCACCTTGTTAACGTTGCTGACTAGCCGACGCCAGGCTTGATGCCAAGCAGTTGAGCCAGCGCGCGCGGCGTGTTGGTTGTAAAGAGATCGACACCGGCCTCCTGGAGCAGAGGCGCAGCCTGCACCGCGCCTGGATTTGTCACATCCATCGTCCAGGCATCAAGCTGGACGCCGTGGGCGTGGCAGCACTCCGCCCAGTTGAAGCCGTCGGCCAGCGACTGGGCGATCAGCGTGTAGCGCAGATACAGTACGTCTTACATCGGGCACAGCGAGTAGCAGGCTCTCGCAGCGATCGCGGAGGTAGCCGGCAGTCGAGTGCCACGTGCGGCCGGCGGCAAGGAAATGGTCGTCGTAGTAACCGTAGGCGCCAAGCGTACGGGGCAGATCGTTGGCGTCTCGTTCTGCAGCGGCGGGTTCCCAATCGATATAGTACATGACGTCGAAGCCGAGCATGAGCCAAGGGGCCAGCTGGCGCAGCTTGCGCAGCTGCCAGTCAGCGCCGGAACTCACCAGCACGCGGTCGGCGATAGGCTCGATCAGGCGGCAAAGCCGCTGGAGCGGTTCATCGTCGGGGAAAGGATAGACGTTTTTGAAGTCCAGCTGCAGGCGGGCGCTGCCTGGAGGAAGCTTGGAACAGCTGGACGACATCGCTAAGGAGAGGAACGGCATAGGTTGTGAAGTGCCCGCCATGCTTGATGCGCAGCGTGCGGGCCTGCTTCAACCGTGCAGCTCGCCACCGGGCCGGTCCCGCTTGTCTCAGCCGTCCAAGTCGAGATCGTGGACGAGCAAGTAGTCGCCGCCGGCCAGGGCGTTGATATCGACCTCGATGACCGCGGCGCCTGCCGCCAGGCTGGCAGCGACGGCTTCCAACGAGTTTGGCGGTGCCGGCTGCCCGTCGAGCGCACCCATGTGATTGACGACAGCGGGTGTAGTATTAGACCAGAGAGGCATATGCGTCCTTTTTCAACTTTTGCTGTTTGAACGGCCAACGCACATTATCTTACGCCAGAAGGAGCAAGCCATGAAGGTCGCGCACATCGCCGCCATCGCGTATGCAATCATATCGGTGGGAGTTGTCGCCTTCCAACTTGCGCTTGCTGCGGGGATGCCTTGGGGCGCGTACGCGATGGGCGGCGCCTTTCCGGGCCAGTTTCCTCCGGCCATGCGCGTGGCGGCTGTCATCCAGGCTGTGGTGATCGCACTGATGGCTGGTGTCGTGCTTGCGCATGCCGGCCTTGCGCTGTCCACCTGGGCGCGGGTATCAAGGTGGCTTATCTGGGTGATTGCTGCGTTGCTGGGCTTGAGCGTGCTGCTGAACTTCATTTCACCGAGCGGGGGAGAGCGGATGATCTGGACTCCCGTGGCAGCCTTGCTGTTCCTGTGCAGTCTATCAGTGGCGGTGGGAAGCCGCCAGGCGCCTTAGCCGTAGGCTGTCCGGCGAATCGAGTATACTCTACACCAAGATTTTGTATTGTCATAGAACGGGTCGACTACCTATGCGAGCAAAAACTGAAATTTCTAATTCTGCAGCTCCGACCGCAGCAAAGAAAACCTCTACCGAGGTTGAGGCGAAGTTTGCGGTAGAGGATCCGGCACTGGTGGACGAGCTGGCGATCCAGCCCCAGCCCCGTATCAGGGTATTGTTTTGGCGACCCGATCACAAAAGAGCAGCAGGACGTCTATCTCGACACGCAGGATTATTATCTGCTGCGTCACGGCTATCAACTGCGGGTGCGTGCCGGCGACAGCCAGTGGCGCGCCGCGCTGAAATCACGCGGTGTGGGCAGCGAAGTCGGGATCTACCATCGCCTGGAAATCGAGGAATTGCTCGAGACGGGAGATATGCCATCCAAGGTCGGTGAACTGCCGGATCCCATTGTCGACGCCTTGTCAGGGATTGTAGGCAAAAACGCCGAGCTACGGGCTATCTGCGTCCTGGACCAGACGCGGCGCGTGCGTGCGGTAACATCGGAGTCGCCGGGCCGCAGATCCGAATCGACGCCGGCCCTTGTGGAGCTTTTTCTCGACGAGGTCCGGATTCGCAGCGCGGTAGACGATATCGTCCTTGCGCATGCCTATGAAGTAGAGGTTGAACTGGTCAAAGATGTAGATCTCGCCGAACTCCAGGTGCTCGCCGATCGTTTTATGGGCACCTACGGTCTGGTGCCGAGTACGGACAGCAAGCTCGAGCGCGCCCTGCGCATCATCAGCCGGCACCCGGTCAACTCTCCGGAGAACTGGCAGGGGATACGTCCCGAGCTGCACATGGGAGAGGCGTGCCGCATCATCTGGCATGAGCAGTTCATGGCGATGCTGCTCAACGAGGCGGGGGTGCGTTACAGCTCCGACCCGGAATACGTGCACGCTGCGCGCGTTGCCATCCGGCGTGCGCGTGCGGCTGCACGCCTCTACAAGGACTACTTCAACCGCAAAGGTGTACGCCGCTATCTGAAACAGATGCGCCAGACGGCCCAGTTGTTGGGAGCCGTGCGCGACATGGATGTTGCGATTGCGAAGCTCATCGGCTACCAGCGGAAGTCGCGGAAGAAGGCGGCGGGCAACCTGCAAACGACCCTGGAGGAATGGGTGGCGAAGCGCGCCAAGGCGCACCATGACCTTGTGGCGTGGCTTGATTCCGAGCACTATTCCGAATTTGTGCGCAGCTTTCTGCAGTTCTGCCGCACGCCTGGTGCGGAGCTTGCCGATATGACGCCGACTGAAGGAGAAGCGGTAGTGCCGTTCCAGGTACGGCACGTGGTGCCCACGATGCTGCTTGACAATTTTGCCCACGTTCGCGCCTACGAGGTGTGGTTTGAGCAGGAGGAGGAAGTGCCGCTGCCGACGCTGCACCGGCTGCGGATCGAGTGCAAGTATCTGCGCTACAACCTGGAGTTTGTGGGCGGTTTGCTCGGCGGCGAAAGCGGCGCGATCGTTGACATTTCTGAAATCGCTGCAGGAAGATCTGGGCGATCTGCAGGATGCTGTCGTCAGCAAGCAACTGCTGGGGGACGGCGACAGCGACGACGGGCACGTGATTGCCCGTTACGAGGCGGCACAGGACAAGGTCATTGCCAAGCTGCGCAGGCAGACACGTGAGGACTTCGCCCGCTTTGTGGGCGAGGAAAATCGCCGGCGGTTGCTGTGTGCTATCGCCAATTTGTAGGCCGGGGCTACTTGCACAGGGCGCACCTCGACGGCGCCGATCTGCGTGCCGCCAGCTTGGGCAATGAACCAGGTCGTACCAAATACGCTACCGCTGCCACATGGAATGAGCGCATGCGAGCTTGCCTTTGACGCCGGCATTCGCAGAACAGCATCTTCATTTCTTACGCTCCCTACATGCTATCTGCCCATTCCTTGATCTTAGTGCGGATTTCGTCGCGCACGGCGCGCACCTGTGCCATCTTTTCTTCATCGCTGCCCTTTGCCTGCGAAGGATCCGGGAAGCTCCAGTGCAGACGCTGCGCCACGCCGGGAAAGATGGGCAGCGCTCGGCCGCCTCGGTGTCGCACACGGTCACCACGTAGCGGAACAGTTTGCCGCGCCTTGTACATGTCGAACACGCTCTTGGTCTCCGCCTGGGAAATGTCGATCCCCGCCTCGGCCATGACGCGCACGGCGTAGGGGTTGAGCGTGCCCGGCTCCAGCCCGGCGCTTTCGGCTCTCAAAGCGGTCGCCGTAGAGGTGGTTGAGCCATGCCTCGGCCATCTGGCTGCGGGCGCTGTTGTGGATGCAAACGAATAGTACCGGCTGCGTATCCATGTCTTTTCTCCTTCTTGTATGGTTCGTCACGCTTTGTATGTCACGCCAGGCGGCGAGATCGTGAACCGGCGGTGGGAGCCTACCGTGGTGCCGGCGTCACGGTCGGCTCCTTCATCGGGCGGCAGCGCCGGGGCAGGCGTATCGACGGGCCGCCGTACCCACTGGTAGAGCAGGGCGCCGGCGACGGCGCCCACGATCGGGCCGACCCAGTAGATCCACTGGTCCTGCCACACGCCGGCAACCAGCGCCGGACCAAACGAACGGGCGGGTTCATCGAGGCGCCGCTGATCGGACCGGCCCAGAGCGCATTGGCCGCCACGGTAAAGCCGATGGCAAGCGAAGCCAGTTCGCCCACGGCGCGGGTATCGGTGGCAACGGCCGTGATGACAAACATCAGGGCTGCTGTGAGCAATGTTTCCAGCACCAGCGACTGCAGCGGCGGCCCACTGGGCACCGTCGACCCCAGCCCGGCCACGACGCCAAAGAGGACGCGCAGCGTGGCGGCAGCGAGGATGGCGCCGGCCAGCTGTCCACCGATGTAGGCCGGCGTTTCGCGCCAGGGAAAGTGGCGGCTTACGGCGAAGGCCAGCGTTACGGCGGGGTTGAGATGCGCTGCCGGACAGGTGACCGGTCGCGGCGACCATCACGACGACGACAAAGCCAAACGTCAGCGCAACGCCGACGTGGCCCAACTGTCCGGTCATGGCGTTGACGACGATGGCCCCACAGCCTGCCATGACCAGCGCAAAGGTACCGAGCAGTTCGGCAAGGGAACGGCGCAGCAGGTCAGGTTGGTTCAAGGCTGTCCTCCTTATTTCAATCTGGTTTGAAGTAAATTTATTTCAACCTAGTTTGAAGTAAATGTCAAATCGTGTATACTGGAGCCATGAATGCTGTGCATCTGGAAATGGCGCCCGACCTGCTCAAGCTCTTGGCCAACGACGTACGCTGGCAGATCCTGTCCGTGCTGGCACACGGCGATCTGCGCGTGCAGGAGATTGCGGCGGCCACCGGCAAGCCGATCAACCTGGTGTCGTATCACCTGAAGCTGCTGCGGGACCAGGGACTGGTGCACGAACGGCGCAGCAGCGCCGACGGACGGGATATCTACTACACGCTGGATGTGGGCCGGCTTAGCGATCTGTACCGGCGCAGTGGGGCACAGCTGCATCCTGCCTTGGGGCCTGAAGGCAAAGCGCCACGGCTGCCGGACGCAGAGGGACAGCGGCGGCGGGTGCTCTTCTTATGTACACAGAACCGGGCACGTTCGCAGATGGCGGAAGGGCTCCTGCGGGCGCATGAGCGGCGGGCACATCGAAGTGCAAAGCGCCGGCGTGCGCCCGGGAATTGTGCATCCGTTGGCTGTGCAGGCACTCGGCGACATGGGGATCGATATTTCGCAGCAGCGATCCAAGCACCTGGACGAACTGCAGGGCCAGGCGTTCGACCAGGTGATCACTGTCTGCGACCAGGTACGCGAGCAGTGCCCGGTGTTTCCCTGGGGAGCCTGACCTGATCCACTGGAGCATTGAAGACCCGATCGCCGCAGTTGACGGCGTAGAGGACGCGGATGCGCGCCGCACAATCTTTGCCAGAACAGCACAAGCACTGGCAGCGCGCATCCGATAATCTTCTATTGGTCGAAGCCGCTCTTCCACGCTAACCCATGCGGCCGGTGATGTAGTCTTCGGTGCGCCGGTCTTTGGGCTTTGAGAAAATGTCTTTCGTGGCCCCGTATTCGATCAGGGTGCCGGCACGGCGTTCGTTGAGGCCAAAGTAGGCGGTAAAGTCCGACAACAGCGCGCCGCCTGCTGCATGTTGTGCGTCACGATAATGATCGTGTATGCGGCGGAGAGTTCCTTGATCAGCATTTCGACCTTGGCTGTAGCGATGGGGTCCAGCGCCGCGCAGGGTTCGTCCATTAGCAGGACTTCGGGTTCGACCGCGATGGCGCGTGCGATGCACAGCCGCTGCTGCTGACCACCAGATAAACTAGTCCCCGGCTGCTTGAGCTTGTCTTTCACCTCGTCCCATAGGGCAGCGCGCTTGAGCGCAAACTCGACCCGGATGGAGATCTCGGCTTTGGGAACGCGCTGCGACTCCAGGCGCATGCCATAGGCAACGTTGTCGAAAATGGACATAGGGAAGGGATTGGCCTGCTGAAAGATCATGCCCACCTTTTTACGCAGCGCCACCGTATCGCCGATGCTGTCGACATCCTCGCCGTCGAGCAGGATCGTGCCTTCGCTGCGCGCACCTGCGGTCAGGTCGTGCATGCGGTTAAGGGCGCGCAGGAAGGTGGACTTGCCGCAGCCGGAAGGGCCGATCAGCGCAGTTACACGCTGGCGCTCGACCCTGATGTTGACCTCCGCCAGGGCTTGAAAACTCCGATAGTAGAAGTTGAAGTCGCGCGCCTCGACGGCGGCACCCACCATACTCATATTGATCGCTGGACGTGGTCAAGGAATCCCAGTTGACTGCCGGCAGGCCCTTGTACCTATTCCATCCCCATAATTGTCGCTTGCGCTCCCTATGCGCTAGCTGCGGGCCGGATCGACCCTGTGAAGGCCAAGACGCACGACAGCAATCAACAAGAAGGCGACGGCGAGCAGCACGAATGCTACCATGATCAGTGCGGCGCGATGTTCCGGCGACGCGGCCTCAGGCAGCTGCGTCACGATCGCAGCAGGCATCGTGCTGGCGCCTTCCACCAGGCTGACCGGCATGTGCTCCGTGATATTGCCGATCACCATCTGGACGGCCATCGTCTCGCCGATCGCGCGCTCCCATGCCGAGAATTACGGCCGTAGACAAGCCGGAGCGCGCCGCCGGCCATACAGTACCCCAGATCACCTGCCATGGGTGGCGCCCACGCCCCAGGCTGCCTCGCGCAGGCCATTTGGCAGCGAACGCAGTGCGTCTTCGGCGATCAGGATTATGGTCGGCTGCGTCATAAAGATCAGCACAATGGTCGCTGCGAGGATCCCCTTGCCCAGTCCGGTCTGGAAGGCGACGCGCACCCAGGGCACCACGTACACCAGGCCAAGCAGGCCGAAAATGACGGAGGGGAGGGCGGCAAATACCTCGACGGTCGAGCGAGTAATGCGGCGCATGCGTGGGGGCGCGATCTCCACGAGAAAAGTGGCAACCAAGATGGCCAGTGGCGCGCTGATGAGGAGCGTCAGCAAGGCCGTATAGAGCGAGCCGGCGAGCAGGGGCGGGCGCACTTCACTGTGCGCCCTGCGTATCAACATCATTTGAACAAAGGACCCCGAGATTGTTAACGTCTTGGAAATACCAGGACAAAAATGTCAAAGGCGTCTGATTGTCTCCACGCGGAAGACCGGATACTGAGCCGCGATTTTCTCAAACTCGGCGACAGGTGCATCTTTGCTGATCGGGATGTGCGGACGCGCACCGGGCGCGCGGCTGCCATGTTACTGGCGCTCCCGCTGCGAGGTTCAACGCTCCCGCAACCGGCGCAGCATCAATACGTATTACATTTTAGGACAAGCAAACATAACCAGGAGGAGAAGCTAATGGCAACAACAGTGTTGGTGGCCTATGCTACGAAGCATAGCGCGACCGCCGGTATCGCCGAAAAGATCGGCGAGGAATTGCGCGAAGCCGGCCTGGCCTGTGACGTTAAGCCCGCTGCCACGGTGGACGATCTCACCTCCTATCAGGCTGTTGTCCTGGGCAGCGCAGTCTACATGGGGGCCTGGCGCAAGGAGGCAGCGAAACTGCTCAAGACTCAGGAAGCGCAGCTTGCCCAGCGACCGGTATGGTTGTTCTCCAGCGGTCCTATGGGGGAAGGCGACGTCCAGGAGTTGATGAAGGGCTGGCGGTTCCCCCAAAAGCTGCAGCCCGTCGCCGACCGTATTCACCCACCGCGACATTGTCGTCTTCCATGGTGTAGTGGATCCAGAGGGCATGGGATTCTTCGAGCGCTGGATTATCAAGAACGTCAAGTCCCCCGTAGGTGACTTTCGTGATCGGGAGGCGATTGCGGCTTGGGCCGGCACAATCGCCGCTGCGCTGCAGCCCGAGGGCGTAGCGGAAACCCCTTTGGAGGTCGCGTAAGAAGCTGCCCCCAAGTGGCGTCACGGCGCCACTCCCGTTTATGAGATTTTGACTCTATATGAAGTCCGCAAGTGCAACCCGCCATTTGTGTAAGGGCGGATAAGGAGTCAGGGGCATCATGAAAGCAGCCATCTATACGCATTACGGGCCGCCGGAAGTCCTGCAAGTAGTGGACGTGCCAAAACCGGTGCCGAACGACGATGAGATTCTCATCAGGGTGTGCGCTACGACGGCGACCAGGGGCGATTCCCGCATGCGGAGCTTCACCGTTCCGCGCGGGCAGTGGCTGCTTGCCCGCCTGTACTTGGGGATCACAGGGCCAAGGCGACGGATCCTTGGGATGGAACTGGCCGGCGACGTCGAAGCCGTCGGAAAAGCGGTCACGCGTTTCCGGCGCGGCGACCCTGTGTTTGGCTCTACCTTTGCCGCCAATTTCGGCGGCTACGCCGAGTACAAATGCCTGCCCGAAAATGGAGTGGTGACCCTCAAACCCGCCAACCTCACATATGAGGAAGCTGCCGCGCTCCCGGGTGGCGGGATGACGGCGCTGCGGGCCCTCCGCCATGGCAATGTCCAGAAGGGGCAGCACGTCCTGATCTATGGCGCATCCGGCGCCGTCGGCACCTATGCGGTGCAGCTTGCACGGCATTTCGGGGCGGAGGTCACGGGTGTCTGCAGTGCTCGGAACCTGGAACTTGTACGCTCGCTTGGTGCCGCCGAGGTCGTCGATTATACGAAGGAAGATTTCACCCAACGCGGCGATACCTATGCTGTGGTCATAGATGCGGTCGGCAAGCTGCCACGTGAGCAGGCCCTAAAGCGCGCCGGCGTCTTTGTCGACGTACACAACGTGCCTGGCGGCGAGTCGCTCGACGATCTTGTCTTGCTGAAGGACCTTGCCGAGGCAGGTATCATCAAGCCAGTTATCGACAGGTGCTACCCGCTGGACCAGATCGTCGAGGCGCATCGCTATGTCGACCAAGGGCACGAGCGGCAACGTGGCGATCACTGTGGCAGCTGTTTGATGCACGCCGAGGCTGTTGCAGCCGAGCAGTGGCTCATCCAGCCGTATCGCTGCGGGGTACAAACATCCACTCAGGCAGCGGCTGGCCCGTGAGAACGGCGCGCCATTCCAGGTAACCGCAGAAGAGAATCATGCCCAGGTGTGACAGCAAGAGCACCGGCGCGCGGCCGCGGCGGACCGGCGCCAGCGGCGTGAAGTTGACGCTGCCGGGGAGGTTGCCGGCACGGCCGGCGCAGACGGTGCGCACGTCGCCGTCTATGTTTACGCGCAGCCAGGTGTGGCCCATCGTCCAGTCGGGCCGGTCGGCGACGCGCACGCGCAGCGAGAAGACGGCTTCGCTTTCGAATGCCAAGGCGATCGAGGATCTGCTTGAGGGCCAGATTGTACTGGGTGCAGTAGCCCATGCCGCGGCGGAAGGCTCCCGCCGGTGTGTCCCACAGGTTGCGGCAGGAGTAGGCACGGAACTTGTTGTAGACCAACTGTTGGGCGAAGGTGACGAGCGGCCAGCCCTCAAGACCTGAACGGCGGCAGGCGGCGACGGCGTCGTCGATGGTGGCGATGTCATTGGGAACTGGCGATTTCCGGCGGCGTTGGGCCCAGGCTGCGGGAAGCATGAGAAGGGCGCAACTCGCGGCCAAGTGCGGTCACAAGCGCGCATAGACCGAGCGCCCATGTGGCGATTCTACGTGCCGTCATTTGTTCGTGTCCCTCGCTGCTATACGTCGAGCCGTGCCCAATATGTCTTACGTGTACGCGCATGTGTGGGTTGCAGGGGGAGAGCAAGCGACGACGCTTGCGGTCCGAGGATCGCCTGCGCTCCGATATGGGCGGGGGCATTTGTACTCCCGCGTACATGGACTATACTGAGCATGTTAACAATTCATCGATTTGAAAGGCACCTATGGAACGTGTAATTGATTTACTCGCAGAACAGCCGTTATTGCTGCTGTTCGTGGTGGCCGCTCTCGGTTATGCAATTGGCGAAATTAAGATTAAGGGCACCGGCCTGGGTGTGGCGGCGGTGCTGTTTGTGGGGCTCGCCTTTGGCGCGCTCGACGAGCGGCTGACGCTGCCGCCGGCGCTGGTCTCGCTCGGCTTGGTGCTGTTTGTCTACATGGTGGGCCTGGCCAGCGGTCCGGGTTTCTTTGCCTCGTTTCTCGCGCAGCGGGCTGCGCGACAACCTCATGGTGATCGGCGTGCTGGTGGTGGCGGCATTGATCGTCACGGCGGAGCACTCTTCTTTGGCTTTAAACCTTCGATCAGCGCCGGTATCTACACGGGCGCACTGACCAATACGCCCGCCCTGGCGCAGGTGACAAACTTTATCCTCACGACGGCCCCGCCCGATATCGCCAAGGCCGCCTCCAGCCGAGCCGGTCGTCGGCTACTCGGTCAGCTATCCGATGGGCGTCATCGGTCCCATGCTTGCGATCTCCATCATGCGCGCCATGTGGAAGATCAACTATAAGCAGGATGCAGAACGCGTGCGCGACATGTTCCCGGTCGAACAGGAGATCTACAACCGCACGGTGCGCGTCACCAACAGCCAGCGTGCAGAATGTGCCGCTGCACGACCTGGCGCCGCGCAAGGAATGGGGCGTGATCTTTGGCCGCATCAAGCACGGCGACGCGGTCGAACTCTCGACGCGCGACACCGTCCTGCAGGAAGGCGACCTGCTCAGCATGATCGGCACGCCCGAGAACGTGGACGCCGCCGTGCGTGAACTGGGCACGCCGTCCGAACAGCAGCTCGACCTGGACCGCAGCGCCTATGACTTCCGCCGCGTGTTCGTGTCAAACCATCACCTGGTGGGCAAGAGGCTGTCCGACCTGGACCTGCCGGAGAAGTTTGGCGGCCTCGTGACGCGTATGCGCCGCGGCGATATCGAACTGCTGGCAACGGATGAGATCGTGCTGGAACTTGGCGACCGTGTGCGTTTTGTGGCACCGCGCAGCCAGGTCAAGCCGATCAGCGACTTCTTTGGCGACTCCTATCGGTCGCTGAGCGAGATCAACTGGCTCTCCTTGGGGATCGGCATCGCGTTGGGCTTGCTGATCGGCATGATTCCGATCACGCTGCCCGGGCGGCATCCAGTTCAAGCTGGGCGAAGCTGGCGGCCCGCTGATCGTCGCCCTGATCCTCAGCGCGCTGCGCCGCACCGGGCCGATCGTGTGGAGCCTGCCGTACAGCGCCAACCTGACGCTGCGCCAGTTTGGCTTGACGGTGCTGCTGGCGGGGATCGGTATCCGTTCCGGCTACACCTTCTTGTCGACGCTGCAGAATGCCGGTGGGCTGCAGATCCTGCTGGCAGGCGCAGTCGTTTCGCTGGTGACCGCCTTCCTGGTCCTGTTTATTACGTACAAGCTGCTCAAGATTCCGTTTGGCCTGGCGATCGGCATGATGGCTGCCGTGCACACGCAGCCGGCAGTGCAGGCGTACTCGGTGCAGCAGGCCAAGAACGACCTGCCCAATCACGGGTACGCCATGGCGTTCCCGATGGCAACGATCGCCAAGATCTTGATCGCACAGCTGCTGGTCGTGTTCCTGCCGGGGGGATTTTAGGCCTAGTCGAATGGAAGGGATGTTGTGAGCGGAAGTGAAACTGTTACTGACGTGCGCCAGGACCGGCGGGCGGTATGGCTGCTGTTGATCTGTGTCACCCTGTGGAGCACGAGCGGGGTGCTGATCAAGGAATCCACGCTGCCGGCGATGGCGATCGTCAGCGGGCGTTCGCTGCTGACGGCCATTGTCATCGCCCTCTACATCCGGCGCCCCCACTTTACGTGGTCGCTGCCGCAGATCGGTGGGGCGGTGATGCAGGCCGCCACCTTTGTGCTGTTCGTGATGGCCACGCAGATGACGTCGGCGGCCAACGCGATCCTGCTCCAGTACACGGCGCCCTTGTGGGTGGCGCTGTTTGGCATCTGGTATCTGCACGAGCGCCCGCGCCAGATCGACTACATCACGATGGCGATGATCGCCTTTGGCATGCTGCTCTTCTTTGGCGACAAGCTGACCGGCAGCGGCATGCTCGGGAACATCCTGGCGATCATCTCGGGCATCACCATGGCCTGGATGACCCTCTTCCTGCGCAAGCAGAAGGACGGCTCGCCGATGGAGACCATCCTGCTGGGCAACATCCTGGCCGCGGTGATCGGGCTGCCGTTCCTGCTCACGTCCTCGCCTACCAGCATGGACATCGGCATTCTCGTGTTCCTGGGTATTTTTCAGCTGGGCATTCCGTTCATCTTGTATGGATATGCGATTGTGCGCCTGCCGGCACTGGAGGTGGTGCTGATATCGACGCTCGAACCTATTCTGAACCCGCTCTGGGTATTCCTGTTCAACGGCGAACTGCCCGGCCCGATGGCCATCGTCGGCGGGGCAATCGTGCTGCTGGCCGCCCTCGTGCGTGGGCTGGCGATGACTGCCAGGTCATCGGCAGCGGGCGTAGGGCAGCAAAATCGGAGCAGGAGCCTGAGCCGGCGAGTTAGCGGTGCAGGTCCAGACAGAAAAATCTCGACAGGGGAGTCGACGGTATGGCGGACGAAAAAAGCAAGATCCTGGTCGTAGAAGATGAGCAGACGTTGGTTGAAACGCTCGAGTACTCGCTGCGCCGGCAAGGGTACGACGTCCTGACGGCGATGGATGGGCGGTCTGCGATCGAAGTGGCGCGCCGGCACACGCCGGACCTGGTCGTGCTGGACATTATGCTGCCGGGGCTGGACGGGTTCGAGGTCTGCCGCGTCCTGCGCCAGGAGACGAGCGTGCCGATCCTGATGCTGACGGCGCGCACCGACGAGGTCGACAAGATCGTGGGGCTGGAGGTGGGCGCCGACGACTATCTCACCAAGCCGTTCAGCATGCGCGAACTGGTGGCGCGCGTCAAGGCGCTGCTGCGGCGCGTGCGGCTGGACAAGGAAGAGCAGGCGGCCGCACCCCAGCCGGACATTGCAACGGAGAAGATGGTCTTTGACAAGATGGTCATCGACCTCAGCCGGCGCGAGCTGAGCTGTGACGGCCAGGTGTTTCACCTCAAGCCCAAGGAGTTTGACCTGCTCACCTTTCTGGCCCGCAACCGCGGCATCGTGCTCAGCCGCGATCTGATCCTGGAACGGGTGTGGGGGTGGGAATACGACGGCGGCAGCCGCACGGTGGACGTCCACGTGCGCTGGCTGCGCGAGAAGATCGAGAAGGATCCTTCGAATCCCGACGCGCATCGTCACGGTGCGCAGCATCGGCTATCGGTTTGAAGGGTGAACTGCCGGCGAGTTTTGCACAGAGCTTAACCTGCAGTTGACATGCCGTTAAAGATTCGTCGGCTATGCTGTGCCTTGCGCCGGCCTCATGCCGGCGCAAGGCAATAGTTTATGCAGAATACATCAGTGTCGGAAAAGTTAGTTGTAAAACCGCGCACAGCCCGCTGCGGAAGATGCACCGGTCGAGCCGCATGCTGCTGACTGGGGCAGGCGTTGGCATGCGTTCTGGGCAACGCAGCGCATCTACTGGCGCGTGACACTGATCATGTTCCTGGCCGTGCTGGGGCTGACCGGCCTCTTGGCCTTACTACGGCACACTATGTAGACGGGGCGGCACTGGCGATCGGGTGGCTGATCGGCAGCGGCTGCCTTGACGGCGTTGTTTGTCGCAGCCCTGCAGGTCAGCACACGCCAGGTGCGCCGTGTTACCGGCGTGGTCAACCGCCTGGCCCAGGGCGACTATGACGCACGTGCCGACCTGTTGGCGGGCGGCGAACTCAACGAGTTGAGCCGGGCCATCAACCGCCTGGCCGAGCGCACCGAACGGCAGGCAACGCGGCGGCAGCGCGAGCGCGCCCGCTTTGACACTGTCTTGCACAGCATGAGCGACGGCGTCCTGATGTTGGACCGGCGCGGGACCGTGGCATTGATGAACCCGGCGGCCGAGCGGCTGCTGCGCGCGCCGGCAGCCGACACGCTCCACGAATCGTTTGTCCAGGTCGTACGCGACTACCGGCTTGCCGACGTCTGGCAGCAGTGCGCCCAGCGCCGGGAGGAACAGGCGGCCACCATCGAGGTCAGCCCCGGCTTCTTTCTTGCGCATCACGGTCACGCCTTTTCTGCGCGGCGCGTCCAACGGCTATCTCGTGCTGCTGCAGGATCTCAGCCATCTCTACCGGCTGGAGGCGGTGCGCCGCGACTTTGTCAGCAACATTTCGCACGAACTGCGCACGCCGCTGGCCTCGATCAAGGCGCTGGTCGATACGCTGCGCGACGGCGCCATCTCCGACCCGCCGGCCGCCGATCACTTTCTGGGGCGCATGGAGATCGAGGTCGACTCCATGACCCAGATGGTCCAGGAACTGCTCGAGCTGTCGCGCATCGAGTCGGGCCAGGCGCCGCTGCGCTTATTTCCCGTGCGGGCTGGCGACCTCTGATCGAGCCGGCGGTGGAACGGCTGCGCCCCCAGGCGGCGCGCGCCGGCGTGCTGCTGACTGTCGTGCTGCCGGAAGATCTGCCGCAGGTGATGGTGGATGCCGACCGCATCCGCCAGGTGGTGATCAACCTGGTGCACAATGCCATCAAGTTCACCCCGGCCGGCGGCTATGTCACGGTCACGGCGCGCGCCGTGCACGATGGTGTGGTCGTCTCCGTCGCCGACACCGGGCATCGGCATTCCCGCCGACGACCTGCCGCGCATCTTCGAACGCTTTTACAAGGCCGACCGCGCCCGCTCGAGCGGCGGCACCGGCCTTGGCCTTGCCATTGCCAAGCACACGGTCCAGGCGCACAACGGGCGGCTCTGGGTCGAGAGCGTGGAAGGCAAGGGCAGCACGTTCTCCTTCACACTTCCCCTTGTTAACACTCCAATAACACAACCTTGATCGCATCTTAACCGCAAGCGCGCAGGTTTATTAACGCCTGTCCTGCATGATGACTCCTGGAAGTTGAATTCGTAACTTGTCTACACAAGACACAAAGGAGTCTGACAATATGAAGAAGGCGATCATCGCCGCGCTGCTCGTGGCAACGGTACTGATTCTGGCAGCCTGCGGCGGCCAAGCAGCGGCCCCAGCAGCACCTGCGGCTGCGACTACTGAAGCGACACGACTGAAGCTACGACTGAGGCTACGACCGAAGCAACGACCGAAGCAACTGCTGAAGCGACGGTTGAGGCAACAGCCGAGGTCACAACCGAGGCCGCGGCAGGGGCAGCCGCTGCAGTTGAACTGCCCGAAGTGGACCCGCTGACGGTAAAGGGTGACATCATTGCCGCCGGCAGCTCGACGGTTTACCCGTTGGCCGAGCGCATGGCCGAGATATTCGTCGAGGATGGCTATGCCGGCAATATCACCATTGACAGCGTCGGCACGGGCGGCGGCTTTGAGCGCTTCTGCAAGGCAGGCGAAACGGACATTTCCAACGCCAGCCGGCCGATCAAGGATGCCGAGAAGGAAAACTGTGCGGCGATCGGGCGCACGCCGATCGAGTTCCGCGTCGGCACGGATGCCCTGGCCGTCGTGGTGAATCCTGAGAATACCTGGGTCGGCGAGACCGGCGTGACGAAGGAAGAGCTGGCGAAGCTGTTCTCGAAGGAATACACCAACTGGTCGGATGTGAATCCTGCCTGGCCGGCGGAGCCGATCAAGCGCTTCAGCCCCGGCACAGACTCGGGCACGTTCGACTACTTTGTCGAAGCAGTGATGGACCCGATGTATGTGAAGGACGCCACGGCTGACAAGGGCAAGGGTGAAGAGGCCCTGCTGGGTGCCGGGAACCTGCAGCTGTCGGAAGACGACAACGTGCTGGTCCAGGGCGTGGAAGGTGACAAGAACGCCATCGGTTACTTCGGCTTCGCCTACTTCGAAGAGAATGCCGGCAAGCTGCGTGACCTGGCCGTCGAAGGCGTGGCGCCGTCGGCCGACACGGTCAACGCCGGCGAGTATCCGCTGGCCCGCCCGCTGTTCATCTACTCGGATGCCAAGATCATGAAGGACAAGCCGCAGGTGGCAGCGTACATCAACTTCTTCCTGAGCAACGTCAACGACGAGATCACCGGCGTCGGTTACTTCCCCGCCGCCGAAGATGCTCTCAACGCTGCCAAGCAGAACTGGCTTACGGCCACCGGCCAGTAAGGCAGATCGGCCATGCTGTCCTTGACAGCTGGACAGTATTGCAAAATGGGAAGGGGTGTATACCCCTTCCCTCCTGTGTATCAAAGCTGTGTGAGCGAGTGTATCTCCTTGTTAGGGGGAGAATGATGGGACAAGAATTCAGCCAACCTAGCCTGGCGATCCCGCAGAGTATCCCTGCTCCCGAGCGGCAGGTCATCGCAACGACTTGCGCAGCTCGCTGCGCAAGAAGGCCAGGCCTGGCGAAGCAATCATTCAGGTTTTCTTGCGATTTTCCGGGCTGTTGTCGGTGTTGATTACGGCGGGTATTGTGCTCGTCCTGGTATATGATGCCTGGGTCTTCTTCCAGCGGCCCGAAGTCACGCTGTGGATGTTCTTTACGGGAACTGCCTGGCAGCCGCGCATCGGCCAGTTTGGCATCTTTCCGCTGTTCAACGCCACTGTCCTTTCCAGCATTATCGGTCTTGCGGTGGCGCTGCCTGTCGGCTGGATGATTGCGATTTACCTGAGCGAATATGCCACGCCGCGCGCACGCGGCATTCTCAAGCCCACGCTGGAAATCCTGGCCGGAATTCCAACCGTCGTGTTTGGCTTTTTTGCCCTGGGGTTTATGACCCCGTTAATCCAGTCGCTCTTTGGCAAGAACAACGTCGAGATTTTCAACGTCTTGTCCGCCGGTATCGTGATCGGCATTTTGATCATTCCGCTGGTCAGCTCGATGAGCGAGGACGCTCTAAGCGCCGTGCCGCATTCGCTGCGTGAGGGTGCGTATGGGATGGGTGCCACCAAGCTGGAGACGTCGATCAAGATCGTCCTGCCTGCGGCCGTGTCTGGCCTGGCCGCGGCGGCCATCGTCGCCATGTCGCGTGCGGTGGGCGAGACGATGGTCGTCGCCATCGCCGCCGGTTCCGGGCCGCGCAACTTTACGGGGTGGAACGAGGCGCTGACAAGCTTCAACTTTCTCAACCCGCTCAAGGCAGCCGAGACGATGACCGGCCACATCGTGCGCATCAGCGGCGGCGATTTGAGCTATGAATCGATCGAATATGACAGCATCTTCGCCATCGCGCTGATGCTGTTCCTCATGACACTGGTGCTCAACGTAATCAGCCGCTGGGTCGTCAACCGGTTCCGGCAGGAGTACTAAGATGGCGCAAGGTGTAATTGGCGAGCGGCGCACCAGCGGCAGCTACCCCGAGGGGGCCGACTTCGACAGGTTCGTGAAGCGCCGGCAGGGGTGGGGCCGATTCTGGCACAGCATGTATTTTGGGGCGACGATGGTCGGGATCATATGCCTGATCGCGCTGCTGGCTAATATCTCCAACAATGCCTTTGGCTACGTGGCGATCCAATACAAGGTGGAGCCCAGCACGCTGCTGCCGTCATCCACCGCCGTCGGCGCCGCAAGTGATCTCGCCAACCAGTCGTCAGAGGCGCTGATCGGGATTTTGAAGGACAAGCTGCGTTCCGGCCGCGTACGTGCATTGGAGGCGGAAAGGCCGCTAGCCGAGCGCAGCCAGGAGCAGCTCTATCAACTGGTGGAGGCGGAGGTACTCAAGCCCCAAGTTGCCGCAAGCTGGACGCTGCTCGACTCCATCTTCAAGCGCGACGAAATCATGGCCCAAGTGGCCGCGCTGCAAGGGAACGTCGACCTGCACTTTCACAGCTGGGTAAACTGGAACTTCGTCACCAGCCCGCAGTCGGCGGATCCACTGAAGGCGGGCATCTCGACGGCAATCTGGGGTTCGCTGTGGGTGACGTTGATCTCCTTCCTGGTAGCTATTCCGCTGGGCACGGCTGCCGCCATCTACCTGGAGGAGTACAGCAGCGGGCGCAGTAAGCTGGATCAGATCATCGAAACGAATATCAACAACCTGGCCGGTGTGCCGTCGATCATCTACGGTATGTTGGGCCTGGCGGTGTTTGTGCGCTTTTTTGGCGCGATCACGAGCGGCCTTGCCTTTGGCTACGGCGACCCGGCTACTTCAAACGGACGCACGATCTTGTCCGCCGGCTTGACGTTGGGGCTGCTGATCCTGCCGCTGGTGATCATCAACGCACGTGAAGCCATCCGCGCCGTGCCCCGCGCCATGCGCGAGGGTGCCTACGGCCTGGGCGCCACTCGCTGGCAGACGACGTGGTACCACGTGCTGCCCAGCGCGCTGCCCGGTATCCTGACCGGGGTCATCCTGGCCGTTTCGCGTGCCTTTGGCGAAACCGCCCCTCTGCTCGTCGTGGGCGTATCGACGTTTATCGTCGTCAATCCCGACAGCATATTTGCCAAATTCACGACGCTGCCCGCCCAGATCTACCAGTGGACCTCGCGCCCGCAGCAGGAGTTTCAACACCTGGCAGCCGCTGGCATCATCGTGCTGTTGATCTTGCTCGTGACGATCAACGCGACCGCCATCTTCCTGCGCAACCGTTACGCCCGCAGGTATTAGTCCGGAGAACCAAAGCATGAGTTATCAGAACGGCACGCTGAGCTGCCGAGGATCAAAAATACGCCATTCGCACCCAAGACCTTAACGTCTACTATGGCAAGTTTCATGCCGTGCGTGACATCAACCTCGGGATCGAGCGCCAGAAGATCACGGCGTTGATCGGCCCATCCGGCTGCGGCAAGAGCACCGTGCTGCGCGCCTTCAACCGCATGAACGACCTCGTGCCGATCGCACGCACGGAAGGCGAGATCCTGTTCCACGGTCTGAATATCTACGAGGCCGATATCGACCCCGTCGAGGTGCGCCGGCGCATCGGCATGGTCTTTCAGAAGCCCAATCCGTTCCCCAAAAGCATTTATGAGAACATCGCCTGGGGCGCTCGCATCAACGGCTACAAGGGCGACATGGACCAGCTGGTCGAGGAATCGCTGCGCGGGGCTGCGCTGTGGGATGAGGTCAAGGACAAGCTCAAGCAGAGCGGCTACTCGCTCTCCGGCGGCCAGCAGCAGCGCCTCTGCATTGCCGCGCGCTATCGCCGTGCGGCCCGACATCATCCTCATGGACGAGCCCTGTTCGGCGCTTGACCCGATTGCGACGCTGGCGATCGAGGAATTGATGCGGGAATTGGTGCAGAAGTACACGATCATCATCGTGACGCACAACATGCAGCAGGCTGCGCGGGTCGCCGACTACACCGCCTTCTTCATGGTGGACGACACCCGCACCGGTCACCTGGTGGAGTACGGCACGTCCAAGCAGATCTTCACCATGCCCAAGGAGAAGCGCACCGAGGACTACATCACGGGCCGGTTTGGCTGATCCTCCCACACGCCGGCACGGCGCTTACACAGTCAGTGATCTGGTTACATGAACGATGCGGCTCGGTTGGGAGGTTGTTAGCACGTAAGGTGGCAACGTCCTTTTGATTAACTCAAGCCCCGTCAATTGTCGCAAGCATTGTGTACTTCCTTGCGTTAGACTTACGTTAATTGCGAAGTGGGTTGGCTAAGCCTGTCTTCGTGGCTGGAATCGTAAGTAGTAACTGGGAAAACCGCTATGCCTGCGCGATCGGTTGGGCTTATCCTCATTCCCCTTATTGCCGTTGGCCTGTCTGCCGCACTGCTCCTAACTGTGAGGAGCAGTGCCCAGTCACCTGCGGCGCATGCCGTGCAGGAGATCGTTGATCCGGCTGCCCAGCCGGGCACCCAGCCGGTAAGCAGGCCAGATGCAGTTCCGCCAAGGACAGAGGCACGACCGGCGGCCGACGCACCTGGCACATACTCGCCTGCGCCTGCAGGCACGGCGGCGCCAAAGTCCCAACGGCAGGCCGGCTACGTGGCCCTGATCGACAACAGCCTGATCCTGCGTTCAGAGTTTGACCTTGTCCGATCCATTGACCAGGCCATGTCGGCGCTGTTGGAGATCGAGCCCGCCACGCCTGGCCAACTTCTGCAGCAAATGGTCAACCATCGGCTCGTGCTGCGCGAAGCCACCAGGGCCGGCGCGCAGCTTGGCGATGTGCACGCTCGCCTGGCCGAACTGCTGGCCGCCAACAAGAAGACCCAGGCCGATCTGGACACAATTCTCCAGCCCTACGCCGTCGACCCCCAGCAGTTCGAGGGCTACCTGGCCGAGCTGGTGCTTGTCGACCAGTTTGCGCACCAGGCCGCGGCGGACAAAGGCATGACCGTTGAAGGGTATGTTGCGCAGCTGCAGGCGGCTGCCCGGATCCATCTGGGCGACCCGCTGACGGCGACTGAAGTTTTGGCGGTGCCGGTCACCGGCGCGGTTGCGGATACAGCAGCCGCTGCGGGGCCGGCCCAGCCTGAAGCTCTTACCCCCCCGCCTGCAACCCCTCTTTCCCCATCTGTTTCTTCACCTGCACCTACTCAGGAAAAGCGCGGTATCGTGGTTGGGCAGTTGGCACCCTTATTTGAACTCCAAGCTTTGGGCAAGGCAGACCACAAAATGAACTTTAACGACCTGCTCGGAAGGCCGACGGTCCTAAGCTTCTGGACAACATGGTGCCCGTACTGCTTGCGCCAGACACCCGTTCTGGTCGCCGGCGCAGGGCGTTATGCCTCCAGCGACGTGCAGTTTGTCGGCATCGACGTGTCGGAGCAGGCCGAAGTGATCTTCTGCCTACGTCGCACAGCATGGGATTCCCTACCCCATCTTGCTGGATATCGATGGCCAGGTCGCCAGCGCCTATGGCGTCGACGGCTATCCCACAACCTATTTCCTCGACACCGGCGGCCGCATCGTCGCCCACCAAATCGGCGCCATGTCCGACGAGCAGCTGACAGCGTTTGTCGAGCAACTGCTGGACATAAAATAACCGGCTCACACCGCGCCTGTACACTGCGTTCACAGGTCGGAGGACCAGGATGTTGCATCCTTCTACGCTGCTGCCGTGGATATCTACCTGGATGTCTGCAAGCATGTCTGCGCGCGCACTGGAGCGCAAATTACTCCACCTGGTTACGGTGCTGTCGTTGGCGTTGTCCACCATTGCGCCTTTGCTCCTGCCGCCACAGGTGGCCCTGGCAGAGGCGTCGCGATACGGTGGATTGGGGACCCGCTGCGCTTGGTCTTGCCGCAGCTCCTGCTGCGCATGCCCCGTATCGCACAGGGATGGAACCCATCGCACTTACGTCTGCGGCGGACACGGGATTCGCGGCTGCCTATCCCCAGGTAGCGCCCTCGGTGGCCGGCGTGCGCTCGCCTTCGTCCGCGCCCGTCGCATTGGAATCACGGGAGCTGGCGCCGGCGTGGTTTGCAGCCGCTGCGGATGGTCCAGACAGCAGCAAAGCAGCTGCATACACGTACACTCTGGCTCCGACCTGGTTTTCTGCTGCATTTGCGCCGGAAGCAGCTTATGCGGGCGGCCTCTTCGAACAAGCGGACCTGGGCCAGCAGAATTCCGCGCTTTGAAGCAGGTTTGTGTGTCGTGCCCGGCCTGGGCATTGCCGCCGCTGTGCCGCCGAACGTCAGCCAGGGTGACACCACCACCCCATACACCTTTACAGTCGTCATCAGCAACACCGACTATGTCACGCCCACCGGCCCCCTGAGCCTGACGCTGCAGGCGCCGAGCAACTTCTATTTCGTGGGCAATACAGCCGCCGCTCAGAGCCAGGTGAGCGGCACGCTGGCCGTGGTGCAGCCGCTGGTCGACCAGGCCGCCGGCAAGTCGGTGCAGGTCGTGGTGCGGGCCAATCCCGAGACGGAGACGCTGCCTCTGGGCGACGTAGTGACGGTCACCTACCGCCTGGCCGCCACCACCAGCGGCGCACCCAACCCTACGATCACGAACACCCTGGCCATCAGCGGCGAACTGGCGGCCTGCACGGCCGCGGCCGAGGTCAGCACCAGCTCCTGCCCCCTGCCCGTGCGCCTGCCTATGCAGCTGCAGATTCCGCCCTATCTTGTGAGCTTTGGCAATGTGGCGGGCGACGTATACACCTTTACCGTGCGCAATACCGGCACGACCACGGCCACCGATGTCAGCTTTGCGGTCGATCCCAGCCAGGGCTTCTTTTTCAAGGGGGCTTCTGCCACTCTGCAGCACAGCCAATGGGGGGCGCTGGCCGTGTCACAGCCGCTCGCCGACACGATGCCCGGCGAGCCATTTGTGCTTGCGCGCTGCCGATCTGTATCCCGCCAATACGCTCGGCCCCAGCACCGCGATCACCGGCGTGCTGCGCCTGGGCACCAACGGCGGGGCCAAGTCGGGCCAGCCGCTCTCGGTCACGCTGCGCAGCGGTGCGGTGCTGCCCCAGGCCTGTAATACGACGCGTGAGAACATTGCCACGGGCCGCGGCCACCTGGCCATCGTCAAGACGCCCGACGTGCAGCTTGCCCGCTTTGGCGACGTCGTCACCTGGACGGTGCAGGTTAGAAACACGGGGTTGGGCAGCGTGTATGATGCCGTCTTTGACGACGCGCCCGGCCCCGGCATTCGCCTGCTGTCGATCACGCCCCCGGTGACCACATCCGCGGAGATCAAGCCCGACAAGTCGGTGCTTTATACAGTGACCGGCGAGGTCAACGCCTGCACTGGGCTGCGCAACAGCGGGTTGGGTTCCTGGTCGATCGGCAATATCGACGCCACCGGGCTGGTTACCAACCCCGTCAACGACGATGCCTACGTGGCCTACTTGTTTGAGGATCCCGGCGTTGCTGTGGCCGTGGAACCGGTCGGTGACCTGCAGTTCTGCGGCCGATCTCCAGCGCAGCCTGGTCGTGACCGTCACGAACAGCGGTGGTCCGGCGCGCGAGCTGATCCTGGAGGTTGAAAAGAGCGGTTCCTTCAATCTGGCGCCCGCCAGCCCCGATTGGGTGCAGGCTGGCAGCGTGCTCACTTACACTGCCAACGGCGGCGCGCTGCTCGGCGGTGAAACGATCACCTTCACCCTCGATGTGGACTTCACGGCCCGGGTCTGCTCACAAAACAGCGGCAGCTTCGTCCTGCGCCCTGTTTTCCGGCATGCCTGCCCGCTCACGGATCCGCCCGAAACGGGCAGCCAGGCTCAGGTGGTGCTGCAGAGCCCCTTGGCGCCCAGCTTGGGCATTACCAAGCGAGCCTCGACCGACGTGCTGGCGCCAGGCGGGACCGTCTACTACACCGTTACGGTAGCCGGCCGCAACCCGATCAGCACTGCGATCGGGGCAGTCCACGTGACCGACACGCTGCCTGCCATCTTTCAAGGCGGCGCGATCCTGCGCAGTGACCCGGAAGAATCCCGACAGACGATCGACGACACCTATGTCGAAACGTGGATCACCCCCACCACCACGCCAACCTACAGCTTTTCCTTGTTTGTAACGGCCACGCTGCCGATCAACGGCGTCTGTGCCGACGGCACGCCCCAGATCAACCGCGCCGCAGCGCATCCGGAGACATGTCCTGAATGCCTGGCAGGCGGCGACAGCCACATTCTATACATCGAAGATCCCGGACCGGGCTCTGGTGGTGGCTACTTCCGGCTGACATCGAGCCAGGTCGCGGTGTGCGGCGAGACGCCGACACAGCAGACGGCGGCCATCAGTGTGACAAACGGCATTACCTGGACCGGAACTACCTATCGTGATGACCTAAACCAGGGCGGTGTCGTCGGCCCCCTCAACCTGGTATACGGCTCGGTGCGCGTGCTGGTAGACGGCATCGACCGCACCGCCGACGTCACGGTGACTGCCGCACCGGCACTCCAGGTGGAATTCGACAACATTGGCGTCTACAGCGCTACGGCGTTGATTACCGTCACCTATCAGGTCACTGCGGGTGAAACGGCAACCCCTGGCCGTGACGTCTACAATGTAACATTCACCCAGGGGGGGTATGAGAACCCCAATGCCTGTGGCGTCACGCGCTACACCCCTGTCTTTGTCAATATCCAGCGCGCAACCTTGAGCGGCCTGCGGGTTGATCCGCCCACGCTCAATGCCTGCAGCACGAACAACGTCCGGCTCACAGTGGACGGCAACTATCTGGATACGGCGATCACGGACCAGATAGTCGTCACTTTTACCACGGACGCCGCCGATGTCCTGACGCTTACGGCGCCGTATCCCAGCCTGGGCGGCGGTTTTGCCGGGCAGTTGGTGACCGTCACCACAGACACGGTCGGGGCGAACCAGGTGGTCACTTTCACCTTTGACCCCGGGCTGGACATCGACCAGGCGGGCACGATTTCCTTCCCCCTGTACCGTCCCTGCGGGGTAGCGACGAAGTTGGACACCGGGCTATCCTATGCCGACCAGTGCCGGGTAACCAAGAGTGCGACTGCCGAGGGGGGGCTTACGACGCGCCAGTCGGACCTGTACCTACGCGCGCCGGAGATCACGTATACGCTCAATTCCCGCGTGCTCGACTGGCAGTTCTCGGTGCGCAACGCAGGCGACATGAGCGCTACGAACGTACTGGTGACGAACACGCTGCCCTACGGTGTGCACTACCGCACCGTCGAGCGCACCGGCGTCGATACGGATGTGCTTAACGCGATCATCGTTACGACCGGCACGCTCGATGCCGGTACGCCAAGCGAGCGCGAAGTTGTCTCTTTTACCGTGCCGAGCTTCCCCCCGCGTCTTCGATCCAGTTTAGGGGCAATGGCACGGTGGATACCTGCAACGCCAGCGACTCGCTCTGGATCCGCCTGACGCAGCCTTGCGGCGGCATCGGCAGCACATGCAGCGGCAGCCAGATGGCGCGGCTGGGCGTGCAGCAGGGCCGCGGTGCGCTGCTTACCAGCAACACGCAGCAGGCCACAATCCCGCTCTGTTCGGCCGGCGACGTGCGGCTGATCGTCAAGAACGCCTCGCCCCAGGCGGAACTGTATGACTTTTTCGTGCAGGAAGCGCTGACCGATGTCACGTACGTGTTGGGCACGGCTGAGGTGCAGCTCGTGCGCGCCGACGGCACGGCATCGGCTTTTATGCCGTTCACGCCGACACTTGTCAGCCCGCTGTCGCCGCTGCCCCCGTACCGCCAGACGCTGCAGTGGGATGCGGCGGAGATGGCCGGCTACGACCCTGCGGTGCGGGCCCTCCTGGCGCGCCGGGGGCCAAGCGACCAACTGATCATCCAGTTCAAGGTACGCACCTACTGCACCGCGCCCTCCCCCAGCGTGCAGGCCGCGGTCGAGGCCGTTAACGCCTGCACTAGCGTCTTCCGCAGCAAGGAGGACTCACGCGCCGTGGAAGTAGGGCGCCCGATTCTTGGGCTGCAGAAGCAGGTGCGCAACGCCAGCGAAGGCGGCGGCTATGGCGCCAGCGTGTTTGGCGGGACAAGGGCGACACGCTGGTGTGGAAGGTCAATGTAGATAACAGCAGCGGCGTCGACGTGACGGCGCTTTTTGTGACCGACACACTGCCGACCTGGTTTGATGTGACAGACGTCTACCAGGCCCCCACGACCAATGCCCCGCCCGATCCTGCAGTGGACCATCATTTCCGGCACTGGGCCCAACTCGCCGGTGCCCGCCCAGTCATCGGCCACTTTCTGGATCACCGGCACCGTGAGCGCGGACGCATGCAGCGCACCACAATACAATGTGGTGGAGTCCAGCTACGGCTGCACGGGCGCGGACATCTGCCCTGCCTCCGTGTACACTGCGCAGGCCGCAGTACGCACCGCGCCCGTGCTGTCGCTCGATGCCGCCAACGTCACACTCGACCAGTGCAGCAGCGGGCCCTTGCTGCTGACCTTTGCCAACACCGGCGCGCGCACCGGCGCAGTGGTGGTCACCTACACGCTGCCCGCCGGCTATGAATATACCGGCCTTGCCGCGGGCACGACGCCAATCCCTGAGTCTGCAGCCCCCAGTGGGCGCCAAAGGGGAACTCGTCTTTGGCTATGACGCCATTGGCCAACAGCAGGTCACCAACACCCTGCGCATCAGCGCCACGCGCGACCTGGCTGCACCGGGGGTATGTCTCAATACAGCCACGGTGTCCGCCAAGCTTGGCTATGCCGACACCTGCGGCGCCTGGAACGGCAATGCCGTACAGGACAGCAGCAAGCTGACCGCGCTGCGCCCTGACTTACGGGGCTTTGCGCAGACGCCCGTGTCGCAGACGGTAGAGGTGGAGGACGGCATACACCTGGACGCTGACCGCGCCCAACTCCGGCAGCGGGCCGGCGCACAATTTTGTCATGACGCAGACACTGCCCGAAGGCCTGGAGTTTGTCACCGCCACGGTCGGGAGCATGGGCGTGGCAGTTGTCACCCCAAGCTTTGCGACCGTGGACGGGGTGACGGCGATCACGTGGGAAGTGACGAGCCTGGCGGCCGGGCAAGTGATGACGGCGCAGGTTGCCGCCCGGCCGCTGGCGGCACGCACGGCGTACAGTGTAACGGCCGAGGTGCATGCTGCCTGTGACGACGGCGGCTGCCAGCAGGGGGCGCTGTCCACCAGCTTTAATGCACCCCTCCAATCGTTTGCCAAGCAGGTCAGCCAGGCCAAGGTCAGCATCGGCGAACCGTTTGTCTACACCATCACGGCCGATTTCTATGGCAGCGTGCCCTATACGGGCGTGCAGATCGTCGATACGCTGCCGCAGGCTCGGTGAGCGGCTGGTGTTCAGCTATACGGACGTCGCCATCGACGCCGTCGGCGGCGTCGCATGGACGGCAGAAACGATGACGCCCGGGGTAATCACCTTCACTACGGGCACCGGCACCGTAGACGGCCCCAGCAGCCTGACCGTCCTGCTCACCGGCATTATCTCCAATGAAGTGACCGCCCAACAGGGTGATATCTTTACGAACTCGCTGCTGCTGGCGAACCATGTCGACGGGCAGTATTACTTTTACACTGATACCGTCAGCGCTGCCGTCAAGGAGCCGATCCTTGGGATCGGCAAGGCAGTCGCGCCGCCCGAGCGATGTGCGGGCAGATTCCACGGTCACCTACACGCTGCTGATCACCCACGCGGCCGCCAGCGATGCCACGGCCTACAACGTGGTGATCACCGATGCCGTACCGCCGGCGCTCGCCTTTAACCCAGGCTCGCTGGCCGTCAGCGCTCCTGCCCCCGGCGTGGTCACGACGAGCGCGCTTGGCAACAACCTGACGATCACGGTTTCCGAGTATCCAACGCCCTCCGCGCCCATCTATATCACGTTTACTGCGTCTGCCGACGTGCCGCTGGAGCCCAGCTCGCGCTACACCAACACTGCGTACGTACGCTACACCAGCCAGCCTGGGACCAATCCAAGCGACCGCGACGGCAGCGGCGGCGGGCCCAACGACTACTGGAGCAGCAGCAGCGCGGCGTTTGACACTGCCGCCGTCACGATCGACAAGGCGCTGCTGCGCAACCTCGATTACACGATCGGCGACCTGGTTACCTACACAGTCTTGATCACGGTGCCTACCGGCACAACGCGCGGGGCTGCGCGTAACCGATACCGTACCGGCCGGGCTGCTGTACCAGGCGCCGACCGGCACGGTGGCCGTGGAAGCGACCCCGCCGATCGCGCTCGCTTATCTCGTCACGCCCTCCACCGGGAGCGGCACGACGGCCTCGTCGGCTATCCTCAGCATGACCGCGCCCGTCGTCAACAGCACCGGCGCGCCGGCCGTCATCACGTGGACCCTGCGGCTGCTGGTCGTCGACGACCCTGACCGGACGGTCAACTACAACGGTGCGCAGAAGACCAACAGGGTCGATGCCCTTACCGTCAATGCCGCCGGCCAGCCGAAGACACTGACCGACAATGCTGCTGCTATCCGGCTGTTTGAGCCGCTGCTCCATATCGGCAAGGATTACAGCACGGGACAGGCCTGCGGCGCAGGTCTGCTGGGCGACAACTTCAACACCAACAGCGTCGCCAACTGGACGATCGTCAGCCCCGCCAGCCCGGCCTGGAGCGCCGCGGGCGGCTGGCTGCGCGCCCCGACCGCCGCAGGCACGGCACTGATCCACGGCGCCGACACGTGGACCGATATCAGCTACTCGGCCATTTTCTCCTCGACCGACACCGATGGCGGCGTAGGCCTGGTCTTCCGGGCCGAAGATGCCGCCAACTACTATCGTTTCGTCTGGACACGCACCGGCGCGGGGGCCGGCGCGTACCAGGTGACGAAGATCATGAACGGCGTGGTCGACGACGACCAGGTCACGGATCTTGGCGCCGGCGGCGGCTACATCACCAATCGCTGGTACCACCTGGAGATCCGCTCGAATGCCCGCCAGCACGCCGTCTTTATCGACGGCCGGCAGGTGTTCACCTACACGGACAACAGCGAGATGCCGTTTCTCAGCGGGAGCGTAGGCTTCTATGCCGCCAACGAGAATGGGCTGGCCTTTGACGATGCGCTCGTCACCAAGCTGGGTGAAGCGGGCTGCATGGTCAACGTCAATGACCTGGTCACCTACACGCTGACCATTTCCAACCAGGAGCGGCTGGTCGGCCACAATCTCGTCATCAGCGACGTGCTGCCCCCGCTCAGCCTCGAATACGCCGGCTACAGCATGGCGAGCAGCGACCCTGCCGCCACGGTCACTGCTGCGCCGGCGCCCGGCACGCTGGGCACGCTGGCCTGGAACGTTGACCAACTGGCGCCGCTTACCCCGTTTGACCCACTCACGCACGGCTGGCTCGTGCTCACGGTGACGGCGCGCATCGTCGGCGACGTCAGCGCCGGCGTCCGCCTGCCCAACCAGGCGCTGCTCACCTATGACGGCCAGGCCGATAACGGCCCCGACGGGGTCCAGCGCATCTACAGCGGCGGCAGCCACAGCACGGGCATCCGGACGCCCTCCGTCGCCCTGCTCAAGGCTTCCTCACCCGCCATCGTTACCATCGGCCAGCGCCTGAACTACACGTTGACCCTGCCCGCCGCGGGCGGGCTGCCGGCTACGCTCTATACGGCCACGCTCACCGACGCGGTGCCCAGCGGCTTCCGCCTCGTCGCGCCGCCGCAGGTCAGCTGGTCGCCGAATGCGCTGGCCCCGGCCGATGTAGACGTGAGCCGCAGCACGACCAAGACCGTCCTGGTGGACTTTACGCGCATTCCTTCCAACACGGAGGTCACGGTCGCCATCACGGCGGTGGTCGAGAATGTGGCAGCCAACCAGGACGGCGTGCGTTACACCAACACGGCCACGCTGGGCTGGTATGATCTCGGCGGGCAGTGCGCTGCCGCCCCAGACCTCGAACGTCGTCAGCACGCGCCTGGCCGAGCCGCAGCTCGTGATCGAGAAGGTGGCCGCGCCCAAGGGTGTGCGCCCGGGCGACGTCGTCTTCTATCACATCCGCGTCTATCACGCGGCGACGTCCACGGTGCCGGCCTACAATGTCGTCATCAGCGACATCGTGCCCGCCGGCCTTTCGTACATCAGCGGTTCCTGGTCGCGCGACAACGAGCCGGCCGACCTGGCCGCCACCGGTTACTACACCGAGCAGAGTCCGCGCCTGGCGCGCCTGGTTCCCCGTGATCAGCACGACAGTCGACGCTGCGAATCCGCTGGATCTCAGCTTCCAGGCCGTGGTCGACCTCAACGCAGGCCTGGGCTCGCTGATCACCAACGCCGTCACGACCACCTGGCAGAGCCTGCCCACCGACCCCGACGGCGAGCGCCGCAGCGGTGCGGGCGGCATCAACGACTACGTGACCGGCAGCCACGCGAGCGTCAGCCTGGACGCGTTCAACCTGGACAAGACGGGACCGCTCAGCGCCACGGCCGGCGCCCTGATCACCTACGTGGTGACGCTGCAGAACAGCAGCGCCGTTACGGGCCAAAACGCCATCGTGCGCGACAACCTGCCGTTCCAGATCGCCCCGATTACGGCGACCTTTAGCGCGCCCCTGCGCTCCGGCGCCTGCGATCCGCCCTTCACCCAGGGCAGCCGACCCACCTTCAGCTGCTCGCTGGGCGACATGCCGCCGTATTCCAGCGCGGTCATCACGCTCACCGGCCGGATCGACCCTGCCACGCCGGACGGCACGCTGCTCGACAACTATGCGGCGGCCACGCTCACGGACTCGAACGGCGCGCTCAAGGTGCTGACGGACGAGGCCGAAACCTGGGTCTACAGCGAATCCGATCTCACGATCAGGAAGACCGGCCCGCTTACGGCCACTGCCGGCGGCACGATCAGCTACACCATCGTCGTCACCAACACCGGCCCCAGCTATGCGCGCAGCGTGGACGTCAAGGACGCGCTGCCGCCGGGCGTCACCTTTAGCAGCGGCGCGGCCAGCCAGGGCGCCTGCGTCAGCGCCATCTGCCAGCTTGGCGAGCTGGCGCCCGGCGTGCCGGTGACGATGGTCATCACCGGCACGGTGGGCCCGGGCGTGGCGGGCGCTCGTCACCAACACCGCCTATGTCTTCGCTGCCACGATCGACAGGAACGCAGCAATAACTCCTCGGCGTACAGCACGACGGTGAGCGCCGCCACGGCGCTGCGCGTGGCGAAGAGCGACTTCACCGACCCGGCGACTGCCGGCAGCACCTACTTTTACAGATCCTCGTCACCAACACCGGCCCAGCGACGGCGCTGGGCGTGGTGGTGACCGACACGCTGCCGAGCGCCGCCACCTTTGCGAGGGGCCAGCCCCGGCTGCACCTATGCGGCCGGCCGTGTGACCTGCCAGGCGGGCGACATGCTCCCCGGCAGTTGGTACGGCTTCCTGATCAACGTCGGCGTACCCACGACGATCACCAGCGGCACGGTCGTCACCAATGTCGTGACCGCCGCCACGCGCACGCAGTTGCTCACGGCCACGAGCGTGCTCACCGCCAGCGAGCCTACCACGTGGCTGCAGGCTGCCGGCAGCCCCACCGACCTGGCGATTACCAAGACCGTCACACCGGCACAGGTGGTGGCCGGGGCCGGTGCGCCCATCACCTACACGCTGACGGTCACCAACAACGGCCCGGCCCCGGCGACGGCCGTGCAGGTGACCGACCTTTTCCCGCAGCCTTTCCAACTGCTGGCGATCCGCACGAGCCTGCCCGTTACGCAGGCGCAGTGCAGCAGCAGCGGCGTCTGCGATCTAGGCAGTCTCGCCGTCGGCCAGGCAGCCGTGGTCACCGTGGTCATGCAGGCCCCGGCCGACGCTGCCGCCGGCGTCTACACCAACACTGCCTTTGCCGGCAGCGCGGCCGTGGATCGCCAATCCGAGCAACAACAGCGCCAGCGTGCCCATTACGGTCGTCCGCGCAGGTTACGCTCCAGGCGCGCAAGACCGCGGCGCCCAATCCTGCGGTCGCCGGCAGTGACCTGTCGTACGTGATCTTTGTCACCAACACCGGCCCGTCCAATGCCACGAACGTGACGGTGTCGGACACGCTGCCGGGCGGCTTTAAGCCCGCGCTGATCGTCGCCAGCCAGGGCGCCTGCGCCAGTCTGCCCTGCAGCCTGGGGACCATGGCGCCCGGGCGCCACGGCCTGGGTGCATATCTACGGCAGCGTCGCCTCGACCGTGACGCAGGCGAGCCAGCTGGCCAATACGGCCCTGGTCACGGCCACCGAGTTCCCGGCCGGCGTGTGAACGCGGCGGTGGCGCCGGGGCTGTCGACCAATGCCGCCTTCCTGCTGCAGCAAGATGCAGGTGGCGCCGGCGGGTGCGGTGGATGCCGGCAGTCTCGTCACCTATACGCTGCGCATTACCAACACCGGCCCCGGCCTGGCGCGCAGCGTCGACGTCAAGGACCAGCTGCCGCCCGGGCTCAGCCTGGAGCGCATCACGGCTGAAGGTGGCGTCTGCGCCGGGCCGCTGTGCCAGTTCGGCAATCTGCCTGTGGACAGCACGCGCACGGTGACGGTGGTGGCGCGTGTCAGCTCGGCCGTCCCCGCCGGGGTGATCACGAACACGGCCGGCGTCTTCAGTCCCGACGCGCCGGTCGTCACCAAGACCGTGACGACGCAGATCACGACGGCGGCGCGGCTCAGCGCGTCCAAGGTGGCGCTCAACAGCCCCGTCAACGCCGGCGAGGTCGCTTTCTTCCAGGTGGTCGTCGCCAACCAGGGACCGAGCGATGCGCAGGCGGTGCATCGTGACCGATACGCTCCCGGCCGGGCTTACCTATGCCGGGCGGCGACGCGGCCTGCACCGCCAACGGCGGCCAGGTCGTCTGTACGCTGGGCAGCCTGCCGGCCGGCAGTGTACGTACGCTGCTCGTCGAGGGGCGCACCGCCACGACGCTGACCGACGGCGTGCAGGCTGACTAACAGCATCACCGCCACCAGCCCCACGGCCGCCCAGCCCGCGACGGCGACGGCCGCGATCATCGTGCGCCAGGTCGCCGGCACGCCGGTGGATCTGCGCCTGGCCAAGGGCGGCCCCGCCATGGCCACGCGCCGGTGAGACCGTGCGCTACACATTGACCGTCACCAACCATGGGCCCGTCACGGCCACGGCCGCCAACTGTGCTGGACGCTCTGCCCGGCGGGCGTGGACTTCGTCGCCGCAGCCGCCGTCGCAAGGGCTGTGTCGCAGGCGGCGTCGCCTGCCAACTGGGCGACCTGCCGGCCGGTGCCTCCACCACCGTGATCGTCACCGGTCTCGTGCAGAGTACGCTGCTGACAGGCACGCAGGTGGCCAACGCTGGCCCAGGTGGGCAGCGCCAACAGCGAGCTGACGCCCGCCGACAACCGGGCCGCCTACACCACGACCGTGCAGGCGCTGGCCCTGCTTACCATTGCCAAGCGTGCAGCTGCCGCCAATGTGCTGGTCGGCGACCTGGTGCAGTACCGTATCGTCGTCGCCAATGCCGGGCCAAGCACGGCACGCGACGTGACGCGTCGACGACTCGATGCCCGCCGGCGTCACCCATCCGCAGGTCAGCAGCAGCCGCGGCGGCTGCACGGGCTTCCCCTGCAGCCTGGGCGATCTCGAACCCGGTGCCAAGGCCACCATTGTCGTGGCTGGCATCGCCGCAGCCGGCGGCCCCGCCTCAACACGGCGGCCGTCGACCAGCGCCACCGATCTCGATCCGGCCAGCATCTTGCCGCCGGCGCGCTGATCAAGGTCGACCCCTTTGCGGACCTCGCGCTGCACAAGGATGCTGCGGCCACCGTCGTCGCCGGCAGCCAGGTCGTCTACACCTTGACCGTGTACAACGACGGCCCATCGGACGCCGCCGTATATCACCGTCACCGACGCGCTGCCTGCGCAGGTGGCGTTCACTGCCGGCCGCTCCCGGCTGCAGCGAAGCGGGAGGCGTGGTCACGTGTCTTGCCGCCACGCTGGGCGCCGGCATGACGCGCACCTTTGCCATCACGGCCACGACCGCCGCGGACCTCACTCCGGGCAGCAGTATCGAGAACCGTGCCATCGTCGCTGCCGCCACGCTCGACCCCGTTTCGGCCAATAATCTCGCCAACGCCGATACCAGCATCATTGGCCAGGCGGTGCTTGCGCTCACCAAGGTTGATCTCGCCGACCCGGTGGTGGCCGGTGGACTGGTCACCTATACCATTGCCGTCACCAACAGTGGCCCCAGCAGCGCCCGCGCCGTGGACGTCGCCGACCAATGGCCGCTTGGCATGTCGTTGGTGGCGATCGCTGCCTCCGACGGCGGCCAGTGTGCGGCAGGGCGTGTGCCGCTTTGGCACGCTCGCCGCCGGTGCGACGCGCACCGTCACCGTCACCCTGCGCGTGGCGCCCGGCGTGCCGGCCGGACAGCTGGCCAACGTGGCCTCGGTCTATTCGCCCGACTCGCCGGCACGGCCGGCGCACCCGCCGCCGTCACCGAGACGACGACGGTCACGACACTGGCCACACTGCGCGTGACGAAGGCTGCGCTCAACAATCCCGCCATCGCCGGCGGGCAGCAGTCCTACCAGGTTGTCGTCTAGCAACGACGGCCCCAGCGACGCCCAAGCCGTGCGCATCACCGACACGCTGCCTGCGGCACCGAGCTATGCCGGCGGCGCCGCCGAGTGCAGCGCCGCCGGGCCAGGTGGTCACCTGTGACCTTGGCGTACTCGCCTGCCGGCGCAGCCGCTAGCTGCTGATCAATGTCATCGTGGCGCCGGCCACGCGCCGACGGCATGGCGATCACCAATGTTGTGACCGCCACCAGCCCGACCGGCGCAGGAAGCAGCTACGGCCTCGGTTGCGACCACGGTGCGCCAGCCGCAGGGTGGCGTCGTCGACCTCGCCGTCGCCAAGTATGCTACGCCGCACACGACGGCCGGCGAGGGCATCACCTATACGCTGGTCGTCACCAACAACGGGCCCGCCGGCGCCCAGAATGTGCAGCTGGTCGACGCCCTGCCGCTTTCCGTCACGATTCTGGCGCTGCAGCGCCAGCCAGGGCACGTGTGCTGCGGGCATGGTCTGCCAGTTGGGCGACCTCGCCCCCGGCGCCTCTGCCACGGTGCAGCTGACCGGTGTCGTCAGCGCCTATGCCGTCAGCGGTACGCTGCTCCTCAACACCGTCCAAGCGGGCAGCAGCAATGTCGACGCCAACCCAGCTCAACAATACGGCGCGGCGCCACGACCGTGGTGGACAACCGCGCCCTGCTGACGATCGACAAGGAGGCGACCGTGGCCACAGTCGCGCCCTGGCGGCTCACTCGCTTACCGCATCAGCCGTGCACAACGGCGGGCCCAGCCTGGCGCGCAGCGTCGTCATGACCGACCTGCTGCCTCCTCAACTGCTCAATCCGCTGCTCAGCAGTTCGCGCGGCAGCTGCGGCGCGACGGCTTGCAGCCTGGGCGACCTGCCGCCCGGCGACACCGCGACGATCCTCGTGCTGGGCACCGCATCGCTCTTTGCCACCGGCAGCATCGAAAACCGTGCCGTGCTGACTACGACCACGGCGCCTTGACCCCAACAGCGTGCTCGCCGAGCGCCGTCACCGTTCTGGTGGGTGACACGGCCGACCTGGCGTTGGTCAAGACGGCCGTGCCGTCGGTGTACGCCGGCCAGACGATCACCTATGTCTTGAGTGTCTACAACACCGGGCCGTCGGCCGCCGCCGGTGTGCAGATTGTCGATCAACTGCCGCTCAGCACGACCTTGGTCAGCCTTGATCCCGCCTGCACTGCTGCCGCGGCGGCCAGGTCCACTGCCCCGCGGCACCTACGGCATTGGCGGCCAACGGCCAGCTGAGCTTTACGCTGGTCGTGGCCACCGACGCTGCGCTGGCGACCGGCACCGTGCTGGAGAATCGGGCCACCGTCACCAGCCAGACGCCTGACCCCAACCCCGTCAACAACAGCGCAACCGCCGGGACGACCATCATCGGCCAGGCCGACCTGCACGATCCACAAGTGGAGCGAGCCCAGGCGTGTGCTGGCGGGCGAGAACCTGACCTACACGATCGTGGTCACCAATGCCGGCCCTTCGAACGCAGCCACGGTGCGCCTGGTCGATACGCTGCCCGGCGCGGTGGCCCAGGTCGGCCCGGTGGCAGGCGCAGCGCTCGCTGAGCCAGGTCCCGATCGTCTGTCTCAACCTGGTCTGCGAACTGGGGGCTGTGCCGTTGGGCGAGGTGATTACCCTCACGCTGCCTGTCCGCGTCTACCCCGCGGTGGCCGACGGCACGATCTTTACCAATACTGCCACGGTCTACAGCCCGTCGGACCCTGACCCCAGCAACAACATCGGTGCCGCGGGGGCCACCGCCTACCGGCAGTCTGCGCTGGTGATCCAAAAAAGCGCCGCGCCTGATCCGGCTATCACGGGTGCCGACCTGCTCTACACGATCCAGGTGCTCAATCGCGGCCCCAGCGACGCCGATGGCGTAACCGTTGCTGACGTGCTGCCTTCCGGCTTCGTACCTGATGCCGTCACCAGCAGCCAGGGTAACTGCTCGCAGCTGCCCTGCACGCTTGGTACGCTTGGCGTCCTGGCGCTACGGCCTCGATCACGATCCGCGGCAGAGTCAGCCCGACGCAGGGCGGCGACCTCGTCAACACGGCAAGTGTGACGGCCACGACACCACTGACGGACATCGCTGCGCAGCACGACGACGATCACGACATCGGTTACGTCATCCGCCGATCTGCAGCTGATCCTCCAGAGCACGCCGACGGCGCTGGCGGGGATGACCGCCACCGTCTATGCCAATCTCGTCAATCACGGCCCGTCCGCCGCGGTAGGCGCAGTCGTTACGCTCACGCTGCCGCCAGGTGCCACCTTCGACCAGGCGCAACTGCCTGCAGGGTGGACGGTCGTGCCACGGCCGGCGGCCAGGTTGCTTGACGACCAACCAGAGCCTGGCGCCCGGCGCCGAGTGCCGCTTGCCGTCGTGCGTCGACCTCGATCCGGGCATCCCGCCGGCGAGCAGCCTGGAGTTTGTGGGCGAGCGTCATGTTCGCCGACGCCTGACCCCACGCCGTCCAACAACACCGCCACCGCCGACACCAGCGTGCTGGCGCAGGCCGACTTTGCCATCAGCAAGCAGGGCCCGGACCGGCTGCCGGCAGGCGGCCTGGTGACCTACACGATCGCCGTGCACAACAACGGGCCGTCGAGCGGCATGATCCGCGACATCAAGGACAGCCTGCCGCCGGGGCTGACGCTGGTCGCCGCCTCGCTGCAGGGGAGCCGGCGGGCCTCACCGCCTGTGCCGGGGCGATCTGCCAGACGACGCGGCCGCTGCCCGTCGGCGATGCGCTCACGATGACGGTGGTCGCGCGGGTCGATGCTGCGCTGGTCGAAGGTACGCTGCTGACCAATACGGCCACCGTCTTCGCCGATGCGGCCACGCCCGATCCCGTCGAGGCCAACAACCAGGCCGACCACACGGCCCCCGTCGTGGCGCTGGCGCAGATCGCCGTCGACAAGTACGACCTGGTCGACCCGGTCTACCCCGATGCGCTGCTGGCCTACGCCATCGTGGTCGCCAACCAGGGCCCCAGCACGGCCGCGGGCCTGGTGGTCACGGACACGCTGCCGCCGGGCGTGACTTACATGAGCAGCACCGGCGGCCTGCGCGGAAGGACCAGCCGGCGTGCTGACGTGTGACCGTCGGTACGCTGGCGGCGGGGAGCGCGCGACATTCCAGGTCATGGTGCACGTCGGTGCGGCCGTGCCCAACGGCGCGGTGCTGCACAATACGGTTACGCTCACCAGCACGACGCCGCTGACACAGTCGGTGCTGAGGGCCGACGAGGACACGCGCGTGCTCGTGCCCAGCGGCCCGCTGGCCGACCTGGAGGTCGTCAAGACGGTGGCGCCGCCGGTCGTCCAGCCCGGCAGCCTGCTGACCTTTACGCTGGTGGTGACCAACAACGGCCCGTCGCCCGTCAACAGCGCGCAGCTGCTCGACCTGCTGCCGGACGGCCTCCAGCTCGTGCGGGTCGCGCCGTCGCAGGGTTACTGCAACGCCGGCATCAGCTGCCTGCTCGGCACGCTCAACTACCTGCCGACGGCGCCGGCGCGCCCACGCTGCGCGGCACGGCCACGGTCACCGTCGTGGCCCGCGCGTGCCCCGGACACGCTGGACGCAGCAGGTGCTCACCAACACGGCCTTTGTCCAGTCGGAGCGGCAGGACCCGGTGCCCGAGAACAACCTGGCGTCGGCGGAGGTCACCGTGCTGCCCGGCACGCCGCTCGCCGACGTCCAGATCGAGAAGAAGGATGAGCATGGCCTGTCCACGGCCGGCGGCCTGATCACCTACACGCTGCGGGTCTACAATGCCGGCCCCAGCCCTGCCGCCAATGTGGTCGTGACGGACCCGCTGCCGGCAGGCGTGACCTATGTCGCGGCGCAGCCCCCTCCCAGCGGGCGGTTCGCCGGCGGCTCCCGGCCTGGTCGCTTGGCACCATGCCGCCGGGCGCCCTTGCCTTCGTCACGTTGGTCGTGCGCAGCGACGCCGCGCGCCCTGGCCGGCCTGCTCATCCGCAACACGGCGATGGTCACCACGACGACGCAGGATCCCGTGCCGCAGAACAACGCCGCCACTGCCGAGTCGCAGGTCTTTGGCGCCGTCGATCTGGAGGTGCGGAAGACGGCCGTGCCGACCTATGTATTGGCGGGCGAGAGTATCACCTATGTGATCACCGTTACCAACCACGGGCCGTCGGCGGCGCAGGATGTGGACGTCAAGGAACAGCTGCCGCCGAGCGTGACGCTGACATCGCTGACCCCTGCGCGCGGCGTCTGCGTCAGCCAGATCTGCCAGTTCGGCGCAGTGGCGGCACGGCGAGGAGATCGTCATCACCGCCACGCTGCAGGCCGATCCGGGACTTCTGCCCGGTACGGTTCTGACCAATACGGCTACGGGCTTTACCGATACGCCGGATCGTGACCCCGACAACAATGAAGGCAGGGCGCCGGTCATCGTCGGGCCGCTGGTCAACGTGGCGGTTGCCAAGATCGCACGGGTCATGACGGCCACGGTGGGCACGGAGATCACCTACACGATGATCGTCACCAACCTGGGCCCGTCGCTTTCACCCAACGTCGTTCTCACCGACGTCGTACCCAGCGGTTTTGCTTATCTGCGCACGACCAATCCTTTCGGCTGTGAGCGTCTCAACCGCTGGTATGTCGTCTGCCCGTTAGGTCCCATGGCGGCAGGGCAATCAGTGGCCATCGACGTCGTCTTCTTTATCGAGTCTGTGCGGCCCGGCTCCGTCACGAACCGCGTGGTGGTGGCCGACCCATCTGCCTATCATCCTGAAGGCGAGGCGCAGGGCGAATCCGTGTTGCCCAGCGATCCGAAAGGTCCGACGGCCGTCAGCCTGGCGCGTTTCGACGTCTCGGTGGTGGAGAATGCGCTGGTCATCACATGGCAGACCGTGCAGGAACTCGACACTTGGTCGTTCCAGCTTTTCCGCAACACCGTCTACGATCGCGACACGGCGGAACTCATCACGCCCCAGCCGATCTTGTCGCAAGGCAGCGGCAGTATCTACAGCTACACGGACACGCAGGTGGTGCCTAAGCAGCTCTACTACTACTGGCTTCAGGAACTCGGGGCTTCGGGGATCCAGAGGGAGATCGACCTCGTCCACGGTGGCATTGACCTCGCGCCGACGCCGAAGCTCTATCTGCCGTACGTCGAGTGCAGCGCCGTGCAGTAGTACACAGAATATCTCCCTAGTTCCCACCCATTAGTGGCGCAACGTCGCCACTGGGCATGTCCCGAACAACCCATTCCCGGAAAAGTCCTCACAACTTCACGGAAATTTACAGGAATTGGGGCTTGACAACGCAAAAAAGTTGCTTTATATTGAAAGCGCTTTCAGGAAGCGCTTTCACAACACCCAAATCGGCCAGAACGAATCAATGCCGCAGGTTCCCCAGTGTAATCGGCCGATCTTCTCTTCAACTTGTGAAAGCCTTGAAAGTGTTTTCAGAACACTTATTGGTGTAGCAAACTGTGCTGACTACATCAGGCAAGCGGGCAAAACAGAGGCCTACGATCTCCGACGTCGCGCGGCTGGCGGGCGTTTCCATCTCGACGGTGAGCCGGGTGGTAAACGATACGGCGCCAGTCTCGGACGAGGTGGGCGTACGCGTGCGTAACGCCATCGAACTGCTGGGCTACACGCCCCACGTGGCAGCTCGCAACCTGGCGGTGCGCCGTACGACGACCATCGGGCTCCTGCTGCCCGAGTTGAGCAGCTCGTTCTTTACGCCGCTGCTGCGCGGGATCGAAGCCGCCGTGCGCCAGACTGACTACGACCTGCTGATCTACGCCAACCCGCGCGCTGCCGTCGGATATGATCTGCGCCGCCGCCAACCGATTGGTGACCACAACGCCGATGGCATGATCGTCTTTACGACCACGCTGGACGACCGCGAACTGGTGCGCAATTACGACCATGGCTTTCCCATGGTACTGCTGCACCGCCTGTCACCAAAGGGGATCGAAGTTCCTACGGTACTCTTTGATAACCGCACGGGCGTGCGCTCGGCCGTCAACCATCTAATCGAGACTCATAATCGCCGGCGTATTGTCTTTCTGCATGGGCCGCTTGGCAACCAGGAATCTGAAGAACGCGAGGCCGGCTACCGCGATGCGCTCCAGCAGCATGGCATTGCCTATGATCCCCTGCTAATTCGCCGCGGCGGCTTTCACGAACGCACCGCTTATGCGGCTCTCACTGAGTTGGTGCGCATGAATGTGGCGTTTGACGCCGTTTTTGCCGGCGACGATGAGGCCGCTGTCGGCGTGTTGACAGCTCTGCGTGACGTCGACAAGCGTGTGCCTGAGGATGTCGCCGTTGTCGGTTTTGACGACCTGCCCTTTGCGCAGCACCTGAACCCCTCGCTGACGACCGTGCGTGCTCCCATCGAGCAGGCCGGCTACCTGGCGGCAACAGAGCTGTTTACCATTCTTGCCACCGGTGAGGCGGACGTTACAACCGTCCTCCCGGTCGAACTCGTGATCCGGCAATCGTGCGGCTGTACACCGCCATCTAGAACCATCTAGAGGGCGCGGCACCATCCACACGTTTGATGGACATATATGATGTAGGTTCACGTAGGTTAGCTGTTTCAATCCTAATTTCAGAGTAAGGAGTATAGAAGCATGCGCAAGTCACTCTTTGCCTTGCTGTCCGTCCTGGTGGTCGCCAGCATGCTGCTGGCCGCCTGCGGCGGTGCAGCCCCGGCTGCAGCCCCGGCTCCGGCCGAAGAGGCTACAACCGAAGCGACAGCTGAGGCTGCTGCCGCGACCGAAGAAGCCGCGGCTGAGGCTACCGAAGCCGCCGCCGAGGCGACCACGGAAGCCGCGCCCGCTGAAGCTGCGGCGCCCAGCGGCGACCGCGTCCAGATCCGCTGGTTCATCGGCCTGGGCACCGGCGCCGACGCCAAGCAGATCCCGATCGAAGAAGAAATTGTCAAGAAGTTCAACGAGTCGCAGGATAAGATCGAACTGGTCATGGAAGCTCGTGCCGAACGTTTCGGCCCGTGACACCCTGGCCACGCAGATCGCCTCCGGCAACGGCCCCGATATCATCGGGCCGGTGGGTTGGGACGGCTCCAACTGCCTTCTACGGCCAGTACCTGGACCTGACCCCGCTGATCGAGAAGTCCGGCTTTGACACCGAAGGCCTCGATCCGGCGCTGATCGACATGTACCAGACTGAGAGCGGCGCCCAGGTTGGTTTGCCCTTCCTAGTCTTCCCGGCCGTTACCTATTACCAGAAGGAAATGTTCGACGAAGCCGGCCTGAACTACCCGCCTGCCAAGTACGGCGACAAGTATGTCATGCCCGACGGCAGCGAGGTTGACTGGAACTGGCAGACCGTCGAGGAGATCGCCAAGATCCTGACCGTCGATGCCAACGGCAACGACGCCACCTGCGCCTGACTTCGACCCGACCAAGATCGTGCAGTACGGCTTCACCTTCCAGTGGCAGACCGACCTGCGCTACATCGGTTCCTACCTGGGCGGCGGAAGTGCACTGGCCGGCGAAGATGGCAAGACTGCCACGGTTCCGGACAGCTGGGTGCAGGCTTGGGAGTGGTGGCATAACGCGATGTGGGGCGACACACCGATTGCCCCGAGCGGCCCCGTCCTGGCGGCGCCTGAGTTCCAGCCCAGCGGCTTTGCCTCTGAGAAGGTTGCCCTGGTCGTATCCCCCAGCTGGTACACCTGCTGCATCGCCGACGCCGGCGAGACGTGGGAACTGGGCGTCATGCCGACCAATGCCGAAGGCAAGGTCAACTCCCGCATGGATGCCGATACCTTCCGCATCCTGAAGGACACCAAGCACCCGGATGAGGCCTTCGAGGTTCTCAAGTACTTCCTGGGCGACGCGGCCGTCGAACTGGCCACCACGTACGGTGGTATGCCTGCACGCACTTCGCAGCAGCAGGCCTTCTTCGACAGCAAGCGCGAGCAGTTCCCGTGGGTCGAGAACTGGGACACGATCGTCCAGGGCCTGGCCTACCCGGATGTGCCGAGCGCCGAAGCCTACATGCCGAACTACAACGAAGCACGCGACCGCGTCACCAAGCTCGAGACCCTGATCCAGAACGAGAAGGATGTCGACGTGGCGGCCGAGGCGGCTACGCTGCAGACCGACCTGCAGACTATCTTCGACAAGGCACAGTAAGGATTGAACCCATCTTCGCCGCTCTCACCCCCGAGAGCGGCGAGGTGAATTCTGGGGCGAATTCTAGACTGCAAGGAGATCACAACCATGGCCAGCACAGCGGAAAATCTAGCGAACAGCTCCGACAAAGTCGCAGTACCACAACCAAGACGCAAAGGCAGATCCGGCGCCCTGGCGCGGCGGGAAGCACTGTGGGGCTACTTCTTTATCTCGCCCTTCCTGATCGGCTTTTTGGCTTTTACCTTTTTCCCGACTTTTGCTGCCCTGGTCATGAGCTTTACAAACTTCAAGTTAAACGGCGGCTCATGGCAGTTTGTCGGCTTGCAGAACTACGTCCAGATGTTCAACGATCCCCAGGTATGGTCGTCTTTGCTTGTAACGGTCAAGTACGGCCTGATCGCGCTGCCCGTCGCCATCATTTTCCCGTTGGGACTGGCGGTGCTGCTCAATACGAAGAGCCTGTGGGGCAAAAATATCTTTCGCACGCTTTTCTATTTTCCCTATATTATCCCGTTCGTGGCCGCCATCTTTGTGTGGGCGGCGCTGCTCAACCCCGAGACGGGCTGGATCAACAAGTTTCTGCGCTCGGTAGGCGTCGTCAATCCGCCCAACTGGGTCAACGACACTACGTGGGTCTACCCGGCCCTGGTGATCCTGGGCATCTGGGGCATCGGCAACGCCATGCTGATTTTCCTGGCCTCGCTCCAGGGTGTGCCCACCGAACTATATGACGCCTCGAAGATCGACGGCGCCGGCTGGTGGGCGACGATGCGCAACGTCACGCTGCCGCTGATTTCGCCCGTCATTTTCTACAACTTGACGCTGGCTATCGTCGGTCTCTTCCAATATTTCACCGTCCCGCTGGTGCTCAACCAAGGCACTGGAGCCCCGGGCGGCGCCACCATGTTCTACAACCTGTATCTCTACAAGCAGTTCTTTACCTACCAGAACATGGCCTACGGCGCCACGATGGCCTGGCTGCTCTTTGCCATCGTGCTGCTCGTCACGCTGGTCATGTTCGGCACCCAGAAGTACTGGGTTTATTACACGGCAGATAATAACCGCTAAGCCACCGTTCAGATACGGTTTTGCACAAGGTGATTTTTTCGGCTCGACGAGCCTGCCAATAGGAAGTGACCGATGGCTGCTACAGCGACACAAACACAACCACACACGACCACCAAGACAATTCATACGGGGCGCACCGGCGACATCGTCCGCAAGGTCATCCTGACGCTGCTAACGTTGTTTTTTGCCTTTCTCTTCTTGCTGCCGTTCTTTAACATGGTCTTCACGTCGCTCAAGACGACCGACCAGATGTCCGAAGCCGGGGCGCCGATCTGGCCGGCCATGCCGGGCACGGCTGAAGATAGATGGCAAGACGCTTGACGTTTATACCGTGCCCCTGCCCGATGGCACCACGAAGGATCTGGCCATTACGAAGAAGGGGCGTCAGCAGAGCACATTTATCGACCCGGCCAATCCGCAGGCGGAGCCGATCGTGTGGCAGGGCGCCTGGCGCACACTCGACCGCAGCTGGACCGTGGCGCCCTCGTGGAGCAATTTCTACCTGGCGTGGGTCACGATCGACTTTCCGCTGCTGTTTCGCAACACGCTGGCGATTGCCGTCTTTGGCTTGATCGGCACGGTCATCTCGTCGACCCTGGTGGGCTACGGCTTTGCCCGCTTCCGCTTCCCGCTGCGCAACTTCTGGTTTACGGTGCTGATCTCGACCATCTTCCTGCCCGGCGCCGTGACGATCATTCCGCTGTATGCCTTTTTCGTGCGCATCGGGTGGGTGGCGACCTGGCTGCCGCTGATCGTGCCGCACTACTTTTCCAACGCCTACAACGTCTTTCTCATGCGCCAGTACATCATGACGATCCCGCGCGAGATGGACGAAGCGGCCCAGATGGACGGCGCCGGCCCCATCCGCATCCTGTGGTCGATGATCATCCCGCAGTGCAAGTCGGTCATCCTGGCCGTGGCGCTCTTTCACCTGGTCTTTGCCTGGAACGACTACTTTGGCCCACTGCTTTACCTGTCGACCGTGCCGAACTTGCAGCCAATTTCCGTGGCGCTGCCGCGCTTTAACAACATCTACGGCGCCAACCCGCCGCTGATCCAGGCGGCCTCGCTGATGGCCATGGCGCTGCCCGTCCTCATCTTCTTCCTTGCCCAGCGCGTCTTTATCCAAGGCGTGGTCGTGACGGGTGTTGAGAAGTAGAACCGCACCGAATGAATTCGGCACGTGCCTTACCCTCCAGCCGGCCTACCTAGGCCGGCTGGTTTCTTGGAGACGTACAATCCAATGTTTACCAGGTTCACCAAGCCAGCCGCCATGCTCTTTATCGCCGCGCTGCTTCTCACGGCATGCCGTCCCGTCACCCGTACGCCCGTGCCCCCTGCCGCTTCAACACCCCTCACCGTCGATGCCGCCGGAGGATCTTGGTGCCATCAGCCCGCTGGTCTATGGTTCCAACTACGGCCCCTGGGTGTCGCTGCGCCCTGAGACTCTGCCGCTGGCCGAGCAGTCCGGCGTCAGCATCCTGCGCTATCCAGGCGGCGCCTGGGGCGACAACAACGACCTGGAGCCGTATCATATCGACCAGCTCGTCGACCTGGCGCGCCGCATGGGGGCCGAGCCCTACATCCACGTGCGCTTCCCCAACGGCACGCCCGAGCAGGCCGCCGGAACTCGTCCGCTATGCCAACGTCGAGAAGGGTTACGGCATACGCTACTGGTCGATCGGCAACGAGCCAAGCCTGTATGAAAAGGCCGGCTTCCCGTTTACGGCCGAGCAGTATGCAACCGAGTGGCGCAAGTTTGCCGAGGCCATGAAGGCGGTCGATCCCAGCATTCTCCTGATCGGCCCGGAGATTCACCAGTACACCGGCACTCCCAACGTCGATCCCAAGGACAGCACCGGCGCCGACTGGATGCGCACCTTTCTCAAGATCGCCGGCGACAAGGTCGACATCGTCTCGGTCCATCGCTATCCTTTCCCGGCGACCGCCGAAAAACGGTCGGCTACGATTCCGGAACTGCGTGCCGACGCTCCCACGTGGGACGACATCGTCCGCCGCCTGCGCGCTACCATTCGCGAGGAGACCGGCCGCGACCTGCCCGTGGCGGTGACCGAGTTCAACTCGCACTGGTCGCAGGCGGTCAGCGGCGAGGCGACGCCTGACTCCTTCTTCAGTGCCATCTGGCTGGGCGACGTGCTCGGCCGCCTGATCCGCCAGAAGGTGGACATTGCCAACCAGTTCCTGCTTGTGAGCGGCAACGAGAGCGGCTTTGGTATTCTCGAAAAGTACGGCCCGCGCCCTGCCTACTATACCTACCAGATGTACAAGATGTTCGGCGACCAGTTGGTTGGTGCGGCGTCCGGCATTGCCGACGTTTCCCTCTACGCAGCCCGGCGCGACGACGGCGCCCTCACCATCATGGCCATCAACCTCGGCGACGAACCCGTCACCACACCGCTGCAGCTGAGCGGCTTCACCCCCACGGGCGACGCCGAGGTCTGGCGTTTTGACGCCGATCACAAGGCCGAGCAGATCGAGGCTCAGCCGTTAGCGGATGGAGCAGAGGTAACACTCCCGCCGCAGTCGATGACGTTATACGTCTTGAAATAGCTTGGAGATTTTATGAAAGTCGCAGTGATGGGCGGCGGTTCCAGCTACACGCCCGAACTTATCAACGGTTTTCTCGAACGCATCGACACCTTCCCGATGACCGAGCTGTGGCTGCTCGACGTGCTGCAGGAGCGGCTCGACGTGGTGGGCGGCTTTGCGCAGCGCATGGTGGCGGCCAAGGGCGCGCCCTTCAAGGTCGTCCTCACCACCGACCGCCGCGCCGCCATCGAGGGCGCCTCCTACGTCACCACGCAGCTGCGCGTCGGCTGGATGGAGGCGCGGCGCCAGGACGAGTACCTCGGCCGCCGCTATGGCCTGATCGGCCAGGAGACGACCGGCATCGGCGGCATGGCCAAGGCGCTGCGCACCATCCCCGTCATCCTTGGCATCGCCCGCGACATGGCCGAACTGGCGCCCGGCGCCTTGCTCGTCAACTTCACCAACCCTGCCGGCCTGGTGACCGAGGCGCTGGCGCGCTACGCCGCCGATGTGCCGTCGGTCGGCGTCTGCAACGTCTCGATCACGACCAAGATGCACCTGCTCGAGCGCTGGGAGAAGCTGAGCGGCGTCGCTGTCGCCCCCGAGCGGGCGCAGCTCAAGACGCTCGGCCTCAACCATCTCACCTGGCACCGCGGCTTTACCATCGACGGCGAGGATGTGTGGCCGCAGATCATTGCCAACTACGTGGCCGAGCTGCGCACGCAGGAGGATCCCGAGTGGCAGCCGCGCCTGGTCGAGACGCTCAAGATGATCCCCAACTACTATCTCAACTACTTCTACAGCACCTCGCACAAGCTGGCCGAGCAGGACAAGTGGCCGCCCGTCGCGTGCCGAAGAGGTGATGGCGGTGGAGAAAGAGCTGCTGGCGCAGTATGCCGAGCCCGACCGCACCGAGCCGCCGCCGGGCCTGCTCAAGCGCGGCGGCGCCTTCTATTCGACGCTGGCCACGCAGCTGCTCAACGCCCATTACAACGACCTGGGCGAGACCCATATCGTCAACGTGCCCAACCGCGGCGCCGTCCCCGGCGTGCCGGAAGATTGGGTGATGGAGCTGCCCTGCACCATCCAGCGCGCCGGGATTGTCCCCGTACCCACCGAGCCGCTGCATCCCGCCGTGGCCGGCCTGGTGGCGGCCGTCAAGGCCTATGAACTGCTCACCGTCGAGGCAGCGGTGCACGGCGACCGCGACGCTGCCTATCAGGCGCTGCTGGCAAACCCGATCGGCCCCGAGGTGGAGCAGGCACAGGCGCTGCTCGACGAAATGCTGGAGATCAACAAGCCTTACCTGCCGCAGTTCTGGAATTAGAATTGTCCATCTATGCGCTACTTTCTCGGTGTTGACATCGGCGGTTCCAAGAGCCATGCCATGCTGGCAGACGCCGGGGGCCGTGTGCTCGGCTTTGGCGACGCCGGGGCCGGCAACCACGAAGTCGTCGGCTACGACGGCCTCGCCGCCACACTCCAGGCAGTGACTCACCAGGCCCTGGCTGCCGCCGGCTTGCAGATCGGCGATATTGCGGGGGCCGGCTTTGGTGTCGCCGGTTACGACTGGCCCAGCGAGCGACCGCCGACCCTTGAGGCCATTGCCACCTTGGGCATTACTGCCCCCGTCGAAGCGGTCAACGACACGATTATCGGGCTCCTGGCCGGGGCAGAGCAGGGCTGGGGCATTGCGCTTGTCGCCGGCACCAGCAACAACTGCCGCGGCTGGGATCGCCACGGCCGCGAGGGCCGCGTGCTTGGCAACGGTGCCCCGTTCGCCGAATACGGCGGCGCCTATGAGATCGTCCTGAAGGCCGTCCAGGCCGTCAGCCTGGACTGGACTCGCCGCGGCCCTCCTACCGCGCTCTCGGGCGCCTTCGCCGAGCTGGTAGGCGCCCATGACGTGGCCGACCTGCTTGAAGGCCTCAGCCAGGAAACCTATACGCTCGGCGCTGCCGCCGCGCCCCTTGTCTTCCAGGTAGCCGCAGGAGGCGACACCGTCGCCCAGTCCGTTATCCGCTGGGCGGGCGAGGAACTAGGCAGCCTGGTCCTTGGCGTCGTGCGCCAGCTTGACCTCCAGCGGGAGACGTTCGACGTCGTCCAGGTTGGCAGCACCTACCGCGGCGGGCCGCTTCTGTGCGACGCCCTTTACGCCACCGTCCACGCCGAGGCGCCCCATGCCCGTTTCGTCGAGCTCATGGCGCCGCCTGTCGTCGGTGCCGTGCTGCTGGGCATGCGCGCCGCCGGTCTGCACGACCCGAAGGTACGTCAAACCTTGATAGCTTCGGCAGCGGATCGTCTGAACCTTGATTCGTAGGATTTTGGGGATTTACTTGATTCGGGAAGGTGCCACCTGATTTCGTTCTTTTGGGTGCTGCTCTGCATGGCTGCACAAGTTACCGGCGCACAGGCGCAGCCGCCCGCGTATGTGCTCAACATCGCGCCTAAGGTTGTGTGCACGATGCCGTTGCCGTCCAGAACGAGTCGATCTGAAGTTGCGCCTGATTTGCAGGCCGATATACCGGCCTGCTTACCAGGTCTCTATCTGGGCGCCATACGCCGGCTTTCTCGAACAGCAGACCCTGACTAAGAATGCCGGCGTGATTGACGAAGTCAACTTCGTCTGGTATACCCTACACGACGGCGGCAAGATCGAAGGGTCCGTCCTGAGCAGCCAGGCGCTGGCCGCGGCGCGGAAAGCAGGCTTGCGCGTCGTCCCCTCGATTGCCAACAGCGGTTTCAACCGCGATGTCGTGTTGGAAGCCATCGGCGATCCTGCTGCCCGCACCCGCCATGTGCAGGAATTGGCGGCGCTGGTCGAGGAGAATGGCTACGACGGCATTGACATCGACTATGAGAGCCTGGCTGCTGAAGACCGAGAGGTCTTTTCGCGCTTTATCGAAGAGCTGGCTAACGCCCTCCACGACAACGGCCGCATCCTTTCCATTGCCGTCCATGCCAAGACCGACGATGCTGGGACTTGGGGCGGCCCCGCGGCCCAGGATCGGCCGCGCCTGGGCGCCGTGGTCGACGAGTTCAAGATCATGACCTACGACTACCACTATGCGGGAGGGGAGGCCGGTCCCATTGCGCCGCTTGCCTGGGTTGACAAGGTTCTCGACTATGCCGCCACGGTTGTCCCGCCGGAACTGACCTGGGTGGGCGTCCATTTCTACGGTTACGACTGGCTCGGGAACGCCGCAGAGGGGCTCGAGTGGCAGCAGGTTGTCAAACGCATCACGCAGAATGATGCTGAAGTCATGCGCAATGAACCAGGCGAGGCTTGGTTTACCTATGACGATGGCCGGCACACGGTCTACTTTACCGACGCGCAGGCGTTGGACGAGCGGCTGGCGTTTCTATTGGCGCGGCATCCGCGGCTGGCAGGTGCTGCGATCTGGCGGTTAGGCGGCGAGGATCCGGACAACTGGGACGTTCTCCGGGCACAGCTGGCGTCCGAAGGCCAGTAAGCGGATCCCCTTCCTGATCCTCTTCCGGGAAGCCCCCCCTCTTCCCGGAAGAGGGGGGCTTCCCGGAAGGGAGCTAGCTGCTCAGCCGCCGATCTCGCGGAGAATCTGGTTAAGATTGCTGGCGACGGCGGCCATTGGGCTGTCCTTCTCCAGTTTCTTAGAGAGGTTGCACAGCAGCTTGTCCAGCTTCGTATTCGGATAGTCTTTGATGCTGATACCGACGATTACCGGGTCCAGCTTGAAGTTGAACCCTGATGCGTTCACCTCGATTTTGTACAGCTCCAGGTCGAGTCTTTCGCACGATGCCTTGACAGTGTTCTCGGGGGCACTGGCGGCAAACCGGCGAATGTTGCCGATCACGGTGCCGCCCAACCCATCGACTTCGAGTTCGGCATTGACCGCCAGGCTCGAACCCTGCTTGCCAAAACTCGTGATTATGAGCGTACCCTTGAATGCGTCAACGCCCCCCTGTGCATTGACGACAGTACCAGACACCGGCACCCTTAAGCCTGAAGTCTGGCTCTGGGCGGCAGCCGGCGCAGCCACTGCTCCCAGCAGCAGGCCAAATATGAGCGCAATGCTCAACCAACGCACTTTCATGTTCTAGTTCCTCGCTTTGAACGGAGTCGTACCGCTTTGTACTGTGCTGGCGACTGTGTGCCAGGAGCCCATACTGTAGCATACTTTGGTGGACCTTTTCAACCGGCAACAAACACGGATTATTCTTTCTCCTAGGCTTGTAAAGGGTGCATCTTGCCGATGGCACAATTTGCAGGGTGTCCTGTCTTCTTGTTATACTTACATCTGTCGTAAGTATCCGCCGTCCCTCGTCGCTGCGACACCCGCACTCGGCCCGCCGTCCGTCCCCCTATGCCGGCAGTGACATACACTGGGACATGCTCCCAAAAGGGCACCATCCATGCTCGCTTGTATCACAGAAATCCAGTCGCCCGCCTGGCGCGCGGGGATGATCGAAGGTCTCACCCGCTGCCATGCGCTCGCCGCCGGCGAAGGATTGCGCGGCGCGGAACTGCTGCGCCCGGTCATCCGCCGCTTTAACGAACTGACGCCCCCTGCATATCACGCTTACTGCACCGCCTATCTGCACCAAAGCTACTGTGGTGTAGTGCCTAAGATGCTCAGCTTCTGGCAGTGGCGCTACCTGGCAACCGACCTGTACGAGATCGTCCAGGTGGCTGAGTTGCTCGGCTGCGGACAGGGCCGCCTGGAAGAAGAGGCCCGCGCCGCGCTTCTGCTCGACGACGCCGTCCCCGGAAGGGAGCCCTACCAATCCCTACTGAACCACGGTGGTCCGGTGGGGATTGACCCTCAGTACCACGACGGCCTGGTCGACGCCTATAACCTGTGCTGGGAGTTCCAATACGACTGCAGTCTCGACGGCGACGAGTACATCGCCGAGGTTCTGGCCTATCTGGACGCCTTCTGGCCTGACGACTACAAGCTCTATCGCGACCGCAGCGGTCAAGACGGCTGCGACGGAAAGCGCACCGCGCCCCTTGCGTCTCTGGTGCTGGTCGGGCGCAGCGGCTCGCAGCCGTGCCCACCCCTCGAGTACGGCCCCTGGTCGGCTCTCGTGGACGAACTCGCAGCTGAGATCGCACGCTGCACGGCCGCCGGCGCCCCATTCAGCCGCAAGCGGGTGGAACTGAGCCGCCGGCTTCTGTGTCGCGTAGACGAACCGGCTCCCAGCCTGGATTGGACGCTGCCGGCAAAGCTGGAACAGGAGTTGGCCTGGAAATAGCCCAGCGTGGGGCCGCGTGAAGTGCCAGTTTCATTCCCTCGACGCTTCCGCTATACTCACGCACCTATGGACCACTATCTTGGCGGCTACTACCTGGTCCAGGGCCTGCCGCGGCCAGCACAACTGAGCCATTTCCTGCCCCCGATGCTGTGGACCATCAGTTCCTGCCTTTGCACCGTCTTTCCGGACACTTGGGCACTTACCTGGGGGAGCGCTGCGCCCGATGAGCGTGATGCCGTGCGCACGCGCCTGGGTCTAGACGCCGCCGGTTTTCAGACGCTGCAGGCGCAGGTGGATGCTGCATTCGAGGCCGAACACTTCGGCTGGCCGAACGTCTGGCTCGAACGTGCAAGCGCCGAGGAGTTCTATCGCCAATACCTGGCGGCAGTTCCGCACGTCAGACTGCTGGCCGTGGCACTGCCCGCCATTTACCTTGATGGGTTTCTCCAGCACCACGCCCCTGCGCCTGGTTTTGGCGCATGCGGGCTTTACCAGCTTTTGAACCGGCGAATAGAGCTGGCAGGCCCTGCCCAGCCGCTTGGCTATGAAATCCTCGGCGTGGAAGAAGGGGGATCCTGCCACTCGTTTCTCTGCAACTACCTGGAGGTGCCGTACCGGGAGGAACTGCAGGTTCGCTTCAACGAGTACGGCCTGATCGAGGACTACGCCGACGCCGTCCGCGCAGCGGACTATACCAACCTGCCCACGACGGGGGCGGAACCCGTGGCGTGGTATCCCTGGTTGGTCGTCGAGTACGCACTTCCGGCAAGTTAAGAAAGGTGGGCCCCATGTTCAAGTCCAAGCTGCGCCCGATCGTCATTCCTCAGTTTGAACATGAGAAGCTGGTGGGCACCCTGGCCCTGCTCTGGGGCAACGCAGCGTTCGATCTGCCTCCGGTTCCGTTTGAATCCTTCCTGACCGGCATTGCCCTGCACGACCGCGCCTACGGCCACCTGGACAACCTGCCGATTAGCGAGGCGTCTGAAGCGGACTGGTTGGCCAACACGCGCAAGGGGTTTGACATGGCGTGGCGTGACCCGCTGGCGGATGCCATCGCCAAGATGCACCTGCAGCGCCTGGCCTCCTACGGCACGTCGCCGGCGCGCCAGGCCGAGGCAGCGGCCATGATGGAGGAGATCGCAGCGCTGGCGGCCGAACACGGGCTTGACCGCGCCCTGCTGGCCCGCATCGACCGCATTACACGGCTGTGTGACGATATCGCCTTTGCTTTCTGCTTTGAGGTCGCCGGCGCAGGGATCCGTGCGTATCTATCCGCACAACGACGCAGGACGACGAAGTCGAGGTCAACTATCAAGTGGACGATGGCAAGATCCAGGTAACGCCGTGGCCGTTTGCCGTCGACAGCCACCGCGGCTACCTGGTTGGTTACCGGCTCGAGGGTTACCCGGAGGTACTCGAGCCGGTGATGGTTACGTACGAATTGGTCAAATCCTGATCTGGCGGCGAGGAAAATGTCCCCGGGACCTTCAAGGTCCCGAGGACGTGGAAACGCGCAGGATCAGGCTACGGCGTCGAAGGTGGGCTTGAGGGCCGGGTAGAGGTTGCGGTAGACCTGGTACCAGCGCTCGTATTCGGTGACGGCGGCCGGATTGGGCTGTGTGCTGCCCGTGACGTGAATCGTGCGGCGGCAGGCCGCGTCCACGTCGGGCCAGACGCCGGCGCCGACGCCTGCCAGCAGGGCCGCGCCGTAGGCCGCGCCTTCGGTGGTGTTGACCGTGACCAGCTCGGCATCCATCACGTCGGCCAGGATCTGCCGCCACAGCGGGCTCTTGGCGCCGCCGCCCGAGACGCGCACCTGGGTGATCGCCGCGCCGCTCCCGCTCTTGATCAGCTCGAAGCTGTCGCGCAGGCCAAAGGCGACGCCTTCCAGCACGGCGCGGGTCAGGTGCGGCAGGCTGTGGCGCACGGTCAGCCCCACAAAGGCGCCGCGCGCCAGCGGGTCGGGGTGCGGCGTGCGCTCGCCGGTCAGGTAGGGCAGGAAGAGCAGCCCTTCGCAGCCGATCGGCACGGCTGCGGCCGGGGCGAGCAGGTCGTCGTAGCTCGACGCCCGGCGCAAAGGTGTCGCGGTACCAGCGCAGGCTGCCGGCCGCGGAGAGCATCACGCCCATAAAGTGCCAGCGGCCCGGCACGGCATGGCAGAAGGCGTGCAGGCGCCCCTCCGGCTCGACGAAGGGGCCGCCCGTGGTGGCAAAGACCACGCCCGACGTGCCCAGCGCCAGCGACACGATGCCCGGCTGCACCGCGCCGACGCCCACGGCGCCGGCCGCCTGGTCGCCGCCGCCGGCCATGACCGGGATGCCGGCGCGCAGCCCGGTCGCCGCGGCGGCTGCGTGCGAGACGTAGCCGGTGATCGCCGGGCCTTCGTGCGTCGGCGGCAGATAGGCCGGCGGAATTTCGAGCGCCGCCAGCACCTCGGGCGACCAGTCGCGCTGCTTGAGGTCGAACAGGATCGTGCCGGCGCCGTCGGCCTTGTCGATGGCATAGTCGCCGGTCAGCTTGTAGCGCACGTAGTCCTTGGGCAGCAGGATGTGGCGGGCGCGCGCCCACACCTCGGGCTCGTTCTGCTGCACCCAGAGGATCTTGGGCGCGGTAAAGCCGGTCAGCGCGTCGTTGCCGGTGATCTGGATCAGCCGCTGCTTGCCCAGCCGGCGGCGGATCTCGTCGCACTGCGGCGCCGGTGCGCTGGTCGTTCCACAGGATGGCCGGGCGCAGCACCTCGCCGTCTTCGTCCAGCAGCACCAGGCCGTGCATCTGTCCGGTCAGGCCGATGCCGTGCACGTCGTCCGGCTTGACGCCCGACGCTGCCAGCACCTGGCGGATGCTGTTGGCGGCGCCTTTCCACCAGAGGTCGGGGTCCTGCTCGCTCCACAGCGGGCGCGGGGTTTCGTAGCCATACTCGGTGGCCGCTACGGCCACCACATCGCCCTGCTCGTCGATCAACAGGGCCTTGGTCGCAGTCGTCGAAGAATCGATGCCGATAAAGTATTGCATATCTGCTCCATGAGCTTTGGAAAGGTAAATGGGGTGAGAAAAATTGCTTTCCCTAGATCATAGAGTCAACTCGCAAAATCCACAAAGAAGCGGTGACAGGTTATACCTGCCACCGCTCTTTATCCTGCGTTCGGTTCCGACGTGCTACCGCGTCGCGTCACGCGTGTCAACGTACCGCGCCGCGCCGGAAAAGATTGACAATCGCCAGCAGCACGATGGCGCCGATCAACGACACGACCAGCGACCACATGCTGAAGGTGCCGCTAGGTGATGTTGTCGCTGCTTCCCGGCAGGAACCAGAAGATGATACCGCCGAGGAACGCGCCTACGATGCCAACGACGACGTTCATGACCCACCCTTGCTCGGCGTCGGTGCGCATGATCATGCTGGCAATCCAGCCGATAATGCCGCCGACGACCAACCAAATGATCAAGTTAATCAGCCAACCCATTGCGTAGTCTCCTCTCCTGAGTTTTACATGCTTTTCTACCCGCTGTTGCCCATCGTTCAGGCCTCATCAGAATGCTGCCACGCAACCGGTAGAAATCACTATAGGAAAGGATATAGATTTGTTGTCTGAAAAAGTGCACGCACCTATCCAGACAGCCTGCACAATGGGACTAGTAGATCGTCACTCGCAGCGAGAAGCTCGTGTTCGCTCCGCCCGGCGGCGCCGTCACGCGGAAATAGTAATCCTGCGTGGCCGGCAGCGTCCCGGACCAGCCGTAGTTCTGGTCGGCCGTGCCCAACAGCTGCCCGCCGGCGGTTTCGATGCGCACCTGGACCGGCGCGCCGTTGGTGTACAGGTCGACGTACATCGTCTGCCCGCGCATGGCCTTGAGCACGTAGTTCTGCGGCGTGACGCCGTTGACCGTGGCAGAGACCGCACCCGGCGCAAAGGTGATCCGCTGCGTCGAAGGCACCGGCGTCGGCGGGCGTCGGCCCGGACCCGACTACCGTCACGACCATGCTGAAGTTGAACGCCGGCGAACCACTCGGCACGCTGATGGTGATGTAGTAGTCTTGCGTGCGCGGCAGGCGGGCGTAGATCGTGCCCTGGCTGTTGGCCGAGCCCGAGGAAGGTGCCGTCGGCGCCCGTCAGCGTGGCGTTGTAGCGACCGCTGCCATAGATCTGCACCGTCATGTCCTGGCCGGCCATGGCGCGCAGCACGTAAGACGCAGGGCGGCTGGCGTCGGCATAGCCCGATACGGTGGCCGAGACTGCACCCGGCGCAAAGGTGATGCGCTGGGTCTGGGGCGGCTTTACGGGTGTCGGCGTGGGCGGCGGGGCGCTGCCGACAACCGTCACCTGCAGCGTGTAGTTGACGGCTGCTCCGCTGGTCGGCACTAACACCAGGAAGTAGTCCTGTGTGCGTCGGCAGGTAGACCGTCAGCGACTGGTTGGCGTTTATGGTGCCCAGGCTCGTGCCGTCTGCGCCGGAGATGACCAGCCGGAACGGCCCCGTGCTGCTGGTTACTGCGGTCATGCTCTGGCCGGCCAGCGCGCGCAGCACGTACTGCTGCTGCTGGTTTGGATAGAGCGTGCCGTACACCGTGGCCGAGGTCGCGCCCGGCGCAAAGTTGATGCGCTGGACATTGGGCGGCGTCGTTGTCGGCCGCGGCGTCGCAGTGGGCGCCGTCGAGCCGGTGATGGAGAGCACGAAGTTGTAGTAGACACGTGCGCCGCTGACACCCGGCTGCACGATCAGCATGTAGTCACCCGTGGCCGGCAGCGTGCCGGACCAACTGGCGCCGGCATCGGCTACGCCCAGCAGCTGGCTGCTGGGGGATATGACGCTCACCTGGTAGGGGTAGGCTACCCACGCCGCGCTGATCGTCATCGACTGGCCGGCGCTGGCGCGCAGCACGTACTGCTTGGCCGCACCGTTGTCCAGGTTACCGGACGACGTTGACCGACGTGGCGCCGGGCGGGAAGTTGATGCGTTCGATGCCCTGGGCCAGCACTGCGCCCTCTGGCACCAAGCCGCCAACACCAGCAGCAGTGCCAGGAACAGGGTAAGTGACCGGGCCCGAACCTGTAAACGAGACCTCATATTGCGCTCCTTTTCATGCTCCACCATTGAGGCGCTATGCGCCGAACGTTCGATCCAAAGATCTAGACGTTAATTGCGGTTGAAACGGAATGCTCAAGTACCTCTTCGGCGCTCACTTCGCGGCCCAGGCGGTCCGAGAGGTAGATGCCTTCGGAAATCAACATCGTGTTTAGCGCACAGGCGGCCGTGGGCATCAGCGGCACACGTCCCTGCAGCGCGGCGATCCAGTGGTGCTGCGGGCCGTCGTAGGCGTCGCCGTTCTCGCGCACCGTGTGCAGCCGCCACTCAAAGGCGTCCATGCTGGCCGTTGCGTTCAGGTCCAGGTCGCCAATGCCGCGGAAGAAGCCAAACGGCTCGATACGGAGGCCGCCCTGGCTGCCCAGGATTATGCTGCCGTCGAACTTGTCCATGTGTACGGCCCAGGCTTCCAAGATGTCCATCGTGAGCCCACCGGCAAAACGTATGAAGCCGAGGCCCAGTTCCTCGACATTGTAGCCGCTGGCGGCGCGCCGCTTCTCGTCGATCTCGGTTTCCTGGTAGGTCTTCCCGCTGATGCGCTTCACCTCGGGGTTGCCGATCAGGTAGAGCAGGGTCGAGATGTGATAGACGCCCATATCGTAGAGCGCACCGCCGGCCGAGTGCTGTTTCTGCACAAAGGTCGGGCTGCCGTAGCCATCCACATACGGCCGGCCGCGGCGGCGGTGGCCGTACGAGCGCGCATGATAAATGTTGCCCAGGTGCCCTTCGTCGATCAGGTACTTGGCCGCCTTTGTCTCGTTGTGATACATCGTGATGAACTGGATGCTGAACTTGCGGCCCAATTGCTGCGCCGTGTTCCACATCTTGAGCGCGTCGACGTAGGCGCCTGCCATCGGCTTCTCGCAGAAGACGTCCTTGCCCGCCTCCATCGCCGCCACGCTGATCGGCATGTGATAGTTGTTGTGGACGCAGACGTCCACGGCCTGGATGTCGTCGCGCGCCAGCAGCTTGCGGAAGTCGGTGTAGACATTGGGAATCCCATAGACCGAACCGACGCGCTCGGCCTCGGCCTGGTTGACGTCGGCGATGGCGACGACCTCGGCGTTGGGAACCTTCTTGTAGTTGTCGAGATGGTGCTTGCCGATCTGGCCGACGCCGATGACGCCGACACGGACGCGATCTGAAGCGGACATTATGCGCAATCCTTTCGGATAAGGTGGTTTTGAAGAAAAAAGAGATTAGAGGGATCTATTGTAACCTATTGCGGTCCGATCTCCAGGTTCTGGAGCGCAAAGCTCAGCGGGCGCCGATCGCCTGTTGCGGGCTGGACATCCATCAGTTCAAGGCTGATCTGACTCCACCCAGGCTGAAGCTCTACCGGAACTACCAGCGGTGTGTCCACCGCGACGGGCCACTCGCCCAACCGACCGCCGTTTAAGTGGACGGACAGGCTGCCGCTGCTGCTCTTGCCATCGGGGCTGGCAGGATCATGCAGCGCAATGGGCGTTCCCCGCAGCGTGAGTGCCTGGGTCTGCGGCGTATAAACCCAGATAGTGGCCGGTGACGCTGCCGTCCGCCGTGTGTTGGTCCCATCGCCGTTTGCTTCGCCATTTGATTCAGGGGGATACCAGCCCTCGCCATACGCCGCGTGGGTACCCTCCTGCACGCCGGCTGAGATGGTGATCGCTGACTCTGTGTCCGGCGCCGTGGCCATGTCGACCTGGCCGATCACGAACGCCAGTTTCTCGCCGGCCGCTTTACCGGTGGGGCTGAGCGTGAGCGTAATGACCTGGCTTCCGGGCGCCAGCGCGAGCGGGATACGTGTGCGTTGGAGCGGTGCGATAGGGCGGGTGGCGACGACATTACCGTCTCCCGAGCGGACGCTGAGGTCTGCGTACTGGTTCTCGCCCTGTATTCCCCCCAGCGTCACCTCCAGGTGCGTCAGGAGCGGCCGCGGCGAGTGCACCAAGAACTGCGCCGGCGACCTTGTCCAACGCTGCTCGCCGTATTCCATCTTGGCGGCCGGTTCGAGCAGTGCGATGCTGGGCTGGAGGGCGCTTACGTCCGGCAGCGGCCCTACGGCATACACCGTCGTGAGTTCGTCGTCGACAAAGGGGCGTTCGTCCCCGAACACGTCTTCGATCAGCCGCCGTGCGGCTTTTTCACCCCAGGCGCCTGGCTTATAGAGAGGATTATCGGCGCTCGGCTTGTGCAGCACCACGTAACGGTAGTCGTTTTCTGCCAGGTCGTAGCGCAGGTTGGCGTAGCGGCTGCTGGGTTGGCCGTCGACCGTCACATCCTGCTGCAGCGGCGAGATCTCGTTGAAGTTCTCGGTGATGAACTGTCCAAACACCGGGTGGATCGGGTATTGGCGTGACACGTAGCCGCTGGCAATCCCCTTGCCGTGCGTGATCTGGTCGACCTGGTAGAACGACGAGAAATAGACGTGCCAGTTGGAGAAGTTGACGTCCTGCTCGGGGCGAATCGGCAGGTCCAACACGCCGTACATTTCTTTGTCCTGGGCGAGTTTCTGGTAGAACGGGGGCACCGGCAGCAGAGGTTGGTTAGGAAAACGGTCGACCCAGGTTTCCAATACCAGCAGCCCGGCGGCCAGGACCGCCAAAGCAGCAGCGTAGCGGGGCTTTACCATCCGCCGCACCTGGTCCAGCCCGATGGCCGCGGCAGCCGCCAGCCCGGCCGCGCCCAGCAGCATAAAGCGGCCAGGAGTGCGCATCAGGTCGAATCCCGGCAGCGTATTCAACCCTCCGTATGGCAGCGGGATCTGCAGCTGCGTCAGCCATGAATCTCCCATCACGCGCAGCGTGGGACCCAGCGCCAGCAGCATCGAAACGCCGAGGATCAGGAGCCAGGCCGCAGCCTGCCGCCGTGCCTTCCAAAAGGCCAAGACGGCCAGCGCAACGGCAGTCCAGGTCAGGTAGACCGCAGTCTCGATCACGCTGTTGACCGTGGGCATGAGCAGGGCGTTCAAATAGCGGCCCAGCGGGAATACGCCGAACCCGCTGGGGATGAAGAACTGGAGCAGGTCGGGCTGGAACTGGGTCGACTCTGCGCCTACGTCGGCGATCACACCAGTCTGCTGGGCCGTCCTGTCCACCAGCAGAAACAGCACCGCGGCACAGGCACCGGCGCTCAGTGCCATGACCAGCACGCGCGAGGCCGTGTTTCCCAGATCACTATTCTCAGCTGACGCCAGGTAGTACAAGGCGAGGAGTCCGCAGCCGAGCCCTGCAATCACAAACTGCTCCGGCGCCTGGAGGAATGCCAGCACCAGCACCGGCCCAACGGCCGCCGCCCACCAAATTGGGATATTGGGGCCTGAGGTAGCCTGGGGGGGCAGGCGAATCCGACGCAAGCGTCGGCGACGCCTGCGCTCCGAAGGAGAAGGCAACGCACGGTATGTCACCAGGAGCGCCAGCGGGATGAAGCCTAGGAATACCTTGTTGGCATGGCCGTACACGGCCAGCAGATGCAGCGGTGCCAGCATGTACAGCAGCCCGCCCACCCACGCCGCCGGCCGGCTGCATCCGATCGCGCGCACAAGCAGGTACATGCAAAAGCCGGTCAGGGCAAACCCCAGCACGATCGTGGCATTGTAGGCGGCGGCCGGCCCCAGTCCCCAGAAGGGCAGCGCAAAGAGCGCACTGAAGGGGCCGAGCGCATTGGTGACCATTGTCACGCCGTGCGGATAGTAGAGGCGGCTCGCATAGTAGAATGGCTCATGACCCAGCAGGAACTGCTGCCAATACCAGAGCGTGCCCAGGCCCCAAGTGGCATCGCCTTCGCCGATCAGCGCGCCCGTAAAATAGGTTGGCAGCGGCCACATCAGTACCAGCGTTGCGGCCAGTGCTGCCAGCAGCGGCACAAGGTATTCGGCTGCCAGGTAGCGCACACGGTTGGCGTTCGCCCAGGTGCGTGGTTGCATGTTCGCTTGATTGTACATCAGGGGGGCAGGTTCCAGCCGCATGTCTTAGGGACTGACTGTAGAGCCTACTGTCAGCCCCTGCAGCGCAAAACTAAGGCTGCGCCCGTCGCCGGTCTCCGGCTGTACGTCGATTGGTCTAAAGTTACCCGCCGCCAGGTCGAGCGTCACATCGTTCCAGCCTGCCGCCAGTGCGAGGGGTATAGCCAAGGGCTGACCTGCCACTGCCGGCCATTCCCCCACCTTTCTGCCCATTGAGGCTGACCGACGAACCGGCCCGACGGCCCCTTGCCGTCAGGCCGAAGCTGCATCATGCAGCGCGATCGGGTTGCCCGCAGCGTGACCGTCTGCGGGATTGCGCTGTAAATCCACACCGCAGCCGGCGAGGCAGCCCAACGCCAGGGCGCCGCACCGTCTTCTCCTCCTTCGGGCCCATACCAGCCGCCGCCGTATGCCGCCTGCACATCGCCTGGCAGACCCTCCTCTACCGGCAGTGCCAACTCCGTATACGGCGCCGTGGCCAGGTCGATCTGGTCGATCGTGATAGTCAGCGGCTTCCCCGGCGCAATGTCGCCCTCGCTGGCTACGACCGTCGTCGTGATCACCTGGCTGCCCGGCGATAACGCTATGGGGATGCGCACCGCTTCTTTGCTGCTGATCGGCTGGACGGACTGTACGCGCCCGTCGCCGGACTGCACTGTGAGAATGCCGTAGTCGTATGCCCGTTCCGTGTCGTCGTCGATCTTCGCAGCCGTCACGGAGAGCGTCGTGACGATCGGCACAGGCGAGTGCACCAGGAACCCCGTCGGCGACTGGGCCTTGCGTACCCCGGGCCAGTCCTGCAGCGCCGCCGGTTCCAGCATGGCAATGCTTGGCTGGAGGCTGCTCACAGCGGGCGCCGGCCCGACTTCGTATACGCGCGTCATGGCGTCGTCCACGAGCGGAGGCTGCTCCCCAAAAACGTCCTGCACCAACCGTTCTGCCGCCTCTTCGCCCCACGCACCCGGCTTGTAGATGGGGTGATCGGCGCTGGGCTTGTGCAGCACGACATAACGATAGTTGTTCTTGGCCAGATCGTAGCGCAAGTTGGCATAGCGGCTGCTCGGCTCGCCGTCGACGGTGAGGTCCTCCTGCAGAGGTGAGATCGTACGGAAGTTCTCGGACATGAACTGGCCAAAGACCGGATGGGTGGCGTAGTGGCGCGATACATAGCCACCGGCGATGCCCTTGCCGTGCGTGATCTGGTCGACCTGATAGAATGACGAGAAGTAGAGATGCCAGGAGTCGAAGCCGATTTCCTGCAGCGGCCTGATCGGCAGATCCAGCACACCGTATTGTTCTGAGTCGGCGGCAATCTTCTGGTAGAAGGGAGGTGTGGGCAGCAGGGGCTGTGACGTGTACGGCACCGGCCATATCTCCAGCACCAAGAAGACGACCATCACCCCATAGATGCTCCACGCCACGAGTGGCCGCGCGTGGCGAATCACCACGTCCATGCCGATGGCGGCAGCGACAGCGAATGCCGTGTAGCCAAGCAGCATAAAGCGGCCCGGCGTGCGCATGGTGGATAGGCCGGGCAGCGCATTGAGCACCGCGTACGGCAGTGGCAAGTTGCGCTGCGTCAGCCACGAATCGCCGGCCACACGCAGTGTCGGTCCCAGTGCCAGCACCATCGCCACCAGGAGCAGGAGCACCCACATGAGCGACTGGCGGCGGTTCTTGACTAGTGCCACGATGCACAAGATAACACCGCCCCATGACAGGTAGACCGCCGTCTCGACCAGCGCCGGTATATCTGGTGTCAGCAGTTGGTTGAGCAGCTTCTCCGATCGGAGCAGGCCCATCCCGGTCGGCACCAGGAACTGCAGCAGGTCCGGCTGATAGTTGGCCGACTGCTCACCGACGTTCAGTGCCGCGCCGATAGCGCCGCTCGCGGTTCGCAGCAGCAAGAGCAGCGGAATCGTACAGAGGCCAACGCTGAGGCCCATCAACACCAGCCGTAGGGGCAAAGGGTTTGGCGACGGGGGGGCAGGCGGGACGCCTGCGCTCCGAGTGCCGCCGGACGGTGTGCCCTTTTTCCCTTCGCACGCGTTCTTGCCAAACACAGCCAGATATACTGCTACGAAGCCGCAGCCTACGCCCACGATTACGAACTGCTCCGGCGCCTGGAGAAACGCCAGCGCAAGCATAGGCCCCACCGCGAGTGCCCAGAGACGCGACCGGCTGGGGTCCATCCCCCGGCACGTGACGAGCAGCGCCAGCGCAATAAAGCCGAGAAAGATCTTGTTGAGATGGCCCTCCACCGCCAGCACGTGCAGCGGCATCACCATTACCATCAGTCCCGCCAGCCAGGCTGCCGGCCGGCTGCTGCGGGCGTCGCGTGCCAGCAGATATGTGCAGAAACCTGTGAGGGCAAAGCCGAGCACCACGGCCCCGTTGTAAGCCGCCGCCGGTCCGAACACCCAGAATGGCAGCGCCAGCAGCGCGCTGAACGGGCCGGCGGCGTTGGTGACAAACGAGATTCCTACAGGGTAGTAAAGGCGCGAGGCGTAGTACAGGGGCTCATGTCCAAGAAATGCCTCGCGCCAGTAGGCAAGGGTGCCCAGCCCCCAAGTTGCATCGCCTTCTCCGATCAGGGCATGCGTGAAATAGGTAGGCAGCGGCCAGGTCAGCACGAGCGTGAGCGCAATAGCCGCCGCCAGGGGCGCCACATATTCGAGCGTGAAGTGTCGCCAGCGTGCGGATGCACGCGGCGCCTGCTTACCACCGTCGTCCACCATATCGGAAGGCAGCGGCCCCTGGGAAAGTTGCATCGGCAGATCGGCGTCTCAACGTAGGGGCATGAGGTCCCTTGGGACCTCGTGCCCCTACTGTTCCTAATGGGCAGCGACGCCCTCAAGCGTACGCTTGAGCAGCGCCAGCGATTTCTTGGCTGCACCGATCTCGTCGCCGTCGTCCGGCGTGCTCTCAATGCCCCACGCCCCCTGGTAGCCCGCCGCCTGCAGCATATGGATCAAGCCGGGGATATCCCAGTTTGGTTCGTTACCCTCGGCGTCAAACGAAAAGGTCTTGAAGTGGGTCAGCCGGGCAGCGCCCACGTACTCGCGCCAGGCACGGGCGTGTGTGCCTGCCGGCCAGTTGTACGAATCAAAGAGCAGCCCCAGCCCTGGTACGGCATCCAGCAGCCGCCGCATGGCGTCCGGGTGGTTGGTCGGCCCCCAGTGGTTCTCGATGATGATCTCCACTCCGTGCGCCTTGGCACGGGCGACGATATCTTTATAACCCTCGATCACGATGGGCAGAATCTCGTCGAGCGTCTGATCGCGGCCGCCGGCGTCGATGCGCAGCTGTTCCGCCCCCAACTCAACGGCGATCTCCAGCCACCGGTAGCGCCGCTGCTGGTTCTCGGCGCGTGCCTCGGCGCTTGGCTCATAGATGTGGGCGCCGTCCACGGCAATGCAGCCGTACGGCAGCCCCACGTCCGCACCCGAAGCCTTCAGCTCGGCCAGGTAGCCGTTATCGTCGTACGCCCGCGCAATGTGGTAGTTCCAGGGGTCCAGTTGTGTATACCCCACCTCCTTGCAGAAGCGGTTATAGCCGAATACATCCATCTTGCCCGCTTCTACGGTGCGATGGAGCGAATAGGAACAAAGACTGTAACGCATATTGGCTGCCTTTCGAAAAGTAACAGAGGGTCTTTATATCCCGGGGGCCATGAATGTCCCGGGGACGGGTTACTGCTGGTATCCTTCCAAGTACTCCGCGCCGATCACTTTGCGCTCTTCGCCGGGGATCTGCCAGGCCACCGACAGGTTGTCCTTGCCGTCGCCCTGCTTGTAGAGCACCTCGAAGTAGTAACGCTGACCCTCCTTGAGCGCGATGGGGCCGGTGATCTGCTCCGGGTTCTTCTCGTATTCGCCGGCGTTGGTGCTCTGCGGCGTGTAGGCCACCACGATCTTGTTGTCGGGCGAGTCGTCCGTGCTGAGGAAGAATGCACCGCGGTCGTCGGCCGCAATCCAGAAACGGTAGTCGCCGTCCACCGGCGGGACGAGGTAGCCGCGGATGCGCACGCCGTAGTCCTTGTCGCCCGTGCGCGGGAGCTGCAGGCCGTCCAGCGTCACCTGCTGCGACGGCGCCTGCTTGCGATAGGCGTTGCTCTTGGTCAGCTCTTCCACCGTCGTGCCGCCCACGCCGCTCCACCGTTCGGCGACGAGCGCCCGGCCGCCGGCGGAACCCTCGAGCTGGCGCTGCGGTGTCGCCGGCAGACGTACTCACTTCAGGCGTTGGCTCGGGTGTTGCAGCCTCACCTGTCGCGCCATGGTCGTGGCCGTCGTCCACAGGTGCTGCTCCGGTCGTCTGCCCCGTGTCCTCCGGCGTGACGATCGCTGCATCCGCCGCAGCCTTGTCGCTGGCGGCCTGGTCGCCTGCAGCCGTGCCGCTGGCATCGACATAGGTGGCGGTCAAGGTCTGGGGGCTCTCGCCGATCACGATCTCGTGTACCGCCTCGCCGCCGTCAGACCAGCTGTCAAAGCGCAGACCGTCCTTCGTCTCGGCGGGGGCCTCGATGATGCGCTTGGCGTCAATGTAGGTCTTGACCTTGAACGGCGTCTCGTAGCGGCTGCCGGCATAGGTGATGGGCAGACCCGCCGGCACAGTGTTGAAGGTGTAGGTGACCTCGTCGGCCTTGATGTTGGAGCAGTCGGTGTCTTGCAGCCCTGCCGAGTCGGTGGCGGTCAGGCACAGTTCGAGATAGGTGTCGTCGCCGTGGTCGTCGAAACGGAAACTGCCCGACTCGCCCTCGCCGTTGAAGAAGTCGTAGTGGAGATGTTGCAGGTGGTGGAGCGTCACGCCCACTGCAGGCTTGGCGCCGGATAGGTCGCCGTCCTCGGCATCAGTGGCCTTGCCTTCAAAGTTAACCGTTTGACCGACACGGAATTTGGCCCCCTCGCCGGGCTCCAGGATTTCGGCCACCGGCGGCGAACTGCCCACGGCGATCTGCAGCGAGTCGCTCGACGTTGCGCCGGCCGAGTCGGTTACCGTGAGCACGGCCGTATAAACGCCGTTGTCCTCATACGTATAGGTCGGGTTCGCCTTGCTGCTGGTGTCGCCATCGCCAAAGTCCCACTGGTAGCCGACGATGCTCTTCTCAGGGTCTGTGCTGCGCTTGCTGGAGAAGGTGACGTCGAGCGGCGCCGGGCCGCCCATGGGGTCGGCCGTCGCGTCGGCCGTCGGTGGCTTATTGCCGCCGGGGGCATAGCGGATGCGCCAGATGCCGCCCAGGATCACGGAGATCACATACAGCGCGCCGTCGTCGCCCACCGTCATCTGGACGACGCCGGGAACGTTCGTGGCGAACTCGTTGTCGTTGGCGCTGCCGTCGGCGTTGAACGTCAGGAAGTCGACCACGCCGCCGTTGAAGTCATGGAAGAAGTAGGCGCCGCGGTAGAGCGCAGGGAAGGCAGACCCCAGATAAAGGTCGCCGCCGATCGCCGAGCCGCGGATCGGATTGCTGACGCTGTGCGGGTAGCTGTAGATCGGCATGGTGATAGGCGATGCACCGCTCTTGTAGGCGTCGCAGTTGGCGTATGTCGCCGCTTCGTAGGGACCTTCATAGCAGGGCCAGCCGAAGTTGGAACCGGGACCGCCGCGGTTGATCTCTTCCCAGTTGTTGTTGCCCACGTCGCCGACGATCACCTGCCCGTCGCGTGGGTCGACGGTGAAGCGGAACGGGTTGCGCATCCCCATGGCGAAGACCTTGGAGCGGTTGCTGTTGGGGTCGCCGTCAAAGAAGGGGTTGTCGGGATAACCTTCGCCGGTGATCGGGTTGATGCGCAGGATCTTGCCGTTGAGACTGTCGGGGTTAAGGGCACGGCTGTTGCCCTTCGAGTTGACGATGCCGTCGCCGTCCGAGACATAGAGCGCGCCGTCCGGGCCAAAGCGCACGAAGTCCATGCTGTGGGCCGTGCCCTTCGGCGGCAATACAGTCGCGCACAAAACCGCCGGCCTCATCAAAGCAGCTAAAAGGCTCGGTGTCCCCTTGGTCCGGGTTACCCACATGCTCGGCCGTGCTGTTTGTGCCGACGATCACTACGCCGCTACCGGGCAGGGCCTTGTTTAGGTTGTTGGGGTCGGCCGACAGTCGCAGCACGCGGTCAGCACGCGTGCGCCTGCCGGGTTGCGGTCCTTGATCTCGGGCGGGTCGTAGGTATAGGCTAAGTAGACATAAGGAGTGTTCGGCCAGTCGGGATGTACGGCAATGCCAAGCAGGCCGCGGTCGGACGAGTCGTTGACTTCGGTCGAGATGTCGATAAAGGGGTCGGGCAAGAGTTGGCCGTCTTGGGCTACCCGCACCACGCCGCTCTTCTCGGCAATCAGGATACGGCCATCAGGGAGCAGGGCAAAGCTGGTGGGCCGATCCAGCCCTAGGACCACGGCTTCCTGGATAAAGCCATAGGGAAGGTTGAATCCGCCCTGCGCCTGGGCGGGGCGACTGCGAATGCCGGCAGCAGCAGGGCTGCCGCCAGCAGCAGGTTTAGCAAGTGAAGGGGGCGGGCAGGGAGGCGCAAACTCGAAGGCAGACCATTCATGTCGCGGAACCTTTCATGATGAGTTCAGAACGCGCAAAGCCTGGCGGTTGGCTTGCCACAATCGCCCCTATTGTAGTGCGGACAAGGGGAAATGCCAGAATCTACCCTGCTCGTTCAGGTCGCACGCGCGAACACGCTGCTTCGGTGCCTGGCTCGCACCAATTGGTCGTGGGTAGACCAGGTCATGTGGTGCGAGCCAGGCACTCTGCCCTGCCATTTACTCTGCCCGGACGTTGTCCATGTAGAACACGCCGTTGCTGCTGAACCAGACGTTGATCGCCTGCACCTTGTTCAACTCCGGCGTGCAGCTAAGATTGTTGAGGTCGAACTCTACCGTCGTCGTCGTGCCGCCGTTGACCCAGCCCCACGAGGACTGGCACCAGGTCCAGCCGTCGCCTGTCTGGATCGCCATCGCCGTCGAGGTACCGGCGTTGGTAGTCTTAAGGTCAAGCTTGATCTTTGACTTGCTGCTCAAGTCGATGCTGTTGAGATAGGCGACAAACCAACCGCCGTCGGCCGTAGTCACTTGCAGACTTTGGCTGCCGTCCGTTGCGAAGTTGCTGCTTTGGGCTACCACGCCGGCGTTGGTCTGCCAGTTGCCCTGAGCCCAGCCTTCCGTACCGCTTTCAAACGAGAAGAGCATGATCGGCGCGGTCGGGCTGGGTTTGACCGTCACCAACAGCCTGGCCACGTTGGATGTGCGCCCTGCGCTGTCCTCTACTGTGTACGATCCTGCCGCCTTGCCCGAGAAGCCCGCCGCCGGTGTGAACAGCACGCTGCCATCAGGCTGCGCAGTAAAGGTGCCGCCCGCCACGGCCGCACTCGTCTGCCGGCCGGCCGCTGCGGGATCCAGGTCGATAGTCCCCGCCATGATGCTGGCGCCGCCGTAGGCAATGTCGTTAGCGGTCACCGGCAGGCTGGCCGGCATTTCGTACTCGGCGTGCAGGACGCTGTCGTCATCAGCCACCGGCGCAAATACCAGCGCGGCACCCGCAATCATGCTCTTGGCAAAGTTGCCCAGGGTTGCGTGAATACCGGTGTACCCGCATAGACGGTGAAGCCATCGTAGTCCGCATAGAGCGTGCCGTCGTCTTGCTTGCCAGAGAGAATCCAGTAGAGCGCCCCGGCGCCGCCGTTGTTGAGCACGGCGTCCGTCCATTCCTTGTAGACGGTGTTGCGCGTCGCCTTATCGAGAATGCCAAACTCACCCAGTATGACCGGCCGGTTGATGCGCTTGCCGTCCGCGATGTGGCGGATGATCCACTGCGTGCCCCAGGCCGCGTCCTTGCTCCAGCCGTCCGGATAGAGGTGCAGCGACAGAATATCAATGTTCGGCAGTGAGGCCAGTGCGATCGTATCGACACCCTCGCCGCAGTTCTCGGTCCAGTCTGTCGCGACCGGGGGTGCAGTAGAAGCCTTCATCGCCGGCCTGAAACCAGATGCTTGTCGTCGATGCCCTTAATATAGCTTGACATCTCGTCGGCCCAGGTCGTGAGTGTCTGTGTCGTGCAGTCCGGCGAACGGCCGTAGACGCCGGCACTCAGGCAGCGCGGCCGATTTCGCCAACTCCCACGCCATGATCGTCGGATCATTTTTGTACTGGACGCCCGTGTAGCTGTTGGTGCGGTTGAGCAGGTGTGCGATCCACTGCTTGAACCACTGCCGGATCACCGGATCGGTGTAAAATCGGTCATGGTATGGTGCGAAAGCCGAGTCCTGCAGCGTCCGCCAGCGCACGTACTGGTCGATGCCGCCAAAGGCGTTCCAGTTATTGACAAAGGGAATGATCACGCGGAGGCCAAGTTGGTTGGCTTTGTACAGCGCGTAGTCAAGCCGCTTGAGCCCATCGTCGCCGTCATTGTAGGCCGGTGCGGAGCCGTCCCAGTACTGGAAATAGACGCCATCCGACTTGCCCTGGATCGAGTTGGAGCCGTCCTGGTTGCCGATCTCCAGCGAGCCCCACATGCGGATCACGCGGAAACTGTTCCCGGCGGCCGCTTGGAGTACGTCGTCGACCATGGCTTGTGACTTGTACATCAGGTAGTAATTGTTGGTACCGGCAAAGCGGAAGACCTTGCCGTTGAGACGCAGCTGCCCCGCCGCCTGCTTGACAAACTGATTGCCAGTCGCAGCAGGATCCACGGTGTCGGTGGCAGCAGGTGTGCCGAGTTGGCTGAGCTGCGGAAGATACAAGAATTGGTGTCCATCAGGCAGAGTAGGGGATTCTTCACTCTGTGCCAGCGCCGCCAGCGGCAAGCTGGCGAGCAAGAAGGCAAGGAGGAGAACATGGCACACGCCGCCGGTGTAGATCTCGCGACATACTCATGGTCCTTTCTATTCACTTCACTAACACGGAAACTAGGCGAGCAAGCACACTGTCATCCACGGTCATTAAACAAGCAGCTCTCGTTTGACTAAACATGTTGCAAAACAGCGTGCCATTGTTATAACAAAAAGGGCAGGAGTTGTCAATTTATGTACCAAGATCCTTACCAGCATCTCCATTTCTACCGCTACGATCAGTCGCTGCTGGCGGGCGAACAGGGTCCCGCCGCCAGGTTTGCTATGTCAATCCTTGTGCGCATGGCGCAGGTCTGGCGCTACCTGTTGAATATCAGCGGCGCCCATATCGACAGCACGATCTACATCGGCGCAGCCGGCCTAGAATTTGCCGAACGCTTGGCGATGGGTGAAGGTAGCAGTGCCCACGACGCTGAATGTGAGCTCGGCCTCGACGACACGACTGGCAGGAGTGGGCTGTGCCGGCGAATGGGCTGAGCAGGCGCAGCGCCAGATGATCGCCTATCGCAGCATGGGCGTGCAGCCGACATGGTACGTGCGCCCCCTACCAGACGCAGTGGAAGCCGGCGTTTGGCCAACAGGTCGCCTGGGGCGAGTCCATTACCATCCGTCTTCGCCAATTCCGTCTTGGGCGCCCGTACCGAGCGCTATCCCGACCTGCTGGACATCTGCTGTGCCATCACCGGCCGGGCGCCGGCCATAGGTCTCCACCTCGCTGAGAACCGCGCTGCGACACTCCTTGTGCGCCTCGTAGACATACCGGTCGCTATGCAGGAGGACGATACCCTGTACCCTGTTCTCGGCCATCTGCTTGGCAAGCTGGCGCAGAACCACATTCCTGCCATCGAGGGGCTGCAAGTACAACCTGGTGAAGACCAGCTTAAGGCGCTGGGCGCCGCTGCGGCCAGCTCTGGGGCGGTGGCGCTTTTCCATGTCGTGGGGGTCACTCCCGAAGCGACCACGGTAGAGGCAGCCTTTCAGACAAGGCTCCACAGCAGACGGTGGACATTCGCATGGCTAGCCTGCGCGCTGCCTGCGAACTACAGCCGGCCCGAGTGAAGATGAAGCAGCTGGCAAGCTCGACATGGTGGTCTTGGGCAGCCCACACTTCTCGCTGGCCGAGTTCCGCCAGCTTGCCTCGCTGCTAACAGCGCAGCTGCAGGATGGGAGGCGGCGGCATGCCGACGTGCAGTTCCTGGTCACCACCAGCCGCGCCGTTGCGCTATTAGCGAAGCAGGCGGGCTGCCTGACAGTGCTGGAAGAGTTTGGCGGCAAGGTGACGGTGGATACATGCATCCTCGCCACGCCGATGCTGCCGGCGCAGACCAAGCGGCTGATGACCAACTCGGCGAAGTACGCCTATTATGCGCCGGGCCTGCTCGGCACATGGATCGCCTTTGGCAGCTTGTCTGACTGCGTAGAATCTGCCGTCGCCGGCCGGCCGCATCGTCCGGGACGAAAACACTTTGGAGCGAGCTATGAGCGAAGACGTAACAGTGCAGACGCTGCAGAGCCAGGTCGTGGTGGCGGGCGCGGCGCACGGCCGCATCCTGTTCAGCGTGGAGC
>CAWBRX010000012.1:0-240699 GCA_963791135.1 uncultured Chloroflexia bacterium
AAGAACTATTTTTGGACGCCGACGAGAAAAAAGATCACCATGGTCGAAGACAGCCGCCCCTACCATGAGGAACCAGCATGGGTTGCCGGCCAACGACGTGATGCCAAGAATCAGCGCTGTGCTTTCAAACTCACTCTTGACTGCTGCCCCACAGCCGCGCTATACTGTACGCAAATGAAAGCATTCGAAAGCAATCACAAACAAATAGAAGGCGGCAGCGATCTCTTTCGCGAGGAGCGCCGTCAGGCGATTTTGGACCGGCTCACGGCGGCGGGGCGCGTGTCGGTGGCAGAACTTAGCGCCTCTTTTGGGGTTTCGGAAGTGACCGTCCGCGCAGACCTGCAGGCGCTCGCCGAACGCAAGCTGGTCGTGCGCACGCACGGCGGCGCCATGATGGCGGGCGGCACCAACGAACTGGCACTGGTCCTGCGCCGGCAGCGCCAGGTGAAGGAAAAAAGCCGCATCGGCGCCGCCGGCGCCAATATGGTGTGCGATGGCGATGCCATCTTTCTCGACAGCAGCAGTACCTCACTGGCAATTGCCCACCAGTTGAAGCAGCACCGGCATCTTACGGTCGTGACCAACAGCCTGGAGGTCGCGCACGAGCTCTTCGACGCCCAGCACATCGACATGATCATGGTCGGCGGAGTTCTGCAGCGTGCCACAGCCTCCTTTACCGGCGCCTATGGGCTTGACGAGCTGCAGCGGCTCAACCTGGAGAAAGGCTTCTTTGGTGCCCATGGCATCAGCGTGGATGCAGGCCTCACCGATGTCAGCCCAGACGAAGCCGCTGTAAAACGCCCGCTCGTCGCACGCTGCCGGCAGGTGGTTGCCGTCTTGGACGCCACCAAGTGGGGTCGCGTCGGCGTAGCTTCCTTTGCGGACCTGTCACAAATCGACCGCGTCATTACAGACGCCGGCGCACCGGAAGAACTGGTGCAGCAGATTCAATCGGCCGGGATCATCGTGGAGACCGTGTAGTCAACGTTAACAGTGGACCGCGATATTAGAAACGGACGTTGTAGTACGGCAACGTCGCAGACCGCAATGGAACGCCTGCCGGGCGAACTCCCAAGAATGAACTTAGCTAACTCCCTCGGAGGGTTGCATGAAACTATACAAAAACTACTTGATGGACATGGATGGCGTGTTGGTGCGCGGGCGCACCGTCGTGGACGGCGCGCAGCGCTTCATCGATGCGTTGAATGCCCGTGGGCTGGCATATCTCGTCCTGACCAATAATCCTCTCTACACTCCCGGCGACCTGGCTCACCGCCTGCAGACGATGGGCCTGGAAGTGCCGGAGGACAGCATTTTTACGTCGGCCATTGCTACGGCGCGGTTTCTAAAGAGCCAACAGCCCGACGGCAAAGCCTTCGTGATCGGCGAAAGCGGCTTGACGGAAGCAATCCACGACGCCGGCTATATCATCACCGACATCCAGCCGGATTACGTGGTGCTGGGCGAGACGCACGGTTACAACCTGCGCCAGATCACACGCGCGATTCGCCTGATCGCGGCGGGCGCCCGCTTTGTCGCCACCAACCCCGACCCCGCCGGGACCAGGCGAAGGCGGTATCGAGCCGGCATGTGGCGCCATGGCAGCGCTGATCGAAAAGGCCACCGGAGTAGCGCCCTTCTTCGTGGGCAAACCCAATCCCCTGATGATGCGCAGCGCACTCAACTACCTGCATGCTCACTCGGAAGAGACGGTGATGATCGGCGACCGCATGGATACCGACATCGTCGGCGCTGTCAGCAGCGGCCTGGATACGGTGCTTGTGCTCACGGGCGTCACGCAGCGCGATCAAATTGCCAAGTATCCCTACCAGCCGACCTATGTGCTGGATTCAATTGGCGACATCGACCTGTCGGGCGAAGACCCTGAGCAGGAGATGAGCAAACCAAGCAAGACTGGCCGGCGCGCGCCGGCGCCCGAGGCACCAGCGGCAGCCGTCGGCAGTGTTGGACAGCAGGTACAGCCCGATGGGCGCAGAAACAAGTAGTTAGAAATCGTAAAAAGCCAGGATCAGCGACGAGGCATTGTGTATGGCGACAGCAGTAGTGATGCCCAAGGCGGGCAATTCGGTAGAGAGCTGTATCATCGTCAGCTGGAAGAAGCACATCGGCGATACCGTCGCGGTAGACGACGTGCTGTGCGAGGTGGAGACCGACAAGGCAACCATGGATGTGCCCAGTCCCGTAGCGGGCACACTGCTGGCGACTTATTTCAAAGCAGGCGACGACGTGCCGGTGATGACGACGATCGCAGTCGTCGGCGCGGCCGGCGAAGATGCGGCCAGGCTCGCCCCGGCAGGTGCTACGGCCGGAGCAGCGCTGGCGGCACCGGTGCCGGCCCAGCCACAGGCACCGGTATCCGTACCTCCTCCGACGGTAGCTCCGCTGCCCGCCGCCGCTGCTCCGGTGAGCGGCGAGGAGCCAGTGGGTATCTCCCCGCGTGCGCGCCACCTTGCCGAGCGGAAGGGCATCGACCCGGCGGGGCTGGCCGGCAGTGGACCAGGCGGCCGCGTGATCGAACGCGATGTGCAGGCGGCGCATTGCCGCACAGCCCAAACTGACGCCCGTCGCCAAGGCCATGGTGGCCGAGGGCGGCTTCTGCCGTTCCCGCCCAAGGCAGCGGCCCAGGCGGGCGCGTGACCCGCAGACCTGGTAAAGAGCGAAGCAGCCAGGCGCAGACACCTGCCGCTGCGCCAACCGTCAAACCGGCGCGCGGTTTCCGCTGCGGCGGCAGACGACGTGGAGATCATTCCCGTCAAGGGCGTGCGCAAGGTGATCGCCGAGCGCATGCTGCAGTCACTGCAGACGACGGCACAGCTGACCCTGCACGCTTCGGCCGACGCCCGTGCCCTGCAGGCGCTGCGCAAGCGGCTCAAGGAGAGCCCCGAAGCAATGGGGCTGCGCGGGATCACGATCAACGACCTGGTACTGCTTGCTGTGGCGCGCACGTTGCCCCAGTTCCCCGGGCTCAACGCCCTGTTCACCGGCGACGCCATTCACCAGCACAAGCACGTTCAGCTGGGTGTGGCCGTCGATACCCCGCGAGGGTTGATGGTGCCGGTCGTACGCAGCGCCGACACGCTGAGCCTGCGCCAGTTGTCGACCGAGGCCAAGCGCCTGGCCACGGCCTGCTTGAACGGCAAGGTGCTGCCGGACGAGCTGAACGGCGGCACCTTCACCGTGACCAACCTGGGCGCCTTTGGCGTCGAGATCGTTCACGCCGGTGCTCAACCCGCCCCAGGTCGCGATTCTGGGCGTGTGCAACATCCAGCCCAAGCCGGTGGAGGTGGACGGCGAGGTGCGGTTTGTACCGCACATCGGGCTGTCGCTGACCATCAACCACCAGGTGGTGGATGGGGCACCGGCCGCGCGCTTCCTGCAGGCCCTGGGCCAGGCGATCGCGCAGATCGATCTGCTGCTGGCAGGCTGATCGCGATGGAATCGGACTGCGGTGAAGACGGCTACTTGATCAGCACCGACAAGCAGCGTCTGGACATCGACTATATCTACGCACTGGCTGAGCGAGCAGTCTTATTGGGCGCAGGGGCGCAGCCGGCCGAAACGGTTGAGAAGTCGATCGCCAATTCGCTCTGCTTTGGCGTGTATGACGGCGAGCAGCAGGTGGGATTTGCCCGCGTGGTGACCGACCACGCTACCTTTGCCTGGCTGTGCGACGTGTTTGTGGACGAAGTCGGAAAGGGGCCACGCGCTGGGCAAGCGGCTGATCGAGGCGGTGGTCAACCACCCGGACCTGGCGCAGGATTGGGCGACTTGATCCTGGCCACCGCGGACGCGCATGAGCTGTACCGCAGGTACGGCGGCTTTGAAATGCTTGGCAGCCCCGGAGCGCTGGATGGCAAAAACGCAGAGCGTGTAACGTATAGAGGAAGAAACAGTTCGCGAGAAATAGACCGAGAAATAGACTATGACCAAAGCCATTCTGATCGACCCAACCGAACAACGCAAACCCTCCCGCCTGGCGGTGCCGGAGATTCCCATCAACAGCTATGTGCGCCGATCCGGCCAGGAAGCAAAGAAGTACGGCCGCGCCGAACCTGGTGCGCATCTACCGCGACATGGTCTATCATCCGCGAGTTCGAGACCATGCTCGACCGCATCAAGAAAGAGGGCGTCTACGAGGGCATCGAATACCAGCACAAGGGCCCGGCCCACCTGTCGATCGGCCAGGAGGCGGCGGCGGTCGGCATGGCCTATCAACCTGACGCCGACGACTTCATCTTTGGCTCGCACCGCAGCCACGGCGAGATCCTGGCCAAGAGCCTGTCGGCCATCGAGCAAGCTGAGCGACGCCGATCTGCTGGCGGATCATGGAGACCTACCTGGGCGGGCGACACCCTGCGCGTCGGTCGAAACGCTTTGCCAAGAGCAGGCGATGTCAAGGAGCTGGCGATCAACTATCTGCTCTACGGCACGCTGGCCGAGATCTTCGGCGCTTCACGGGCTTCAACCGGGGCATGGGCGGCTCGATGCACGCCTTCTTCCCGCCCTTCGGCGTCATGCCCAACAACGCCATCGTCGGCGGCTCGGGCGACATTGCCACCGGGTGCGGCGCTCTTCAAGCGCGTCAACCGCCAGCCCGGCATCGTCATCGCCAACATCGGCGACGCCTCGATGGGCTGCGGCCCGGTCTGGGAAGGCATGATGTTCGCGGCCATGGACCAGTACCGCACGCTGTGGCCCGAGGATGTGGGCGGCGCGCCGCCGATGCTCTTCAACTTCATGAACAACTTCTACGGCATGGGCGGCCAGCCGGTCGGCGAGACCATGGGCTTTGGCATCCTGGCGCGCGTCGGGCCTGGGCGTCAACCCGGAAGCCATGCACGCCGAGCGCGTCGACGGCTACAACCCGCTGGCCGTGGCCGACGCCATCGAGCGCAAGCGCCAGATCCTGGCCGAGGGGCGCGGGCCGGTGCTGCTCGACACGATCACCTATCGCTTCTCCGGCCATTCGCCGTCGGACGCCTCGTCCTACCGCACCAAGGAAGAGGTCGACCTCTGGCGCACGCACGACTCGCTCATCGGCTACCGCGAGTACCTGCTCGAGAACGGCCATGCCAGCGAGAGCGAGCTGGACGACCATGGTGCAGGGCACGATCGAGCGGCTCAAGCCGTGCTGACCGCCGCGATCATCGCCGAACTCTCGCCGCGCCTGGCGCTCGACGGCGAGGACATCGGCGAGGTGATGTTCACCAACAAGCAGCGCGAGCGCTATGCCGAGCGGCACGCCCGAGGTGCTGCTGCCCAAGGAAGAGACGCGCTGGCGCAGACGCAGGCGAAGTTCCGCTTTGGCCTGGACGAGCAGGGCAAGCCGCTGCCCAAGCTCAAGACGCTCACCTATGCCGAGGCGCTCTTCGAGGCGATGATCCACCGCTTCTACCTGGACCCGACGATGGTGGCCTTTGGCGAGGAGAACCGCGACTGGGGCGGCGCCTTCGGCGTCTATCGCGGGCTGACCGAGGCGCTGCCCTACCACCGGCTGTTCAACTCGCTCGATCTCCGAAGGCGCCATCGTCGGCGCCGGCCACCGGCTACGCCATGAGCGGCGGCCGCGTCGTCGCCGAGCTGATGTACTGCGACTTCATGGGCCGCGCCGGCGACGAAATCTTCAACCAGATGGCCAAGTGGCAGACCATGTCGGGCGGGCTGCTGGAGATGCCGCTGGTGCTGCGCGTCTCGGTGGGCGCCAAGTACGGCGCCCAGCACTCGCAGGACTGGAGCGCCATGGTGGCGCACGTTCCGGGGCTCAAGGTCTTCTTCCCGGCCACGCCCTACGACGCCAAGGGCATGCTGAACCTGGCGCTGCGCGGCAGCGACCCGGTGGTCTTCTTCGAGAGCCAGCGGCTCTATCCCGAGACCGGAGACCCTGGTGCGAGGGCGGCGTGCCCAAGGACTACTATGAAGTGCCGCTGGGCGAGCCGGCCGTGCGGCGCAAGGGCAGCGACCTCACGATCATCACCGTCGGCGCCACGCTCTACCGCGCCCTGGAGGCGGCCAAGGTGCTGCAGGACAAGTATGGCCTGTCGGCCGAGGTGATCGACGCGCGCTTCATCAACCCGCTCAACTACGGGCCGCTGGTGGAGTCGGTCAAGAAGACCGGCAAGGTCGTCCTGGCCTCCGACGCCTGCGAGCGCGGCTCGTTTCTGCACACCATGGCCTCCAACCTGACCCAGCTGGCCTTCGACTACCTCGACGGCCCGCCCGTCGTCGTCGGCGCGCGCAACTGGATCACGCCCGCCGGCCGAGTTGGAGGACATGTTCTTCCCCACCAAGGAGTGGATCCTCGACACGATCCACGAGCGCATCCTGCCGCTGCCCGGCCACGTGGTGAGCACGCGCCAGGGGACGGGGGAGATTCTGGCCGCGTAACAAGCTGGGTGTCTGAACCACGATTCGTAAGATTTTGAGGAATACCAGGATGCGCGGGCACAAATATGCCCGCGCATCCTGGTATTCTTCTACAATCATGGGAATCAAGCTTCAGGATCCCGCAGCGCGTACCCAGTCATCGCCAGGAAGACGTCGCCCAGGCTGGGCTTGTTGGTGCTGACACGCTGCACATGGACGCCGCTGCCGGCGGCCAGGCCAACTACTTGCGCCAGGCGCTGTTCGCCGTTGTCCACGCCGATCTGCAGGCGGTAGGCCCCGTCCGCCTCGTGCAGCGTGACCTGCGAGACGTACGGCTCAGCCTCCAGGCGCGCCTGGAGGTCGTCGACTGTCACCCTGGCCCTCCAGTGTGATCACGTCGGCGCCCATGCGCTGCACCAGTTCGTGCGGTGCACCTTCGGCGACCAGCAGACCGTGGTCGATAATGCCCACGCGGTCGGCCAGCTGCTCGGCCTCTTCCATGTAATGCGTGGTCAGCAGCAGCGTCATGCCGCGCTCGTCACGCAGGCGGCGAATATAGCGCCAGATGCCGGCGCGATTCTGCGGGTCTAAGCCCTGGGTCGGCTCGTCGAGAAACAGGACCTGCGGCGCGGTCATCAGCCCACGCGCCAGTTCCAGCCGCCGCTTCATGCCGCCGGAATAGGTCTCGGCCTTGCGGTCGAGCACATCGGACAGTTCGACGAGCGCAGCCAGCTCTTCTATGCGCTGGCGGCGCGTGCCGCCGTCCTGCCCGTACAGCCGGCCGTGAAAGTCCAGCGTCTGGCGGCCGGTCAAATCGCCGTCGACGACGATCTCCTGGAAGGTGACGCCGATGCGGCGGCGCACTTCGGCTGCCTGGGTCACCACGTCATAGCCTGCCACAGTGGCCGAGCCCCGCGTGGGCACCAGCAGCGTAGTCAATATCGACAGCAGCGTCGTCTTGCCGGCACCGTTCGGTCCCAGCAGCGCATAGATCTCGCCTGCCTGCACGGCAAAGCTCACGCCCCGCAGCGCATGCACGTTTTCTCCGCCTACCGGGTATACTTTTTCCAAGCTATCTGTATTAAGCGCGGTCATAACACGTTCCGTATGTGAAAACTCGAATACCGTATATAATAGCACTGTAGTGCTTCCACCAGTTCCATGGTAGGCTAGGGGGAGCCCATTCGCCAATCCGGCGCACAGCCTGCAATCGTAAATTGGAGCGACAGCGATTCCACAGTCTGCTAGCGATTTGACTGCCGGTTGGGGTAAGATTAGACAAGATCATGAAGCAACTCTTCGCAACGCATAGCTCGATCGAAGCTTCCCCGGCTGCGTTAGTGCAACGTTGTCTGCAAGGGGATGCCAATGCCTGGCACCAGTTGGTAGACCGTTATCGCGCGCCTTGTACACTCAGTCCCGGCGCGCTATGGGCTCACTTCGGCGGAAATTGAAGACGTTGGGCAAGAAGTTTTTCTCGTCCTGGCCCAAAATCTGCATACCATCGACGATCCAGACCGCCTACCAGCCTGGCTGGTGACAACGGCCCGCCGTCTCTGTTGGCGCATGGTGCAGCGCCGGCGGCGCGAGCAACCCCTCGAAGATGAACCAGAACACGGCGACGAATTCCCAACCCGCCCAGAACTAGTGAGCCCGCTGCCGACACCGGAAGAGGCATTGGACGGCTGGAACCAGCAAGCCGTTCTGCAAGCCGCCGTAGCTCGCCTCAGCGAACGCTGCCGCAAGCTGATAGAGATGATTTTCCTCGATACACGTGAGCCCAGCTACGACGAGATCAGCGCCCTGCTAAACATCCCAAAGGGCAGTATCGGCCCCACGCGGAATCGCTGCCTGGGCCAGCTGCGCCTGCAATTGGGCGAAGAAAACCCTTTTGAGGATGATTAGCATAGTTCATGTATCTTTTGCAGGGGGAAAGTGCTCTAGTATTGCAGGATGAGGAAATTTTCTTAGATAGAGGCGCTGTCCATGACGCATTTGCCCCCCCATCTACTGTTTAATCACGCTTTTGATGCCGCGCCGCTGGCAAGCGACATTGAGCAGCACCTGGCTGCTTGCGCTGCCTGCCGCGACGCCTTGGCGGACCTACAAACGCTGGCGCACGAACTGTCCGTGATGCGAGCCAGCGAACCCTCGGCAGCAGCGCTTGGTCGCTACTATGCAGCGCAGGAACACATCCAGCAGCAGCCTTCGCGGCTTGCGGCTGTGTGGCACAGCATCACGGCCATGCTGACGTGGGACAGCCGCCAGCAGCCGGCGCTGCAAGGCGTACGCAGCGGCACAGGTGGCACAGGGTATCGCTTGCTCTATGCCGCGGATCAGGCGGAAGTTGAGCTGCTGATCGAGCCCGAAGGCCGTGCGTTCCGCACCCAGGGCGAGATCATTGCCAGCGGCGAGTCAGAGGGAGCTGCTGAGACCCTGACTCCGGCGTTAGTCCAGTGGATCGATCCACAGGGCGATGTACGCTATGAAACCGAATCCGACGCAAGTGGTCTATTCTCGCTGCGCAACGTCGCACCTGGCACTTATCGCCTGTCCATCGTCTCCGCCGCCAGCGATATCATTGAAATCGAGGCGCTGGAGATTGCGTAATGGCCGACAACGATAGCGGCGTGACCGGTGGCGTAACCGGCGAACTGCTCACACAGCTCGCCGACCTGCCGGTCGAACAGGCTTTAGCTACCCTCGCCGCAAGTGGATTACTGACCCCCAGCGCAGCCGCACAGGCTGCGCAGTTACTTCTGGCCGGTGCAGCCACGTACCCGGTTCAGGTAGCACGGTGGATTCCGCTGATCGACGCCATGCTGGCAGCCACGGGGAACGACCTGGCGGCCGGCGCCGATTTCGCCTATGCACAGTCACGCCTGGCATTAGAGCAGGGGGATCTGGCAGCGGCCGAGGCACGACTTCAGCAGGCGCGCGTGCTTTGGCAGCAGGCAGGCGATGATACCAGTCTTGCACGCAGCGGCTTGGGCCTGACGCAGATGCTGGCCATGCAAGGACGCTTTGAAGAAGCAGAGGCAACCATCCGCGCTGCGATTGCAGCACTGGCGGCCATGCCCGGCGACGAAGCTGTGCTCATGGAGATGGATGCGCGCCAGAACTTGGCGACTTTGCTCAGCTACCAGGAGCGTTTTGTAGAAGCTGCCGAGATCAACAGCAACCTCCGGGAGCGCTACCTGACCCTGCTGGCGGCCGCCGCGCATCCGAGTGAAGCTGCCGACCTGCAGATGCGCGTGGCCCTGGTCGAGCGCGACCTGGCCCTCGCTCAGACCTACCTCGATCAGCCGCAGGCGGCTGAAGCGCTGCTGGAAGGGGCCGTGGAGCGGCTGAGCCTGCCCGATGTACGCGCCGACCGTGGCCAAACACGCACCAATCTTGGCCACCTCTATGTGCGCACCGGACGGTACGCCAGGGCTGTCGCCGAGCTGGATGCTGCTACCCTTGACTTGCTGGGGACCATGGACGTGGAAAGCGTCCCCGACCTCTGGCCCGCAGCAGACATCCTGTTTCTGGAGCAGGCAACCACCTACCTCGCCCTTAATCTGCTGCCTGAAGCAGAGGCTGCGTTGCGCCGCGCACAGGAAATACTGCGGGCGACACAGCAGATCTATGACCTCGGCCAGGCGCTGTACCTGTTTGGAATTCTAGAATGGCGGCGCAACAACATACTTGGCGCCCGCGCAGCGTTTTTAGAGGCGGAAGCCATATTTTCGCAGATGGACAACTCCTACTGGCTGCATCGTGTCCGGCTGGCACAAGCGGCACTCGATCTGCGCACCGGTGACCTTGAGGATGCCACACAGCGCGTTGATCTGCTGCTGGCAGAACAAGCCGCCAGCTCTGCGCCGCTGGCGGCAGGCGACCAGGCGGTCCTTGCCTGGGACCAGGCGTCAACCTGCGAACTCCACCTGCTCGACGCACGTCTTGGCCTGGCGCTTGGCGACTTTGATCGAGCACAGCGCGCCGTCGATGCCGCGGCAAATACACTCGGCCTTACCTCACCTGAAGCCGGCACAGCCCTGCCGCATCTGCACCTCCAGGTGCTGCACGCAGCCGGCCAGATCGCGCGCGCCCAGGGCAGGCTTGACGATGCACGCCGGCAGTTTGTGCGTGCGCTGGAGATCGTCGAGGCGCAGCGAGGTCTCCTGCCAATTGAGGAACTGCGTACGGCGTTCCTCACCGACAAGACTGCAATTTATGTTGACTTGGTATTGAGCCTGCTCGATTTGCCCGAGGCCGACGCGGCCACAATCTCCGATGCGTTCGACGTGGTCGAAAGGTCGCGCTCGCGTGCCCTGCTGGAGCGGCTGCTGACATCGGTAGATGACATCCAGGCTACCAGTGATCTGGCGCCTGACGTCCGTGACTTGGTAACTGAAACGCGGCGCCGCCTCTACTGGCTTTACAACCAGCTCCTGGGCGAAGAAGGGGGCAGCCGCGGTACGGCGCCTGCCATCACCGAAGAGATCCGGGCCCGGGAAGCCACTTTGCAGCGGTTGGAGTGGCAGCGCACGCAGTGGTTGCAGCAGGCACGCCCGGTCACGCTGGTAGACTTGCAGGCGAGCCTTGAAATTGATCAAACGGCACTGGTGTACTTCATTGCCGGTGCAGAGGTGATGGCGTTCATCATTTCGCCCACAGGGGCTCAGATCATCCGCAGCCTGGCCACGGTAACGGCTCTGGAGGACGCACAGGCGCAGTTGCGATTCCAGCTCGGGCGTGTCGAGATCGGCGCCGGGTACCAGGAGCGCCACCAGGCGCGGCTGCTTGAAGGCACGCGCAATGCGCTGCGCCGCCACTATGATCTGCTGATTGCCCCTCTCCAGCCGTACCTGCAGGCAAAAGCAGCAGAGCGACTGCTCATCATTCCGTACGGCTCTCTCCACCTGTCGCCCTTCCATGCGTTCTGGGACGGTGCACACTATTTGCTGGAATCGTACGAAATCTCGTATGCTTCTAGTGCGAGCCTTGCAGTGCAAGGACGCGGCAAAGGACAAGAAACCTGTGTGTTCGCTGGCCGGTGTTGCGCTGCGTGACAGGGCAATACCGCAGGCTGAAAACGAAGTACGCGCCGCCGCGCGCCACTTTGCAGAAGCACAGCTATACCTGGACGAGCAGGCGGGCCTGGCAGGCCTTTGGGAGGCAGCACAGGCAGGAGACGTGCTGCACATCGCCACCCACGGCGTGTTTCGTCCTGACAACCCATTCTTTTCCGCACTCAAGCTAGCCGACGGCTGGGTCGACGTTCGCACCATCTATCGCCTGCCCCTCGATGCCCGCATGGTTGTCCTCAGCGCCTGCGAAAGTGGCGCCGTGGAAGTGCAGGGGAGCGATGAGGCGATTGGACTGGTGCGTGGTTTTTTGGGTGCCGGCGCCGAAACTTTGATCGTCAGTTTGTGGAACGTTCACGATGCCAGCGCCGCTTTATTGATGGACGCATTTTACGCACAATTGACGGGACAGGGAATGCGGCCGGCCGCGGCCCTGCGCGCCGTACAGCGAGAGGCCGCCCGGGGCAACCGCCACCCATACTACTGGGCCCCCTATGTGGTGATGGGCGATTCGAGTTGACACTGGAGGAACGACAATGCAGCCAGCAGCCCACGGACACAAACGTATCCTGGCAATAATGACAACCGCCGCCGCCGTCATCGTAACGGCGACGTTACTCATTACCCTGCGCGCAGCAGCCGCAACTCCGACGCAGAACTTGCGAACCAACATCGCGCATCCGAACTTGGCTCCCGGCAGCAAGATTGCACATGACGCCAACGTTGATAATGCTACTGACGGACGAGACAACAAGAACAAGGTGATCGGCTACGTGGCGCAAGCCCCTACCGTGGGATTCACCGGCACATGGTATATTGTCGAGGCCGGCATCACGGTAACCGTGGTTGTAACAGACGGAACCAAGATCGACGGCTTTGTGGATAACAGAGTGCCGAAGCCCTACGACTGGGTCGAGGCCAAGGGTAAGCCGCAAGACGATGGCACCTTCCTGGCACGCAAGCTTCGTCCGAACAAGTTCGAGCCGGGCGAAGTCGTGGCGCGCCTGACAGCCACTACTACAGTGACGGACGTGCTAAGCACATACTCGAACTACAGCCTGACGCTGCTCGACGCGCAGCTAGCCGACGCGCGCATTTACCGCTTTGCCATCGCCGAAGACCTGGACGAACAAGCAGTTGCGGCTGCGATGCAGGCCGATACGGCACGCTTCGCCTGGGCCGAAGTCAACTTTGTGAGTGAGATTCCCTCCGGTCCAACTGCAGATCCCTACCGGACCTGGAAGTGGGGCAGCGACGATCCGACCGGTTACACCAATCAACGTGCCTTCGCCCAGATCGGTCTGCCGGCCGTGCAGGGCATACTGTCCGGCACGGGCGATAGTCGCAGTGCTGGATACAGGCATTGACGCCACACATCCAGTATTTGCCGGGCACCTTGTATCCCGGCCGCGACCTCGTCCATTTCGACGATATACCGCAAGACGCCCCTGAACCCGGCCAACCCGGCGGCATCGCACAAGGCCATGGCACACACGTAAGCGGTGTGATTGCCCATATTGCCCCGGAAAGCCAAATCATGCCCATGCGGATTCTCAACGTCGATGGGCGTGGAAACACATTTATCCTTGCTTATGCCATCGAGTGGGCAGCTATGAACGGCGCCGATGTCATCAATATGAGCCTGGGGACAGACTGTAGTTCCAAGGTCCTGGCGGAGTCTGTGGCCGACGCCCAGGCACAGGGCGTCGTCATGGTAGCGGCGGCAGGCAACGGCAACCTGGATGCGCCTCAGTGCCCGGCAGGGAATCCCGGGGTACTAAGCGTGACCGCGGTGGACGATGCCGACAAAAAGGCGGACTTCGCAAATTACGGCGCGGACTGGATTGACCTGGCAGCTCCCGGTGTGGGGATCACCTCGACCGTGCCAGTATCCGGCTCAATCCTGTATGGCACGTGGAGCGGGACTTCGATGGCAACCCCCTTTGCCGCAGGTGCGGCTGCCTTGCTGCGCCAGCGCCTGCCCGATGCTCAACCGCAGGAGATTGCGGATATTCTTGTTGGTACGGGGACGAACCTCGATCCATATAACCCAGACTACCAGGGTAAGTTGGGACACTTGCTGAACCTCGGCTCTGCCGCGTATCCCAAGAAGGTATACTTACCTGCGGTGATCGGGAAATAGTAGCCAGTCCGTCCGATCAGATGTGAGTTGCCCAGTGCATCTCGAGTGCGAAGTGCGATTTGCCATTTTCCTATATAGCCCGTATGCTTCTAGTGTCAGCCCTGCCTACACGGACGGCAAACACGAACAAGATGTAAGCAGTCACTTACGGATACAGCAGTGCAACAACCCGACCTTGACCAGTAATCTGTGTAGTGCAAGCGCGACACACCAACTGCGCTCCCAACCGTAGCTCGTTCGTTGAAGATGGGGCGATTTTAGTTGAGACAGGAGTAACCTATGCAGCCGATAACACCTGGAAAACGCAGCGCCGTGACAATAGTAGCCCTGTCGGCCGTAGTGTTGGCAGCCACCCTGCTCCTAACACTGCGTGCTGGCTGCTGCCGCTCCGCCATCGAGCGCTCCGTCTAGCAGCTTGCCGGCAGCAAACGCCGCAGTTGGCGGGGACGGCGCCATAGAGCAAGTTGAATATACGGCATTCAACTATGAGGTGGTCGGCCCTGTCGTCAGTCGCCCTGCCTCCGGCTTTGTCGGCAGCTGGCAGATATTGGACAAAGGCAAAGTTGTGACGGTGGTTGTAAGCGCCAATACCAAGCTCAGGGGCTTCAACAACGTGCCGCCAAAAGTGAAGGCCTGGGTCGAGGTGAAAGTCACGCGTCAGGCCGACGGCTCGCTGCTGGCAGCGAAATTTCGCCCCAACAAGTTTAATCCCGGCGAGATCGTCGCCCGCCTGAGCCCGACCGCAGTGCTCGCCCAGGTAATCCAAACCTATCGCCCGTACCGGCTTACACCCGTAGAGTCTCTGCTTTCCTCGGGGCGAATCTATCGCTTTGCCATCTCCAAGAATCTTGACGAAGCAGAGGTGGCCGCCGTGCTTGCGGCAGACACAGCAAACTTCGTCTGGGCAGAGGTCAACTACGTTAGCGGGATCCCCTCCGGTCCGGTCGGCAATCCATACCGCACGTGGAAGTGGGGCAGCGGCGACGAAACCGGCTACATTAACCAGACGGCTCTCGAGCAGGTAGATCTTCCGCCAGTGCAAGGCGTCTACTCAGGCACCAACGTGGTCGTCGCAGTCTTGGATACTGGTATCGATGCCACCCATCCGGCACTTATCGGGCACGTGCTGCCAGGGTTCGATTTCGTGAGCGACGACGCCGTACCACAGGACGGACCGGAAGCAGGGCAATTGGACGGGCCGGCAGAGGGTCATGGCACACACGTCAGCGGCATTGTGGTGCTCGTGGCGCCTGAAAGCAAAATCATGCCCTTACGCGTACTAGACGTTGACGGCCGCGGCAACACATTTGTGCTTGCGTATGCTATCGACTGGGCGGTCGCGAATGGCGCTGCGGTGATTAACCTGAGCTTGGGTTCTGATGCAGACGCCACAGTTTTGCAGGAAGCCATTGCCCGTGCGCAAAGCCAAGGCGTTCTCGTCACCGCAGCAGCTGGCAATGACGACTCGGCAACACCGCAATACCCGGCTGCTTATCCGGGCGTGGTAGCAATTACGGCGGTGGACGAGGCAAACCATAAGGCAGATTTCGCGAATTATGGCGCCGACTGGATCGACCTGGCGGCACCCGGAGTGGCAATCACCTCCACGGTGCCCGTATCCGGCTCCATCCTGTATGCCACGTGGAGCGGAACGTCGATGGCGGTGCCCTTCGTCAGCGGTGCGGTTGCGCTGCTGCGGCAGCAGCACCCAAGTGCCCAGCCTGCCCAGCTGACGGATATGCTGGTCCAGTCGGCGAGCGATCTCAATATTTATAATCCCGGCTATGTCGGCCAACTAGGCCGCCTGGTCGACATCAACGCTTCGCTCATCGGTACCGTGCAGGCAACGCTCGAGCCGACGGCAACGCCAACCCTTGAGCCCACGGCAGCACCGACGCTTGAGCCCACGGCAACGCCAACAGTCGAGATCGCGCAAGCACCGACACTTGAGCCGACGGCTACGCCCACGCTTGAGCCGACAGCAACGCCCACACTTGAGCCGACGGCTACGCCGACACTAGAGCCGACGGCAACGCCCACGCTTGAGCGTACGGCAACACCGACGGCAACACCGACGGCAACATCCACACTTGAGCCTACGGCAACGCCAGATCCCGGGGCACCGGAGATTACGCCTGTGGTAGAGGTGCCGACGTTTACGGCAACGCCCACGCCCACCGTAGAACCGACGCTAACGCCAACGCCCTCATCGACGGAGCTGCCACAAGGTTCGCGAGAGCCTATCGTAACTCTGACTGCAACGCCCATGGCGACGGAGCCTGGAGTGAAAGTGGAGCAGCGGACTTTCCTCTTCATGCCTGCCCTCTCCAGGTAGTTCATGCTACAGTGAGTGGCCCCGGGACCGACGAATGCATACATTTGCCGGTCCCGGGGCCTTTTTATGTGCAGCACTGACTTCCCTGTACGTCCCCTCGCCGCCAGCTATCTATCAAACGTACGTAGCTAAGCCGTACCGAAATCGTTACAATTCCTGCGATCAGATTTGTATTTTTGCCCCCCAGGCCTACCTCTTGTGAGTCAGCAGTGCAAAGATGGCCACGAAAGTGCCGATAACTTGCACGCTAAGATTCACCAACCTAAGGAGGATTTCAATGGCTAGAGTAAAGCATGTAAATCACTGGTGGCGACTGGCGCTGGTGGCACTGTTCGCTGGCATTTTCCTGCCCCTCATGGGTATGACTGCGATTACACACGCTGAAGACGGTCCCGGGCACGGTGGTGGTCCCGGCGACGGGCACGAGTTCAGAGGGGTCGTCGAGGTGATTCCTGAGAATCGGATCGGCGAATGGACTATTAGCGGCAAGCCGTACAATGTCACGGAGCAGACTGAGATCAAGGAACAGTACGGGACTATTGAGGAAAAAAGCTGCGTAGTCGGCGAGATGTCGGCCGACAATGCCTATGTGCGCGAACTCAAGTCCGCACGCGAGTTTGCGTGCCAGCAGAGCGGCGACGACAACGGCAGCGACAATGGGGGCAACAACCAGGGTCGCGGCGAGTTGTATGCCACGCTGGTCAATTTCCCCGCCGGCCTGATCGGTGAGTGGAAGATTGGCAGCTTCACGTTTACGGCCGACGCCAATACCGAATTCAGTGAGAAGAACGGACAGTTCACGATTGGGGAGTACGTCAAGGTCGAGTTTGTGGTTCAGCAGGACAACAGTCTCCTGGCCAAGGAGATCAAGACGGTTGCCGTGCCGCACGACGACGGCGATGACGATGGTCCCGGCCACGATCATGGGCACGGGCACGAAGTTGATCATCAGGCGGTGGCTTTTGGCGTCATCGATACCGTCCCCGATGATGGCAGCGAAGGCGTGTGGAAAATCGGCGGTATCACCTACACTGTAACGATCTCCACCGAGTTGGAAACCAGGAATGGCGACCTGAAAGCAGGCCAAAATGTACGTGTGAAATACTGGATCGACGAGAACAGCAACCGGGTGGCCAAGCAGATCAAGGCCATGCCTCCGGCAGCCGGCGGCAACCCGCAAGGCGAACCCAGGGTGGTGGGCTTTGTCGAAGCCATGCCGCTGGAAGCCGATGGCTTTATCGGCAACTGGACTGTCGCTGGGGTGGAGCTGGTCGCCGACGCCAACAGCAAGTTTGACGAGGAGGATGGCGTCATCGACCTCGGCACGTTTGTAAAGGTCAAGTATCGCATGGACGGCACCACGCGCGTGATTGTCGAGATGGAGTCCCACGTGATGCCCGGCGGCGGCGACAACGATCACATCGGCGAGTGCCAGAGCATGGACGACAACGCCACCGCAGCGGCGGTTGGTGCCGCAGCCACCACGTGGCAAATCGGCGGGCGCAGCTACGTCGTGACCGACGCCACCATGGTCGGCAGCGTTGCGGTCGGCGACACGGTTCTGGTAAACAGCTATACCGATGCGAGTGGCGCACAGGTCGCGACACGCATCACCAACGTAACGCTGGATAACCTCCTGTTCCTGCCGGCTGCCGCACGCTAAGCAGACGAAAGCCGCAGAGTAGGCAGATAGAGTCCCCGGGCTGCGTGGCGGCCCGGGGACCTTTTTCGTTCCGAACCCCCAGTGCTGTGCGCATTCTATAGGTCTGTCTACGCGCTGTTGTTTGCATGTTTGTCAACGGCTGGGGTATGCTGTGCGGAAATACCTGCGCGCCGCCTGCGCCGGTAGACCACATTACACGTATACATTGCATGGCGAGAGTTGAATGCCCTTGACTGCCTTGTTTGTTTGCGTCACTATGCTTGCCCTGACCGGGCCAGCCTTGTGGCTGCTACGACCCCACCGTGCTCACTGGTTTGCGTGGCTGGCCGCACTTCCACCCGCAGCCGTCTTTACCTGGTTGATTCTTCAGATCCCGTACATTGCCGGAACTGACGGCGTCGGTCGCTCGCTTGTCGAGACCTACCCCTGGGTGCCAAGCCTGGGCTTGACACTGTCGCTGCGCCTCGACGGCCTCTCGCTCTTCTTTGGCCTGATTGTCACCGGCATCGGCGCCTGCATTGCCTTCTACACCAACTACTATTTTGAGCACGACGAACGCCAGGGCTATTTCTACTTGCTCTTGTTCGCGTTTATGGCCTGCATGCTTGGCCTCGTGTTGGCCAACGACCTGCTGCTGCTCTTTGTCTTCTGGGAAGGCACCAGCATCACCAGCTATCTGCTGATCGCGTTCAAGACGCAGCTACAAGGGTGCCGTGGAGGGTGCGCGGCGTGCCCTGATCGTCACGACCGCCGGCGGACTGGCGATGTTGGGAGGCATGCTGCTGCTCGGCCAGGCAGCGGGCACCTTCCAGATCGACGACATCCTGGCGAAGCCGGATCTCACGAGCTTCGCCACTCTTTCCCTGGGCGTTCGGCCTGATCATGTTGGGCGCCTTTACCAAGTCGGCGCAGTTCCCGTTCCACTTCTGGCTGCCGGGCGCCATGGCCGCGCCGACGCCGGCCAGCGCCTATCTCCATTCGGCCACGATGGTCAAGGCCGGCATCTACCTGCTGGCACGCCTGCATCCAACGTTGGGCGATTCGCCGCTCTGGTTCTGGCCGCTCTTCTTGATCGGCGGCTTCACGATGGTGCTGGGCGCGGTCAGCGCCTGCGCTACACCGACATGAAGGCGATTCTGGCCTATACCACGATCAGCGCCCTGGGCACCATGATGATGCTGCTGGCCATTCGGCGAAGCCGAGCCGGCGATGGCCGTGACGGTCACCATCCTGGCCCATGCGCTCTACAAGGCGCCCTTGTTCCTGATGGCAGGCATCGTCGACCACGCCATGGGCACGCGCGACTTGCGCGGCCTGGCCGGCCTGTGGCGCAGGCTGCCGTGGGTGGCAGTGGTCGCCAGTCCTGGCGCGGCCTGTCGATGGCCGGCGTACCGCCGACCTGGGGCTTCTTGGCCAAGGAACTGCTGCTGGACAAGTTCTATCACCTGTGGACGCATGGTGGCGACTGGCGAACCAGGCACTGGTACGGGCGCGACGATTGGCCTTGGGCTGGTGGCGGTGTCGTCATGGCCATCTTCAGCGCCGGCGCCATCTTCACCCTGGTCTGGGAGGCATTTCTGCGCCGCCGCGCCGACGATGCTGAGCCGGCCCAGCTGCACCATGCGCCGTCCTTTCTGGTTTGTGTTGCCGCCCCTGCTGCTGACGGTCTGTCGGCGCCGTGACCACGCTCGCGATAACGCAGTTCCAGCCGCTGTTGAGCGCCGCCGCAGGTTCGATTGCCCACGGCGTCGAAGGCACGCTTCGTGGAAAATCACTCAAGCTCTGGCACGGCTGGACGCCGGTGTTTATCACCAGCCTGGCCATCCTGGCTGCGGCTGTGCTCGTCGTGGTGGGGCGCCGCTTTGTGCGATGGGGTTGGACGCAGCGCCGCCCAGCCTCAATGGCAGTCTATATCTATGACGCCATCGTCGATGCCGTCTATGGCTTTGCCTATCGCCTCACCACGCATCATCCAGGGCGGACCGATGGCGCCGCAGATCAGCGTCACGCTGCTGGCCGGCGTGCCTGTCGTGCTCCTATGCGCTGACACACAGAATCTGACTGGCTGTCGCTGAATATCGATTCGCCAACAGCCCTGCCCTGCTGCCTGAGTTCCTGATCTTCGCCGTCGCCATCGTGGCGGCCATTACGACCGTGCGCGCCCGTTCACGGCTGAGCGCCATCATCAGCCTGGGCGTGGTCGGCATCGCCGTTACGCTCTTCTTTGTCTTCTACAGCGCGCCTGACCTGGCGCTGACCCAGCTGCTGATCGAGGTGCTGACCGTCATTCTGTTGGTGCTGGTCTTCTTTCGTGTCAAACCCGACCAGGTCATTGCCAATGACAGACCCGCGCCGCAAGGCGGGGCGCTGGGTGTTGGCCATCGGTCATGGGGCTCTTTGGCGCCGGGGTCGTCCTGGTCAACTACATCTACCAGGTCGGGCCCAGCATCAGCCCCTACTTTCTGGCCAATGCGCCTGCCCTATCGGCCAGGGCGGCAACGTGGTCAATGTCATCCTGGTGGACATCCGCGGCTACGACACGATGGGCGAGATCACGGTGCTGGGCCTGGCGGCGCTGGGCGGCTATGCCGTGCTGCGCAGCCCGCATCTGCACACGCTGCGCCGCAAGCTGAATCGGCGTCTGCAGGTGATGGTCGGGCAGACAGATGTCAGGGCCGACGTCGCAAGCAGGAGGCAGTACAGGAGCAGGGCGATGATTGAGATTTACCTGCGCCTGGTCGACCTGATTTTGACGCCGGTGATGATCATGTTGGCCATCATGCTCTTCCTGCGCGGCCACGACTATCCGGGCGGCGGCTTTATCGCCGGCCTGACGGTGGCGGCCGCCATCGAGCTGCACATCCTGGCCCACGGCGCCCCCGAGGTCCGCAGGCAGATCGGCCGCTACTTGCTGCCGCTGGTCGGCGTCGGGCCTGCTGACCGCCGTGACGGCGGCCCTGCTCGGCCTCTATGGCGGCGGCTTTTTCAAAGGCATGTGGATCAAGTTCTACTTTGCGCGGCCTGAAGTTCAAGGTCGGCACGCCGCAGATGTTTGACCTGGGCGTGATGCTGGTGGTCATCGGCATGACAATCACCTACCTCCTCAACCTGAGTGAGACGACGGCGCGGTGACGAGGAGGTTGACCCGTCATGACGGCCTTGATGCTGGCCGTGCTCGTGGGAGTGCTCTTCACCTGCGGCACACTGCTGATCCTCCAGCGCGGGCAGATCAAGGTGAGTTCTGGGCCTGGCGCTGCTACAGCCATGGCGTCAACCTGGCGCTGTTCGGCACTGGCCAGCTGACCCACGGCGCGCCCGCCATCATTCCACACGAGGGCGACCTGCCGCAGATCCTGGCCACGCAGACCTTCGCCGACCCGCTGCCGCAGGCGCTGATCCTGACGGCGATCGTGATCAGCTTTGGCGTCACGGCCTTCATGGTGGTGCTCGTGAGCCGCCGTGATGCCTTCACGGGCGGCGACCTGGCGCCGGGCGAGCTGGCAGCCGTCCTCAGCACGGCCGACCCATTTACTGCATGCGGCAGGCGAGGCTGCGCTACCACGAAGCCGCCGACGATTATGACATCTTCCAGTATGAGTTCGACGAGGTCTACGACCGCCCCGAGGCAAAGGCGGAAGTGGCGCATGAAGAACTGCCGGGGACAGAATGAAAGACACAGCCTGTGTAGCGCGGCCGGCGCAGGTAAGCGAGGATCGTATGACTCTCTCGCCGACTCTGCTGGCACTGCCGGTCGCCATCCCGCTTGCATTTGCCGCGCTTGCAGCGATATTCCAGGTGCTGAAGGCGGCACACTATGTACGCGTGCAGCAGGTGCTGGCGCTGATTGCGGTCATCAGCAACTTCATCGTGGCGTTGGTCATCCTGGTCGAAACCTTGTCGGCGGACCCATTGTTTACCAGATGGGCTTGTGGCCGGCGCCCTTTGGCATCACCGTCTACGCCGACGCGCTGACCGGCATCATGTTGGCCTCAGGTGGGCTGCTGGCGCTGCTGGTGCTGCCCTACGCCATGGCCAGCCTCGACTCACGCCGCGAGCGCCTGGGCTACTACCCGATGGCCCTGCTGCTGTTGATGGGTGCCAACGGTGCATTCATCACCGGCGACCTGTTCAACCTCTACGTCTTCTATGAAGTGCTGCTCATGTCCAGCTTTGTGCTCCTGGCCCTGGGCGGCACGCCCAGCCAGATCAATGCCAGCATCCGCTATGTCGTGCTCAACCTGATGGGCTCCATGATGCTGCTGCTGGGCGCCGGCATCACCTACGGCATGCTGGGTACGCTCAACATGGCGCAGATCGCCGAACGCATGCCCGCAGCGCCGCCTACCGTGCAGGTGCTGATCGCCGGGCTGCTGCTGATCGCGTTTGCAGGCAAGGCCGCAATGTTCCCCTTCTTCTTCTGGCTGCCAAGCAGCTATCACACGCCGCACCCGGCCGTGACGGCGCTGTTTAGCGGTGCGCTAACCAAGGTCGGCGTCTATTCGCTCTTTCGTATTTTTCCCCTGTTTTTCCCGGACCTGCTGCTCGCCTGGCAGCCGCTGCTGCTTACGATAGCCGGGCCTTACCATGGTGATCGGCGTGCTCGGAGCCTTTGCCCAGCCGACGATTCGTCGCCTGCTCAGCTTTCACATTATCAGCCAGATCGGCTATATGCTGATGGGGCTTGCAGTGGCGCTCTCGCCCAGCCCGCTCGGTTTGGGCTTTGGCCTGGCCCTTGCCATCCTGTTCTTGGTGCACAACCAACTCGTCAAGACGGCACTGCTGATGGGCGGCGGCCAGGTCGAGTTGGAGACGGGCACCGGCAAGCTCAGCGAACTGGGTGGCCTGGCTTCGTCCAAGCCGGTGCTCGCCCTCGTGTTCTTTGTCGCTGCCTTTTCCTTGGCGGGCTTCCCCTTCACCAGCGGCTTCATCGCCAAGTTGGGCCTGCTGGAAGCGACCTTTGCCACCAACAACTATCTCATTGCTGCCGTCAGCCTAGGAGTGAGCGTGCTCACGACCATGAGTATGATCCGTCTCTGGCAGTACATCTTCTGGGGCAAGCCCAAACGTGCGTACCCCGCGCGCACACACTTCCAGCGGACTGACATCAACGTGATGTTAGTTGCGCCGGCGGCCGTGCTGGTCATCGTCAGCCTTGCGATCGGGATCTTTGCCCAGCCGGCGATCGACATCGTGCAAGTTGCGGCGCGCCAGGCGATCGACCGCCAAGGTTATATCGACGCCGTGGCGCCGCAGTCGCTGGTGCAGCCCCAAACGCAGCGCAACGACGGCCAGCCGGTGGCGGTGCCTGTAGCCATGGAGGAACAGCCATGAAGATGGGCTCCGTGCTCCTGCTGAACTTCCTCGTGGCCTTCGTCTGGCAGGCAATGCAGCCAAAAACCGGGCCGGGAGACTATATCCTGGGGTTCGTTGTCGGCTTCGTGATGCTGGCATTCTTCTACCGCCCCTATGGACGGCGTACCTGGGGCGTCGTGGCCTACACCGTCTACCTGGCATGGGCGATCGTCAAGAGCAGCTTCCAGGTTGCCGCCATCATCTTGTCGCCGCATGCGCGCCTGCGCCAGGGCATCGTCGCCGTTCCGGTTGACCCCTGCACGGATTTTGAATTGGCGCTGCTGGCGTCTTCCATCACCCTGACGCCGGGTACACTGAGCATTGATGTGGCCAAAGACGCAGCCGGGCAGCGCGTGCTTTATGTGCACAACCTGCTGGTCGACGATCCCGATGAAATGCGGCGCCAGATCAAGACTGACTTTGAACGGCGCATTGTACGGTTTACACGTTAGGAGGCGCACGATGAGTTACGATGCCTTGTTGATGGTGCTGCTGACGTTGCTGGGCGTGTCGCTGCTGCTGTGCTTCGTCCGCTTGTATTTGGGCCCCAATCCACCCAACCGGACGGTTGCCTTTGACACGATCGCTATCCACGCCGTAGGGATCATGGCGCTTTACACCATGATCTACGACGTACCGTCCTTGTTTGACGCCGCGATCATCATTGCCGTGCTTGGCTTTGTGGGAACAATGATGTTTGCGCGCTACATGGAACGGGCAAATCTCCAGGACTGGGAGCGCGACGACCACTAGCGGTAGGTGCAGGGCGAGGAGAGACACATTATGTCAATGCAACAAACCATGGCCGTGCTACTGGCCGCTATCGGTGTCATTTTCATGTTGATCAGCGCGATTGGCCTCGTGCGGCTGCCCGACGTCTTCTCACGCATGCATGCCGCGGGCAAAGCGTCTACGGTAGGCGTGAGTTGCCTGCTGCTTGCAGCCGGGGTACATTTCTGGAACCAAGATCTGTTCTTCCGCATGGTGTTGTTGATCGCGTTGATCTTCGCCACAGCGCCGATTTCGACCTCGGCCATGGCACGTGCCGCCTACAGGACCGGATCGCGCAAAGGACTGCGTCTGCAGATTGACGAAATGGGCGACAAGGAACTCGCTCAACCTGCCAGTGGAACTGATTGAAGATAAACAGCTGTTGCCAGGTTTCTCATCGTTTATACCCACCATCGTGATGTAATCAGGAAAGTTTTGGTGCAATAATGGCTTTTGATTTTGACAGCTCGCCCGACCGCTGGGGGACCGACAGCGGCAAATGGTCCGTGTACGCACCGGACGTGCTGCCGATGTGGGTGGCAGATATGGACTTTGCCTCTCCGCCCGCCATCGTCGAGGCCCTGCAGGAACGCGTGGCCCACTCAGTTTTTGGGTATGGCGGCGACAACACCAAGCTGCGGGCCGCATTGGTCGAACGCCTGGCACGACTCTACGGGTGGGAGATCGAGCCAAGCAGCATCGTGTTTCTTCCCGGGCTTGTCAGCGGGCTCAACGTCGTCAGCCGCGCCGTAGGTGAGCCCGGCGACGGCGTGGTGGTGCACACGCCCGTCTATGGGCCATTCCTGAGCGCACCGGTCAACCAAGAGCGCACACTGCGAGTTGCGCCCTTAGTAGCGGTTCAAGACGGACAATACCTCGACTACACGGTTGACTACGGGCGCTTTGACGCCGTTACCGACGAAAAGACGCGCCTCTTTATTCTCTGCAATCCCCACAACCCCGTGGGCCGCGCTTTCCGGCGTGACGAACTGGAGAAGATGGCTGAGGTTTGCGAACGACATGATTTAGTGATTTGCTCCGACGAAATTCACTGCGACTTGTTGATGGGTACTGTGAAGCACATCCCCATTGCCAGCCTGGCGCCTGAAATTGCGCAGCGTACGATCACCTTGATGGCCCCCAGCAAGACGTTCAATGTCCCGGGACTTGGCTTCAGCCTCGCCGTCGTTCCCAACCCTGAGCTGCGCAAGCAGGTCGAAAAGGCGGCCAGTGGGCATTGTGCCCCACACCAACATCCTCGGCGTCGTTGCCGCCGAAGCGGCATACACCCGCTGCGACGACTGGCTGGCTGAGCTAAATGCCTATCTGACCGCCAATCGCGACTATGCCGTTGCGTACCTGCAGCGCGAACTGCCCCAGGTACGCGTGACCTGCCCCGAAGCCACGTATCTCCTTTGGATCGACTGCCGTGACCTGGGCATCGAGGGCACGCCGAGCGACTTCTTCCTCAAACAGGCGAAGGTAGCAGTCAACGACGGCAAATGGTTTGGCGACGGCGGTGAAGGGTTTGTGCGTCTCAACTACGGCTGCCCCCGCCACATCCTGCAGCAGGGGCTGGAGAGAATGGTAGGAGCCCTGCGCAATGGCCAATGACTTTCTGAATGTGGCGCTGCAGTTTCTGCCGCTGCTTGCCATTCTCCTGTTTGCTAACTGGGGTGAACGGCTGCGCCAGCAGGGCCTTCCGTACATGGCGCCGGTTGTGGTCAGCTACGTTGCGACTGCGCTGCTCTATATCGCGGCATTTGTGCTCGGCCTGGTCTTTATGTTGTCGGCGAATCTTCCGGCAGCGCCCATTCAGATTGAGTCTCCGGCCTGGCTTGGTTTTGGCGTGCTCCTGCCCAGTGTGATCGGCTTGCTCCTGCTGCTCAAGCCGGCGCGCCGCTTCGTGGCGCGCTTTACCAACCTTGAGCCCGATCATCCGGTTCATACCGTGGCGCTGGCGCTGACCATGACGCCCATCTTGAACCAGGGGCTCACGCTTGGCATCGGCCTGAAGACGCTGACCAACATGCTCGCCCAGCAGGCAGAGCAGACCGGCGCGGCGCCCGTGTCGCTGGCCGGATTGTGGGCGCAAAACATCATGTTTGTGCTGATGGCGCTGATCGGTGTCGGCTGGCTCACACGCCGCACCTTTCGGCAGTCGCTTGTACGCCTTGCCATCGTGCGCCCCAGCGGCCGCGACCTTCTGATCGGCGTCGCGGCCGCCCTTGTGTTGATTCCGGTGATTCCGATATTGATGTCGCTGCTGACCGATGTAGGCGTGGGCGTCGACCAAGATGTGGAGTCATTAACCGAGCTGTTGACCGGCGCCTTGTTTGCAACGCCGCTGGGCATCCTATCGGTTGGCCTTGCACCCGGTATCGGCGAAGAATCGGTCTTCCGGGGCGCCATGCAGCCGCGCTTTGGCCTGATCCTTACGTCGATCCTCTTCGCCTTGGTGCACGGCCAGTATGGGCTCTCACTGGCAACGCTGGTCGTCTTTGGGCTGGGCCTTGTGCTTGGCCTTGTTCGCAACTACACCAACACGACCACTTCCATCGTCACGCACGCGCTGTACAACTCGGGCACGGCACTGCTGGCGTACGTAGGCATCCAGTTCCTGACGCAGCAGGGGCGGTAACGGCGTTACCAGCCCGCATCTGCCGGGTACACATTCGCAAAGCGCACGGCCGTACGCGGCTTCGCCATCATCGACGCAACGGTATCGCGCCAGACTGCATAGTGAGCAGTCTCCTTGTGCGCCACGGTCGCTTCCTGCGAACGGTATACTTCGTTCAGCACGAAGTGCGTGGGGTCGTCGTTGTCCTGGATCACGTCAAAGCGGGCAATGCCCGGCTCCTGTACGCTGTTGCGCGCATTTTCGATCGTGGCAGCTTTAAAGGCCTCGACGACTTCAGGCAGGACATAGACGTGTACATGCACGACCAGCATTGTGAGCTTCTCCTCGGAGTGTGGGCGAATAGTGGTTACTCCCATCATACCACTGCGATTTCTCGCAATCTTGACGGCGCGGCCTGGACGCCTTACAATTTGTAGGTGCGACAGTAGGTTCCCGTATGCTGTGACATCACTGCCAGGGAGAACCGTATGAGCGACCCTCAAAGCTTGCAGCGCAGCCCCACAGCTTGGGAGGAAAACCTATGAGTGGCAAAGTGTCTTGGCGCAAAGACATGCCGCCGCTGCTGCATTTCCTGGAACAAAAACTATATAACCGTGTGCGTGGCCATGACGAAGTTCTCGGCTATGATCTGTATTTCGTCGATCTTTCAGCATGGCGGCTTCGCTTTTCGAGTGCCACGCCGGTGCTCTGGATAAAGACCAGTGATCTGTCCGGTTTTGACAGCGCCCGCCAGTTGGCCGAAAGCGTGACTGAAGCCCTGCGCATGCGCAACCTTGTCGAGCGCCAGACGATTGTACTTGTGGACGGCAGCGACGCCGGTCTTGGTGCTGTGTTTCGACTAAGCTTCCTGCCGGTGTTGGTGCTCGACGGCAACGATGCACGGGCAGTGATGGATTCCCGCCGCCCCACCGGTGAACTGCTTGACCGCGTGCGCCCAGCTCAGTCCGGCCCTCTTATCGCCGTATGAAATCAGCAAACCTGTCACAGGTTCGCGGTTCTTTGGCCGCGAGTCAGACCTGCGCCGTATCCTGTATAGCAGCGAAAGTAACTATGCAGTGATGGGTATCCGCCGTATCGGCAAGTCATCACTGCTGCGCGAGGTCGAACGCCGTCTGCAGGACCAGGTGCAAGAAAGTGAGCCGGAAGGAGCCAGTGCCGCTGACCAGGCGCGCCGTGTGTTCTATAAAGATTGCAGTTCGATCACGTCCTCGGCTGCGCTCATGCACGCCGTGGTCAGTCACTTCCACCCGCAGGAGCTAAACCGCCTCGGCAACCGCCAATTTCCAATCTTCTTTCCCGATTTCGTGCGCCGCATGGCCAAGCGATACGGTGGTCAGCTTGTGTTTCTGCTTGATGAGTTTGACGCCCTGCTGCGTGCCGAATTTGCCAATCAAGAATTGCTGGACCAGCTGCGCGCATCGAGCAATGAGGGCCACTGCCGTTTCATCTTTGCCGGCTTCCGCGACCTGCTGAACGAGACGACCAGTCTCCGCTCTCCGTTCTTCAATTTTGCTAAGCCTCTACGGCTCAAAGAGTTCAGCCGTGAGGACGCCGCCAGCCTCATCCTCACCCCGCTTGACAGCCTGCGTATCCGTCTTGATCGCCGCGAAGAGATTGTCGATCAGATCTACGGTGAGACAGCCGGTCAGCCCAACCTGATCCAGTATTACTGCACTTACCTGGTGGATAAACTCGAAGGTACCGGTAGCCGCACTATCGCGCCTGAGGATGTGGCCGGGGTAACAGAGGACGAGAACTTTCGCTCGTTCCTCGTCAACACCTTCATGGATAACACCGACCATCTCGAAAAGGCGCTTGTCTTTTCCTTGATTTTGTCCGATCCCCTGGGTGAAAAGCCGTTTGACCTGGAGACGATCGAACTGGCGCTGCACAGGGAAGGTGTGGACACCCGCTTCCTACAGCTTGAGCGTGCGTGCCGCAACCTGGAACTCACCGGCATCCTGGACAAGAAGGGCCGCTACTACGTTTTCGCCATCCCGATCTTTCCCTGCGTGCTGCGTGATAATTACAATCTCAAATACTTGTTAAGCAAGATCCGTCATGAGGGTATCTAAGTGAATACTTGGCCCCCCGAGCCAGCCAACAGTTGGGACCTCATCGCCTACACAGGCGACAACCAGTTTAAGCGGCAGCGTCTGCGCCATCTCGAGCGCATCCGCCAGGTGGTAGAGCTCGTGCGTCGGCACGATTATGTCGTGCTACTTGGACCGCCCTACAGCGAAAAGACACGCCTGCTTTACGATGTTGACGCACAGTTAGCCACCGGCGAAATCTTCACGCCCATTTATGTGAACCTATGGCGTGTACGCACCGACGATGAGGCGGCCTTCTTCGCCAGTCTGGCACAGTATATCTGTCGCTCCGAGCGGATCAGCGGTCTGCCATATGCCGATACTGCACTGGCCGAACGCTGCTATGACGGTTCGAGCTTTCGGGCTTTCTTGGATGCCTTTGTCCGGCATCACGACCGCCACTTGGTATTGTTGATCGACCACCTTCAGGTACTGCCGCAAGATCTCATACATCGCCTGCTGCAGGTACTGCGTGCAGCCTACATGGAACGCCACCCTCATGACCTATACCACGTCGACGTAGTCGTAGCCGGCAGCGCTGCTCTGGCCGAGCTCGCCCATGACAGCACGTCGCCCTTCAACATGGCACACGGAGTATTTCAAGGCCCACTCACAGAAGCTGCTTCTCTGGCACTTGCCGAGGCCAACTTGGACGCCTCCGGCACTCCGTTCTCGGACGGTGCAGTCGAAAGCTGCGCCCGTTGGGCAGGTGGGGACAGCTATCTCATTCCGCTGCTCGTCGACCAGTGCCGGGATAAGGTCTACGGGTATCGCAACCAGCGCGTAACTCGCACTGTGATGGAACGCACGGCAGAGGAGTTGGTGGCTGCACCACCCTGCGAACCCATCCGCGCAGCGATCCAGGGAATTGAGGAAGACCCCGACACCCTGCTCGACATCGTCACCTTGCTGCGCGTGGATGTGCTGCCGCGCAACCAGGCACACCAGACTATCCTGCGCACCGGCCTGGATCGGCTGCAGCTGTCGGGCGCGGTGGTGCTCGATGGCGAGAGCTATCGCATAAAGAATGAAATCTACCGCTGCGTCCTGCGCCACCACTTCACCCAAGGCCGCGTTGCCCATGTGCTGCGCATGAACGGGCGGTGGGAGGAGGCGATTCAATTCCTGTCGATGCAACTGGAGAGCGAGCCCCTCGGCCCGACTGAGGTCGAAGCCAGCCGCACCGTTCTGCTAGACGCAATCGTGCAATCTATCTACGCCGCCAACCGCGAGGACGACGCCTACCGTGCCCTCCTGGAAGGCATCCATATGGGCTTCCACCTCTCAGGCATCCGCATTTATCGTGCCTATGCAGGTCGCGGCGAACTGCGCCTGGTAAAGAGCGATGAGACTTCAACCGCAGCGCCTGAAGTGATCGACCTCAACGACGAAGCACAGGCTGAAGTGCGCACGTTCCGCGGCGGAGACTACGCACTGCGAGGTGAACTAGGAAGCAGAAGGCTGCTGGCTTCCCTTACTCCGGAGCGGCGCCCGATCGGGATGGTCACGATCGATCACTTTAGCGCCGAAAGCGAAGATCAGCACGTGCATCCCCCCCACCTGTTGTCCTTGCTGCGCTTCCTGCGCCACGCGTCCAGTGCCATCGAGAACGTCTTGATGCGGAGCGCCATCCAGGAAATCGGCCGGGCTGTACTGAACGCCAACACGGTCACCTCCAACCTGGACCATGTGCTTCAGGTCGTCCTCAACGCGACAGGTGGGGACGCCGCACAATTGTACCTGCTCGACTCTTCATACAGCTGTCTTATGCGTACTGTCCACACGGGGGACATCACCGTCACACGCGACGCGGGTGAGGCCCGTATCGATCTGGCGTTGACCAGTCACCCTGTCGTGCTGGCATTAAACAACAAACTCCTTACCCCAGCGCGGCAGGTGACGCCACCAGGCATGTACGCTTACCTGCCGCTCACCGCCGGCGGGAGCGAGCTTGGTGTGCTGGGGCTCTATTTTGGCATGCAGCCGGCTGGTTTCAATGCGGAAGAACGCAGAACGCTGGTGACATTCGCCGACCAGGTCGCAATCGCCGTGCATAATATGCAGCTGCTGCGCCGCACCGACGAGGCTCTGCAGGAGAAAATGCGCGAAGCTGAATCGCTGCGGCGACAAGCAGAGTTGGATCGGGATCAATCGCTCCAGGAAGTGGCCGCAGCACTCGTCCATCGCCTGGGTGGCGCAATCGGAGATGTTCCGGTGCACCTCGCGCGGGTGCGGTTTGCCGTGGACAGCGGCGAAGACTGGCTCGCAGCCCGGCAGGAAGCATATGCGGCTATCGAGCATGTAGAAAAACGCATCCACAGCCTCCAGGAGTTGCTGCCCTCGTTGGAAGACATTGCCAACTTGGCAAGTATCGAGCTGCGGTCCGTAGACCTGTCACGTCTGCTGCAGGATGTAGTGAGCGACGTAACGAGTGGCTTCAGGCAAGTTGTGACTGACCCGGACATCGTGCGCGATGTAATTGTCGAAGGCAATCACAGCCTGCTGCGCGATGCGCTGCGGTCGCTGCTAGAAAATGCTTGCGAGGCCATGCCAGGCGGCGGCACGCTAACGGTACGGCTTGCCAGGCTTGACGGCGGACGCATTCAGATCCAGATCCAGGATACGGGTGTCGGAATCGCAGAAAAGTACAAGGACAATATGTTCAGATTGGGTTTCAGCACCAAAGGTGAGCGTGGGCGCAGGCGCAACCGTGGGCTTGGCATGTTTACCTGCCGGGCCATCGTGCGTAAGCATAGAGGCGAGATTTCCATCGATTCTCAAGAAGGTCGTGGTACGCTCGTTACAATCGTGCTGCCCCGCTTAGGTGCCTAGAACGCCCGTGTAGAAAGAGTCATAGCTGCCATGCAAAATGCCCGAATCTTGATTCTTGACGACGACGAACAGTGGGTTGCGACGTTCCGCAAAGTTCTGCAAGGCAAGGTTGCCAGCATCGACAGACGCGTACAGCCTGGCGGAAGCGATTAACTTGATTGACCAGCGGTACTTCAACGTCGCCATCGTCGATCTGCGCCTCAATAACGACGACCCTGGCGACAATTCGGGCATGGAGTTCCTGGCGTCTGTCCAGGAGCGCGGGCTGGGCGATGTCGTGGCGCCGATCATGTGCACCGCCTTTGGCAATCTCACGAATGCAATCGAAGCGCTGCGCGATTTCCACGTTGTCGACTTCATCAACAAGGGCATTTTCGAGGAAGAATCACTCCTTCTGGCCGTCAACAAGGCCGTCGAACGCCAGCATCGCGGCCTTGCGGTCCAAATTGAGCTTGAGGGCGAGGAACCGCTTGCCGGCCTCTGGGCCGGGAAAGAGTGGGCCCAGCGTGAGGACCCCGAAGAATTGGCGGCGGAGTTGTACGACCTGTTATGCCGGCTTTTCCCGCGTGCCGACCGCCTCTGGATCCGTCCGGTGATGGCAGGTCAAAGTGGCGCCGGTGTGCTAGAGGTCGAACCGACCTATGGTGCTGCCGCCGGCGAGATCGACATCGTGAAGTTTGGCAAACGCGACACGATTCGCCGTGAGGTCGAAAACTACGTGGAGAGTGTGGAGCTGTTTGTCAGCAATCAAAGCACAACCAGGGTGGAAAACGCCCATGGACGCGTCATGGGTGCGATACGCTACCGCCTCATCGGCGGGGGCAATGGAAGGGCTGAATCGCTTGCCGAGTATTGCCGGCGTCACGATGTGACCGAGATCTGCGCCGTGCTTGACAACCTGTTCAGCGTGACCTGCCGGCGCTGGTACGAGAATCGTGAGCAGCCTCGCCGCTACCGGAATCTGGTCGCTTTGTATACAGAAGGGCTCCACATCCGTTGGCCCGACGTGTGGAGCGCTGCCGCGCGCTGCGGCGTAGACGTCACAGGGCCCAGGCTAGCATTTCCCGGCATCCCCGGCGAGTTTACCAACCCGTATCATTGGCTGGAAGAACGCAAGCAAGTCTGCTCGCAGCGGGTCTGGCTTGCTATTACACACGGTGACCTCAACGAGTTCAACGTCCTGGTATCGCCTGACCAACACTGCTGGTTGATCGACTTCTACCGCACCGGCAAAGGCCACATTCTGCGAGACTTTGTCGAGTTGGAGACGGCGTTCAAGTTCAGCGTGACCCATTTAGAGAGCTATGGTGCACGCATGCAGTTCGAGCGGTTGCTGCTAGAACAAAAGAATCTCCAGGAGGAGCTGAAAGTAGATAATTCCGCTGCGTACGCACCGCGGCGCACGTTATCGCCCATCTACGATCGCTAGCGGGCGAAGTGCTGGGTTTGGGGCGAGAAACGGAGGAATACAATGCTGCGCTGCTGCTGCAGACCCTGAAACTGCTCAGTCTTGACTTCCTGTACCCTGATGAAAGCTCCCGTGGGCAGGTCCTGATGGCAGCTGCGATGATATGCTCCAAGTTAGGCTCCCCCCGCTAGGCGATTTCCTGGCGCAAGCTCTTCAGCAGTTCGTTATCATCTTCCGTCAGCGGGTAATCTGACTCTATGCTCCCATCCCCGCCTGGGGTGGACGGACCGATAGCTGGGGTAGACAGTGACTTGCCGGCCGGCAGTTGCGGCTGCTCGGCACCATTGCCATCTACGTGCGGCTGCCCTCCACCAGGAGGCGGCACAACTTGCGATTGCTGGGCAGGCATCCCCGTTGCACCCGCAGCCGGTGCGGCTTGCGGTGGATTCGCCGTCCCCGTATTCGGCTGAACGACGTGGCGTGTCTCTGACTGGTTACCAGGAAACGACATTTCTGTGTGCAGCATTCCGCCGGAGAAAACGCTATGTATATCGGGCGAAGGGTTCTGAATGATGTTGAGGAGTTGGATTAGGCCAGCCTCAGTCATATGAGGGGCGGCCTACGCACCCGGCGAATGAAGACCGAGCGGGCCGAACTGCTGAAGTCGGTGCTCATGAAATCTAGATAGGCCCTTTGAATTTCCGGAGCCAAATTCAGGCCATAAATCACGACGGGGGCTTCAGTCACGACAAACCCGTGCGGCCGCAGCACACTACGTACGGCGACTTCCAACTCCGACTGCAGGATGCGCTTCTTCCTACCGGCAAACGGGCCAAAAAGATGCTCAACATTCACCCGATCCTGCTGGTTGCCTGCTGGGGGTGCGGTGCCAGCCGGAGAGGGCAGCTGTTCCAAGGGCATCTGTTCCAACTGGTACAGCACATCTTGAAATACACGCTTCAATAACCTTTCCAACTGCAGTTTCGCGTTGCTCAGGTGTATAGTATAACTCATCTGTTTTCATCTGCTTGGGGTCGAGTGAAACCGCATAGCGCAAGTTCACGGTGACCAAGAGCCCACCTTCGGTCGGGACGTCAGGAACGCAGAGACCTAGTCTCGCGTTGCCGTATGCAAAGTGGGTCGCCAACCACGCCTTCTGTCGGCCAAAGCAGATATGGTCCGGGGCCACCGGTGCGCACGAACTTGTTCCAGCGCTCAATGACGACAATATGCCCTTCTTCGACCCTGCGAATGCACATGAACAGAAAAACTAGGAGGGCAGCGGCGCCCCCAAACAAAAAAAGGCTCCCAAGGCACGATAACGCTTCCATGTCAGCGATTCTCCTGCCTCAGCACATACTCCCTAAACACCGGCGAAAAGATCACCGGCGCCTGTATGCCGTCGACTAGACCGCGCTTGTTAAGGAACTCACGCAGCCAGGGCTCCGGAGTTCGCCCCGCGCTATCGTCCAGCAGGGCAGCACGCTCGCGTGCTGTGCAGGTGCTTCCAAAGGTGTTCACACGCCTTGCGCACAGGGCCGCCGACCGCTGCCAGTTCCATCAGGCGCCGCGCCGGCATATTGAAATGGGGCTTGAGCGCCATGACCAAGGCATACATGAGCCCGGCGTGCCCGCCGCTCATCATGAGAATGCGGTTGCGGTCCACATCCTCGATCGCCAGCTTTTCGCGTGCGATCAGCACGTCAAGCATCGATCTGGCATCTTCCGGCCGGTAGGGGCCAAAAGCCACCATGTTGTCGCAGATCAAACGGTAGAGCGAGCTGTTCTCAAACGGCTGGCCTCCGGCTACCTTGTGCGGCATGCGGTGTGTGATGAACACATATGCGAAGCGCGGGGGCGTGCGCACCTCGTCACGCACGTTCCGCAGTTCTTCAAAGAGATACAGCGGCTGTTGGCGGATCAAGCACTCAAACTCGTCCAATATGTAGACGATACGTTGGCCGGCAGTCTGGCAGAGGTGCCTCACGGCCGTACGCACCTCCACATAGCCGCTGCCTTCACGGATCGTGGGCAGGGTATAGCCGATCGCCTCTGCTGCCGGCTGGAGGCCGTTGAGCATCTCTGCATAGAAACGCGCAGGCGACTCGGCCGCTTGCAAACAGTTCATCCAGCAAACGGTCGTATTGCCTGCTGCGGCCGGGTCAACGGCATAGTGGCGCACCACCTCAGGCTGCCGGGTGAATGTCACCAGGTTCGATTTACCAGAACCGGCCAGCCCCACCAGGCACAACGAATAGCCACCCGCGGTCGTAGCAAATACGTGCTCGACCACCTCCCGCCGATAGCTAATCTCGTATCGGTCTAGAATTAACGCCATGAGACAAAGATACGTCCATTATGCCCATGTGTCAACCAAATGGGGCAGATTTTTCGGGGGCAGGGCTGCTTGCCTGGCCGCCCCTTACATTTTCGAGATGTTCGACAAGCAGTAAGGTTCGTGGTATGCTAGCCGCACCTGCGTTCGGCCGTGTAAACGACCGCTGGCGAACTTATTCGTTGCTTGATCATTGCTTGATTGCTGCCCAAACTGCTGCTCGATCACTGTTCGCTGACTGCTCGCTGAATGCGTGGCGGCCCCGCCAGGTCGAGACCCAAGAGGTGCGTACATGACAGACAAACTTGTAACCGACGCTGGGATCGAGACTGGGATCGAGACTGGACCTGCCCATAGTTCAGCCAATGGTGCAGAACATGATGTGCCGGTGCGTGGTGCCGGCACGCAGGGCGGGGAAGCCACTGCCGGCAAAAATGGTGCAAGCACGACAGGCGCCGTACAGCCAGTGGACAATGGGAAGAAGGAACGCCGCACGCGCCGCCGGACTGCACCCGCGTCCAATGGGGCCCAAGCCCACACTCCTGCTAATAAGTCCACGCCGGGCGCCGAAGCCGGCGGAGCACCGTTGGCCGAAGCTGCGCCAGAGCAGAACCCAGAGCATGCGGCGGCCATGTCGGAGCGGTATCTCAAATTTCTGCACAACTTTCAGCGTGACCGTACGCTGCCCCCCAGTCTCGTAATCGAGCCGGCCTTTGATATCACGACCCTGTCCATCGACGAGCTCAGCAGTTCCGAGGAAGTCTACAACCGCGAATTGAGCTGGCTCTATTTCAACTGGCGTGTCCTGCACGAGGCGGTGGACCCACGCACTCCGCTGCTCGAGCGGCTCAAGTTTATTGCCATCACCTCGTCAAACCTGGACGAGTATTTTAGCAAGCGCGTCGGCGGTCTCAAGCGCCAGAAGGCGGCAGGCGTCGCCAATCTCACCCTGGACGGCTGGGCGCCTGACGTGCAGCTCTCCCTGATCGCCGCCACCGTGCGCGAGATGATCAGCGTGGAAAGCGACTGCCTGCATGACGATATCTTGCCGGCGCTGGCGAAACACGGCATCCGGGTCTTTGACTACCACGAGCTGACGCCGGCCCAGCATGAAAAGCTGACCAGCTTCTACCAGAAGGAGGTCTATCCGATTCTCACGCCGCTGGCGGTCGATCCAGGCCATCCGTTTCCGTTCATCAGCAATTTGAGCCTGAGCCTGGGCGTCGTGCTGCGCGACCCGCAGAGCGGCGACGTGCAGTTTGCCCGCGTCAAGGTGCCGCAGACGCGCCAGCGCTGGGTGCCGCTCGACAATCCGATGCACTTTGTGCCGCTCGAGCAGGTGATCACTGCCAATCTGGACACCCTCTTTAAGGGCATGGAGGTGCTGGCCGTCTATCCCTTCCGCGTGACACGCAATGCCGACATCGCCCGCAACGAAGAGGAAGCGGACGATCTGCTGGAGATGATCAAGGAGGAACTGCGCGAGCGGCGCTTTGCGCCGGTGGTGCGGCTGGAGGTCGACGAAAAGATGCCGGCCGACGTGCTGGCGCTGCTGCAAAACCAGCTGCACCTGGACAACGACGACGTCTACCACGTGCGCGGGCTGCTGCGCCGGGTCGACCTGTTTGCGCTGGCCGACATCAATCTGCCGCACCTCAAGTACGAACCGTGGACGCCGCTTGCCCCTTCGCGCTTTGCAGGCATCAACAGCAAAGGCCGGCCCGGCGAGATGTTCAGCGCCATTCGCCAGGGCGACATCATCGTCCACCACCCCTATCAGAGCTTCCAGGGCAGCACCCAGATGTTCGTCGAGGCGGCGGCACGCGATCCACAGGTGCTGGCGATCAAACAGACGCTCTACCGCACGAGCGACAACTCGCAGATCATCGCGGCGCTGATCCAGGCGGCCGAGATGGGCAAGCAGGTGGCCGTGCTGGTGGAGGTCAAGGCACGCTTTGACGAAGCGAAGAACATCGAGTGGGCGCGCAAGCTGGAAGAGGCCGGCTGCCACGTCGCCTATGGCCTGGTGGGCCTCAAGACGCACTGCAAAGTATCGCTGGCCATTCGCCAGGAAGAAGATGGGCTGCGCACGTACTACCATATCGGCACGGGCAACTACAATGCCAAGACCGCCTTCGTCTACACGGATCTCGGCTACTTCAGCTGCAACCCGGAGATCGGCGCCGACCTCATGGACCTGTTCAACTATCTGACCGGCTACAGCTACCAGATCGACTATCGCAAGCTGCTGGTGGCGCCCGTCAACATGCGCAACCGCTTCATGGAGTTGATCGATCGCGAGATTGCCCATACCGCCGCCGGCCGGTCCGGACGCATTATCGCCAAGATGAACGGCCTGGAGGACCCGGCCATCGTGCGCAAGCTCTACGAAGCCAGCCAGGCCGGCGTTGAGATCGACCTGATCGTGCGCGGCAACTGCCGGGTGCGGCCGGGTATCCCCGGGGTCAGCGACAACATTCGCGTGATCTCGATCATCGGGCGCTTCCTGGAGCACTCGCGCATCTTCTACTTCCACAACGACGGTGCGCCGCACTACTACATCGGCAGCGCCGACTGGATGCGGCGCAATCTCAGCAGCCGGGTCGAGGCCGCCACCCCGATCGAGGACCCGCGGCTGCAGGAATACCTCTGGTTCATTCTGCAGAGTTCGCTCGAGGATCACCGCCAGGCATGGGAGATCATGCCCGACGGCCGTTACCGCCAGCGGCTGCCCTGGTCGGGCAGCACCACGCTCGAGTCGGGGGGCGTACAGGCCTACCTGATGCAGTACACGCGGATGACGGCCCCGACCGGAGGGCTGAGCGCGTAACAGCCTATGCGCGAATGCCAGGCGGACTGCCCACAGCAATCCGCTAAATCTCAGATCTTGTGGGCAGCGCCTGGCACGAACTTCTGCTGCTTACCCGAGCATCTCCTCGACCGCGGCGCGCTCTTCCAGCAGTTCCTGGCCGGTGGCGGCGATCATCTGCTTGTCAAAGTCGCTGAGCGCCAGCCCCTCGACGATGCTGTAGACGCCGTTCTTGACCGTCACCGGGTAGCTGAAAATCACGCCCTCGGGCGAGCCGTAGGCGCCGGTGCTGGGAATGGCCATGCTCACCCAGTCGCCCGCGGCCGTGCCGTTGTGCCAGGTCTGCACGTGGTTGATGGCGGCGTTGGCGGCGCTGGCCGCGCTGCTCTGGCCGCGCGCCTCGATGATGGCGGCGCCGCGCTTCTGCACAGTGGGAATGAAGGTGCTCTTGATCCAGGCGTCGTCGTCGATCACGGCGGCGGCATTCTGGCCGTTGATCTCGGCGTGATAGGCGTCGGGGTACTGCGTGGCGCTGTGGTTGCCCCAGATGGTCACCTTCTTGACCGCCGTGACCGGCACCTGGGCCTTGTCGGCCAGTTGGAACATGGCGCGGTTGTGGTCGAGCCGGGTCATGGCCGTGAAGCGATCGGCCGGCACGTCCGGTGCGCTGCGCATGGCAATCAGGCAGTTGGTGTTGGCCGGGTTGCCGACGACCAGCACGCGCACGTCCGACGCGGCATTGTCGTTGATCGCCTTGCCCTGCACCGTGAAGATGGCGCCGTTGGCCGAGAGCAGATCCTTGCGTTCCATGCCCTTGCTGCGCGGGCGTGCGCCGACCAGCAGCGCCCAGTTGGTGTCCTGGAACGCGCGATTGGGATCATCCGTCAGCACCATGTCGGCCAGCAGCGGGAATGCGCAGTCGACCAGTTCCATGGCGACGCCTTCCAGCGCCTTCATGGCCGGCGTAATTTCCAGCATCTGCAGGATCACGGGCTGGTTCGGGCCGAACAGATCGCCGTTGGCGATGCGGAACAGCAGCGCATAGCCGATGTTGCCGGCTGCGCCGGTGACTGTCACACGAATGGGTGCCATACTATGGGAGCCTCCGTAAAATGATGGTTGTATGTTTTTGATGCGGTAAAGGAAAAACAGAATCAATAGCGATATATGCAAAGGGAACATCCATCTTGGGATGCACGTTCGGATTGTGTACAATGCCTTGATTGCAGCGATCCCATATGATCTTGTGGTCGTTTTGCATGTTAATGGTACCGCGGCTGACTGGGTTCATCTTGGGTAGGATACCGCCAATCAGGCATTTGGGCAATTGCGTGACACCCATTCCGTCGGCGTTTTGCGCTGATCAAGACAGAGTTGCAGAGGAGAGGATTTAAGTTATGAACAGAGTAGCACGCCACAAGGTGGCGAGCTGGTCAATTCTGGCTGCGCTGTTGCTGTCGCTGTTACCGGTGGCAGCGCTGCAGCCCGCTGTGGCGCAGGCACAGGGAAGCGAGGTCGTCCAGCCGGCGCAAACCAGCGTCAACCCGAACGAAGAAATCGTTTATATCGACGGCACAGGGTATGTACGCGTGCTGGACGTCGAGGCCCCGAACACGCCCAAAACAATCCAGTTTGTGAGCCCCGCCGGCGGCTGGCGCAGCGCGGCGTTGGGGGACTTCAACAACGACGGGGACAAGGAGATCGTGGTAGTCGGCGGCAGTGGCCCATCGTCCAGCGTCCTGACTGTCTATGACCCGGTCGTAGCCGCCGGCCAGACGGTCCCCGGCCAGGAGATTAACGGCGTACCTTGGAAACAGCTGGCATCCTTCGCCCTGGCTGACCGGCCCGAGATCGTGGCAGCGGGCAACTTCGACCCCAATGTGGACGGCGACGAGATTTTGGTCGTCCGTGAGACCGTGACTGGCGAGGCCAAAAACGACAACGACTGGCGCATCGTGATCTATCATCAGACCACGGCGAAGAATGGCAACGGCACGCAGTGGACCGAGCACGCAGCCGTCAACTTTGGCGAGCATTGGGATCGGCTAAATGTTGCCAATATCGACGGTACGGGTGGCGACGAGGTCGTGTTAGCCGAATCGGGTGTCGCCGTACGCGCCTACCAGCCGGACCAGAGCATGCGCAAGCTGTTTGAGTATGGCAGCAGCTGCCGCCAGCCCTATGATGCCACCTTCGGCGACTACTTCAAGGGCGGCAACAAAGAACTGCTTATGGTGACTGATCCTCGCTGTGCGAGCAGCAGTAACCAGGACAGCTTCCGCGTCTATTCTTATACGAATAATGCGTTCCCGGCTGACCCGGGGGACGTCGGCAGTTGGCAGGGTGGGATTCTCTTTACCCCCGGCCCGCGCACGGTCTTTATGGGTGACATCAACGGCAGCGGCGACGACGAAGCGATCCTGCTGCGCAAGGTAGATAACGACCCAACCGCCGCACGCCTGATCGTACGCAGCAATGGCGACGACCAGGTCATCAGCGAGTTTCAGAATGGTCTGCCGCTGGCCGACGACAACGGTTATCTCGCAGGCGCGGCCGGCGATATCGACGGCGACGGCAAGGACGAGATCGTCATCATCCGCAACAACAACATCCGCTACTACCCGGATGCGAATACGTCGGCCCAGGCCGTGGACTACTCCACAACCACCAACCGCCGCACGATTGCGATCGGTGACCTGGATGCCGCCGGCAGCACCTCGGGACCGGTATTCGCCACCAGCGTCGCCAAGCTCGATCTCCACGTAAACTACGGCTTTATCCAGTCCGGACAGATCGTGCTAAAGAACGCCGGCACCGAGGACTCGGTGCCGTTTACCGCCGTGTCGAACTTCACGCCCGTTCCAGGTTACGCCGACCTCCGGCCTGGCACCCGGCAAGAGCAAGGCCGGTATCACCCTGAACTACAGCGTGGATGCGCGCAACCTGCAGATCGGCCAGACCATCCAGGCCACGCTGAGCATCTTCAATGCCGGCACGCCGCAGGCCACCAACAGCCCGCTCGTGATCCCGGTGACGATTACAGATCGTGACGCCCCCCTTCGAAGCGATTCCGGCCGGCACCAGCGCCTTCTTCATCCCCTGCGACACGCCGGCGGCGCGCAATGTGACGTTTACGCTCAGCGGCCTGCCCGGCTCGCAGCTGCGCGATGTGCAGATTTGGGATGCCGCTACCCTGGCCGCGGCGGGCGCTGCTCGCCGACCTGAACGGCGCCCTGTACCTGGGTTCCCGGAGCGAGGATGGCAGCAGTCTCCTGCTGCACAGCGCAGCCGGCGACGAGCAGGTGCTGGCGGCGACCGGCCGCATGAACCTGCTGCAGGCAGCGGCGGTCGATGCAACCAACGACTTGACCTACACCTCGCAGGTGCCGTGGATCACGTCTGTCACGGTCAATACGACGACACTGCCGTCGCAGCTGACGCTGACCGTCGATCCGACGCTGCGGACAAGAGCTTCGATCAGGCCGGCCTGGTGCTGATCGGCCCGTCCTATGACGTCAGCAATCCGATTGCGGTGCGCTCGTACCCGATCAACATGGTGTGCAGCAACTGGGGCACATGGATGCCTGTCCTGGGCAAGTAGTGACAGTGCAGGCAGTGAAGCTGAGAGTCTGATGCTTGAAGCGAGGGGGTGACCTGGACCAGGTCACCCCCCTCGTTATGTCCGCAGCCGTTTTTGTTTGACGCGCACCTTGAGAGACGGTAAGATGAACGCCAGGGCTGGTTGACCGCTGCAACGGGTGTCCGCATGCTGGAGGGAATTCGCAGAAAATGATATCCAAATATGGACGCGGGTGGATTGCGGCCCCACTGGGGCAGATCGCAGTTTGGCTCGAAAAGACGGGAATCAGCCCCAATGCGTTGACACTGATCGGGTTTGTGTTGACCGTCGTCGTTGCGGTGGTGCTGGGCACGGGGCAGTTGCTGTGGGGCGGCCTGCTGCTGATTTTCGCCGCGCTGTTCGATACCTTGGACGGTGCCCTGGCACGGCACGCGGGCAAGACCACCGTTTTCGGCGCCTTTCTCGACAGTGTGATGGACCGCTTCTCCGAATCTGTGACCCTGGTCGCCCTGATCTGGTATTACAGCGGCCAGGCTGACGGGCGCACAGCCGTGATCTTGCTGGCAGCGACCATCGTGGGCTCGCTGATGGTGAGCTATACGCGGGCACGTGCCGAAGCGGTCAACATCGAGTGCAAAGAGGGCTTCTTTCAGCGCACCGAACGCATCATTGTGCTCATTTTGGGGCTGGTCACCGGTTGGATGCTGCCCGTGCTGTGGATCCTGGCGATTTTCACCAACTTCACGGCCATACAGCGAATCTATGATGTCTACCGCAAAACGAACTCCTAAATAAAACAGGCCGGCATGAGCAATAACACCACAGTGCGAGGATGGCTTCGGCGCCGGTACGAGGCACACCGCCGCCGGACAGCGCGCCTGGCACCTGAGGTACAGACCAACCTCTGGGATATGACACGCATGCTCGAAGCGCAGCAGTTTGCGCTGTTGGGCACGGCGCCGGTGTCGATGCTGCCCGCCGAAAGGCTCCTGCTCTACACACTTGTGTTTGGCACGCGGCCGCGGCGGTATCTCGAGGTAGGCACGTTGTTCGGAGGCTCCGCCGCGATTGTCTGTGCCGCGCTCGACAGCCTTGAACTGGACACACGTATGATCCTGGTGGACCCAGAGCCCAGGATCGATCCGGCACTTTGGGCACACCTGCAGCGGCGGGCAACCCTCGTCCAGGGTTATTCACCCGCCGCGCTGCAGGAGGCGGCCGGCGTTGCCGGCGGCAGCTTCGACTTTGTGTTGATCGACGGCGACCACAGCCAGGAAGGCACCCTGCGCGACCTGAATGGGGTGCTGCCGTTTTGCCTTGACGGCGCCTATATCCTGTGTCATGACTGCTTCTTTCCCACAGTAACCCAGGCAGTAGATGAATTTGTGTACCGGCATGCGTCCAAGGTGGTTGACTTTGGCCCCCTGACACGCGACACAAGTGCGGCTGCCGACGCCAACGGCAACACCAGCGCAGAACACCCGGCCCGGTGGGGCGGCCTGCGCGTGCTGCAGGTCGCACGCTTAGGCCCGGTTAGGGCAGTTCGGACGTCGAGAACTGATACCGAACATCGAACACCAAAGTTTGCGTCGAAATTGGCCGTAATCTTTTCTGCGGTTTCTGCGTCATCATGTTTAAGAGTCTGTCGAAACGTAGCCGTACCATTGAAGCCATGCCGATCACAGAGGCAAGCGAAGAAGAACTGCTGGCGGCTGCCATGCAATATAACGAGGCTGCGCTTGGCGAGCTGTATGATCGGTATGAGGCCAAGATTTTCAGCTACATCTTTCGACGGACCGGCGACCAGCCGTTGGCCGAGGATTTGACCGCGCAAGTATTCCTACGCATGCTCGAGTCAATCCGCGACCGCAAAGCGTGGCATAGCTCGTTTTCCGGCTGGCTATATCGGATCGCTCATAACCTGGTCATCGATCACTATCGCCGCCGCGGCCGCCAGAGCGCGATCGACCTCGAGGAGGCGCCGCCTATGGCATCGGACCTGGAAGATCCTGTAGAAACGGCTGAGATGAATATCGACGCCGAACGTTTGCGCGCCGCTATCCGGCGCCTGACCGACGAACAGGCGGAGGTCGTGAGCCTCCGCTTCTTGGAGGGATACAGTATTGCAGAGGTAGCAGATTTGACGAACCGCACCGAAGGCGCCATCAAGGCACTCCAGTATCGGGCGGTCACCACTCTGCGCGGGCTGCTGTATGAATACATGCACTGATCGGGTGCAGCGGGCGAAAACCCGGGGCTTGGTGTAAGTTTATGACAATGGATGATCTGTTTGCCGAAGCTGTAGAACGCCTGAAGGCGGGTGAATCCACCGCCTCGATCGTGGCGTCCTTCCCAGTGGACGCACAGGACGAGATAGGTCAACTGCTGGCCATCGTCGAACTGGCGGAGGAGGTCGCCGTCCAGCCGCTGCCGCAGCGCAGCGTGCGGCAGCGGTCACTGGCGCGCGCCCAGTTCCTGCAGCAGGCAGGCGCCCTACGCGCCGAAATGGAAACGACACTCGGCGCCGAAACCCTGGCGCACACTGCTGCGCCGGGCGAGCAAAGAGCGCGCAGCGCAGCCAGGCTGGTGGGAACGCCTCTCGGCAGGCTGGGGCAGCCTGTTTGACACCCCGCTGCTGCGACTGGCCCCGCTCGCCATGATCATTGCGGCAGTCTACCTGGCCACCTTCTGGACTGTACGCACGGCCCAAGCTGCGCTCCCCGGCGATGCGGTATACCCACTCAAGCAGTGGATGCGTGAACAGCGGCTGAGCCTGACGCCCCCTGACCAGCGCATACAGGTGATCGCCGACAACGAGAAAGAACTGGCACAGGAAGCAGAAAAGCTTGCTACGGTCCAGCAAACGAATCCCGAAGCACGGGCAATGCTGGCACTCGAGAACACCGAGCCGATGGTCTATCACGGCCGCAAGGGCAACCTGCTGATGATCGGACCCTTCCTGGTAGCGCCGAACTACCAGCCCAACGCGGCTGCCGAAGACTTTGCCCCCATGGATATCCAGGGATCGCTGCAGCCCGGTGCCGTTGTCCAGCTGACCTATCGCGTGCTGCCCGGCAATCCAAACGTTGTACAAGGCGTGCGCGCCGTGGTGGTGGACGGGCCAAAGCCCGCCCCAACACCGACGGCAGCGCCGCTGCGTGCCCCGTCTTGCCAGATCAGCTTGCCTGGATCCTGGGTCCCCTATGTCGTGCGGCCCGGCGACACGATGGACAGGCTGGCGCACCGGAGCGGTGCAAGCATTCTCGCCATCATGGACGTAAACTGCCTCGAAACCGCCAGCCTCACCGGCGTGAGCCAGGTCTACCTGCCCGAGCGAGTCTACGTACAGGTGACGCCAACCACCATGCCGCCAACGGCGCTGCCGCCGCCGCCGACAATCACGCCGGTGCCTACGGCAACAGACCTGCCGCAGCCCACCGCGACGCCTATGCCGCCGACGACGATGCCCACCGAAATGCCGGCAGGGACGCCGACCGAGATTGCAACCGGCGAGGCAACCCCGCTGCCGACGGGCGAAGCTACGGCACCTGCGACACCAGAATCGACCAGCGAACCTGGCACGACGCCGGCAGCAACAGCTACCGCAATTACCGGAACACCGGCAGCAACAGCGACGGGAACCTCGGGCCAGATTCCAGGCCAGACGCCCACGGTGTTGCCCACTGGGACGCCGAACTGCATCGCCGACTGCGGTCCCAACAGGCTCTGCGACCACAGAGCCCACAGGCACCGCCACAGCGCCATCTACACCATCGGCGACAAGCGAGCCTGGCACAACCACAGTACCAACCGAACAGGCTACGCCAGCGCCGACGTCTACGCCGGAGGCAGGCACTACCACTGTCGCCACCCCAGCGGCGACACAGGCTGCCACGGAGGCGCCTACGAGTGCCGCAACGACAGCTCCGGCCGACGCAGCGACGGCAGTACCGCACTAGCGTGCCTACCAGTGCACCTGCACAGGAGCCGACAGCAGCGCCGACGCAGCGCCACGCAGCGCCGACAGCAGCGCCGACAGCAGCGCCGACGCAGCCGCCACCCACAGCGCCGCCGCCCACACAGGCACCCGCGCCGACGCAGGCGCCGGCGCCAACACAGCCGCCACCCCCGCCACCGCCGCCGCCTACCCAACCCCCGCCAGCGCCGGTCCAAGTGGAGCCGGCGCCTGTCGTACCCATGCCGGAGCCACCGACCCCCGAGCCTGCCGCCGCACCGCCGGCGTCAGACACGGGCGGAACCGAATCAAACTAACACAGGCAGTGCAGCAGCCTATATCCCCGGGACGAGCGAACGTTAACATTCGCTTGACGTCCCGGGGACCTTAACATTGGTATTACTCCCCCGTGCTTCCAGGTTTGACCCACAATAGAGAATCGGATATACTGTGCGATGGATTGCGCCCGGTTGCCCGCGTGTTGGGGTGGAGCAAGCGACGGGCGCATCATTATTGGTAAGGCACACGGAGACGGTGTTGTGTTTGAAAGCCTAAGTGACAAACTACAAAGTGTCTTCGATCGGCTGTCGAGCAAAGGCAAGCTGACGGAGAGCGATGTCAACGTCGCCATGCGCGAGGTACGCCTTGCGCTGTTGGAGGCCGACGTTAACTACAAAGTGGTCAAGGAGTTTGTCGATAAGGTTAAGGAGCGCTCGATCGGCGCCGAGGTGATGCAGAGCCTCACCCCCGCCCAGACGGTCGTCAAGATCGTGCATGAAGAGCTGATCGAGCTCTTGGGTAAGCCCGCCCCGCTCAACACGTCGGGCCAGCCGCCTACAGTCATCATGTTGGTTGGCCTGCAGGGTGCCGGTAAAACGACGATGGCCGCCAAGCTGGCGCTGCGGCTGCGCAAGAACGGCCAGCGCCCCCTCTTGGTAGCGGCAGATATTTACCGGCCTGCCGCCATTAAGCAGCTCGAAGTCTTGGGCAAGCAGATCGACGTGCCGGTACATGCCGAAGGCACGGATGTGGGTGCGGCAACCATCGCCAAGAACGCCGTCAAGCTGGCGCGCGAGAAGGCGTATACCATCGTCCTGATCGACACCGCCGGCCGCCTGCAGATCGACGACACCCTGATGCAGGAGTTGGAGCAGGTGCGCATGGTCTCCCGCCCTGCCGACATCCTGCTGGTCGTCGACGCCATGACCGGCCAGGAAGCCGTCAACGTCGCCGAGGGCTTTAATGCCCGCGTGCCGCTGACCGGCCTGATTATGACCAAGATCGACGGCGACGCCCGCGGCGGTGCTGCGTTAAGCGTGCGCCAGGTGACGGGCGTGCCGATCAAGTTCCTCGGTACCGGCGAAAAGATCGTCGACCTGGAACCATTCGACCCCGAGCGCCTCGCCGGCCGCATCCTCGGCATGGGCGACGTGCTGACCCTGATCGAACGTGCGCAGGAAAACATCACCGAGGCCGACGCTGCGGCAATGGAACAGCGCCTGGCCGAAGGCCAGTTCGACTTCGAGGATTTCCTCGATCAGCTCAAGCAGATCAAGAAGCTGGGACCGATCACCGACCTGATGGGCATGATCCCCGGCTTGAACAAGATTACCAAGGACCTGGATCCGCAGCTTGCGCAGAGCGGAATGAAGCGCACTGAGGCTATCATCAACAGCATGACCCTGGCCGAACGGCGCAATCCTGACCTGCTCAACGCAAGCCGGCGCCGGCGCATTGCCGCCGGCAGCGGCACCACCGTGCAGGACGTCAACATGCTGGTCAAGCAGTTCCGTGACATGCAGAAGATGATGAAGCAGCTTGGCGTGATGGGCATGGGGCGCAGCAAGAAGAAGAAACAGAAGGGCAAGCATGGGCGCCCGCCGATGGGGCCCGGCAAGGGCTTGCCGGGCGGCCAGGGCGGCTTGCCGGGCAACCTGCCACCGAACTGGATGGATATGTTTAAGGGAGGAAACTGACAGGCCGGCCGTCCTCGCATGGCGGCGTGGTTGGCGCAACCTTCTATTGCGCCTCCTCTACCCACGCCGGCGTGACGACTGACCGCAGGCCGGGCAGCAGGCATTGCGTACTTACTAGTGCTTGATTGCCAGGTGTTTCCTTTGTCGATAAATGATTTGACCGCAATAGCAAGTTTGTATTTCTTGAGAACTAACAACAGCAGTTTGTTGAAGGAGTAAGATAGACGTGGTTCGCATTCGCCTGCGCCGCATGGGCGCCAAGAAGAGTCCCTATTATCGCATCGTCGTGACCGACAAACGCTCGCCGCGCGACGGCCGCTTTATCGAGGCCATCGGTACCTACGATCCGAACACCAAGCCGGAAACCGTCAACCTGGAAATGGACCGCGCCGCCCACTGGCTGGCGAACGGTGCCCAGGCTAGCGACGGCGTTATTCGCATTCTCCAGCGTGCCAAGCTGGTTGACGAAAACGGCAAGGCAATTCCCTATACCCCGGCAGAGGCAGCTGCAGGTGCTGCCGGCGCGGCGGCCTGACAGGAGGCCTAGACGGCTATGGAAGATCTCGTTCGCTTTGTGGCGCGGTCGTTGGTGGAACAGCCCGACCGTGTGCGTGTCTATACGAAAGAAACACGCCGCGAAACGATCATCAAGCTGCAGGTGGCCCAAGGCGATGTCGGCCGCGTGGTTGGCCGCAACGGGCGCGTGGCAAATGCCATGCGTTCGCTGCTTGACGTCGCCACACGCCACAGCAGCAAGCCCGTGATTCTTGAGATCGACTGACGCGCTAGGCACTATCTGCGTGTAGACCGAGACCTCCAGAAGACGGCCGCTCTGCGACCGGAGACCTTCTGGAGGTCTTACTTTCAGCCTGAACGATCGGCGTGAGTGACGCTATGAGCACACAACCCTCTGGGCCCGGCGCTGGGAAGCCGCAGCGCGCGGCCAAACGTGGACAGCAAGCAGAGCAAACGGATGTCTACTATGTGCGTAACCAGGCCGTCGTGGTGCCGCCTGGCTACCTGGCCGTGGGCCAGATTGTCGGCGCACACGGGCTGAACGGGGAGTTGAAGGTTGAAGCCTACAGCGACTTTCCGGAACGCTTTGCGCCCGGCGCAACACTGTACCTGGGCGAGGACCTGGAAAAGGTCCAGATTGCCACGGTGCGGCCACACAAGACGAACTTGCTTATCAATCTTGAGGAGATCGGCGACCGCAACGAAGCCGAAGACGTGCGCGGCCTTTGGCTCTACGTACCGGAAGCCGACGCGGCAGAGCTGGAAGAAGGCCAGTACTGGATCCACGACATTATCGGGCTCCAGGTTGTGACTGTCGACGGCACGCAGATCGGCAAGATCACCGATGTCATGGTCACGGGCGCCAACGATGTGTATGTGGTGCGGCCGGCCGGAGACATTAACGGCGGGCGCGATATCCTTTTGCCTGCCATTGCCCACGTCGTCGAACAGGTCGACCTTCAAAACCGTCTCATGATCGTGCGCTTGCTCGAAGGCCTGATCGACGTGTAAACTAGCCCCGTGAACGGAAATCCTGACGAAAAATCTGACAACAGCTCTGACAGACCATCCGGCAGCCCACCACTCCGCCAACCTGGCGCCTCAGCCTACTGGATTGCGTTTAACCGAGTCAACGGCATAGGTCCAGCCCGCTTGCGCGCGCTGCTGGACGAGTGCGGCAGCGTCCAAGCGGCCTGGCACGCTTCAATTCAACAGCTCCAAGCCGCGCGGCTTGACCGCCGCACCATCGAAAGCCTCCTCAACGCACGCCGCGAGATCCATCCCGAACAAGAGTACAGCCGCGTACAGGCCGCCGGCGTGACGGTGCTGACGTGGGACGATTCCGAATACCCGCCGGCGCTGCGCACGATCGACGCTTCGCCGCCGGTACTGTACGTGCGCGGGAGGCTGACCAGCCAGGACGAATGGGCCGTTGCCTTGGTGGGCACCCGGCACGCCACCACCTACGGGCGCGAGGTGGCCCAGGTGCTGGCGACTGAGCTGGCGCGCCACGGCATCACGGTCGTCAGCGGCCTGGCCCTTGGCGTGGATACTGTGGCCCATCGCGCCGCCATCGAGGCCGGCGGCCGCACGCTCGCCGTGCTAGGCAGCGGCCTCGACCAGCTTTACCCGCCGCAGAATCGCGGGCTGGCGCAGGCGATCGCCGGGCAGGGCGCCGTGATCAGCGACTATCCTTTGGGGACGCGTCCCGACGCCAATAACTTTCCCCGCGCAACCGCATCATCAGCGGCTTGAGCCGCGGCGTAGTGGTGATCGAAGCCGGCGAACGCAGCGGCGCCCTGATAACAGCCAAGTTTGCCGCCGAGCAGGGACGCGACGTATTTGCCGTGCCGGGCAGCATACTCCATCCCGGCAGTGCCGGCTGCAACAGCCTGATTCAACAAGGCGCGACACCCCTGCTTTCGGTGGACGATATACTCGAGCAGCTGAACATGGTCCACTTGCAGGAACGCATGGACGCCCGCCGCACCGTGGCGGCCGGTGAACAGGCAAGCGAACAAGAAGCCAAAATCCTGGCGCTGCTTTCGGCCGAGCCTATGCACGTCGACGATCTTGTGCGGGCCGCTGATATGCCCGCGGCAACGATCGGCGGGCTGCTCGCCATTATGGAGCTAAAGGGCCTCGTGCGGCAGATCGCCGCCATGACGTATGTGAAGGCAACTTAATCTAACACAAAGGGGTGCGAAGATGTACGCGACAATTCTGGCGGGGGGCGTGGGTACAAGGTTGTGGCCGCGCAGCAGGCAGGATCGGCCAAAGCAGTTCACAGATATTACGGGCACCGGCCTGACGATGATTCAAGAGACAGCTGTGCGTCTCGAGGGCGTCGTCGACAGCGACCGTCTGTTTGTCGTGACCGGCGCTGCCTTCGCAGGGCTGGCACGCGAACAGCTGCCCGATGTGCCGGTCGAACAAATCTTGGTCGAGCCCAGCGGCCGCAACACGGCCCCGGCAATCGGCCTGGCCTGCGCGCACTTGCAGCGCACCGACCCGCAGGCCGTGCTCGCCGTGCTGCCCGCCGACCACGTGATCCTGGATAGCGAGTGCTTCAGAGCAGCCCTACGCCAGGCCGGCCAGCTTGCCGCGGATGGCTACCTGGTCACGCTCGGCATCGAGCCCACCTTTGCCCACACCGGCTACGGTTACATCAAGCGCCGTGAGTCACTGCCGGTCAGCACGGCGGAAGCGCCGGCGTACTCCGTCGAACGCTTCTTGGAGAAGCCCAACCGCCATACGGCTGAGGAGTTCCTGCTGGAAGGCGGCTACTACTGGAACGGCGGCATCTTCGTGGCCAGTGTAAGTGTCTGGATGGCCGAGTTGGCACGCCAGACGCCCGAGATCTATACACGGCTCGAACGCATCGGGGCAGCGATGGATACGCCCAACGCCGACGCTGTGCTGGAGCGCGAGTGGGCGGACATGCCCAGCATTAGCATCGACTATGCCGTCATGGAACACGCCCAGCGCGTGGCTGTCGTCCCGCTGCAGGCAGGGTGGAACGATGTCGGCAGTTGGGATGCCCTGGAAACGATCCTGGAGCAGGATGACCGCGGCAACAGCATCGCCAAAGGCGACGTCCTGCTGTTGGACAGTGAAGGCAACATCGTCTACAGTGATAAACGCCTTGTGGCGCTGGTGAATGTGAGCAACCTGGTCGTAGTTGACACCGGTGACACGCTGTTGATCGGCGACAAGCGCAACATGCAGCGTGTCAAGGATGTCGTAGAACAACTGCGCCGGCAAGGCCGTACCGAACTCTTGTAATCCGAGGAGTCTTCGATGGCATGGCAGCAACGCATGGAAACGATCAAGGCAACGCGGGTGGACCGCACTACCGTTGTAGGCTTGATTGCAGGCATCATCCTGGGACTGACGCTGGGCTTGCTGATCGGCTGGGTGTGGTGGCCGGTAGAGTGGCAGGGACCCGAACCTTCTGCCGCCCCAGCTGCTGCCGCCGGCTCGACGACGGCGGGCCAGTTTAACACGCCGGAGGCGCGCTACCTATACCTTGGCGCGACGGCAGATGCCTATGTGTTGGCTGCGGCTGCCGGCGATCGCAACGCGGCTTCGCTCGCCGCTCAGCGTCTCGCCGCCCTAGGTGGCGATATCCGCTCGGCGTTTGATTCCGCCATCGCCTTCTACAGCGCCCAGGCCGGCGGATCGACCCAGGTAAGCAACTTGACCACGCTGGCAGGCGCCGTAGGCATCCCACTCGGAACAAGTACCTCTGGTTCAGACACCGGCGCGGCCGCAGCGCCAGGCGGGCAGCCCGCTGTGGAGGCTGCGGCGGGCGCCGCAGCCGCAGCAGCAACCGGCACCGCGCAGGGTGGCGGTAACCCGCTGCAGTGGCTGTTGAGCCTGCTGGCGGCCGTCCTGTTGATCGGCGGCGGCCTCTACTTGCTGTGGGTGCTCAACCAACGACGTGGCTTGGAGGCAAGCAGCGCAAGCGCTGACGGCTTTGACGCCGAGGAGGTCGGCACTTCGTCGGCCACAGTCGTCGAGGCGTTTGACCGCAGCAGTTTGACCCCCATGCGCGCCACCGTCGCCCCGGCAGCGGCCATGCGTTCGACCGTAGAACGCCCCGTGGCAGTAGAGGGCAGCGATCCCCACGGCTTTGATGCTGAAGACGACGACGAGATTTACCCGCCGCGCCGCGGTGTCACTATCGTGGATACCGACGAAGATGAGGAAGCCCCCAGCGGCGCGCACGGCGGCGCTGCCTGGGATGACGAAGATGGCGACGGTGAAGGCGAGGACGACGAAGATCTGACGGGTAAAGGGTCAGGGGACGAAGCAGGGAGTGCGGCTCTGGACGAGGTACCGCCGGCACGCACCAACGCCCCCGGCACCTCGGTGCGCACGGCGCCACCGCCCACCTTGCAGCCGCCGACGCCGTCCCGCTACGATCGCTATACTACGATCGACAGCAATACCATTACCTATTACCTGGGTCAGCCCGACTTCGACCAGGGCAAACCCATTGGCTCACCCAGTGGCGACGGCTATCTCGGCGAATACAGCGTCGGCATTCCTCACAAGAACGGCCTGCTCGACCACGATATGATGAAGCCTATCGCCATGGAGGTAGTGCTGTTCGACAAGAGCGACGGCCGTTCGACGCTCACGACGACACGCCTGCTGTTGAGTGACTACGCGCACGACCACTTGTACGACGAGTACCAGCGCGCGAATCCAACCCTGGCGCCGATCGTGGCTCGTACCAATACGCACTTTCAGCTGGAAGGCAAACAGCTCCTGCTAGACTGCCTGATCAAGGACGTCAAGTACACAAGCGACGGGTTCTTCCAGAACGTCGTTCTGGAGTTGGTCGTCAAACGCAAAGCGTAGCCGGCCAGCGGCTGTAACCGGTCGCCGGCCGCTTAAGCCCGCTCCTCCATGTCGAAGAGCCGGCGGTATTCCTGGATAGCATAGCGGTCGGTCATTCCCGCGAGGTAGTCGGCTATCACCTGCTGCAAGCTGCCGGGCTCTGCTGTCACCTTGGCCCGTGTCTCGGTGGGCAGTTGGTCGGGACGGCTCACATAGGCGTGGAACAGGTTAGTCAGCGTGCGTTCGGCCTTGACCGCCATGCGCATGACGCGGAAATGCCGATAGAAGTTGTCATACAGGAAGTGCCGCAGTTCCAGGTTGTCTTCCTCCATGGCCGGCGAGTAGCAGGCCATGTTCGTGCGCTGCGCACGGAGCGCAGCGAGACTGTGGACGCCTGCATCCGCCAGGTTGGCGGCCGTAGCCCGTATTGTGTCGGTGACCTCCATACCAACCAGGCGGCGGACAAAACGGTAGCGCTGCAGATCCTCGCCAAGGTCGGCATCCTGCGGCAGATCCAGCTGTGCAAGCGCCTTGCGGGCAATCGTCAATTGCGCTACCGCACGCGGCGCAAGAATCCCGCTGCGCAGCCCATCGTCCAGGTCGCTGGTGTTGTAGGCGATCTCGTCGGCCAGGTTGGCCAGTTGGCACTCCAATGTGCCGCGCTCGTGGGGATTGAAGTCGCGTGCGTCCGCCACATCATAGTCCGTGTCGTGCTTCACGATGCCTTCCAGCACCTCGTAGGTCAGGTTGAGGCCCGGATGGTCGGGATAGCGATGCTCCAGTTCGGTGACGACGCGAAAGGTCTGGCGCTGGTGGTCAAAGCCACCGTAGCCGTCCATTAAGGCGTCGAGCGTGTCCTCACCCACATGGCCAAAGGGCGGGTGGCCAAGATCATGCGACAGGCAGATGGCCTCCGTCAGGTCCTCGTTGCAGCCAAGGCCGCGCGCCAGGGTGCGGCCGATTTGTGCCACCTCGATGCTGTGCGTCAGCCGGTTGCGGTAGTGATCGCCCTCAGAGTAGACAAAGACCTGGGTCTTGTACTCAAGCCGCCGAAAAGCAGTCGTGTGGATGATTCGATCTCGGTCGCGCTGGAAATCGAGGCGGTAGGGATCCTTGGCGTCGGGATAGCGCCGGCCGCGGCTGGCGCCGTTCGTCATAGCGTAGGGAGCAAGCACCTGGCATTCACGCTGCTCCAGAGTCTCGCGTGTAATCATAACTGGTATTATACAGCGGCTATCCCTGCAGTACTGTATGCATGGCTGCTACCAGCGCCCCGTCGGTGATGCGTACATGTTCTTCGGGCGGCATTGCCACCGCGCCGAAGTGAATCGCAGGGTTTGCCGCCGTTGAAAGATCGCGGCGGCTGCCGCTGAGAGATGCGTGCACCTGGTTGGCGCCCGTGAGCCGCAGCAGTTCACGCACGTTGTCCACGGTGATCCCGCCGCCCGGCAGCACCTGCAGCCGGCCGCCTACATGCCTCAGATAGGCGGCCAGGTTGGCGGCACCTGCCAGCGCGCTTGGCTTCTGGCCGGAACTCAGTACCCTGGTCACGCCCAGCTCAATCAGCGCGTCCAGTGCGGCATACGGATCCGGCACGACGTCAAAGGCACGATGAAAGACCGTCTCTTTGCCGCCGGCCAGTTGTACCAATATGCTTACCCGGTTTATGTCTACTTGTCCGTCACCCTGCAGGCATCCAAATACAATGCCGTCGGCGCCATGCGCAAGGGCAAGCTCGACATCGCGCATCATCACGGCGAAGTCAGATTCGCTGTAGGCAAAGCCGCCCGGCCGTGGGCGAACCATGGCCATGATCGGCAGCCGCACAGCCGCACGCGCCTCGACCAGGAGGCCAAGTGAAGGCGTGAGCCCGCCCAGCGGCATGGCTGAGCAAAGCTCGATCCGGTCGGCGCCGCCTGCCTGTGCGGCGGCACAATCTTCGGGCGAGGTAGCAATGACTTCTAGCAGGATCGACATGGTGGTTCAGGTCCTCGGGTCAAGATGCTGACTGGCCGGACGGTTTGCTGTCGCGGCGCGCCTGGCGCTGTCGCTGCAGGGGCACGCTTAGGCTCCCACCGGCTTCACCCCCGGCCACGCGGCGTTGCACACTGATAATTTCGGCCATGATGCTGACGGCGATCTCCGCCGGCGTCTGTGCCCCGATGGCCAGGCCGATGGGGGCATGGATGCGGTCAAACTTCTCCGGCGCAACGCCCTGCTCGCGCTCCAACAGCTCATACACAGCGCGTATTCGCCGCTGGCTGCCGATCATGCCGATATAGGCGACCGGATCGTCGAGCACCTCGAGCAGGCAAGCCACGTCGTACTGGTGCCCGCGCGTCACGAGCACAAGGTACGTATTCTCGTCAAAGGTAGGCTGCCCGCTGCGCAGCTGCCGCAGTTCCTCGGTAAACGCGCCCGCAATCACGCGGTCGGCGGTAGGAAAACGCTGCCGATTGGCGTACTGCGGCCGGTCGTCCAGCACCGTCACTTCAAAGTCGCAGATGTGCCCGATCTCGGCCAGCGGCGCGGCGATGTGGCCGGCGCCGACAATCAGCAGGTGCGGCGGCGGCACTTGGACGTCGATAAACAGCTGCAGCGAAGCGCCGGCCGCCTGGTACTCGACACTTCCCTGCCGTGCGTCACGGCCAGGGCAGCGCGGACATCGCGCAGGATCTGCCTCCTCAAATGGAGGTGCGACAAGATCACCCAGTGGGAGCTGTGCGGCGTCGGCAGGGACAAGCAGACGATGCCCCACCTGGTTCGCCAATGCACCCGCGCCGGCTGTCGCGGTTACCAAGGCCACCGCCTGGCGCCGGTCGAGCGCCGCCATCAGTGCAGCGAGCATCTCCTTGTCGTTCATAGCTGTGCGGGTGAGGCAGCCGACCAGCGCTCGACAAAGACGTGCAGGGTCCCTCCGCATACGCCGAGGCTCTGCATGCTGATGTCCTCGGTGAGGTCGACCAGGACCGTACGCGGTTCGCCGTCAGCCAGGACGTCGAGCCCCGCACGGATCACGTCCGCCTCCCCGCAGCCGCCGCCCACGGTGCCCACATGCTTGCCGTAGGGGTGGATGATCATCTTGGTGCCGACCCCGCGCGGCGTGGAGCCCTTGGCCTGCGTAATGGTCGCGACGGCAACGTCCAGTCCCTCGTCGAGCAGCTCCTGCAGCTGCCGGTAGAAGTATGACATAGCTATGTGGCCCAATCGGCTTTTAAATGACGACAGGTAGCACGGGTCCGTCCATGCAGAGCACCTTGCCTTCGTGCTCGCAGGCGCCGCAGATGCCCATACCGCAGCGCATGTAGGCCTCCCAGCTGAGCTGGCAGGTGACACCATGGCGGCGGGCAAGACTTGCGAGCGCATCGAGCATGCCGTGCGGCCCGCAGGCAAAAATGCTGTCGACCTCCTGCCGTTCCAGCAGCGGCGCCAGCACGTCGGTGACACGGCCCTTCTCGCCGCAGCTCCCGTCTTCGGTTGTGATATGCAGCGCCAGCGAAGGCTGGTGATCGGCCATCGCCTGGAACCGCTGCGTGTAGAGCAGGTCCCCGGCCGTCCGCGCGCCGACGATGACTGCGGTAGCGTCGACCCAATCGACATGCTGCTGCGCAAACCAAAGGAGCGGTGCGACGCCGTAGCCGCCACCAATCAACGCGGGCCGCCGGCAGCTGGCGGGCAGCGAAAATCCATGACCAAATGGCCCACGCAGCCACAGGCGATCGCCCACAGCCAATTCGTGGACGAGACGCGTAAATGGGCCAACGGCCGAGATCATCAGTGTGAGTGGATTGGCTGCGACCAGCGAGAACGGCTTCTCGTCAAAGCGCGGCAGCCATGCCATCGCAAACTGGCCCGGTTCGGCATCCACCCGCGCGTCGAACGTAAATGTTCTGGTGCGGTAGTTCTCGTTCTCGATAGCGACAATGCGCGCTGGGGCAGGCATTTTGGATACGGGTACAAGATTGGCAGCCATAGCTCTATTATGCCTGCTCTAGCCTTTTTGGGCGATAAAGATAACGACGTGGGGAATCAACCGCAAGGGAGCCAGGGCACTGTCCTGCGGCCAGAGGTCGTCCAGCAGTTCCTCCGGCGGTAGGGGTTCGACAATACGCTGCAGGTGCAGGCCGGCTGCCGCAAGGAGATCGGTCCACTGGCCGATCGTGCGGTGGTAAGTCTGCAAAACAACATTGGTGCTGACCCAGCGCCAGCGATAGGGGCCTGCATCGTAATAACTACGTGCGGGGACGATCGAGGGCTCATCGTCCTGGCCGCCTGCCCCTGGCTCAAAGAAACAGTCGCGCAGCGGGTGATCAAGGCTCAGAACGAGACGCCCGCCCGGCGCCAGCACGCGGCAGCATTCGGCTAAGCAGGCGCCGGCATCGGCGACATACGCCAGCGTGTTGACGCTAAAGACCAGGTCGTACGCACCCGCTGCGAGTGCCGGCAGATCTTCGACACTGCCCTGGGCGAACTGCACCGCTGCCCCTTCTTGCTCTGCCAACTGGCGTGCGTACAAAAGCTGGGCATCGCTGATGTCTACGCCGGTGACAATGGCACCCCGGCGTGCAAAGGCAATACAGCACTGCCCGCCGCCACACCCGAGATCGAGGACACGCTGTCCCCTGACGTCACCCAGCAGTTGCAGATCGCGCTCGAGTGGAGCCCAAGGGCCGTAATGCACGTCTGTGGTCGAGAAGTCATGATGTGCCTGGTAGATGGGGCTGAGCTGGTCCCAGGCAGCCCGCATGTCGCCAGGCTCAACGCCGTGCCACCCAGCCGTCACGGCCTGGTACCTGTCCCCAACAGGGTCGACTCGAGCAAGAAAAAAGTCGTGCTGCACATGCAGGAAAACACGATTGAGGCGATGCCCAGGATCAGGAAGGCGCGCGCGGCGGTGCGGTCGGCCTGCGCCGGCTTGTTGCGATAGACAAAGTAGAGGATGAGCCCGAGGATAGGCAGCAGCAGCGCAAGGATGTAGAAGAGCACCTTCATGCCGCCGGTCAATTCGGCAATCGGGCCAAAGTCGCGCGCACTGTAGCTGGACGTTGCCGGTGCCCCCTGGCTCGTGCTCGGCAGTACCGCCGCAGCCCCAGCAGCGGAGCGGCCCGCCGGCGCAGTTGGCAGCCGTGGCTCCCGCGGCGGCTGAAGCGGTGCCTGCTGCCGGTTTTACAGCCGCCCAGCGGGGCAGGTCTGAGCTCGCCCGTGCCGGCCGCCGGCGGGTTCGCCTCTGCAGGGCGCGGTTCAGCCGCCTTGGGACGCTTAGCTTGCGGCTCGGCTGCAGTTTTGCTGGGCAGGGATGCTGGCGGCGGCAGGGCAGGCGTATTTGATGGCGGCAGCAGCGGCGATCCAGTCCCCGCTGCTCGGATCGTAATAGTGCCAGAGTCCATTCTCGCGTGATTTCGCCCACCAAAGCCCCGCCTCGTCGAGCACCATCAGCTGGTGGAGCCGTTCGTCGAACTGCTCCTCGTCCAACGCCCCCGCCAGGTACTGCTGCTTTAGGACTTCGTACTGGGCATCCGCTTCCGCAAACGTCATGCTTAACCTGCCTTTCCTGCCACCGGATATGTGCGGGTGCGTGCTGAGAAAATTATAGCAGAAGCGCAGAGGCGCAACGACTTGCAAGGCGCCGCGGTTGTTGATTTTACCCTCTATGGCGTACCATAGGTGCTATTGACGAACCATCCACCAACAATCCACAAGAGGTGAGAGATGACCATGCAGCTCCTAGGCGTGGACCTGGGCGGAACGCAGATCCGTGCCGCGTTGGCCGACGAGAATGGCGTGATGCGGACCCGCGTCGCTACCCTGACGCTGGCCGACGAAGGGCCAGAGGCCGTGATCGAACGCATCTGCGCCCAGATCGACCTGGCCATGGAGGGGCAGAAGGTCACGGCAATCGGGTTGGGGGCGCCTGGCCCTACCGATCCTTATGAGGGCGTGGTGCTGGTGGGTCCCAACCTGCCCGGCTGGCACAACATTCCGCTGCGCCAGGTCCTGGCCCAGCGCTTTGGCGTGCCGGTCTTTATCGGCAACGACGCCAACCTGGCGGGCCTCGCCGAGTACCGCTACGGCGCCGGGCGCAAGTCCAGCCACATGATCTACATCACGGTCAGCACCGGCATCGGCGGCGGTATCATCAGCGGCAAGCGGCTGCTGGTCGGCCGCCAGGGTCTGGCGGCCGAGATCGGCCACATCACGATCGACTACACAGGCGAGCAGGAAGGCCGGCACGACGTCGGTACGCTCGAGGGCCTGGCGTCGGGTCCCAACTTCGCCCGCCGCGTGCGCAAGGAGCTGGCGGCTGGCGCCGACAGCATCCTGCGCGATTGGGTCAACGGCGACATCGATGCGGTGACCCCACAGCTGGTCCAGCAGGCTGCCGCCCAGGGCGACCCCTTTGCGCTCGACCAGTTCGCGCTCAACGGCCGCTATCTCGGCGTGGGCATCACAAACCTGCTCCACATCTTCAACCCGCAGCGCATCGTCATCGGCGGCAGCGTCTGGCTCCACGCCCAGGAATATATGGTTGCCACAATGTGGGAAACCATCCGCAAACGCAGCCAGTCGCCCGGTTACTGGAACGAGCTCGAGATCGTCAGCGCCGAACTAGGCGACGACGTCGGCCTCCTCGGCGCGATCGCTGCGGAGGATGAGATGGAACGTATGAGAGGGTAGGTGAACAAGTCCGGACGGCGAGAAGCGTCGTCGAGGTCCCCGGGACTTACCTCTCAGTCCGTAGATCTCCCCGTACTTCGTCCTCAGATACTCCAAATACGGCGCCAGCGTCAACGGCCCGCCTGTAACACGCTGGAGCAGTTCGTTGGCCGTATACTTGCTGCCATGCTGGTAGATGTTTTCCCGCAGCCACGTGTGCAGCGTGTCGAACTTCCCTTGGCGGATCTGGCGCGGGATCTCAGGATGCACTTTCAGCGCGGCGGCGTAGAACTGCGACGCCATGATGTTGCCCAACGTGTACCCCTGGAACACACCGCCAATGGGTCCGGCATACCAGTGGACGTCCTGCAGCACGCCATCGCGGTCGTCCGGCGCCCGCACGCCAAGGCTTTCCACATAGCGGGCGTGCCAGGCCTCGGGCAGGTCGGCCACGGCCAGCTTGCCCTCCAACAGATCCAGCTCCAGCCCGAAACGAATGATGACATGCAGGTTGTAGGTGACCTCGTCGGCGTCCGTACGGATAAGTGAAGGCTGCGATTTGTTGACGGCCTTGTAGAACGTCTCGGCACTGGTACCCGCCGTCTGCTCGGGGAAGGCGGCGGCGAGCTTGGGGAAATAGTACTCCCAGAAGCCGGCGCTGCGCCCGACGATGTTCTCCCACAGCCGCGACTGGCTCTCGTGCACACCGGCCGACGTACCAGTGTCGAGCGGCGTGCCCTCATACTTCTGGTCGATCCCGAGTTCGTACAGCGCATGGCCCGTCTCGTGGATGCTGCTGAACAGCCCGTCGCCCAGATCGGTTTCGTTGTAGCGCGTGGTGATGCGTACGTCGCCCCACGCAAATTTCGTCATGAACGGGTGGTGGGTCTTGTCCTGGCGGCCGCGGTTGAAGTCGAAGCCAAGGTCGCGCACGACTGCTTTGCCAAAGGCCGCCTGCTCTGCTTCGGGATACTGGTAGTGAAGCACGCTGTCGTCTACTTGCTGCGCCTGGCCGATCGCCTTGACCAGCGGGCTGAGCTGCCGGCGCAGTTCCTCAAACAGCGGGCCGATCTGCCCCGCGCTCATCCCATAGTCGGCGGTGTCGATCAGCGGATCGGCGATGTGCTGGTAGCCGGGAAAGAAGTTGGCGTACTGCCGGCTCATGTCCAGCGTCTTCTCCAGGGCAGGCTGCACGCGGCGGAAGTCGTTCGCCGGCCGCGCCTGGGCCCACAGCGAAAAGGTTTCGGCCATGTGGCCGGCAAACGCGGCGGCAAACTCGGCAGGAACCTTGGTGCGCCGCTCGTAGTTACGCCGCGCCACGCGCACCAGGGCGGCATCGTCGTCGTCGGGCGGCAGGCTGTCTACATACGGCTGCAGTTCGTCGAGCAGACGGCCAATGGCCGGATCGGTGCCGGCCTCGTGCGCCAGCCCCTCAAGTGCCGCCATCTGGCGTGCACGGGCGGTGGCGCCGGCGGGCGGCATGTACGTCGACTGATCCCAACTCAGCACGGCGTTGGCCGAGGCAATGTCATTGGCCTTGCGCAGCCGGCTAACTAGTTCGTCCCGCTTTTGTTGTAACTTGCTGTCCATGTGAATTCCTTTCCATGTGGGGTTCAAGTCCTGCCAGTATACCACCGGTACGTGTGTTCTTTGTTTCGCGTCGCCCTTTCGCTTTGGCAAATTCGGCTTTAGCAAGTATACTGGAACGGATTTTCGGGGGTCATTGTTGACCAAGGGCGCAAACAAGCGAACAAAAAAAACGAAAACGACAAAGAGTTAAGAGGATCGAGGCGTGGCGACCGGCAGCACCGGTGCGACGCCGGTAGTGTTCGGGAGAACAGTTATGAGCGAGCAGCAAGTCAACGAAGCCACAGTAAACGAGGCGGCGACAGCCGTGGAGGCTGAAGCAGCCGTGGAAGCTGAAGCAGCCGTAGAGGCTGAAGCAGCTGCACCCGTTGCAGCCACCGAAGCGGCGCCGCAGGCGCCAGCAGCTCCGGCCCCCGATGCCGCTGCAGATCTGGCCACAGAGCCGGTCGCAGAGCTGGGTGCCGAGGAGGACGCAACAGATGCCAACAGCACTGTGGTGAGAATGCTCAGCGTCGGCCAGCAGGTCAAGGGCACAGTCAAGCGTATCACCGAGTTTGGCGCTTTTGTCGACATCGGCGTGGGGCGCGACGGCCTTGTACATATTTCGGAGCTATCCGCCAAGCGCGTCGGCAAGGTGTCTGACGTGCTGCAGGAAGGCCAAGAGGTGACGTTGTGGATCAAGAAGCTGGATCGGGATCGCAACCGCATCAGCCTCACCATGATCGAACCCGGCAAGCGCACGATTCGCGACCTCCAAAAAGGTGAGGTTGTTGAAGGCACGGTAACCCGTATCCTCCCCTACGGCGCCTTCATCGACATCGGCATCGGCCGCGATGCGCTGCTGCACGTGCGCGAGATGGGCGAAGGCTTTGTCGCCAAGCCCGAGGACGTCGTGCAGGTCGGCCAGTTGGTCGAGGTGCGCGTGATCGAGATCGCACGCCGCCGCAGCCGGGTAGACCTGAGCATGAAGGGTCTCCGCCCCGAGCCCGAAGCGCCGCAGCAGGCGTCACATGGTGGAGGCCAGGACGCTGCTCCCACACCCCAGCCGGAACCGGAACCCGAAGCCGTCGACGAGTATGCCGACATCGAGGTGCTGAGCCCCATGCAGTTGGCATTCAAGCGGGCTCAGGAGAAGAGCGGCGTCGTACTGCCGACCAGCACCAAGTCCGGCAAGAATCGGCGCCAGAACACCAACAACAAGCGGGCCCAGCAGGAAGATATCATGGCCCGCACGTTGAGCACCGGCGGCAAAAAGTAGGACTGTAGCGAAAAAGGATGAGGCGGGGCGTCTGCCCCGCCTTTTTGTATTGGCTTTTCAGAGGCCAGGAGGGCAGCGGCCATGGACATGCAGGACAAGGTAGCGCTGGTGACGGGCGGCGCCGTACGCGTCGGCAAGGCCATTACGCTGATGCTGGCGCTGCGGGGGCACACGTCGTGGTCAACTACAATACCTCGGCGGGACCTGCGCAGGCGACCGTGGCCGAGGCGCAGGCGTCGGGCGTGGATGCCCTGGCGGTCCAGTGTGATGTGTCCGACTTTGCGTCCGTGCAGGCGATGGTCGGACAGGTACACGACCGCTTTGGCGGCGTCGACATCCTGGTCAATGCCGCCAGCCTGTTTGGCAAGATCAAGGTGCCGAGCGAGGACGTGGCGAAGGATCTCGAGACGTGGCACAAAGTCACGCGCATCTCGATCGACGGCGCCTTCTACGTCTCCAACCTGCTGGCGCCGGGCATGCTTGCCCGCGGCGGCGGTGCCATCGTCAACATCGTGGACCTGTCGGTCTGGTCTCCCTGGCGCGGCTTCACCGCCCACGCCGTCGGCAAGGCCGGACTGCTGGCACTGACGCAGCAGCTGGCGTTGGAACTGGCGCCTACGATCCGCGTCAACGCCGTTGCGCCCGGCACCGTACTGCCGCCCCCCGGCGCCGGCGCAGCGCAACAGGCCCTCATGGCCGAGCGCACGCTTTTGGGCCACCTGGGCTCGCCCGCAGATGTTGCCGATGCCGTCCGTTACTTGATCGAAGCGGACTACGTGACGGGCACAGTCGTCAGGGTTGACGGCGGCGAGCACCTCGCCCAGTACAAGCCCCGCCGCTAAAGAGCCGGGCCTAGAAGCCCATGCTGCGGCCGATGATCTCCTTCATGATCTCGTTGGTACCGCCGTAGATGCGCTGGACGCGGGCGTCAAGATAGGCGCGGGCGATCGGATATTCCATCATGTAGCCATAGCCGCCGTGCAGCTGGACGCAGCGGTCCAGGATGCGGCCTTCCAGCTCGGTCGTCCACCACTTGGCCATCGCCGCCGCCTCGTTGCTCAGCCGCTCCTCGTTGAGTTCCTCGATGCAGCGGTCGATAAACACCTGCGCCACCTGCGTCTCGGTCTGCATTTCGGCCAGGGCAAAGCGGGACGCCTGGAAGCTGCCGATCGGCTGGCCAAAGGCCTTGCGGTCGTGGCAGTACTGCGCCGTCACGGCCAGGCCAAACTCGCAGGCCGCCACCGCCTTGATGGCGATCGTCAGCCGCTCCTGCGGCAGGTTGCTCATCAGGTAGCCAAAGCCCTTGCCCTCTTCACCCAGCAGGTTAGCAGCCGGCACGCGCACGTTATCGAAGAACAGCTCCGCCGTATCCTGGGCGTGCAGTCCCATCTTCTCCAGCTTGCGCCCGCGCCGGAACCCCTCCATGTCCCGTTCCACTACCAGCAGCGAGATTCCCTTGCGCCCGGCCGTGGGGTCCGTCTTCGCCACCACGATCACCAGGTCGCTCAGCAGGCCATTGGTGATAAACGTCTTCTGCCCGTTGAGAATGTAGTGGTCGCCGTCGCGGATCGCGGTCGTGCGCACCCCTGCCAGGTCACTTCCCGCGGCTGGCTCCGTCATGGCGATAGCCAGGATCAGTTCGCCCGCGGCGATGCCCGGCAGCCAGCGCTCCTTCTGCTCGTCCGTCGTATAAGCCACCATGTAGGGTGCTGCCACATCGGCGTGCAGGCTGAAGCCCACGCTGGGAGCGTTTGCCAGCATCAGTTCCTCGATCACGATCGCGCTGTAGCGGAAGTCATTAGCCTCCCCGCCTCCGTACGCCTCCGGCAGGTTAATTCCCAGCAGACCCTGCGCCCCGCCCCTGCGCCACACCTCGCGTGAGACGCACCCGTCCTTCTCCCACTGGTCGTAATACGGCACGACTTCCCTCTGCACAAACCGCCGCACCGCCTGGCGGAACTGGTCATGTTCGGGCGTAAACAAGGTGCGAGCAAGCATAACGTACCTCCTGGGGCTGACCATCCATGTCCAAAATTGTCCTCACTGACTGTGGCAGAAGGATAGTCCAGCATATGGGTGGCCGTCAACCGTCTATCACGTCCCACAATCCCCTGTTTTACCATCGGGCCGCCAAGCAACGTATACTTAGCGCGAGTAGCCGGAAAATGGGAAGAGGGAGATAGCTGTGAAGATCAGCAGACAAGCCTATGGGATCGCCACTTTCCTGGTGGCAGCAGCCCTCCTCACCGGCTGCAGCGGTGTCACGATCACCATAAACCACGCCACACCCATGGCCATCGCCGCCGCGGTACCAGAACCAACTGCCGTACCTGACGCCTCACCATCCGCCCTTTACTCTACCCCCGAAGCCGCCATCACAGCCTACCTCGATGGAGTCAAGCAGCAGGACATATCCGCCATCTTCGCTGCCAGTGCGCTCGACGAGCCGGCGGAGCAGTTCGATTTCCAAGCCTACGCCGACCGGCTGCAAGCGATGCCGCTGGTGACATCCCCGGCCCCAGCCGAGTACCCGTTCTACGCCGAGATGAACCGCGTCCGGCGCCAGAATGAGATATTGAGCCAGGTACGCAACCTCGCCTACAGCTTGCTCTCTGCCGAGACGATCGACGGCGGTATCATCGCCAACCCGGGGTCGGAGCGTGTGCAGGCGTTTGTCACCGACGTCGATCCCAGCCGCCTTTCTGGCATCGAACTGGTCCAGATCGGCGCGCCTTCGCCTAACCTACTGACCAGCACACGCTTCCAAGAAAACGCGGCGAAACAGGCCGCTATCTATGGCGCCGACGAGCTGACGGAACGGGTCGCCTTGCTCTCGTTCGAGGATAAGGATTACCTACTGGGTTTCACGCTGCTTCGCTACGGCAACAGCTGGAAAGTCACGTACCAGACGTCCAACCTGGCCGGCACTTCGGCACTCGGTACGGTTGAACCGACGACACCGGAGGAGTTTGCCGGCCTAATCGCAAGCAACTGATCTCGGCCCGTTACGCACCGATCGCCCCCGTAGTCAGCAGTGCGTCGATCTCTTCCTGCGTGAAGCCCCACTCACAGAGCACCGCCTGCGTGTCCTGCCCTGCCTCCGGCGGTGGGTTGCGGATCTCCCCCGGCGTGCGGCTCAGCCGCGGCGCCGGTGCCGGCTGCAGCACGTCGTCGACGACGACAAAGGTGCCCCGCGCCTGGTTGTGTGGATGCTGCGGCGCCTCCTCGAGGTCCAGCACCGGCGTGACACAGGCGTCGCTGCCCTCCAGCAGCGCGCACCACTCGTCGCGCGTCCGTGTCCGCAGGATGGCCGCCAGCTTCTCTCGCTGGTAGGGCCATACGGTGAGATCGAACTGGTTGGCCAACTCGGGGTCGGCGATGCCGGCCTTCTCCAAGAAACAGCCGGTAGAACTGCGGCTCGATCGGCCCCACCGCCAGGTACTTGCCGTCGGCACAGGCATAGGTGCCGTAGAAGGGCGCGCCGCCGTCAAGCAGGTTGGCTCCCCGTTCGTTCGACCACAGCCCACCGGCCTTGACGCCGTACATCATGGCCATCAGCAGCGCTGCACCGTCGGTCATGGCAGCATCCACGACCTGCCCCTGCCCCGAGCCCCGAGCCTCCCACAGCGCAGCCAGCATGCCCCACGCCAGCAGCAGAGCGCCGCCGCCAAAGTCCCCCACCAGGTTAAGCGGCGGCAGCGGCTGCTCGGGCGTGCCGATAGCGTGCAGTGCCCCTGATAGGGCGATGTAGTTGATGTCGTGCCCGGCGGCATGCGCCAGCGGCCCGTTCTGCCCCCAGCCCGTCATCCGCCCATAGACAAGCCGCGGGTTGCGGGCGAGGCAGACATCCGGCCCCAACCCCAGCCGCTCCATGACGCCGGGGCGAAAGCCCTCAATCAAGGCATCGGCCTGGGCCACCAGCCGCAGCGCCACCTCCACACCGGCCGGCCGCTTTAAGTCGACGGCAACGGCCCGGCGGCCGCGGTTGAGCACATCAAACGGGCCGGCATTAAGCAAGCTCAACGGCCGCGGCTCACCCCGCGGCGCTCGATCCGCACCACCTCCGCCCCCATATCGGCATACAGCATGGCGGCGAACGGGCCGGGGCCGATTCCGGCAAACTCCACGACCTTGAGACCTGCCAGTGGCCCCGCCATAGACTAAGCCTCCGCTACCGTGACGGGCCGGGGCTGCTTGCTGTCGATATCGGCGTAGCCGTAGTCCAGCGCCACCTGTGCCGCCACAATCACCTGGCCGCTCTTGGCGATGATCTGCGGGTCGGCAGCCAGTGCTGCCACAGCCCGGCCGATAAACTCGGGCGACTCGGAGTTGGAGAAGTCAAAGAAGTCGCCGGCAGCCAGCACAGACTCGGTGCGCACAAGCCCCGGGTAAAGAGATACGGCGGCAACATTGTGCGGCCGCAGTTCGTGCGCCATGCAGGCCGCCATGCGGTCGTCGGCCGCCTTGGCCACGCCGTAGCTCACCCCTCGGTCGTCGCGTTGGGCGGCAAAGAAGGAGATATTGACGATGAGCCCGGATCCTGGCGCGATCATGACGGGCGCCGCCAGTACGCTCGACACATAATGGGCGCGCACTCCGGCATTGAAACTCTTGTCCCAGCGCGAGATTGGTGCTGTCCAGAAGCCCTGCTCCTCCCAGAAGTGCGTGCCGTCGTAGAAGTGCTCATAGCCGCCCCAGACATTGTTCACCAGGATATCCAGCCGTCCCTGCTCGGCCCGGATGCGGTCAAACAGCGCCCGCACCTGGTCGTCGTCGGTGTGGTCACAGGCCACGGCGACCCCCGTGCCGCCCGCCTGCGTGACGGCCGCAGCGACCTCGCCCAGCGTACCGCCCATCCCACCGGGGCTCGTACCCGGCTGCACGGTGCGACCGGTTATGTAAACTATGGCGCCGGCTTCGCCCAGGCCGAGGGCAATCCCTTTGCCGACGCCGCGCGAGGCGCCGGTGACCAGGGCGACACGGCCCTTGAGAGTGTTCGCGAATTGATACACAGACAGGCTCCGTTCCTATAACACGCCAAATTCATTCGGTGCGGTAGAGCGCGGACCCCTTCAATCTATGCGTTGGTACATTGTTACCACGCACGCTCCGCCCAGTCCGATGTTGTGCTGCAGGGCAATCCTCGCATCTTCCACCTGCCGCGGGCCTGCCTGGCCGCGCAGCTGCCAGACCAGTTCGGCGCACTGCGCCAAACCGGTGGCTCCCAGCGGGTGTCCCTTGGCCAGCAGGCCGCCGGAGGGGTTGGTGACGACCTGCCCGCCGTAGGTGTTGGCGCCGTCCCATACGAACTGCTCCGCCCCACCCTCGGGACAAAGCCCCAGCGCCTCGTAGGAGATTACCTCGTTGACGGTAAAGCAGTCGTGCAGTTCGACGACGTCCACTTCCTCGGGCCCGATGCCGCTGCGCTCGTACACCTGCTGCGCGGCCGCCCGGCTCATGTCGTAGCCGACGACCTTGAGCATGCTGTGCTCGTCAAAGGTCGAGCAGTAGTCGGTAGTCAGCGCCTGCGCCGCAATGGCAACATTCGCCGCCAGCCCATGCCGCGCCGCAAACGCCTCGGACACGACGACGGCCGCCGCCGCCCCGCACGTGGGCGGACAGCACTGGAGCCGCGTCAGGTTGCCAAACATGAGGGGTGAGGCGAGCACCTCCTCCACGGTCACAGGCTTGCGGAAGATGGCGCGCTCGTTGTGCGCCGCGTGCTTGCGTGCCTTCTCGCTGATCTTGGCAAAGGTTTCGTTGCGCGTGCCGTACTTCTCCTGGTACTCCAGCCCCGCCCCGCCAAAGAGCTGGATGGCCATGGGTGCCTTCTGCCCCGGGTAGGCCAGCTCGGCCTCCTGCGTAAAGCGCTCCAGCGGCGCCGGGCGATCGGGAAAGGCGTAGTCGAGGGCGCCGGGCGCCATCTGCTCGAAGCCCAGCGCCAGCGCGCAGTCCACCACCCCGGCCTCGACTGCCTGTCGCGCCAGGTAGAGCGCGGTCGAGCCGGTGGAGCAGTTATTGTTGACGTTGAAGATCGGGATGCCGGTCATGCCCAGCTCGTAGAGCGCGCGTTGGCCGCAGGTCGAGTCACCATAGACGTAACCAACGTAAGCATGCTGGATTTGGTCATAGCGGATTCCAGCATCGGCCAGGGCCAGATTAGCAGCCCGGCCGGCCATGACGGGATAGGGTTCATTGGCGCCGGGCTTGACGAAAGGGATCATGCCAACGCCGGCGATGAGGGCGCGCGAGGCCATTGCGTTTCTCCTTCTATAACTCCATCACAGTGCGTGGCTGCACTCTATCACACCCTCCTCGGAAAATCACATCTTGTCGATCGTGCGGCTTCATGGTTGAATGGGGATCCATGAGCGAACACAAATACTATTTTGAGGATATGGCGGTAGGCGCCACGGTGGATTTGGGCAAACGATCGGTGAGCGAAGAGGAGATCTTGCGTTTTGCGCGCGAGTTCGACCCGCAGCCGTTTCACGTCGACCCGGAGGCGGCCAGGAAAGTCCATTTTCGGGGGCCTGATTGCCTCCGGCTGGCACACGTGCAGCATCACCATGCGGCTGCTGGTCGACGGCCTGCTGAGCCACTCGTCGAGCCTCGGCTCGCCCGGGATCGAGCAGATCCGCTGGGTCAAGCCCGTGCGCCCCGGCGACACGCTGCATGCCGTGCTGACCGTGCAGGAGGTGCGCATGTCACAAAGCAAGCCCGACCGCGGCACGGCCCGCATCCACATCGACGTGACCAACCAGGCCGATGAACTGGTGATGTGGATGGAAAGCTTCGGGATGTTCGCCACGCGGCCGGGATAGAAGATCAGCGCCTGGCTCCCACCTGAATATCGAACCAGTGCCTGGCTCCCACCACGAGATCTTCGGTACCGAAGATCTCGTGGTGGGAGCCAGGCACTATCGTGGTATGAGCCAGGCACTAGTCTTCTACTGCACGGTGATCTTCTGGTACACTGGGAACTGGTTGCCGTCCAGGTCCTCGACGATGAAGCCGACCACGTAGTCCCCGGCGGCAGCGTCTAGCTCTTCCCACTTGACCGGCGCGTTGCCCAGCGTGATGGTCTCGCCGTCCTGCCAGGCTACCTGCTGGACCTTGCCGTTCTGGTCCAGGTCGAGCCACTTCTGCTGCACCGTGAAGGTGTCGCCGGGCTGGATGGTGACCTCCCACGGCGCACCCGCGCCGTCGTCCTTGTTGAAGGCAAAGATCTGGCGCAGCACGCCGTCGCGCAGGTATGCGCGGGCATGCAGCGGCGGGTCGCCGTTGGCGAAGGTGTAGGTGCCTTCCACCGTGTAGGTGGCCTGGTCGGCGTTGGCGCCGTAGGTCTGCGGTGTGAGCAGCGCCTCGGCCGTCGTGTCGCCGTCCGTCAAAGCAAACGCCAGCGGCTCGAACTTGAACTGGACATTGAAGCTGCCGTCCTCAGGCCAGACCGGATAGAAGACGCCACCTTCCTCACGCGTCTCGGGAGCTTCCAGGTAGTCCATGTCGACGACGTTAATCGAGTTGCCCTGCTCGTCGTAATAGCCGGTGAAGAAGTAGATGTAGCCGATATCCTTGCCGTTGATCGCAGTCGTGAGCGTGATCGGCTTGCCCGGCGCCGTGTTCGTCGACGTGGCCTGGATCGGCCCCACCTGGATCGGCGGTCGTGCCCGGCGCCCGGGTCACGCCCGCAGGGATCGCCGGGCCCCTGGTCTGCGGCTCAAACTGCTTACCGGTGTAGAAGTAGGCCAGGAACTCATCCCACAGCGAGTTCTCGGCAAAGCGCCGCGCCACCGGTACATAGGACTGCGGGCCGGCCGCCGCGTTGCCGTAGAGCTGCGAGGTGGGGAAATAGATCGAGACACCCGTCGATCCGGGCTTGTTAGGCCCATGCTTTTCGGCGATGACGGCGTTTTGAATGGCGCCGATCACGCCGTCGGCCGCCTGGCTTAGTGCTCCGCCGCCCACCTTCTTGACCAGCCCGGCAAAGTTGCCGAGGTCAATGTATGAAGGCGGTACCTCCGAGCCAAAGATGCTGGTGTAGGACTGCGCATACTGGCGCGCCTTGGCCATGCTGCGTGGGTCCACCTGCTGCGCCGCCGCGGCAAAGTTGTTCACCGCATCGTTGAGCGCCGGAATCTGGGCCAGGTCCACTGCCGTCAGCGTCACATCTTGCGACATCTGGTCGGCAATCTGTGCCGCCGTCGGGCCGCCCAGCAGGTCGAGGAACGAACCGCGCGACAGCATCTCGGCACGCGCCTGGTCGTCGACGATGCGCTGGTCGCCGCTGATGTAGGTGTCGACGATGGACTTGCGACAGGTCGGCGCCGTTGATGTCGGGGTTCTTGGTCAGCGTGTCGAGGAAGGCGGTGTAGGCCCATCCCAGCGCCGGCTCGGTTTCCTGCGAGGCCACCGCATAGCGAGCATAGGGCTCGAGGGCGTTGAAGACCTCCAGGTGTGACATCAAGCAGGCATCCATGCCGATGATCTCGAACTTTTCGAGCCCGGTCTCCCGCTGGATGGTGGCGAGCGCGTCGTCCAGCTCCATCAGGTACAGGTCGTCGCCCATGGCCCGCGCCAGGGGAATACCGCGTGGGCCCGCACCACCAGGGTTGGGATCGCTCCACCCACCCGGCCAGCCCATCCCGTGGTCGGAGAGGACGAGTACATACTTGTCGGCCGGGTAGTTCTCCATGCCCCACTTGACGAAGTCTACCAGGGTGTTGCCGTCCGACATGTTGGCTTCACCCTTCTGGAGCAGCTGCGAATTCAGCTTATTGAGGTCCTGGTCCTGCTTGATGTAGTAGCGCCGCGTGTCGTCCCAGTTGCCGTCGCCGCTGTATGCGCCCTTGTAGCGGTCGATCTGTGACACGATGTTGACCCGATCGGTCGAGCCGACGCGCTCGGCCTCGTTCAGGTCGGTCATGATGTCCTTCTCGAGCACCTGGTCGTCGGCATCCTGGTAGAGGAGGACGGTCCACGTTTGCCCGGCCTTTGTGCCTTCTGTGCCTGTCGTGCCTGCTGCCCCTGCGCTGCTCGCCTCGGCGGCCGGACGGGGCGTTGCCGTTGGAGCCAGGGTCGGCACCTCGACCTGGACCGGTGCTTCCGTGGCCACAGCCTGCATCGGCGCTTCGGTCGCTACAGGCTGGCTGGCAACCTGGTCGTTGGAAGCGCCGCCGCCATCACTGCTGCCCCGCCGCCAAATCCCCGCAGCAGGAAGAAGCCGATGACGAGTAGGACGACAATGGCCAGGCCGCAGCCGCCACCGGGGATCTGCATGGAGCCGCCCCCACCGGGCCGCGACCCGCCAGTGTAGCCACCGCCGGTCGATCCCCCGCCGCTATAACCACTGCCACCGCCGGAACCACCGCCACCAGACGGTGGCGGCGCGCTGCCGCCGCTATCTGTCTTCCGGCGCTGCGGGGCCTCGGCGCGCTGGCGTGGGCCCGACTGCTCGGTCTTGCGCCGGCGCTCAACTGTTACGGTTTCTTGATCAGCCATGGCTGCTCCATTCTATTCAGCACTTGCAAAGGTTGATGCGCTGTTGGACCCTATCCTACCGCATCCGGGGCGCAGCGCAATCCATCCGAATGCAGCAATGCGTGCTAGGGGCGCACCTACTTCTGCGCCAGCCACACCCGCATGGCGCCCGGTGCCCGGTTGTCCCACGCATAATAAGGTATGGCCGTCACCGTTATGGGCTGCAACGGCGGCTCCTGGGCGCGATAGAGCACGTCCTGCCAGCCATCAGCACTCGCCGCCAGGCCCTGACCGCTGAGCGTCACGACCCCATCAAGCAGGTCGGGCTGGAACGTGGGCGTCAGTGCCGCCGCCGCCGGCAGAAAGAGGCGCGGCAGCTGCGCCGTCTGGTCCACTTGCTCGAAGCAGTAGACGATCGGGCCGCGCTGAAGCGCCACCTGGCCGGCGTCCTGGCGCACGTCAGGATGCGCATACATGCGTTCGACCGGCATATCCAGTTCTAGCGTCACCCGGTCGCCCGCGCGCCAGGTGCGTTCGAGCACGAGGTAGCGCCGCTGCAGCTTGCCTTCGATGTCGACGGGATCGCCGTTGACGGCCACCTGCACGCGCCGGCACCAGCCGGGAATGCGCAGCCGCAGCCCAAAGTGGGTGGGCAGTGCGGGCGCCAGCTCGATCTGGACGGTGCCGTCCCAAGGGTAGCGCGTCTCCTGGCGCAGTGCAACCTCCTGGCCGCCGAGCTGTATCTTGGCCGAGCCCTGTACATACAGGTGCACGGCGATCTCGTTGTCGCCCTGGCCGTAGATGTACTCACCCAGCGAGGCCAGCAGACGAGCGATGTTGGGCGGGCAGCAGGCGCAGTCAAACCAGGCCTGGCGGTGGTGGTCCCCCTGCGAGGCCAGCGGGTTCTCATAGAAGAAGCGCTGCCCGTCCAGCGAGACGCCGCTGATCACGCCGTTGTAGAGCGCCCGCTCCATCACGTCCGCATAGCGGCCGTCGCACGCCAGCTGCAGCATGCGATGGCTCCAGAAGACCAGGCCGATGGCAGCGCACGTCTCGGCATAGGCCTTCTCGTTGGGCAGGTCGTAGTCGTGCGTAAAGCCTTCGTTGGCGGCCGACGGCCCGATGCCGCCGGTGATGTAGAGGTTGCGCGTGGTCAGGTGCTTCCACAGGCGCTCGCACGCCTCGAGCAGGCTGCCGTCGCCCAGTTCGCCCGCCAGGTCGGCCATGGCCGCGTAGAGATACATGGCGCGCACGGCATGGCCGACCACCTCGCGCTGCTCGCGCACGGGACGGTGCGACTGGGTGTAGGCGTGCGTCTTGAAATGGTACCTGGCCGGGTCGTCGCCGCGGGCAACTGCCTCGACGTCGAAATAGTGCGGCTGCGCGCCGCGCTCGTCGACAAAGTAGGCGGCCAGGTCGCGGTAGCGCTGCTCGCCGGTGGCGTGGTAGAGCTTGACCAGCGCCAGTTCGATCTCCTCGTGGCCGCAATAGCCGCGCTTCTGCCCTTCCTCGCGGCCAAAAACGGTGCCGATGTAGTCGGCGTAGCGGCAGACCACGTCGAGCAGTGAGCGCTTGCCGGTCGCCTGGTAGTGGGCGACGCCGGCCTCGATCAGGTGGCCGGCACAGTACAGCTCGTGGTTGTCGCGCAGGTTCGTCCAGCGGTTCTGCGGTTCCACCGTCGAGTAGTGGGTGTTGAGATAGCCGTCGGGCTGCTGCGACGCTGCATACAAGGCAATGACGTCGTCCACCAGGGCCTCAAGCGCGGGGTCAGGATTCGTCGCCAGGCTGTAGGCGGCGGCCTCGATCCACTTGGCCACGTCGGAATCCCAGAAGTAGTGCGGCACGGGCTTGCCCGGCTCCCAGTCGAGCCGCACGGCGTCGATGCGGCCGGTGGTCTTGCACTGGTCGTATTCGATGGGGATCGTGCGCTCACGATTCGCCGCCAGCCGTGGCGCCCAGAAGACATCGTCGATCGTCACAGCGGTAAAGGACACAGGGGCGTACGTGCGCCGTACCGTATCAGAAACAGGTGTAGATACTATTGCGGACATAAATAGGCTCCGTCGTTCGCAAATGGGAATCGGCAGAGCCTATTGTAGCACGTCCTTGTTCCTGCGTAGCCAGCACGCCCCGTGCTGGGCGACCGCCAGGCCGCTTTCTCCCTCGCTCAAGCAGCCAATTACGCACGCTTTCGGCGCGAATAGAAGAAGCTCTGGATGCCGATAAAGACCAGCGTCAGCACGCCGATCACGATGCGCGTCCACCAGGAGCTGAGGGTCCCGTTGAACTGGAGGATCGAGATGATCGTGCCTGTAATCAGCACGCCAAACAAGGTGCCGATCACGTTGCCGACACCGCCCGTCAGCAGCGTGCCGCCGATCACGACCGCGGCGATGGCGTCCAGTTCCATCGACGGCGCATACTGCCCATAGCCCGAGAGCAGCGACACGCTCCACACGATGCCCGCCAGCGAGGCACAGAACCCGCTGAAGGCGTAGACGGCAATCTTGGTGCGCCCCGCCGGCAAGCCCATCAGCACCGCCGACTGTTCATTGTTGCCGATGGCGTAGATGGTGCGCCCGAAGCGCGTGAAGTAGCTCAGGTAGACGGCCACCACCAACAGGATGGGCCCGACCAGGGCATAGACGTACACGTACGACTTGGGCAGAAACGGAATCACGATAGGCGTGAGGCCCAAGCGCTTTGTAGAAGCTCGTTTTCGATCGGGACTGCATTCAGGTCGATGATATAGGCCATGCCGCGGGCGAAATAGGCGCCCATGAGGGTCACAATGAACGGCTGCACCTTGAGATAGTGGATGATGCAGCCCAGCGTAAAGCCGAACAGCGTCCCCATGATCAGCATCGACGGCATGACCACCATCGGGCTCACGTTGTTTCTGAGCAGCGCGGCCGAAGCTACGCTCGTCAACGCGATCACGGCTGCCACCGACAGGTCGATGCCCTTGGTCAAGATCACGAGCGTCATGCCGATCGAGACGATGAGCAGGCTGGCGTTGTTGATGAACAGGTTGAAAAACACCTGCGGCTTTTGCATCGCCGGATAGATCTGCCCGGCGATCACATACGCCGCGACGAAAATCGCCATGACGATGAGGAGCGGGGCGTTGTTATAAAGGAAACGTCTAAACCGCGGCGCCATCTTGAGGTCCTTTCCGCGTAAAGAGCCTGTTCATGAAGCGGCGAGTGTAGTCTGCGTAGAGGAGAATCACGACGAGGACGAGCACAGCCTTGGCCGCCAACAGCGCGGCCGCCGGCACGCCAAAGGTGTATACGCTGATGGTAAAGGCCCAGATGACGAGGGCGCCGATCGCACTGGCCAGCAGCGAGAAGCGCCCGCCCGTCATCAGCGTGCCGCCCAGCACAACCGCCAGGATAGCGTCCAGCTCGTAGCCAAGGCCGATGTTGTTGGCATCCGTGCTGTGCACGTAGGAACTGAGGATCAACCCTGCCACGCCGGCACAGAAACCAGAGAACGTGTAGGCCAACAGGAGCACGTTTTTTTCACTGATGCCGCTGTAAAAACTTGACTTCGAGTTGATACCGACCGACTCGACGAACAATCCGGTCGCGGTCCGCCGCACCCCCACCCACGACAGGACGAGTACGAGGGCCACGATGTAGATCGACACGGGCAGCCCTAGAATGAACCCGTTGCCAAACCAGAAGTAGGGTGTGTAGTAGATCGTCATGATCTGCCCGTTGGTGATCAGCTGGGCGATGCCACGCCCGGCCACCATCAGGATCAGGGTGGCGATCATCGGGGGGATCCTCGCCCGCGAGACCAGGAGCCCGTTCCAGAGCCCACAGGCGGTACCGGCCGCCAGGCAGACCAGCACGATAACCGGCAGCGGTGTGTTGCTGGCATCCTTGGTCAGGATATCGTTGGTGATCAGGTGCGTGCCCAAGGCCGGATTGATCAGCACGGTGGCCAGCGCCGCCGAGATGGCGATGACTGCGCCGACGGACAGGTCGACGCCGCCGGTTGCGATCACCATCGTCATGCCGATGGCGACCAGCATCAGCGGGGCACCGTCATTCAGCACGTCGATGAGGTTGCCGAAAAGATGGCCGTCCAGAATACCGATCTTAAAGAAGCCTGGTGAAAAGATGGCGTCGAACAAGAAGATGATCCCCAACGCCACCAGCGGCCAGAAGATCTGGCTTTCGCGCATGCGTGTGAAAAGTGGTGTCTTTTTCACTGTGTGCCTGCCATCGTTTGGATGAGAGTTTGGTCGCTTACATCGCCGGCGTATTCGGCAGCTTTCTTGCGATCACGCAGCACCACGATACGGTGGCTCGTGCGCAGGACTTCTTCCAGTTCGGAGGAGATGAAGAGGATCGACTTGCCTTCGTCGACGAGGTCAAGCACCAGCCTTTGGATCTCGGCCTTGGCGCCGACGTCGATGCCGCGTGTCGGCTCGTCCAGGATAAGCACATGTGGGTCGGTGGCCAGCCAACGTGCCAGGATGACTTTTTGCTGGTTGCCGCCGCTCAAGTTTTTGACCAGCTGCTCGGGCGATGGTGTGGCGATCCCCAGCAGGTCGATATAGCGCTGGGCAATTTCGTTCTGCTTCTGTACGCTCAGGTGCTTGATCCAACCGTTGCGGGCCTGCAGGGCAAGAATGATGTTCTCGCGGATCGTGAGTTCGCCGACGATGCCTTCTGCCTTGCGGTCTTCCGGACACAGCGCCACGCCGTTGCGCAGCGACTCCCGCGGTGAAAAGTGTGCAACCTCCTGGCCGTTAATCAGCAGCGATCCAGTGTCGGGGCCGACGATCCCAAAGACGAGCTCTGCCAATTCTGTACGGCCTGAGCCCAACAGGCCGGCCAGGCCAACTACCTCGCCGACGTTGATGTCCAGGTCGAACAGGCTCCAGCGCGCCCTTGCGGCCCAGCCCCTTTGCCTCAATCATGCGCCTGGCCTCCAGCGCATGCTCTTCCCGGGCCTTTGCTTTGGACACCTCGACCAGGTCGGTCAGGCTGCGTCCAAGCATCTTAGCCACCAGTTCGACACGCGGCAGTTCGGATTTCTCATAGGTCCCCACCAGGCGCCCGTTGCGCAGCACCGTAATCCGGTCCGAGACCTGGTAGACCTGGTCGAGAAAATGCGTAATAAAGATGATGCCGAGCCCCTCGCTCTTGAGCTGCGCCATCACGTCAAAAAGGCGTTTCGCCTCATTGTTGTCCAAGCTGGAAGTAGGTTCGTCGAGAATCAGCACCTTGGCCGAGAGCACCTCAAGTGCACGCGCGATCGCCACCATCTGCTGGATGGCGACGGAATAATCGCCCAGCGGCTGGCTCACGTCGACGTCGATCCCCAGGCGTTTGAGAGCCTGGTCCGCCTGCGCGTTCATTTTGCGCCAATTGATGCTGCCGATGCGGCGGCGTGGTTCATGCCCAAGCAGGATGTTCTCGGCGACCGAAATATTCGTGCAAAGGTTGATCTCCTGGTAGACCGTGCTGATGCCGAGGTCCTGCGACTGCTGCGGCGATCGCACTTGCACGGTCTGGCCGTCCAATACAATCGTGCCGGCGTCCGCATGCTCGGCGCCGGTCAGTACTTTGATCAGGGTGGATTTCCCTGCCCCATTCTCCCCGACCAGGGCATGGATCTCCCCGCGGCGTAGGGCAAAGTCAACGTTCTCCAGGGCATTAACACCGGGAAATGTTTTGGAGATGCCCGTCATGGTTAAGAGAAACTCGTTGGTGTCTGGCACAGGGCATGCCTCTCTCTGGCGGTTTCTAGATGGTGCTCAAGAGGGGCGACGCAAGCAGCGCCGCCCCTCTTGAGTAAACTCAACTATGTGCCGCGAGCTTCCCGGTCACGGCGGCACAGCGATTGGGGGCTTAGTACTGGCGGGTCGGCAGCAGTTCGGCAGCCTTGTCAGGATAGAAGACGCTCTCGTTGGTGAGCTGTTCCTTCTCCACCTGTTCGCCGTTGGCCAACTTCAAGGCAATATCAAGCACCTGTGGCCCCAGCAGCGGGTTGCACTCGACATCCGCCTGGACCCAGCCGTCTACCATGGCCTGGAAGCCGCCGCGCGTACCGTCGACGGAGATGATCTTCAGGTCGCCCGGCTTCAGGCCCGCAGCCTTGACAGCCTCGATAGCGCCGATGGCCATGTCGTCGTTGTGGATGAAGGCGCCCTGGATCTGGCCGGCATATTTCTTGAGGAAGGCTTCCATCACAGGCTTGCCCTCGGCACGGGTGAAGTTACCGGTCTGCGAGTCGATAATCTCGATGTTGGGGTTGAGTTTCTCGCGGAAGCCCTTGGCACGGCCCACCGCGGCACCGGAGCCGGTCGTACCGCTCAATTCGACGATCTTGCCGCCGTCGGGCAGCAGCTTATTCATTTCCTCGGCGGCGCGCTGGCCTTCAACGACCATGTCCGAGCCCAGGTGTGCTGCATACAGGGACGGGTCGGCGGTCACGGAGCGATCCACGATGATTACTGGAATACTGGCGTTCTTGGCTTCGGTCAGCACGGCGTCCCAGCCTGTCTCCACCACAGGCGGCAGCGCAATCACGTCCACACCCTGCTGGATGCAGCTGCGAATCGCGGAGATCTGGTTTTCCTGCTTCTGCTGGGCGTCGGAGAACACGAGCTGCTTGATACCAAGCTTTTGGGCGGTTTCCTTCATGGACGCGGTGTTGGCGGTGCGCCAGTCACTTTCGGCGCCAAGCTGTGGGAAGCACAAAACGAGATCTTTCATCGTCTTGGTGCCGGCGGCGGCCGGCTGGGCAGCGGCAGCCTGACCCTGCGGCGCGGTCGCCACGGGCGCGGTGCAACCTGCCAGCACGGCAATGACAAGCACGATTGCCAGGCAAAGAGTTACTCTTGAGGCCTTCATAGAACCCTCTCTTCACTATTAAATTGACTTACACGGAATTCGTTGAGGGGTGCATTTCTCCCGGGAAGAGAATGTAGTGACCTTCGACGCCAGTATACACTAAAACGTTTTAAGCGTCAATAGGCAAAAACGTTTTAAATTACGACCGGCAGCTAAGGGCGCCCTTGCCGCAAGGTCAAATTTAGCCGCTTACTCGCGCCAGCAGTTCGAGACACATCCGCCCGTGATGATATGGGCACTCCCACGGACCCACCTTGTACTGGCCCGGCACAGGTTTGCCGCCAGGGTCCAGCACCTTGAACCACTCTCCATGCACGCGGTCGACGAACTGGTCACGGATGACCTGCCAGCAGCCCAAGGCCGCGGCCAGGAAGTGATCGTCGCCGCTGAGTTGGTAGGCGTTGTAGAATCCCACCACGCCCTCGGCCTGCGCCCACCAGTGCTTGGTGGCGTCGACGCTGCCATCCTGCCGCCGCTCATACAGTACGCTCCCATCTGCCGCCAGCCCGCCACTGCGGACAGCATGTGCCATGGACACCGCCTCAGCGCGCACCAGCTGCAGCAGCAACGGATCGTCCAGGAGTTCGGCCGCCTCGACGAGCAGCCAGGAACCCTCGATGTCATGGCCGTAGGAGATGTGGTCCGGCATAGGCTGCCACGCATCGTCAAAGAAAAGACGGAACCGGTTGGTGCCACCCTCAAGCACATGCGCCAGGAAAATGCCCAGCAGTTCGCGCAGGCGGCTGCGCAGCAGGGGGTCGTCCCACGCCCGCAGCAGGTTGCTGTACCCTTCCAGGATGTGCAGCAGGGTGTTCATCGACTTGCGGCAGTTGGGCTCCTTGTCGCTCAGCCGCATGTCGGCCAGCGCATCCCACGCCGGCCCACAGCCCTCAATGTAGCCGCCGTACACGACGTCGTGTGCGTGCCGTTCCAGCAGGGAGAACAGTCTCTGGGCGAGCGTCAGGCTCTGCTCGTCACCCGTGGCCAGGTAATATTCGGACAGCCCGTAGATGGCAAAGGCCTGGGCATAGCTGTGCTTGCGTGCACTCACAGGCTGCCCTTGGGCGTCGATCTGCCAGTAAATGCCGCCGTATTGCTTGTCGGAGAACGGGCCCGTCAAGTAGGCAAATGCGTGCTGCGCCATGCGAAGGTACTCCGGTCGGCCAAAACGGCGGTAGGCTGCCGCGTAGGTCCACAAGATACGAGCGCATACGACCCCCGACCGCGGCACCTCATTGTGTACGACCAGGTCGTCGGTGAGCGCGCCGGCGAAGCCACCGCTGGGATCCACTGCGAACTTAATCCAGAAGGGCAGGATGTTGTTCAGCAGTTCGTCTTGGACCTCGCCCTGCCAGGTTCCGGCGGCTGGCTGGCGGCACGCGAGGATGCCTTCTCTGCCATTACAGTTCGTTGTTTTCCTTGAGCCACGCCAGCACTTCGTCCACCTGGCAGAAGGCAAGGCCCGTGACCGTGTCGGCCGCTCCGTAATAGAGTGCGATGCGCCCCGTGGCAGCATCAGTCAGCGCCGCGCAGGGGAACGCCACGTTCGGTACGTCGCCCACGCATTCGTACAGCGTCTGCGGCGACATCAGGTACGGCCCACCGCGGTAGATGACCTTCCACGGCTGGTCGAGATCCAGCAGTGCGGCGCCATAGCTGTAGACAAAACCGTTGCACGAAGTGAGCACGCCGTGATAGAAGAGCAGCCAGCCCTCACGCGTCTCGATGGGCGTGGGGCCGGCGCCGATTTTCGTGGACTGCCAGCCGCCCTTGGTTCCCATCACCCAGCGGTGGTGGCCCCAGTGCTCCATGTCGGGGCTTTCACTATAAAAGATGTCGCCGAAAGGCGTGTGCCCGTTGTCGCTGGGCCGGCTGTACATCGCAAACTTGCCCCGGATCTTGCGTGGAAAGAGCACGCCGTTGCGGTTAAACGGCAGGAAGGCATTCTCGAGCTGGTAGAACGTTTCAAAGTCATGCGTGTAGGCGAGGCCGATCGTGGGGCCATGATACCCGTTGCACCAGCTCACATAATAGCGGTCCTCGATCCAGCAGACGCGCGGGTCGTAGCGATACTGCAGCTTCGTGACCTCTGGGTCGCCCTGCATGTCGATCGTCTGGGGGTTGAGCTCCCAGTGAATCCCATCCTGCGAACGGCCGGCATGGATGTCCATATGGCGGCGCTTGTCGTCACAGCGGAAGACGCCGGCAAATGCCCCTTGAAACGGGACGACGGCGCTGTTGAAAATGCTGTTGGAAGTCGGGATCGCATCACGCGGGATGATCGGGTTGGCGGAGTAGCGCCAGACGACGTCGGAGGAACCGGCGGGACGAGCCTCCCAGGGAAGATTGGGCAGGTTGGCGCCAAGGATGGTGGTCTGGGACATGAGGTGAATTCCTTTCTTGTCAGGCTCAGGGTATTTTACGATTTTGGCAACGTGGCAACGGAATTTCGCTCGACCAGCCGCGGCCGCAGCAGCGCCGTCACCTGGTCGTTGGTCGGGAAAGCAAAGCGCGCCTCGAGCTGCTGGACGGCCAGCCGCCCCATTGCGATCTTGTCGACGTGCATCGTGGTGAGCGGAGGCTCTAGGTGGGCGGCAAAGTCGATGTCGTCAAAACCGGCCAGTGAGAGATCGCCGGGAACACGCCGGCCCAGACGCTGTGCCGCGCGCTGCGCGCGCAGCGCGACATGGTCGTTGCAGCAAAAGAGCGCAGTGATCTGGGGGTTGGCCAGCAGCAGCTGCTGCGTCGCCTCTTCGGCGTCGTTGGGCGTGCAGTCTGCCAGGTAGTCCACGGCCACGCCCGCTGTGCGCAGCGCATGCCGGTATCCTTGCCGCCGCTCACGCAAGCTTGGGTAGGCATCCTCGCCGCCCCCTACCATGCCGATGTTGCAGTGGCCGTGATCGAGCAAGTAGCGTACAATCTCGGCTGCCCCACGCATGTTGTCCGACAGCACTGCGTCACACCCCGGCACGTCGGCATAGGCATCGACCAACACCAGCGGCAGCCGGCCGTTGCCAAGCAGGCGGTAGAGCGGCGCATCCAAGAACGCACCGACCAGCAGCAGGCCGTCGACCGTGTCCGCATCGAGCAGGCGCGGCGCCGCCGTCACCCGGTTGTTAGCATCCACCGGCAGCGTGGCATACAGCAGGTTGACGTGCTTCACACGACAAGCGTCCTCGATGCCTGCTAACACGTGCGAATAGAATGGATTTGCAGCCGGCGCCTGGCCAGCATCTGCCTTGATCAGTAGGCCCACCGTGCGCAGCGGGCGCTGTGACGCCGGCGATTCGATCGCATTGCTCTTGCTGCGCCAGTAGCCCAGTTCCTGCGCGACCGACAACACACGCCGCCGCGTATCGTCTGGAATACCAGGCTTGTTGCGCAGTACAAGTGACACCGTCGAGGGTGACACGTTGCTGGCACGGGCGATATCGACAAGACGTACCTTAGTAGACATGCTGTATGAAGAAAGATTTTACTAAAATTTTAGTACAATTCTACCGCGCGAACAGCATCTGTCAAATCTCGCTCGGCAGCATACAAGGCCGGCTTTGTCTGTTCGGCGTACCGCATGTACACTGTGCGTCCATTATTCCACGCAAGCTTGGAGGGAGAGTCATGGCTACTGCCCAGGAACGCGCCGCAATGATCGACAAGATCCGCCGGCTGCCGGAGCAAATCGAATACCTCGTCGGCGTTCTGTCGCCCGAGGAGTTGGCAGGCAAGTTTGTCGCAGGAGAGTGGTCCGCCGCCCAGAACGTCCATCACCTGGTCGACTCCCACATGAACAGCTATGTGCGCTGCCGGCTTATGATGACCGAGGAAGAACCCTTCCTCAAGCCATACTATCAAGACCGCTGGGCAGCGCTGCCCGATGCCGAGGATGCCGATGTATCCGCCTCGGTGCAGATCCTGCGCGGCATGCACACGCGCTGGGTCAAGTTCTGGGAAACCCTACCCGACGAAGCCTGGCAGCGGACAGGATCGCACCCGAGCGCGGGCTTGTGACGCTAGAGGACCAGTTGGTGCTCTACTCAGGCCACGGTGCAGCCCATGTCGACCAGATTCGCCGCACGGTGGGTGCGCAGTATAGCGCGCCTCCCGAGTCCTTGGCCGAACTGCAGGCACGCATCGACCGTGAATGGGCGCGCCTCAACGGGCTGATTCGCCGCATGACGCCCACACAGTTGGAAGCAAGCGTCGACGGCGGCTGGTCGCCCAAGGATCACCTGGCGCACGTGACGGCCTGGGAGCGCTATCTGATCGGTACGGTCATCGGCGGGCGTCCCAGTCACGAAACGTTTGGTATCACGAAAGAACAAGCTGAATCCTGGGATATTGACCAGGAAAATGACTACCTGATGCAGCAAAGTGCCCCCAAGAGCTTGACAGAGGTTATGGACGAGTTCCACGCCGTGCATGAACAGGCGCTTGCCGCCGTTGCGGGCATCGACTTTGCCGATTGGGCCGCCCGCACGATCGAGTGGGACGGGCAGCATCGTCCTGCCCTAAACTGGATCGCTGGCAATTCTTACGACCATTACCTCGAACACTGGCAGTGGCTGCCCGTCGTCTAGTGGGCTGGCTGGCTGGCCGGCGCGTCCGGCCGGGCCAAAATCGCGACTTTACGCGGCTGCAAATCTGCATACAATGACCATCCAACCAAGTTCGTTGGGGCGCCGGCGGGATTGGGAGCCGGCGGAGTTGTGATGGAGATGTATGCACGATATTGGAATGCACGACAGTGCCAGCCTTCACGAGTTTGCGCGTATCGGCGAGGTAGCGGAAACCACGACGCAGCTGCTGTCGCTCGGCTTGCAGCACCATACGACCTTTGCCGGCAAGCCCCGTGAGAAGCTGCGCAAGATCGATCCGATAGAGCAGATCGTGCTCCAGCAGGCGCGTGACTTGATGGCACAGGTACGCGAGGGGTTTGTGCTGTCGGTGCGCAGCACGCAGGGGCCCAGCAAGGCCGAGCTGCGCTTCCTGCTCGAGCGTGTGCTGCACGATTGGGGAGCGCTCAGCGACGAGTTGGGACTCCAGATAGGCGCGACGGAAGACATACTCGCAGGTCAGCCCAGGGAAGAACAGCACCTTGAGCGCCTGCGCCACCAGCTGCTGGCGTTCGGCATGGCCGCCACGGCCCTCGGCAGCCTGCCGCGTACGCCGTCGGAGGAGGTCACCTTCCCCTACAGCTACGGCAAACCGCCCACCTATTGCGATATCCCGGCCCCCGCCACGCCCGCCGCCATGCTCCACCGCATCGAGGAGCTCGAAACGATGCTCTGGAAGCTCATGGCCTCTGACCTGCAGGGACTGGTCAACCATGCCTACGGTCCGCTGCGGCGCACCTACGGCTTCTTCGAAGTCAGCGCCCGCCTGGCCAACCAGGAGACACGTCGCTTCGGCATCAAGCGCTCACAAGTCATGAGAGGGTGAGAGGGTGATGGGGTGAGAGGGTGAATCGTCACCCTCTCACCCTCTCACCCTCTCAGTTTTTGACGCCCGCGCCCCGTCTGCGTTACCATGCCCCGGTCAATCGATGACGGTAGAAAGAGTTTGACCATGGATGCGCTGACGCAAGAAAAGATAGATCGCTGCCCCCCACCCCTGCAGGAAATTGTCGAGCAGTTCCGCGAGGCGACCCCGCGCGAGCGGATGGAGCTGCTGCTCGAATTTTCCGACAGCCTGCCCCCCTTGCCCGAACGCCTCCAAGCGCGCCGCGACCAGATGGAACAGGTCCATGAGTGCCAAGCCCCGGTCTTCCTCTTTACCGAGCTGCAGGACGGCCAGGTACACTTTTACATTGACATTCCGCCCGAATCCCCCACGATTCGCGGCTACGCGTCGATCATGCTCGAAGGCTTTGCCGGCGCCTCGCCCGAGGATATCCTCGCCACGCCTGACGACACCTACATGCTGCTGGGACTCGCCGAAGTAATTACGCCACAGCGTGTGCGCGGGCTGCATGCACTGCTTGGATACATGAAGAAACAGGTTCGCAACCTGCTCTAGTTTTCGCCGAATCCAACTGAACGAAGATTAACCACCAGTTGCCGCGACACAAGGACCGGAAAGGGAGACCTTATGAAGGTGATTCGTTGGCTATTGCTCTTTTTTCCCGTTGCCATTGCTGCGGAGTATCTGCATTGGGGAGAGCTGGCGATCTTTGCTACCGCGGCACTGGCCATTATCCCGATTGCGGGTATCCTGGGCGAGGCCACCGAGGCGCTGGCCGCCAAGACCGGGCCGCAGATCGGCGGGCTGCTTAACGCCAGTCTGGGCAACGCCGCCGAACTGATCATCACGCTGGTGGCGATCCGGGCGGGCTCGATCGAGTTGGTGCGCGCCTCGATCATTGGCTCGATCCTGGGCAACCTGCTCTTCGTGCTCGGCCTCAGCCTGCTGCTGGGAGGCTTGAAAAACGGCACCCAACGCTTTGATCGCACCCGTGTAAGCACCGACGCCACCCTCGTGATCCTGGCAGCCATCGTCATCAGTATTCCTTCGTTCTTCAGCCAGGCCATCGAGCCGGACTTCTGGCGCGTCGAATACCTGAGCCTGACGACGGCCGCAGTGGTGCTGGTGCTGTATGTGCTCAGCATCATCTATACGCTGCGTCTGCCGCAGAAGGATGGTGCGCACGGCGTCGGCGAACCGGTGCCGCATGACGCGCCCCAGTGGAGCACGACCCGTGCCCTGGTCATCATGGTGATCGCAGTGATTGGCCTCGCCGTCATGAGCGAATACCTTGTCGGCTCATTGGGTGCGGTGACCGAGACATTTGGCCTGAGCGAGTTCTTCGTCGGCATCATCCTGGTCCCCATCATCGGCAACGTGGCGGAGCACCTTGTGGCCGTGCAGGTCGCCCTAAAGAACCAGATGGACCTGAGCCTCTCCATCGCCCTGGGTTCCAGCCTCCAGATCGCACTGTTTGTCGCTCCTGTACTAGTCTTCATTTCGCTGGCCATGGGCAACCCGCTGACGCTGGAATTTAACAACTACGAGGTCATCGCCCTATTTGCCGCCTCACTCGTCGCCACCTTCGTGGCACTCGACGGGCGATCCAATTGGCTTGAAGGCGCAATGTTGGTCGCCGTCTACGGCGTTCTCGCCCTGGGCTTCTACTTTCTGCCAGCTACCATCCACTAGCCCACTCGCTACCCAATGTCCCGGGGACGTTATGCGAACCAGAGGTTCGCCCGTCCCCGGGACATTACGCCCCGTAAGCCCATATACATGACATTCGTCCCCAAAAAAGCCTGACAGGCCGGAATTGCGCGCCGTGCGTAATAGATGTACTCTGAAGGATGGTTCACGACCGCACCCATAAGAGTTTTTGAAAGTGAGAACGAAATGTCGAGTTTAAAACAGGATTCACTCGACTATCATGCCCAGGGAAGACCAGGCAAGCTGAAAATCATGGCCACCAAGCCGATGGACACCCAGCGCGATCTGTCGCTGGCCTATTCGCCTGGCGTTGCCTTTCCCGTGCTCGAGATCGCCGATCATCCCGAGCTTGCCTACGACTACACGGCCAAGGGCAACCTGGTCGCCGTCATCAGCAATGGTACGGCCATTCTCGGCCTGGGCGACCGCGGCCCGCTGGCCTCGCAAACCGGTCATGGAAGGCAAGGCGGTGCTCTTCAAGCGCTTTGCCGACGTCGATGTCTTCGACATCGAAGTCAACGCCAACGACCCGACGAGATCATTCGCTTTGGCGAGATGATTGCCCCCACCTTCGGCGGCATCAACCTGGAAGACATCAAGGCGCCCGAGTGCTTCTACATCGAGCGCGAGCTGCAGAAGCGTGTCGACATCCCCGTCTTCCACGACGACCAGCACGGCACGGCCATCATCTCCGGCGCCGGTCTGATCAACGCGCTGGAAATCGTCGGCAAGAAGATCGGCGGACGTCAAGATCGTGCATCAACGGCGCCGGCGCTGCCTCGATTGCCACGGCCGACCTCTATGTGGCGCTGGGCGCCAAGCCGCGAAAACATCATCATGTGCGACACCAAGGGCGTCATCTACAAGGGTCGCACCGCCGGCATGAATGAGTACAAGGAGAAGTACGCCGTCGCAGACCGACGCCCGCACGCTGGCCGAGGCGCTGGTGGGCGCCGACGTCTTCATCGGCCTCTCGGTCGCCAACTGTGTCACGCGCGAGATGGTGCGCAGCATGGCCCACGACCCGATCATCTTCGCCATGGCCAACCCGGACCCGGAGATCACCTACGAAGAGGTGCAGGCAGCCCGCAGCGACGTCATCTTCGGCACCGGCCGCAGCGACTATCCCAACCAGGTCAACAACGTGCTGGGCTTCCCCTTCATCTTCCGCGGCGCGCTGGACGTGCGTGCCCGCGCCATCAACATGGAGATGAAGCTGGCCGCCACCAAGGCGCTGGCCGCGCTGGCCAAGGAAGATGTGCCGGACAGCGTGATCCGCGCCTACGGGCTCAGCGAGCTGCGCTTCGGCCGCGAGTACATCATCCCCAAGCCGCTCGACCCGCGCGTGCTGATGTGGGTGGCCCCGGCCGTGGCCAAGGCCGCCATGGAGACCGGCGTGGCCCGCCGCATGATCGACCTGGATGACTACATGGATCAGCTGGCGGCGCGCCTGGGCAAGAGCGCCGCAGATGATGCGCCTGCTGGAGCTCAAGGCCCGCAAGGCGCCCAAGCGCGTCGTCTACGGCGAAGGCGAACACCCCAAGATCGATCCGCGCCGCCTTCGAGGTGATGACGCAACGGCATCGCGACGCCCATTCTGCTGGGCCACGAAGAGGAGATCCGCGCCGAGATTCAGAAGCTGGGCCTCGACTTCACCCCCGAAGTCGTCGACCCGATGCACTCGTCCGAAGCGCACCGAGCTATGCCCAGACGCTTCTACGAGAAGCGCGCAGCGCAAGGGCGTCACCCTGGCCCGTGCCAACGACCTGATGCGCCAGAGCACCTACTTTGGCCCCATGATGGTCGAGTGCGGCGACGCCGACGCCTTCATCGCCGGCCTCACCTACAACTATCCCGAAGTGCTGCGCCCGGCCCTGCAGTGCGTCGGCGCCAAGCCGGGCCGCTGGGTCAGCGGCGTCTACGTGATGCTGGTGCAGGACGCGTCTACTTCTTCACCGACGCCACCGTCATCATCGACCCGACCGCCGAGCAGCTGGCGGCCATTGCGCTCAATGCCGCCGAACTGGCCAAGCTCTTCGACGTCGAGCCGCGCATCGCCATGCTCAGCTTCTCCAACTTCGGCAGCACGCCCCACGTGCGCCAGGAGCGTGTGCGGCTGGCGACCGAGACTCGTCAAGGCGCAGCGCCCTGACCTCCAGATCGACGGCGAGATGCAGGCCGACGTGGCCGTGTCGCCCGAGCTGATGGCGCGCCACTACCCGTTCAGCAAGGTGAGCGATGCCAATGTGCTGGTCTTCCCCGACCTGGCTTCCGCCAACACGTCCTACAAGCTGCTCAACCGCCTGGGCGGCGCCGAGGCCATCGGCCCGATCCTGGTCGGCATGAACAAGCCGGTCCACGTCCTCGCCACCGGCGCCGACGTGCGCGACATCATCAACGTCACGATCATGGCCGTGGTCGACGCACAGGCACGCTAACAGTCGCACACGAACAACAAGCGGGCACGAGGTCAGTCGACCTCGTGCCCGCTTGCTTTATTCGGCCAGCGGCAGCACTGTGTGCAACATGTACTGCCAGCCGCCGTCGTTCTTCTGATACCCTGTAAACAATCCAAGTTCGCGTGCAGTAAAGGCGTGGGGCAGAACGATATCAGTGTACGCGGCAAAGATTGCCCTGTACGTCTCTGCGCTCATCCCACCCATCGCCACGGTCATGTGAAAGTGATACCCGTCGCCGTCGTGGTCGGCCCGCACGTCGCCAAAGATGGGCGGCAGTTCGCGGTTGAGCCGGTTGTGCAGCGCGCGCAGTGCCGGTATCTCGCGTACGTCAATACCCAGCACGTTCTCCCAGACGTACAGGCCGCGCAGTTCGATCGGCAGCGGCGGGATAGATGCCGCCAAACGCGCCATGTACGCCTCCATATCCTCCAGCCGATCGCCAATCTCGCACGGCTGCTTCAGCGAGATGTGGGCAGGATAGGCGCGGGCCATCAGCCCTGTCTGCCAGCGTTGGTGGATGTCCCAGGCCAGGCGATTGACGGCGTTCTCGACAGTGCGATCGGTTAGGAGGGCAAGACCGGCTTTCATGTTGATGGAGTATACACGACTGCGTTACAATTGCCAGCAACCAACTGTTTTATTCCTACCACCCGTTTGAGAAAGGCACCGCCATGCAACTCCACAGCCTGATGATCGACGGCCAGCAGATCGGTTACCGCCAATCCATGGGCTCGGGCCCCGCCGTGCTGCTGCTGCCCGGCAACTCCTCTTCCGGCCTGGCCTACGAATGCCAGCTTGACGACGAAATCGGGCTGCTCCACCGCCTCGTGGCTGTCGATCTGCCCGGCTTTGGCGACTCGCAGCCGGTTGCCGATCCCGATGCCGTACTCGGCATTCAAGGGTCGGCCAACATGATCGTCAAGGCCGTCGAAGCGCTGGGCCTGGAGGACGCCGTGGTGGTGGGCTGGAGCCTTGGCGGCCACGTCGCGCTCGAAGCACTCTGCACACCTGCCCCACTGCAAAGGCGTGCTGATCTTTGGGACGCCGCCCATCGCGTTCCCGCCTGACCTGGCAGCGGCATTTCTGCCTAATCCCGCCATGGGTGCAGGCTTCAACCCCACCCCAAGCGAAGCGGAAGTCCGCGCCTACGTGCAGGCCTTTTTCGCCCCCGGCACCAAGGATATTCCTGAGTTCTTCTTCGACGACATGCGCCGAGCAGACGGGCGCGCTCGTGCTGCCGTTGGCGGCAGCATCCGCCCAGGCGGCTACCAGGACGAGGTTGAGATCGTGCGCACGATGCAGGCTGCCGCTTGGCAGTGCTCCAGGGTGAACACGAGCAGTTGGTTAGCCTCGACTACCTGAAGCGCGTATCCATGCCGACGCTGTGGCGCGGCCAGGTACAGGTCATCCCCGGCGCCGGTCACGCTCCTCAATGGGAAAACAGCACAGCCTTCAATGCCCTGCTGGCGGCGTTTGTCGAAGAATGCGAGCGCAGGCAGCGCTAAGCTTAATTTGTCTGCATCTAGCGCTCGGAACCATGAGGACACGAGCGGCAGGTACAAGCTTGTCGTAACGCGTGAACGGAAAGCGGGGGTGGTCGATCTCGCCAAAGAGCGTCGACGTGCGCTTGCCGGCGATGATCTCCCCCACTTCCTTGCCTAGGTAGCCGGCGATCGCTACGCCGTGCCCGGCATACCCATAGGCGTAATGGATACCTTCGACCCGCCCCGCGTGCGGCATCAGGTCGAAGGTAACGCCGAGTTTGCCGGTCCACGTATGCGTGACGATGGCACCGGCCAGCTGCGGGAACACTTCTACCATGCGCTGGCGCATCATCCGCGCGCTATCTGCCAGGTCCAGATTTGTCGATAGGTTGTGTCGCCCGCCAAACAGCATGCGGCCATCCGGCGTCAAGCGGAAGTAGTTGAGAAAGTTCTTGCTGTCGAAAAACATGCGCCGCCGCGGGCTGATCTCCGCCTGCAGCGCCGGCAGCAGCGGCTCGGTCACAATGATGTAGCTGCCGATCGGGAAGATGCCCTGGCGCAGCGCCGGCACGACGTTCGACGTGTAGCCGTTTGTCGCGATCAATAGCTCGCGACACTCCACCATACCCCGGCTTGTCCCCACGAAAAATCCACCCTGGCGCTTGGCGACGCCTGTCACCTGCGCCCGCTCTACCAGCGTGACCCCACGCCGCGCCGCCGCCCGGGCCAGGCCAAATACGTACTTGGCCGGGTGCAGCGCCCCACTGCGCCGGTCGGCCAGACCGCCATAAAACTCCGCCGTGCCGATCTCCGCCTGCTGCTCGTCCTTGCTCACGAGCCATGCGTCCTCATAGCCCAACGTGCTGCGCATCCACTCCAGTTCGTGCGCCATAGCCGTGTAGTGCTTTGGCTTGGCCGCCAGCAGGACATGGCCGCTGCGCTCGAAATCGCAGTCGATCTGCTCCTCCGCCAGCGTGTACTCCAGGTGATCGATGGAGGCCAGCGACCACTCCCAGAACCGCCGCCCCAGTTGGGGGCCATAACGTTTGAAGACGGCCGGCATCTCCATCTTCATGCCGGTGAGGGCCATGCCGCCGTTCCGGCTGCTGGCGCCCCAGCCAATGGTCTCCTGGTCTAGTACGGCCACATCTGCCCCCGCCTTGCGCAGGGCGATAGCTGCGTGCAGCCCCGTGTAGCCGCCCCCGACAACTGCCACGTCTACTTTGTCCGGCAGCTCGCTGCTGGGCAGGTCGGCCGGGCGAGGATAGTCGTCGGCCCAATAATTGCTCGTCTTCATCGCTCACGTCTCCAAGTGCAGATCGTCGATTTCCATCCACTGTGTCTCTGATTTTGCCACAAGACCATAGCGGAGGCGGCCCGCCGGATGCACTACCATGTACTGATTGTCGAGCCAGATCACCAGGCCAAGCGGCCCGCGTGGCGCCGGAGTTGCCAGAACAGGGCGCCCGTCAACCAGGAATGTGGCCATGTGGGGCCCCCACTCCAGGACATACTCGTGCCATGCGCACATACCGCCGGCCACCAGTTCGTCGCCAAGCAGTTGCTCGGCAATACGAAACTGCCGCTCAAAAAACGGCCACAGACGGCGATACAGCCTCTCCCAGTGCATCAAGGGCGCCGCCAGCGCCGCCAGCGGCAGCGCCGCCAGGGCGTCCGGCCGCAGTGCGTCAAGTGCCGCAGCCTTCCAGCCGTACCCAGGCGTATCCACCGCCAGGCGCATGTCCGACGGCGGCGCCGCATAGAAAAACCAAAGCGCACGCGGCAGCATTGGCGCGCGCAGGTCGGTCATCAAGAAGGGATCATTCCAGAAGCCAAATCCAGCCGTGCCCGACAGCATCCCGGCAGGATGCGAGAACCGTGCGCGCAGTGCCAGCCGCAGCGGCGGCCGGTTGGGGAAACTGTGGCGTGGCAGCCCCTGGTAGTCGTCGATCTGGGCGTTACAGTATTTGGCACCTCTCAACGGCGGATTGACAAAGCGCAAACCGCCTGCCGTGCGCAGCAGGCCCCCGCCGTTGACACATAAGGTGTTCGGTATCATGGCAGTTCGGCAACCAATACCGGAATGTCGGCCCAACCCACAACCTCATAATGCCATTTCACCCGAAAGCCTGCCTCTTCCACCCGCTGAGCGATCTGGGCCAGTGCAGCGACAGCCGGATCTGCGTAGAACAGCGGCACGCTGCGGCGCAAGCTCGCATTGTGAACCCTCACCCACAGCCCGCCGACGACCAGCCGTCCTCCTCCCTGGAGAACACGCGCACATTCTGCCAACGTGTCAGGCTCAAGGATATAGGGCGCCGGGAACGTGGCAACCACCGTATCAAAGCTCCTGTCGCCGAACGGCATCGTGCCGGCTGCTGCCTGGACTCGCGGCGCGCCCTCGCCCTGATCTGCCAGGCGGCGAGCTGCCACGGCCTGCATCTGTGGCGAAAGATCCAGCCCAGTAACGCGAATGGACTGAAGCCCAGCCAATTCACCGAGCAGTTCTCCGGTACCAAAGCCGATCTCCAGCACGCGAGCGCCGTGGATATGCGGCACCACACTGCGCCGCCACGCCGGCCAGGCCCCTGCGCTTACAAGGCGGCTGATGACGTCATAGCCCGGCGCGAGTTCGTGATACAGTCGCTCACAGGCCCATAAATAAAGGGCTCGAACTACAGCGCGACCCTGTGCTATACTGCTTGTACCATTCAATGATACGGTTTCAACCTCATATGTTACACATCTGGCGCTCGATCTGACGCGCTCTGCATGATACAACAGCGTCAGGGAAATCAGCACGCCCACGCCGCTCGATGAGCCGCCCCGGTAAGTGTTCGCTGTTGTATTTCATATTCAAGTACCAGGAGTCCTCCTATGAAACCAAAGGCACACCCGCGCTATCGCATGCTGCGGCTCATGCTGCCGCTCTTCCTTTTCATCTTCGGCTGCTTCACCCCCACGCCTTCGCAGCCGGCCGGTCCAACGCCCGACGAGGCCCATGTAGCAGTTTTAGGTGACGTCGACCACCTGGCGCCTGGCAGCCAGGCCAGCTTCCTGGTCCAGCCACGCGCACCCTACTCTATGCAGCGTTGGCCGGATGCCACCGTCGAGGTCTATCTGAACGCACCCGACGGCAGCAATCGGGAGGTTTTCAACGGCACTACGGGGCCGGATGGTGTCGCCAACGTCAGCTTCACCGTCCCCACCGATCTCCCTGACCCCCAGCAGGTGCTGGAGATACGGACGCAGCTGCCACACAGCGAAAACGGCTACACGCCGTCGGAAGACAGCTTCCGCACCTATCGGGATGTGTACGTGGGCCGGACCTATAACGTGCTCGCCTCCACCGACAAGCCCGTCTACCAGCCCGGCCAGGTAATCCATATGCGCGGCCTGGCACTCGACACACTCGACATGCAGGCAGCTAAGGGGATGACGATGACGCTGACAGTCGCCGATCCCGAGGGCAACAAGCTGTTTCGCCAGGACCTCACCACGAGTGAATACGGGATCGCCAGTGCCGACTTCCCGCTCGACACGCACGCGGCCGGCGGCGACTATGCCATCACCGTCGAGATGGGTCCCACGATCAGCACGCGCAGCGTCGAAGTCAAGCCCTACAGCCTGCCCCGCTTCGAGGTCACGTTCCATCCAGACAGCACCTTCTACCTGCCGGGCCAGGCGGCAACCGGGTCGGTCGAGGCAAAGTACTTCTTCGGTAAGCCTGTGGCAGATGGCGCCGTGTCAATCCGCGGTACGCTTGACGACGGCAGGGGCGAACGTACCGTGGTCGAGCTTGACGGCAAGACCGACGCCGAGGGCCGCTACACCTATTCGTTTGAGGTCCCTGACAGCCTCAAGGGCCAACTCGACAACAAGAGCGTCGACATTGACCTGGAGATCGCGGTTGCCGACACGGCCGGCCACAGCGAGAGCATCGACGACAGCGTCACGGTTGCCGAAAAGACACTGCTGATCGATGCTGTGCCTGAATCGGGCCGCCTGCGCCGTGGCATCGACGATCTTGTCTACCTCGACGTCACCTACCCCGACGGCGTTGCTGCGCAGGCCGTGCTGACGGTCACCGACTCATACAGCGAAACCTTCCACGCTGTAACCGACGCCTATGGCCAGGCAGTGATCACGCTTACCACGCCCAATGACGGCCTGACGCCGCTGGTGGTAACGGCCGTCGGACGACAAGGGCAACGCCGTCGACCAGCCGCTGTTTCTGGGCACCGACGAAACCAGCAGCATGGCCTCGCTGCTGCTGCGGCCAGAGCACGCCGAATACCATGTGGGCGATACACTCAACGTCGACATCCTTGCCGATGGGAGCGTCGACACTGTGTACCTGGACGTCATCAAGGACCGGCAGACTTTTGGCATGGCCGCGCTGCCGGTCAGTGATGGTGCCGCACGGGCCGCTATCAACCTCGACGGCAGCCTCCTTGGCACACTGGAACTTAACGCCTACACGGTCGACAATGCCGGCCAGGTCGTACGCGACCGGCGCTATGTGCTCGTGAACCCAGCCCCCGCCGAAGTCGCCGTCAGCGCCGACAAGCCCGAGTACCAGCCGGGCGAAACAGCCGTCCTCGACATCCGGGTCAGCCGCCAGCAGCAGCCGCTGCAGGCCGCCGTCGGCGTGGCGATCGTGGACGAATCGGTGTATGCCGTCGAGGACTCTGATTCGCACTTTGCCCGTACCTACTTCCTCATCAACCGTGAACTGCAGGAGCCGCGCTATGGGATTCACGGCTTTGTCGACCTCGCCAGTGACGATCCCTCCCCCTATGACGCTGCGCCCGACAGCGTGCGCTACGCCGACGCTGCGTCGCGCCAGGTTGCCTTGGCCGGGACCTTTGCCGAGATCCTGGCCGCCGATGCGGATGCGACAGCTGCGCCCGCCCCTGTGGCCGGAGCCAATGCCCCCCAGCCCCTCGATCCATGGGCGCTTGCCTCAGCCTGGGGCAACCGCATTTACCTGGCCGCGCCCCTGCTTGGCCTGGCGCTCTATGATGGCACCCGCAACCGGCGGCGCCTCTTGATCGGCCTGGTCGTGTTCAGCCTCGGCGCTTTCGTGTGGGGCGCCTGTTCGGCACCCGCGGCCGCCCCTACTGCTGCGCCCGCTGCCGCCGAACAGCCGGCACTGGAAGGCGCGACGACTGCCACGCGCGGCGAGAAGCCGCCGCGGCTGCGCCAGTTCTTCCCCGAGACGCTCTACTGGATGCCGGAGCTGGTTACGGACGCCCAGGGCCATGCCCAGATCGAAGTGCCCATGGCCGATTCGATCACGACCTGGCGCGCCAGCCTGCTGGTGTCAGACCAACAGGGCAACCTCGGCAGCGCCGAGATCGGGCTGCGCGCCTTCCAGGACTTCTTCGTCGAACCTGACCTGCCTCGCTTCCTCACCGTCGGCGACGAGATCGACGTACCCATCGCCGTCTATAACTACCTGGCCGAGCCGCAGTCGATCAAGCTCGCCGTGACGCCGGCCGACTGGTTTGAAGTCCGCGGCGAGCCGCAGCTGGCGTTTGATGCCGCCGCCAACGAGGTCATGGCAGCCTATCTCCCGATCCGTGTGACGCAGTTCGGCATACACGACATGCAGATTACGGCAACAGGCTCGCATATGAGTGACGCCGTGCAGCGCGAAGTCGCAGTGCTGCCCGACGGGCAGCATGTCGCCGACGTGACGGGAGGCCGCCTGGCCGCTAGCCAGCAGGTTACGCTGCCTATCCCCGCTGCGGCCGTACCCGGCACAAGCCGCGTGACGGTCAAGATCTACCCCGGCGTCGTCAGCCAGGTGCTGGGGGGTCTGGAGGGCATGCTGCAGATGCCGTACGGCTGCTTTGAACAGACCAGCAGCGCCACCTATCCAAACGTGCTTGTGCTGGATTACCTCAAGCGTACAGGCCAGGCCAGCCCGCGCCTTGAGATGCAGGCCAACAACCTGATCAGCCTTGGCTATCAAAAGTTGATTGGCTTCGAAGTCGACGGCGAGCCGGGCGGCTTTAGCCTCTTCGGCGACCCGCCGGCCAATACGATGTTGACCGCCTATGGTGTGCTGGAGTTTGGCGACATGGCAAAGGTGGCCTACGTTGATCCGGATGTACTGGCACGGATGGTCGACTTCCTTGCCGCTCGCCAGAACCGTGATGGCAGTTGGGATGCCTACGGCGCCGTACCGAGCTCCGGCGATCCGGATTCTACGGCCTCTGCCAACATGGACTATCGCCTGGCCACCACGGCCTACATTGCCTGGGGCCTTGCCGATGCGGGTTATGCCGAAGACCGTACGGTACGGCAGGCCATTCGCTACCTGGAACGCAGCCTGGACCGGCTGGAACGCCAGTCACGCGCGGCCACACCCCAACCGCCGGACGAGCTCAGCACGTACACGTTGGCGCTGGTGGCCAATGCGCTGGTCGCGGGCGGCGGCGACGCCACGCCGGTTATCGACCAGCTGCTGGCGCGCGCCACAAGCGACAAGGGCCAAATCTACTGGACGCCAGGCACCGAAACCTACCTCGGCTCCTACGGCACGGCGGGCAACATCGAGGTTACAAGCATCGCCCTCCAGGCGCTGCTGCGCAGCGGCGCAGCGCCCGGTACCGCCCGGCAGGCGCTCGATTACCTGATCGCCCATCGTGACCCTAACGGGAGCTTCTACACGACCCAGGCCACCGTCCAGGCGCTGAAGGCACTGCTGCTAGCTTCACCTCCGGCTGCGCCGGAGGGTGACGCCACCGTGACGGTGACGTATATGCAGGCAGACGGCACGCCGGCAACCCAGGTGATCGCCGTCGGCGCGGGCAACGACGACCTGGTGCAGCAGGTGGTGCTGGACGACGTGGCTCCCGAATCCGTGCTCTCACTGGCGGTAGCCGGCGATCGCGAGCTGCAGTACCAGGTCGTCAGCGACTACTACCTGCCTTGGGAAAACGCAACTGCCACGGCCGCCGTGCAGGCGCCGCCCGGAGCGTTTCGCATCTCGGTCAGCTACGACCGCAGTGAGCTGGCGGTTGGCGAGACTGTAGGTGTCCGCGCCGACGTCGAACTGCTGGGCGACAATGCCGCTGGCACCGTGATCGTGGACGTCGGTCTCCCCCCTGGCTTCACGCCGGTCACCGACGACCTTGACAAGCTGGTGACAAGCGGCTCGATCGATCGCTACGAGCTGACCGGCCACCAGGTCCTGCTCTACGTGACAAACATGGCTGGGGGCAAGGTGTATACATTCGAGTATAGGCTGCAGGCCCGCTATCCGCTTACCGTGCAGGCACCCGCCAGCCGGGTTTACGACTACTACGCGCCGGATCAGGGGGCAAGCGTCGCACCACAGCGCATCACGGTTACCTTGGGCACGCCCTAATCTTCTGTAAGCGCTGCTCAGATTGTCTACACACCGGTTATCGGCTGGTACCTTGCGCCGATGACCGGTGATTTTTTGCCATTTCGTTCGATCCCCCATATAATATTATGGGTTATTTTTGTACCCATTGTCAGCGGTTTGTCAGCATCGTGTAAGCAAGGGCGCTTTTCAGGGCATGCTACACTTAAAGAGGCACTCCAATATTCTCGTTGCCGCTTCATCGTCCCAAACACAGGTAGGAGGTGTCCGTCAATTTGCCCATCCCGATTAAACGCTCCTGTACGATCTATCCATCCGTTGCTGTTGTTTAGGAGATTTTCATGATAAGCTCGAAGCGATCGTGGCTCGTGCTTCTGATCGTGGCCGGATTGCTGCTGTCCACCCTAGCACCGGCATTTGCCCAGGATGAAGAGCCGGCCCAGCCAGACGGCCTACCTGCCGGCAACCACTTCCTATTTCTTCCCAGCACCCATAATGATGCCGTTACAATACTCACGGTACCTGCCGAGCGTGCCCTGACCGCAGCGCGGGTGACGGCGCAGCGAATGCTGCCCGCCGGCGTTGCTTCCCTCAAGCTGGACCAGCCTATCACCATTGACGAGAGCGCAGCAGAACCCCAGATCGCACCGCTGGCGGGCCAGGCACAAGGCAGAGTGAGCGTGGTCGTGCAGCTAACCGGCCCATCTTTGGCGGAACGCCAGGCTGAAGCCGAAATGTCGGCCGCCGGCGTGTCTGCCGCCGCCGTAGACGCTGCCGCCATAGTAAGCGCTGCAGAGACACAGCAAGCACAAGTAGTCGCCTCGGCCCAGGCGTTGGACGCCGATGCAGTTGTTCTTGGTTCGGTGCAGAAGGCGCTTAATGCCGTCATGCTGGAAGTCGATGCGTCTGCCGTCAAGGAGCTCGCCGCTGCCCCGCTGGTGCGCTCAGTGCGCCCTGTAGTCGACTATCAGCTGGATCTGGCCGAGACGGTTCCCTACATCGGTGCGGCGGCAGTCCAGAATTCCGGCTATGACGGCCAGGGCGTGCGGGTAGCCGTGCTGGATAGCGGCATTGACTACACTCACGCGAACCTGGGCGGCATTGGTACCACGGAGGCCTACACTGAGGCCTATGGAATCTCCAACACCGACCCGCGCAACACCACGCGTGACGGCCTCTTCCCGACCGCAAAGGTCGTCGAAGGCCACGACTTCGTCGGCGAGAGCTGGCCCAACGGTGACTTGGCGCCCGATGAAGATCCTATTGACTACGAAGGCCACGGTACACACGTTGCCGATATTATCGCCGGCGTAAGCGGTGTGGCGCCTGGTGCGTCGCTCTATGCGCTCAAAGTCTGTTCGGCCGTCGACACCTCCTGCAGCGGCGTCGCACTGCTAGAGGCCATGGACTATGTAGTCGACCCCAATGGTGACTTCGATACCAGCGATCACTTGGATATCGTCAACATGTCGCTGGGCCAGCCGTACGGCCAGGCCTACGACGATAGCGTGGCCCAGGCAGTCGAAAACGCGTCCAAGCTAGGCGTGCTGACGGTAGCGTCGGCCGGCAACAGCGGCGACAAGCCCTTTGTCGTCGGCGCCCCATCTGTCGCTCCGTCTGCCTTGTCAGTCGCCGAGACAGAAGTTCCCTCCGCCAAGCTGGCAATGATCGAAATTGTGGCGCCCGCCTCGATTACCGGCACGATCGGCGGCAGGTATCAGCCCTTCTCGGCACCGCTAAACAGCATGATCGAGGGCCCCCTGCAGTACGGCAACGGTGCCGGTGGCAACTTGCTTGCCTGCGGTCCCTTCCCCCCGGCGTCCCTGGACGGCAAAATCCTGCTGGCAAATCTGGGGACCTGTGCGCCTAGCATCAAAGTGTCAAACGCTGCCGCTGCGGGCGCAGCGGCCGTCCTCATCGGCATGGTTGGCCCTGGCGACCCGACCGTCTACAGCTTTGGCGGCGGCACACCCTCAGTCCCGGGCTTTACTATCAGCCAGGCCGATGCCAATACGCTGCGCAGCGGTATCGCCGAAGGTGTCAGTCTGCGCATCGATCCCCTTAAGCAGGAGCCATTGGTCCGGCACGTTGTCGGGTCGTCGTCGCGGGGACCCGCGATGCTGACGCAGATCGTCAAGCCGGAGATCGGCGCCCCGGGAGCTTCCGTCTCTGCCGTCGTTGGTACGGGTACGGGCACCGAGGCGTTTAGCGGCACGTCCGGCGCCGCGCCCATGGTGGCAGGTGCGGCTGCGCTGCTCAAGCAGGCCTACCCGGATCGCTCAGGGGCCGAAATCAAGGCCGTGCTGGTCAACACGGGCGACACCAACATCATGAACAAGGCGGCCATCTTCGGCGGCACCCTGGCGCCAATTACCCGCATCGGCGGCGGCGAAGTGCGTGTCGACCGGGCGCTGAATTCACCCGTAGCAGCCTGGGAAGCCGATAGCGAGCAGCCGGTGATATCGCTGGGGTTCAAAGACTGGGTGCGCAACAGTCTCACGGGCCGGTCAGGGATTACGGTGCGTAATTACGCGAATACAAGTAAGGGCTATACCATCGACATCGGCTTCCGCTATGAGGACGATGCCCTGCGCGGCAGCGTCATCATCACGGCACCGAGCCAGTTGTGGGTTGGGCCCAACGCATCCGGCAATTTTGGTCTCGATTTCCAGGTGAACACCGATAGGCTGGATCCCTGGACGCTCAACTCGGGAGCCCAGGGCGCGGATGGCGACCTACTCACCAGGCTGGAATACGACGGCTACGTCACGTTGACCAACATCGACGATCCGAACGAGACTATCCATATTCCGTGGCACATTCTGCCGCGGGCGGCGGGTGAGATTGGCCTGGGTTGGCGTGACGAGTTGGTGCAGCTATATAACAACGGCGAGTCCGGCTCGACAGTCGAGGCTTACTCGCTGATCGGCCAGAACGGCAATCAGCCCGCAGGCGGTCCCGGCGAGGACAACCCAAGGCCAGATCTGCGTTACGTTGGCTATGCCACCTACCCGGTCGAAGCCGGCGTCTGCAGCGCCAATCCCTCGTTTGTCATGGCCTTCGCAGCCAACACCTTCGAGCCGCAGACGCATGCCAACTATCCGTTCTCATTCGAGATCGATATCGACGCCGACCAGAACGGTACGGTGGACTATGCGGTCTTTACCGCCGAACAACCCTTCGGCGCACTCGGGCTTGACGGCCGCAACGTGACCTACGTACGGAACATGGCCACGCGTAAGCTGAGTACCTACTTCTATACGGATCACCAGATTCAGAGCGGCAACACGGTCATGTTTATCTGCGGCGAGCAGATTGGCATGGATGCCGCCAACTTCTTCGATCCGATGAACATTACGGCGCTTGCCCGCGATAACTACTTCACCGGCATGATCACCGACGCTATCGAAGGCATCACGATCGCGCCGCTGGGTGAGCGCTACCTTGCGCTGTTTGAGCAGGGCGGCATCGGGGCAACATTCCTGGCCCCCAAGCAGGGCGATAGGCTGCGCATCGTAGACTACGGTGCGACGACCAATAACACCGAGGAGGGCGTAATGCTGCTCTATCGCAACGGCGCCCAACCAGGCGTCGAAGTAGGCGTGCTCTACGCCGGCAACTAGATTTACCTGACAGGAGAGCATGGCGACACCGACATCGGTGTCGCCATGCTGTATTTACGAGGCAGGGGCGATGGACACACCGTTCGAACCAAACATGCTGGGTGCATACGGCCCGTGGGCTGCCGCATTAGCGGGTGAGGGTCCCGCCGCACTTTCATGGCGGCGCGGCGGCTGGCCCGATCTGGAGACATGGCGCGCGGAGGGGCGTGCCCGCGTCTGGGCGTGCCTGGCGCCACCTGATACCGGTGGCCAACCGGTTGTACAGGTGCACCGCAGCTATGCCTATGATGGGCTGCAAGTCGAGGAACTCTCCTGGCAGCTGCCGTACGGCCCGCCTACCGAGGCGATCCTGCTCAAGCCGCTCGGCGCCGAGGGGCCACTGCCGGGCGTGCTGGCGCTACACGACCACGGCGGCCGCAAATACTTCGGCAAGGAAAAGATCGCCGACACCGGCGCACCGCTGCATTCCGATACGCGTGCGGCGCGCGCTGCCTACGGCGATACTGCCTGGGCCAACGCGCTGGCGAAGCGGGGCTACGTGGTGCTGGTGCCCGACGCCTTTGGCTTTGGCAGCCGGCGCGTACGACTGGCCGACGTACCAATCGCTATTCGTGCCGGCACGATCGACGACGGCGATTCGCCGGCAGCCGTGGAGGCATACAACGAGTGGACGGGGCAGCACGAATCCATTATGGCCAAGTCGCTGCTAAGTGCCGGTACGACCTGGGCAGGCGTCTGGCTTGCCGAAGACCAGCGGGCCCTCGACGTGCTCTGTGCTCAGCCCGAGGTTGACCCGGCCCGCGTCGGCTGTGGCGGCCTCTCCGGCGGAGGGCTGCGCACCTGCTACCTAGGCGGGTTGGACGACCGTATCGCCTGTGCCGTCTGTGCCGGCATGATGACCACGTGGCGTGACTACCTCCTCAACAAGAGCTATACCCACACGTGGATGATCTATATTCCCCACCTACCGCGGGACCTGGACTATCCCGAAATCCTGGGGCTGCGCGCCCCGGCCCCGGCGCTTGTCCTAGACGACACCGAGGATGAATTGTTCACCCTGCCCGAGATGCAGCGCGCCGACGCTATGCTGCGCTCGATTTATGACAGTACGGGGCAAAGCGATCGCTATCGGTGCAGCTACTATCCAGGGCCGCACAAGTTCGACCTGCCCATGCAGGCCGAAGCCTTTGACTGGTTTGATCGCTGGCTTGGGGCGCCTCCAACTGGCGAGCGCTAATATACAGGCCCAGCGCGTACCCTTACGGCGTCGTGCGGCTTGCCGGCTGCGGCGTGTCGCAGATCCGGAAATTTCCCCCGCCGCTGACACGGTAGTCCAGCGACTGCCCGCCGGCCTCGACCACGATCCAGTATCCGTCTACCAGTGCCTGGGTGTAGAACATGCCCGGTTCGGGACAGCCAAGCGAGCCGTCCGGCCACGTTACTGCTTCAGCTTTCGTCACCACCAGCGCGTCGGGTGCTGCCCCCAGCTTCTGCGCTGCGTCGTCAAGCACGGAGTTCAGGATATCGCCGGGGATACCGGCCGTTTGCACGTTTCCACTGGGCAAGGGTTGACCTCCGTTATCCGCCCCGTCATCACTCACGCTGGGGGTAGTCGCAATTTGTGGAGTGGCAGCAGCAGGCGGCGCCAGCGGCGAATCGGCGCCTGCCGGCGGCAGCTCGGTGACTGGAGCAACGGTGCAGCCGGCCAGCAAAAGTGCGGCGGAGGCTAGTAGTAGAAGTAGTAGAACTGGAAGGCCCCGCGAGTTCATCGTCGATCTCCTCTGCGCCACAGGCGGCGCAACCAACGCTTAATGCATGCTTAACGGTCGTCAAGCAACACCATTCTTACGCCCGCCAGCCATGAATTGTTCCCCGGACGCAAATAGTGTAACGTAACGACGTCCCCGGTGTGATTGCGAGGCATCAGAGCAAATGAAATTCTATAACTGAATCGAAAAGGATATGACCATGCAGTATGGTTCTGTGCCCGGCATTGATAAGCCGGTTTCGCGTCTTGTGCAAGGCACCGTGATGGTACGATCTGATTCATGGCCCAGTAGCGTCGAGCTGCTCGACGCGGTGTATGCCTTGGGCTGCAACACCTTTGATACCGCCCATGTCTACGGGCAGGGCGACAACGAGCGCACCTTTGGTCGCTGGGTCAACGACCGGGGGCTGCGTGAGAAGGTAGTGATAATTGGCAAGGGCGCTCATCACAATCAAGACCGCCAGCGGGTCACGCCCTTCGACATCACGGCCGATATCCACGACACCCTGGCGCGGCTGCGCACGGACTATATTGACCTTTACCTCCTGCATCGCGACAATCCCGCCGTTCCAGTTGGCCCGATCGTCGACGTACTCAACGAGCACCTGGCAGCAGGTCGCATCAAGGCCTTTGGCGGCTCCAACTGGAGCCAGGCTCGCGTCCAGGCGGCGAACGAATATGCGGCCGCACACAACCTGGTGCCATTTGCTGCCGCCAGCCCCCATTTCAGCCTGGCCATCCAGGTCAAAGAACCATGGGAAAACTGCATCAGCTTGACGGGCGACGCCAGCGCAGCCGCACGTAGCTACTATCGTGACACGCAGATGCCACTTTTTACCTGGTCCAGCCTGGCCGGCGGCTTCTTCAGCGGCCGCTTCCGCCCGGATAACCTCGACACCTTTACCGAGTACCTCGACAAGCTGTGCGTGCAATCATACTGCTATGAAGAGAACTTCGCCCGCTATGCCCGCGCCGAAGCACTGGCGGAGAAGCGCGGCGTCAGTGTGCCGCAGTTGGCGCTGGCCTACGTGCTGAACCAGCCATGGAACGTCTTCACATTGGTGGGCTGTGCCAACGGCACCGAGTTTGCCGTTAACGCGGCGGCCCTCGACGTGCACCTGAGTGAGCAGGAACTGGCATGGCTCGAACAAGGCGGAGGGGATCTGCCGGCCTGAGGTCGCGCGTAGGAGGGCAGGCGTCCGCCGACGAAAGCGTCGGAGCCTGCCGCTTCCGCCAAACTGTGCGTTCTGCGAACATGCCTGCCAGTCCACATGCGGCACCGCCCGGCAGTGTCGTTTTGACAGTAACGCATGCCGGTGCTATTCTTGGCCCGATTGGTGGGGCGGTACAGGAAGCCTGGCACTTGTGGCGATTAAGTACAGTGTGGCGCCTTACCCGCCATATGATTGAAAGACAATGAATCCAGAACACCGTAAGCGGGTTACGGCTGACCAGCAGCCGGACCCAGACAGTACCATGCCCTTGGCGATAGCGAGTAAACCCCGGCTTGCTGTTTCGCAACGGGCCTGCCAACTGTCGACTGCCGCGACGGCTGGGGCCGCCGCAATCGAATACGCAAGCAGACTCTGCGGACGCGCAGCCGGCCGGCGCCATGATGGGTGCCGTGGACGGGAGAGCGTGACGAATAGAGGCGGCGGCGTTATCGCGTGACGTTCTGCGGCGATAAGGCCTTGCTGCCTGTCGTCATTCTCCCCAAACCCTTCAAGCCAGCCGGCAAACGGCTGGTTTTTTCTTTTCCGACGCCCGTGCGCTGCTCCTGCAGTCTCTGCCATGCACAGTCTACGAACCGTTTTTGGTGAGGTGTGCCATGGTCGATCCTATTCTGTTTCAGGACGCGCTGCACGCGCGTACAGACCGCCCTCGACGCCGACGATCTCGACGCGGCTGTCGCCTACCTGCTCTCTCTCCACCCTGCCGACAGCGCCGAGCTGCTGGCCGAGTTGGAGCCCGACCAGCAAGGGGCGCTCCTCGATCGGATTGAGGCGGAGGACTTGGCCGAAGTCTTCGAGCAGCTCGACGAAGAAGACATGGCCGACGTTGCCGGCCATCTCGACACGGAGACGCTGGCCGACGTGCTCGACGAGATGGAGCCTGACATGGCCGCCGACCTGCTCGGCGAGTTGGAGCCCGAGCAGGCGGCCGAAGTCATCGAGCAGATGGACGAGCCGGAGGAGGTAACCAGCCTGCTCTCCTTTGCTCCTGACACGGCCGGCGGCATTATGAATGCCCCGCCCCCTTCGCTGCGCCGCTTCTGGACAGTGGACGAGGCAATCGGTTTCATCAAGGACCAATACCGCGACGAAACCCAGTTCTACTACCTGTACGTGCTCGACCGCTACGGCCATTTGATAGGCGTTGTCAGCCTGCGTGCGCTGATCCTGGCGCAGGCACAGCAGTCGATCGAGGAGATCATGGACAGCAATGTGATCTCCGTCCACGCCGAAGCCGACCAGGAAGCCGTGGCGCAGCTGCTTCAGCGCTACGACCTGGTGGCACTGCCAGTAGTCGACGAAGCAGGTAAACTCATCGGCATCGTGCACGTAGACGACGTCGTGGACGTTATCGAGGAGGAAGCCACCGAGGACATCTACAAGTTGGCCCAGGTTTCCGCCGATTCGGAAATTTACAGCCGCATCCCCAGGTCGGTGCGCAACCGGCTGCCCTGGCTGGTCATCAACCTGGGCACGGCGTTCCTGGCCGCGTGGGTGGTGTCGCTGTTCGAAGGCACCATCGCCCAGGCTGCCGTGTTGGCTGCTTTCATGCCCATCGTCGCTGGCCAGGGCGGCAACGCCGGCACGCAGACGATGACCATCGTCGTGCGTTCGCTGGCGCTAAAAGAAATCGAGCCCAAGCAGACGCTGTGGGCGCTTTGGCACGAGTTTCGCATCGGCATCATCAACGGTCTCTCGGTCGGCGTGCTGGTCGCCCTGATTGCGTATGCCTGGCAGGGCAACCCCTACTTGGGGCTGGTAATCGGCCTGGCGATGTTGGGCAACCTGGTGGTAGCGGCCTTTGCCGGCGTCATCGTGCCCATGGCGCTCAAGGCCTTGCGCATTGACCCGGCCCTGGCGTCGAGCATTTTCGTCACCACATTTACCGACGTCATGGGCTTCTTGCTCTTTCTAGGTCTTGCCACGTACTTTTTACAGTACCTGGAATGAAAAATTGGCATTTGACAATGCGGAACGAATGTGCGATACTACAGTCAGCTAGGGAAAGCGCTGCAGAAACTGTAGCCAAAGATTGTACAAAGTCTTACAATGTGCAGTTTCCCCAGCCTAACATCGCTATCCCAATAATAGGAGGTGGTGCGCATGGACAAAAGTAGCTTTATGCGTCCGGTAGCCACACCTCTAGGGGTAACCTTCTAGGTGTGCTACCGGACACCACAGCAAACAGCCCTCACCGCAAGGTGGGGGCTGTTTGTTTCCTGCTATTTGTTTGGTGGGGCGACCGGTGGGGATTGAACCCACGACACCCAGAGCCACAATCTGGTGTTCTACCGCTGAACTACGGCCGCCATATCAGTACAAAAGTAAAGCACAACTGCTACAATTGAGCAAATACGTAAGCTGACAAACAAAGCGGGGCAGGCGTTCCTGCCCCGTCAAGGTGGCTGGGGGACAGGGATTCGAACCCCGATTGACGGATCCAAAGTCCGTAGTCCTGCCGTTAGACGATCCCCCATCGGGGAAGAGGTGCCGAGGCCCAGACTTGAACTGGGGACACCAGCATTTTCAGTGCTGTGCTCTACCGACTGAGCTACCTCGGCTTGCAAACGAGCTGCTGCGGCTGCAACAACCCGATTAAAAGGGCCGACCGCTTGGCCGACCCCTAGAGCGGGCGATGAGATTCGAACTCACGACCTTCTCCTTGGCAAGGAGACGTTCTACCACTGAACTACGCCCGCATATGAATACTGCACACCCACGAACCCTGGCTGCAAGAGTGGACCCGGTCGGATTCGAACCGACGATCTTCTCCTTGCAAAGGAGACGCCTTCCCGCTAGGCCACGGGCCCTTGCCTGGTCACACTACCCGGCTAGTAACCGGCTAAAACCCAGTGCCGACGAGAGGACTCGAACCTCCACACCTAGCGGTAATAGATCCTAAGTCTATCGCGTCTGCCAGTTCCGCCACGTCGGCTTAACTGCCGCAGTGTGACCACACTATAGCGCACGTTTCACATTCGTGCAAATCCAGGACAATGCTGTACTCCCGATTCTGTCCACAGAAACCTGTGCTTGCGCACAATTTCCTGCTGTGCCGTCATCTATCTCAGCCTCGTCGCCCCACGGGCTCACACCCATCAAACGTGGCGGCTGGCGGCGCATGGCTTGCCGGGTATTACCCGACGCACCCACCCCGCTGCGGCGAGATCCAACCGGCTTCCACCGGCCAGACCCACTCACCTTGCTCCCCGTTGTACGCTCGCCTAGCCGGCGGCATCGCTGCCACCGCTGGTAGGCTCTTACCCTACCCTTTCACCCCTGGCCGGCTTCCACCGGTGGGATTGCTCTCTGTTGCGGTTGTAGTCGCCACACCGTTGCCGATGCGGTGCCCCCACTTGCTGTTTCGTGGGGCAACGGCCCTGACGGGGTTGCCCCGGCCAGGCAGGAGTCGGGAAGTTCCTCTACCAAGGGACCCTGGCAGCGACGACCCGCATTGTCCTGAGTTTTTAACGTGCAAAGGAGTGCAGACTATAGCATACAGGAGAGCGCGTGTCAAACGTGCAAGCAAGAGTTGTCAGTGAGTTTGAAAAAGGGACCTCTCTGTGGCACAAGGGAAGTTGCAAAGACAAACCATTGCAGCCAAGAGAGGTCAATATGCATTGTACACCGAAGGGCGAAGCGGTCGAAGCGTTGGGGGCACGGATTGGCGAGCAGATCAAAGCGGAGGTGCTGGGGATCACGCAACGGCTGAGTGCGGAAGGCGGGGAGGCAGGATGATTTGTTGGGGTGGTTTGAGCAGGAGGTGATGTGTGCGCTGAAGGGGGTGGGGCAAAGCTTGCTGGCGGGGTTATGTGCGCTGCTGGTAGAGCGCTATGCGGTGGCGGAAATCAGGTGTGCGTGCGGCGGGCGGGCAGTGTATCAACGGCAGCGGGAAGGTCAAACGCGGACGCTGTTCGGGGATGTGGCGTGGCACGGCCGTATTACCTGTGTGCGCATTGTCACCAGGGGCGCTGTCCGCTGGACGCAGAGCTCGGGTTTTGTGCCGGCGGGTTGAGCAGTGGGCTTAAGTGCCTTGCTGGCGCTGCTGGGCAGCGAGTTTGTCTTTGAAGCCGCCCCCCACCTGTTGGAGCGGCTGACGCTGGTGCATGTGAGTCCCAATACCTGCCGCAAAGAGACGGAAACGCTGGGGCAGTTGGTGGCGGCCGATGAACAGGCGGCGCTGACGGCGGCCTGGGAAGCGCCGACCCCGCAGTTGCCCACCGTCAGCGAACCGCTTGCCGGCGATTGCTATGTCAGTATGGATGGTGTCACGGTCCACATCGAGGGCCAGGGCTGGAAGAACCAGTGGCTGGGCGCCATCTACACGACAAAACCTGTCCCCAGTGCCAAGCGGCCCGAGCTCCTGGAGGTACGCACCCAACAGCCTTCCTTTTTTGCTGACCTCGGTGACATCGCTACCTTTGGCCGCCAGCTCTGGCTGGAAGCGCAGCGCCGCGGCATCGACCAGGCGCAGCGGGTCGTGGTCATCGGCGATGGCGCCCACTGGATTTGGAACCTGGCCGAGGAACACTTCCCCGGCGCCACCCAGATCCTCGACTGGTATCATGCTGCCACCTACGTCTGGCAAGCCGCCCATGCGCTCTACGGCGAAGACTCTGACGACGCCAAACGCTGGGCCAGGCAACACCTCGACCTGCTCTGGAACGGACAGGTCGCCACCGTCATCGCCCACCTCGAAGCCACAAACTCACACAAGGCACCCGTCAACGACACCCTCACCTACTTCCGCAACAACCAGCACCGCATGCACTATGACCGCTACCGTGCCGACGGCCTGCAAATCGGTTCCGGCACCATCGAGAGCGGCTGCAAACATGTCATTGCCCAGCGCCTCAAACAAGCCGGTATGATCTGGTCCGCCGACGGCGCGCGCGCCGTCGCCAAGCTCCGCACCCGCCTCAAAAGCCGCCGTTGGGACGAGACCCTTGCCCTCCGCCCACCACCGCATCGTTCCTATCTCCGCCTTGCCGCCTAAGCCTGACAACTCTTGGCAGATTTTGGCGCACTAATGTGGCGGCGCAGCGCCGATGGCGCAGGGCTGGCGCAGGCCTCCTTTGACAGCCGCTCTTTGCCTATGTTACGCTCCCAAGACCTCTGTTTATTCCTTGCTTAACAGTCACTCGCCGTCTGGTGCGTTCCCTATGCGTGATTTCCGCCTGCTTACCCTCGTCAGTGCCTTTGTGTTCGTCGCAATGGGCTTTACGTCGCCGGTGATGACCATCTACCTTGAGTCGCTCGGCGCCAGCTTTGCCCAGATTTCGCTGATCCTGACCTCCTTTACGCTGGCTGCCCTGCTCGCCAACTATACCAGCGGCCGGCTTTCGGACCGGCTCACACGCCGCAAACCCCTCCTGATCGGCGGGCTGCTGCTGCTCGGCTTTGCCTACTTCTGGTTGTCACGCGTGCCGACCGCCAACCTGGCCTGGCCCGTCCGCATCGTCGAAGGCATCGGCAGCGGCACCTACGCCACACTCAGCCTCGCCATGATGGGCGATCTGCTGGAACACTCGGGCCGGCGTGGACGCAACATGGGCGTTTTCCGCGGCATCGGTTCAGCTTCGTTTGCCGTCGGTGCTGTCGCCGGCGGTTGGTTCGCCACCCGCTTCTCTGCCCCGTTCGTGTTCCTGATCGCCGCCGGCTGCTATGTCGCCGCATCCCTCGTCATGATCCTGGTGCACGAACGCCGCGCTGCCGGCGGCGCACCCGTTCCGGCCGCCGAGCCCTCGCCGCTGCCCGAAGGCGTCGCGCCCGCCACACCGTTGGGTGCCCCCTCAGGGTACCCGCTGCGCACACTCGGCCTGCCGGCCTTGTTTCTGGGCGGCGTCTTTATCTGGACCGCCGCCGTCGGCGCCGCCGCCTCGATGTGGCCCAACGCCATGGCGCACATGGGCTACAGCCAGCAGACCATCAGCAGCCTCTGGGGCCTCGCCGCATTGATCGAACTGCCCGGCATGACGATCGCCGGCACGCTCTCTGATGCCATCGGGCGCGCCCCCTCCTGGCAGCCGGCGCGTTTGGCGTCTCGCTGGTCTTTCTGGGCTATATCTTTGTCGCCCAGTGGCTGCCCGCCCTCATCGGCGTCCAGGTAGTCCGCGGCCTTTCCTACGGCAGCTACATGGCCAGCGCCATGACCTACGCCGCCGAGCACGGCAACCGCCAGACCCGCGGCAGCGTCAGCGGCATCTACTCGGCCGCTACGGGCGGCGGCCAACTGGCCGGCACGCTCGCCGGCGGGCTGGTCGTGCAGGCCTTTGGCTTCCCACCGCTCTTTGCCCTCTGCTCGGTTGCCGCAGTGATAGGCGGCATCTGTTTCTTGACCCTAAACTCACGCGAACCCCAAAAGAAGGCTGCAGACTATGTCGAAACCGCTTGAAATCGTCGTCGCCGGCGCCGGCAGCCGCGGCACGTATGCCTATGCCTCCTACGCCCTGCGCCATCCCGACGAGGTGCGGATCGTCGGCGTAGCCGAACCGGATCCGATCCGCCGCGGGCGCTTCGCCGAGGCCCATGATCTGGACGACGCCCAATGCTTTGTGACTTGGGAGGATCTAATGGCCGCCGGCCAGCTCGGTGAGGCGGCCATTGTCACCACCCAGGACCAGATGCACGTGGAACCGGCCGTCGCCGCGATGCGGGCAGGCTATGACGTGCTGCTGGAAAAGCCCATGGCGCATACGCTGGAAGGCTGTGTGCGGCTGGTGCAGGAATCCGAGCGCACAGGGCGCGTCCTGCAGATCTGCCACGTGCTGCGCTACGCCCCTTTCTGGCGCCAGCTGCACGAGATCCTGGATTCGGGCGTGCTGGGCGACATCATCACCGTCGAACACCGCGAGAACGTCGCCTACTGGCACATGGCACACAGCTTCGTGCGCGGCAACTGGCGCAACAAGGCGCTCTCCAGCCCGATGATCCTCGCCAAGTGCTGCCACGACCTCGACGTACTGGTCTGGAACCTCAACAGCCCCGTCAAGCGCCTCAGCTCGGTCGGTTCGCTGATTCATTACCGGCCCGAAAGCGTTGGCCCGGAGATCCCCGGCCGCTGCGTCGACAACTGCCCGATCGAGCCCGAGTGCCCCTTCTCGGCCATCGCCATCTACCTGGACTACCAGCGCACGTTTCCCGGCCGGGCCCAGGACATGGCCGCCGCCGGCCTTGACCCCAGCGCCCCCGACACCTGGCCGTTCAACGTCATTACCCCCGATCTCACGCTCGCCGGCCGTCTCAAGGCGATCCAGGAAGGCCCCTATGGCCGCTGCGTCTACCGCTGCGACAACGACGTGGTCGACCACCAGAGCGTGCTGCTGGAGTTGGAGAACGGCGCCTCGGTCAACATGATCATGCACGGCCACTCCAACCAGGAGCACCGCTCGATGCGCTATGACGGCACCCGCGCTACCCTGCGCGCCCGTGCCCTCGATCCGGGCGAGATCGAGATCAACTACCACGGTGGCAAAACCGAGCGCATCCTGGTGGATTCCGCCTCGGGTCACGGCGGTGGCGACGAAGGTATTATGTCCGATTTCTTGCGGGTTCTACGCGGCGAAGCAGCGCCGCTCACAACTGCCCGCGTATCGCTGGAGAGTCACCTGCTGGCCTTCGCTGCCGAAGAAGCGCGCTTGAGTGGAGAGGTAATCGACATGGCGGCCTTCCGCCGCCAGGCGGAACAGGTAACAGGATAGGAGAAAAGATGTCCCGGGGACCTCAAGCGAACGCTGCGTTCGCCGGTCCCGGGACAGTGTATGAGTCAGTCCCGGGACCTTAAAGGCCCCGGAGACATGATCGCGGCTGTTACTGCAGTGCCGCCTGATTGCGAATGATCGGCAGGTACTCGACAACCGTGTACAGGCCCGTGGTCGTAACCAGCCCAAGCGGGAAGGCAGTGGCGCCCGTGCCGATGGCGAAGGCATCCGCAATCTCCCCCGCAAAGAGCCGGAACGGCGGCAGTTCGATCGCCGTCGTAGCGCAGTTGGTGCCTGCCACCGTAATCTTGAGATTGTAGGGACCAGGATCGAGCACCAGGTTGGCGGCAACAGTTGGATACTTGATGCCGGTGAGGCCCGGAATGGCCACGCCGCTGTCGGTGCAGATGTCCACCGCCGTGGCATTTACGTTGCTGTCGAACGGCGCCAGGTGCCCGATCGTCACCAGGGCCTTGCCGGCCGGCGCTGTGGTGCTGATCTGCGTCGTGCTGAAGGCCAGCGGCTGGCTGTTTGATCCAGGCGAGATCGAGATCAATTATCACAGCGGCAAAACCGAGCGCATCCTGGTGGATTCCGCCTCGGGCCACGGTGGCGGTGACGAAGGCATCATGGTCAGATTTCGTACGGGTTCTGCGCGGCGAGGCAGCGCCGCTCACGACGGCCCGCGTCTCGCTGGAGAGTCACCTGCTTGCCTTCGCCGCCGAAGAAGCGCGCCTCAGCGGCGAAGTTATCGAGATGGCCGCCTTCCGAGCGGCAGGCGGAACTGGTGACGCGGGTAAGAGGGTAAGAACTGTCGCGGGGACCGGCGAACGCAAGCGTTCGCCGGTCCCCGGGCACGTTTACGAAGCTACTGCAGTCGCCGGCCTGATTGCGGATGATCGGCAGGTACTTCACCACCGTGTACAGGCCGGTGGTGGTGACCAAGCTCAAGCGGGAAGGCAGAGGCGCCCGTGCCGATGGCAAAGGCATCGGCAATCTCGCCGGCAAAGAGCCGGAACGGCGGCAGGTCGATCGCCGTCGTAGCGCAGTTGGTGCCCGCTACCGCAATCTTGAGGTTGTACGGACCAGGGTCGAGCACCAGGTTGGCTGCCACCTGCGGATACTTGATGCCCGTAAGGCCCGGATGGCCACACCGCTGTCGGTGCAGATGTCCACTGCCGTGGCGTCTACGTTGCTGTCGAACGGCGCCAGGTGCCCGATGGTCACCAGGGCCTTACCTGCGGGCGCCGTCGTGCTGATCTGCGTCGTGCTGAAGGCCAGCGGCTGGCTGTTGGCGCCGCCGATGGCGAAGAGATCATACGCCGCACCGGCGCTCGAGGTCAGCCGTCGTGCTCAGTGCCACGGTCGAGGTGCCCGCAGGCAGGATTTCGACCAGCGTCGGGCCGGCGGGCAGCACGACCTGGGGTACGAAGTCGCCGTAGACGACACCCGTGTAGGCAAGCGAGCCGTTCACGCGAATGTCAACTGCCGTACCGGCCACACTTGCCGCAAACGGCGCAAAATGGCCGATGGTGACGAATGACACGAACGGCAGGCCGGTGGTCGTCGTCACTTCCAGCGGATACGCGGCATTGTTCAACCCGATGGCGAAGGCATCGTAGATCCCGCCCGCCGCCAGCTGCACCGGCGGCAGGTCCAGCGCCACCGTGGCACAGTTGGTCCCTGCAATGGCGATCTTGAGGTTGTATACACCCGGATCAAGCGGGAGGTTCGCTGCCACCTGCGGATACTTGACGTTGGGCAGCAGGATCGTACCGGCATCCGTGCAGATATCCACGGCCGTGGCGTTGGGGTTGGCCGCAAACGGCGCCAGGTGCCCGATCGTCAGCAGCGCCTTGCCTGCCGGGCGTTGTCGTGCTGATCGCAGTCGTGCTGAACGCCAGCGGCTGGCTGTTCGCCCCGCCGATCGCAAAGACATCGTAGGCCGCACCGCTCTTCAGATTCAGCGTGCCGCTGAGCGCCACCGTCGACGTGCCGGCAGGCAGGATCTCGACGGTGGTCGTGGTCGGGAGCAGCGCCACATTGGGTACGAAGTTGCCGTAGACCACATCGGTAAAGGCGAGCGCACCGTTCACCTTGATGTCCACGGCCGTCTGGGGAACGGTGGCCGCAAACGGAGCAAAGTGGCCGACCGTGACCTGTGCCGGGAAGTCGAGCCCGGTAATGCTGGTCACGGCCAGCGGGAAAGCGGGAGTGTTCTTGCCGATCGCATAGACGTCGTACGTCTTGCCCGCCACGATGGCCAATGGTTCGATGTCCAAGGCGGTGGTCGCGCAGCTGGTGCCCGCCACTGCGATGCTCAGATCGTAGATTCCGGCCGGAATCGGGAGCCACGGCGAAGCCACGCCAAACGGCACATTTGTCAGGCCCGGCACCGCCGTACCCGTGTCGTCATTGCAGATATCGACAGCGGTTGCCGGCAGCGTGTTGGCAAAGGGAGCATAGTGGGCGATGCGCACGTTGGCAGTGCCCGCCAGCGGCACACCCGGATTGTCGTCCAGCGCTGCGAGTGCCAGCGGCTGGTTGGCGCCGTCGCCGATCGCCAGCAGCGTGTACTGCTTGTCGTTCTCCAACGTCACGACGCCGGAGATGGCAACTGTCGCCGTGCCCGTAGGCAGCACCTCGATCGTATAGGTGCCGGCCGGCAGTACGTTGATGCTCTTGACAACATTCGGATAGACAAAGTTGGTCAACACATCGGTGCCGCTTACGCGTACGGTGACGGAGGTAGCGGCAACGTTGGCCCCAAATGGAGCAAAATGGCCTACATTGACGACAGGATTGGCGGAAGAGCTATCTGGAGACTGTTCGACATCAGACTGCGCCTGTGCAATCTGCACCGCGCCAAGTGAGAGTACACAGGCGAAAGCCAGCATGCAAAGCATGCGCACGTACCCTCTTGTTGAGGACATAGAAGTGACTCCTTATGTTGGTTCTTGGTCTAGACGGTTAACAAATGACCCTGGGCCGGCAAATCAACACACCTCTTGCGGCACGGCGCACTGGACACCGGCTGCAGAGCCACAATACCGGGAGATACAGTTTTTGTTAGTAGTTTGCATACCTTTTGTACATAAGATTTCCAGTTTTCCTGGCTGCATGCTAAGTGCGCAGGGCGGTGCGGACATTAGGGGCGGCAGTTGTGGACGTTTTTTGACCATCGACGGAGGCAGTGCTAAAGTGAATGTTTACGACCATTTGACAGTGCCATCCACAACTTTACATTGCTATTATACAGGGAAAACCGACTCATTTCTATAGGGTTGAACATCTCTGTCTTCTGGAGTTTCTCATGACGCAGCGGTTCTCTGTTTACCGGCGCCTCTTTGCCTATTTGCGCCCGCACCCTTGGCACGTCCTCGCAGCATACGGTGGCATGTTGTTTGCGACGCTGCTCAACCTGTTCGTGCCGCAGATCATCAAGCAGGCCATCGACCAGGGTCTGGACGAGGGCGACGCCAGCAAGCTCTTCTGGGCTGCGGGCCTGATCCTCGGTATCGCCGTGATCCGCGGCATCGCCGGCTTTCTCACCATGTACAACGGCGAGTGGATTACCTTCCGCGTGGCCTACGATCTGCGCAACGATTTCTTCCGCGCCGTGCAGACCCTTCCCTTCGCCTTTCACGACAAGGCACACACTGGCGATCTCATGAGCCGCGCCACGGGCGATATTTCGCGAGACCGAGCGCTTCGCCGGCACCGGCATGGTCCAGCTCACCGCCACCATCCTCCTAACGATCGGCGTGGTGATCGCCATGTTCCTGATGGATCCACGCCTGGCCTTGTTGGCGTCGCCCGCAATCGTTGCCCTGATCATTGTGGCGCTGCGGTTGGGCCGCGTCGTCCAGCCCATGTGGCGTACGATTGCAGCCCAGATGGGCGTGCTGTCGACACGCATGCAGGAAAGCCTCACCGGCATCAACGTCGTCAAAGCCTTTGCCCGCGAGCCCCACGAGTTCGCCGTTTTCGATGAGGAGAACGAGCGTTGGTACGACCAACGCAAAGGTGTGATCGTCGCCTGGGGCAATCACTTTTCGCTCTTTACCTATATCCTGGCGATCGGCATCTTTATCCTGCTCTGGTTCGGCGGCTCGCAGGTGATCGCCGGCGCCATCACGGTCGGTACGCTCTTTGCCATGATCTCCTACATGCTCATGCTCAACGGCCCGATGCAGCAGTTGGGTAACCTGGTCAACCTCGCGGCCACGGCCGGGGCGAGCGCCGGCCGCGTCTTCGAGATCATCGACACCCCTAACGACATCAAGCAGAAGCCGGACGCGATCGAGCTTAACGACCTCGCCGGCCGGGTCTGCTTTGAGCACGTCTCGTTTGCCTACCCCGGCGGCGACATCGCCGGCGCCCACGTACTAAAGGATATCGACTTCTGCGCCGAGCCGGGCCAGACCATCGCGCTGATCGGCCCGACGGGCAGCGGCAAATCCACGGTGGTCTCGCTGATCTCGCGGTTCTACGACCCAACGGCGGGGCGCGTGACCATCGACGGGATTGACGTGCGCGACGCCACGCTGTACAGCCTGCGTAACAACATCGGCGTCGTGCTCCAGAACCCATTTCTGTTCAGCGCCACGATCCGCGAGAATATCGCCTACGGCCTTCCCGAAGCCACCATGGAAGACATCCGGGCCGCCGCCCACGCGGCCAATGCCGAGGACTTCATCGCGCGCTTCCCCGAAGGCTACGAGACGCGCGTCGGCGAGCGCGGCGTGACGCTGAGCGGCGGCCAGAAGCAGCGTATCGCCATCGCCCGTGCCCTTCTCTACAACGCCCGCATCCTCATCCTCGACGACTCCACCAGCAGCGTGGATACAGAGACGGAGCACCTGATCCAGCAGGCACTGACCCAGTTGATGCGCAACCGCACGACCTTTGTCATCGCCCAGCGCCTGCTGACGCTAAAGAGCGCCGACTGTATCCTTGTGCTCGACCACGGCCGCATCGTCGAGCGCGGCACACATACAGAGCTGCTGGCGAACGAGGGGCTCTACCGCCGCATCTACGACCTCCAGCTCAAGGCACAGGAGGAATACGGCCAGGTCGAGCAGAAGCTGGCTGCCGCCAGCGATCTCCCCAACGGGAACAACGCCGGGACCGCTGAAGCGTCCACGACGAAGACCAGTGACAAGGAGGCAGGGCGATGAGCGTTTCCACCACGCCCCTACCATTTGAGCAGCCGGCGCCAGACTCACCCCAGGAGCGCAAGCGCCGCGAGGAGAAGGTCCGCGCGCTGCTGGGCCAGGCCGAGGACGAGGCCATCAGCCGCGGGTATGACACGCGCCTGGTGACCAGGCTCTACGGCTTTGTCCAGCCCTACCGCTGGAAGGTCCTCGCCGCCATGATCTGGATGGCAGCGAACACCCTGCTTGCCGTGTCCGGTCCGTGGATCATCGGCAAGGCGGTCGACGACGGGCTGCGCACCGGCAACATGCAGGCTCTACGCAACTGGACGCTGATCTTCGGCGCTGCCGCCACGGCCGAGTGGCTCTGCAACCGGCAGCGCATTATGATCATGGCCTTTGTCGGCACACGCGTCGTCGCCGACGTGCGCAGCCGGCTCTTCCGCCACCTGCATGCGCTGTCGCTCAACTTCCACAACAACGTCAGCGTCGGCCGCCTGATGAGCCGCCTGATCGGCGACGTCGGCGCGCTGCAGGACTTCGTCACTTGGACGATCACCGGCACCGTACGCGCCACCTTCTTCTTGATCGGGGTCGGCATTGCCATGCTCCTGCTTAACTGGGTGCTGGCGCTGGTCGCTTTCGCCATGCTGCCGCTCATGATCATCCTCACTACTTATTGGCGCAAGCACGTGCGCGACGCCTACCGAGCTACACGCTCACGCCTGTCGCTGATTAACGGCTATCTCAACGAGTCGATCCAAGGCATCCGGGTCACCCAGAGCTTCCACCGCGAACGCCGCAATATCGGCCACTTCGACGACCTCAACCGCTCGTTCTTTGACGCCAATACCGTCGCCGCCCGCCTGTCCGCCCTCTTCTTCCCCGGCGTGGACTTCCTCGGCTCGCTCGCCAGTGCCCTTGTTCTCGGCGTGGGCGGCTGGCTGGTGCTGGGCGACGCGCTGACGGCCGGTACCCTGGTGGCCTTCTTGCTGTATGTCGACCGCTTCTTCGACCCCATTCGCGAGCTGGCGCAGCGCTACAACTCATTTCAGGTCACCATGGCCTCGTGCGAGCGCATCTTCAGCCTGCTCGACACGCCGCCCGATCTGGAGGACCAGCCCGGTGCCAAGATATTGCCCCCCGTGCGCGGGGAAGTCGATTTTGTCGACGTGTCGTTCCACTACAAGCCCGACGAGCCGGTGCTGGACCATGTCACGCTGCATGCCGAGCCCGGCCAGCGTATCGCCCTGGTTGGCGAGACAGGTGCAGGCAAGAGCACGGTCATCCGGCTGCTGGCGCGCTTTTTTGACGTATCGGATGGCAAGATCCTGGTCGACGGCTACGACATCCGCGACATGACCGTCGCCAGCCTGCGCAGCCAGATGGGAATTGTGCTCCAGGACACCTACCTGTTTGGCGCCACCGTTATGGAGAACATCCGTTACGGGCGACTCGACGCCACCGACGAAGAAGCAATGGCGGCAGCACGTGCCGTAGGGGCCGACCTCTTCATCGAGCGACTGCCGTACAAGTACTTCACCGTCTTGCAGGAGAACGGCAGCAACCTGAGCGTCGGCCAGCGCCAGGTAATCTCCTTTGCCCGAGCGATCCTGGCGAACCCGGCCATCCTGATCCTGGACGAGGCGACCAGCAGTGTCGACACGGCCACCGAGAAGATCATCGAGCAGGCGATGGACACGCTGATGGAGGGGCGCACCAGCTTCGTCATCGCCCACCGCCTCAGCACGATCGTCGGCGCCGACCAGATCGTCGTCATGGACCGCGGCCGCATCGTCGAGCGCGGCACGCACGAAGAACTGCTGGCCCTGCGCGGCCGCTACTACGGTCTCTACACCATGCAGTGGCAGCAGCAAACCGGCGAAGCCGCCGCCTAAGCCACCCTTCCTGGAGGTGTGCCACTTCCTGGAGGTGTGCCACTAGACCGTTACTGCCGCCCTTCTCGCGCGAGCGGCAGCGCCCGGCGGCGCACGCCCGTGGCATGGAAGATCGCATTCCCGATCGCCGGCGCGATGGCGATGATCGGCGTCTCGCCTGCGCCGGCGGACGGCACGTCCTTGCGGTCGATCAGGATCGTCTTGATCTCAGGCATGTCGCCAAAACGCGGCACGCGGTAACCCACGAAATTTGGGTTGAGAATGCGCCCGTTCGCAAACTGCACGCTCTCGAACAGGGCCCCACCCAGGCCCTGGATGATCGCACCTTCCACCTGGCTGCGCACATTGTCAGGGTTGACGATGGCGCCGCAGTCGTACGCCTGCACCACCTCCAACACCTGCAGCTCGCCAGTCCCCCGATCGACTGCCACCTCCACACACGCAGCGACGTAGGAGCCCTTGTCGGTGCCGCAGGCCAGTCCGAAGCCGTGCCCAGGCGCCGCCGCTCGTGTACCCCAGCCAAACGCCTCCGCGGCAGCTGCCAGCACGGCGCCCAGCCGCTCGTCGCGCAGGTTGCGCTGCCGGAAAGCGAGCGGATCCATCCCGAGTGCGTGCGCCAGCTCGTCCAGGAAGCACTCTCGCGCAAAGGTATTGGCCGTCGTCGCCAGCGCACGGTACGCGCCCTGGCGCAGCGGCGCCAACGTGGGTTGGAATTCGATGTGCTTGTTGGGGATCGCATAGGGCGGTTCAATGCCTGCCGCCCCCGAGTTGTAGTTGCGGAACTCCAGCGCCGTCAGCTCCCCTGCGCGGCTCACACCACCGGCAATCTCGATCAACCCGGCCGGCCGGAAATAGGCCCACGTGAACTCCTCCGCGCGCGTCCAGGCAACCCGCACCGGCTGCCCCACGGCCCTGGCCAGCCTGGCCGCCTCGATCGCCGCATCCCCGGCGTGCTTGCCGCCATAGCCGGCCCCCGTATCGGGCACAATCACCCGCATCTGGCGCGCCGGCAGACCAAACGCCGTCGCCAGCTCGGCCCGCACGCCAAAGGGGCGCTGGCTCCCGGTCCACACCGTCAATTCGTCGCCCGCCCACTGGGCCACTGCCACACGCGGCTCCAGGGGCACATGGGCGATGTAGTCGACGGTATAGCGCTGCTGCAGCGTCACGTCCGCCTGTGCCAGCCCGTCCGCGACAGATCCCTCGACGGCCAGGTATGGACCTTGACGTCCCACGGACTCCACCGGATTCGCCTTGAGATAGTCGAACAGCTCTGGCTGTGACACCTGCAGCTCTGTTCTCCACTGTGCCCGCAGGGCGTCGACTGCCTTTGCTGCCGTGTGCTCATCTGGCGCCACAACACCCACGAAGTCGCCCTCGCGGACAACCGTCACGCCCTCCAGCGCCTCTGCCGCGCTGCGTGTCGAGGCTCTGCAGCACGGCACCAAAGACCGGCGGCCGCAGCACCTTGCCGTACAGCATTCCCGGCACCGCAACGTCCGAGGCAAACTCATGCGCGCCCATAACAAAGGCAAGTCCGTCCACCTTCGCCGTCGATTGGCCGGCCACCGTCCAATCGGCCGGCGGCGTCACCGGTGTATCCTCGGCGACGATGCGGCGGATCTGGCGGTCGTGTGCCAGTTCGGCATAGGTCGCCGACCTGCTTCCGGCAGGGTCGTGTACTGCGCCGCCGGCGATCTCCAGGTCGGAACGCGCGGCGTTCCAAGTGGCCGCGGCCACATCAAGCAGCAGTTCGCGTGCCGCCGCGCCCGTCCGCCGTACCTGTAGGCCCGTGATCGGCGTCGTGCGGCTGCCGAACGTGCCCATGTCATACGGCGTGCGTCCCGTGTCGCCCATCACCACGCGGACGGCGTGCACCGGCACACGCAGTTCCTCGGCCACCGCCTGCGCCAGCGACGTGCGAATGTTCTGGCCCACCTCAGCCTTGCCCACACTCAACGTGATCGCCCCGTCGCCGCCGATGTGCACCCAGGGCCCGATCTCAGTCAGCGGCCGGCCTTCGGCAGGTGGCAGCACGCTCTCTTCGGCAAACAACACCATGTCCAGATCGGGGCAGGGATAGGCAACCAGCAGCCCTTCCGCCGCCATCTCCTCCAGCGTTGGGGCACCCGCATGCCGGTCTGCTGTGGATGCGGAAGTTGATTCGCCTGTCGCCTCAGCATGGCTCGCCGTCACTTCCCCGGCTGCTGCCAGGCGGATAGCGGCAACGATGCGCGGGTATGCGCCGCAGCGGCAGATATTGTCCTGCATACCGGCGCGGATTTCGGCGTCGGTCGGCTGCGGGTTGGCGGCCAGCAGTGCCGCCGCCGCCATAATCATCCCGGGCGTGCAGTACCCGCACTGGAAGGCTCCCGTCTCCAGAAACGCCGCTTGCAGCGCATGCAGCCTGCCACCGGCGGCCAGCCCCTCGATCGTCGTGATCTCTTTGCCTGCCGCGGCCGCCCACCTCAATGCTGCAAGCCTGCACCGGCTGCCCGTCCATAAGCACCGTGCACGCACCACACTTACCGTCACCACAGCCGTACTTCGTGCCCGTGAGCCGCAGTTCATCACGCAGCACGCCGAGCAGCGTGCGCTCCGGATCCACTTGTACCTTGTGGTCGGCGCCATTCACCAGCAGCGAGAGTCCAGTCTTCATAGTTCCCCCCTTAATCGGACAATTGAACCACATTATACCTTGCCACCCGTGTCCCCTCCCGGAAGACCCCCTCTTCCGGAAGGGCGCTCTTCCCGGAAGGGGGATCACTGCCAGCCGGACTGCCGGCCTATATCCTTGGAACATGACACCATTCGCACTGCGTATCCTGATCGTGGCCGACGACCCGCTGGCGCGGGCGGGCATTGCTGCGCTGCTGGCCGACCAGTCCCCCGTTGCGGTGGCAGGGCTGGCGGCCAGCGACGGCGACCTGCCGGCAGCGGTCGCCGCCTATGCGCCCGATACCCTGGTCTGGGACCTTGGCTGGGACGAAGACGGGCCCATCGAGACGCTCAGCCGCTTCTGTGACGACAGCGGCATCCCGGTCATTGCGCTGATAGGCAGCCCGGGAGTGCGGCTGCGGTGCAGGCGGCAGGGGCACGGGGGCTGCTGAGCCGTACCACCGACGGTACGCAGCTTGCTGCGGCGGTCGTTGCCGCCGGCCAGGGGCTGCTGATCTTCGACCCCGAACTGCTCCCCGCCCCGACAACCGCCGTGCCGGCCGCCAAGGGGGCGGATGCGGCGGACGGCGCGGGCATGGAGTTCGAACAGCTCTCGGCCCGCGAGCTGGACGTGCTGCGCGGCATGGCCGAGGGATTGTCGAACAAGCAGATCGCCCGCACCCTGGGTATCAGCGAACACACGGTCAAGTTCCACATCAACGCCATCCTCGGCAAATTGAACGCGCAGAGCCGCACCGAAGCCGTGGTGCGCGCCACCCGGGCCGGGCTGATCCTGCTGTAGAATAGTGGCTGTCATAAATCCACACTATTGTACGGAGACGGAGCAAGCCTGTGCCCGCACGCAGTACCCTATTCTGCCATTATTTTCGACCTCGACGGCGTAATTATCGACTCGGAAACCCTGCACAATGCCGCCGTGGGAGCAGCGATGCAGCAGTACGGCGTCGTGCTGCCGCCAACGATCTACGCCGAGTATCTCGGCACTCCGGATGAGGTGTTTCTGGAGTACGCCAGCCGCACCTATCTTGGCGGCAAGGTGCCTGCCGCCACCCTGCTGGCCAACAAGCAGCGCATCTACCTGCAGATGCAGGACCAGGTCACCGGCATTCCGGGCGCGGTGGACTTTGTGCGCCGGGTGCGCCCCCACGTAACGTCCATGGCCCTGGTCACATCTTCGGTGCGCTACAACCAGGAGTTGGCGTTCGCCAAGTTCGGGCTGGCCCCCCATTTCGACGTCGTGGTGACGGCAGAGGACGTGACGCAGCCCAAGCCGCATCCCGAGCCGTATCTGACGGCGGTCGTGCGGCTGGGTATCCCCGCGGCTGAATGCCTTGTGATCGAAGATTCGCTGCACGGGATCACGTCGGCGCGGGAAGCAGGCTGCCACACCTTGGCGATAACGACCTCATATGGTGCCGAGGCGCTGGCGGCCGCAGGTGCAGAGACAGTGTGCTCATCGTACGCTGAGATCGCTGCCTACGTGTTGGGCACATAGGTTAAGTCGCGCCCGTGTGCTGCCCGCCTGCAGCGGTTGACGGACATTGAGAGATAGCCTACAATAAGCCTCGTCCGTGACTTTTTTGCCGCTTCCCAATGTTTTCTTTCTCGCTCCATTAAAACGTTTTAAGCAACAGGAGGATCGTATGCAGTTTCGTTCTCGGTACGTGCGTTTTGCCGCGCTCGCCGTGCTGCTGATTGCGGCGTTGCTTTTGCAGGCCTGCACTGCTGTGCAGCCCGGCGGCGCTCGGCCGGAGCAGCAGCCGGGGCGGCCGCTGCCCCCGCTGCTGATGGCGCGGCAAGTGGTGCAAGGATGTCAAGATCACCTTCTTCCCCGGCGGCCCGGCCGGCGGCGTCTTCGCCAACAACGTCTACAACGGCGCCAAGCAGGCCGAGGCCGACCTCGGCCCCAAGGTCACCTATGTCTTCTCCGACTGGGATCCGCAGAAGATGATCCAGCAGTTCCAGGAAGCGGTCGCCACCAAGCCCGACGGCATCGCCGTCATGGGCCACCCCGGCGACGACGCCTTCTCGCCGCTGATCGACGACGCCGAAGCCCAGGGCATCATCGTCACCAGCCAGAACACCGAACTGCCGACCAGCTTGAGCAAGTACCAGGGCAACGGCTTCGGCTATGTCGGCGCCGTGAACTACACGGCCGGCTACAACCTGGGCAAGGAAGCCGTCAAGCGCTTCGGCCTGCAGAGCGGCGACCGCGCCATGGTCTGGGGTCTGCTCTCGCAGCCCAGCCGCGGCGAGCGCACCAAGGGCGTGATCGATGCCCTCGAAGAAGCCGGTCTGATGGTGGACTACCTGGAGATCGACGCCGCCACCAACGCCGACCCGACCGCCGGCACGCCGACCTTCACCGGCTACGTCTCCTCGAACCCCGATGTCAAGCTGGTCGTCACCGACCACGGCGGCCTGACTGCCACGCTGGAGACCTATCTCAAGGCCGCCGGCAAGGGCCCGGACGACATCTATGGCGCCGGCTTCGACCTGTCGCCGGCCACGCTGGCCGCCATCCGCGGCGGCTGGACCGACCTGGTCATCGACCAGCAGCCGTGGCTGCAGGGCTATCTGCCCATCCTGCAGATCTGCCTGACCAAGGTCTACGGCTTCTCCGGCCTGATGATCGACACCGGCGCCGGCTTCGCCGACAAGAACAATGTCGAGTTCCTGGCTCCGTTCGTCGAGAAGGAAATCCGGTAAGGATGTGTGGGTGAGCGGGTGAGCAGGGTGACATGACTGCTCACCGCCCTCACCCTCTCACCCTCTCAGTTTTCCGCCAGGAGCACCCATATGCCCGAACCGACGCTTCGGTTGGTCAATGTTTCGAAATCATTCGGCGAAGTCAAATCGCTGCACAATATCAATTTCGAGGTCTATCCCGGCGAGGTCGTCGGGCTGCTGGGCGACAACGGCGCCGGCAAGTCGACGCTGGTCAAGATCATCACCGGCTACCACCAGCCCGACCCCGGCGGCGAGGTCTACTTTCACGGCAAAAAGGTGGATCACCTGACGGTGCCGAAGGCACGCGACCTGGGCGTCGAGACGGTCTACCAGGAAAAGGCGCTGGCCGACCAGCAGAGCGTCTGGCGCAACATCTTTATGGGCCGCGAGCTCACCAACCGCCTGGGCCTCCTCGACGTGGGCAAGATGCAAGCGCGAGACGCAGCGGCTGATGACCGAGCACATGGGCTTCACCTCCAAGGCCGTCAACCCCGAGACGCCGGTGCGCACGATGTCGGGCGGCGAACGCCAGGGCATCGCCATCACCCGGGCGCTCTACTTCGAGGCCGAACTGATCATCCTCGACGAGCCGACCATGGCGCTCTCGCTCTCCGAAACCAAAAAGGTGCTCGACTTCATCGCCAGCATCCCCAAGGCCGGCAAGTCCTGCATCTTTATCGACCACAACATCTTCCACGTCTACCCGGTGGTCGACCGCATCGTCGTGCTCGACCGCGGCATGATCGCCGGCGAGTTCAAGAAGATCGGACGTGACGCTGGACGAGCTGATCGAGCGGCTCTACACCGTGGCGCGCACCGGCAAGCTGGCCCAAAGCCAGGGAGGCAGGGCATGACCGCCGACGCCGCCACCACCACCAAGCGTTCGTCTTCACGCTCCGGCTTTTCCGGCTACCTGCGCACGCACGCCCTCCAGATCGGCATCACGGTCGTCGCGCTGCTGATCTGGGTCGTCTTTGCCATCGGCTCGCCCGAGACCTTCTTCTCGTACAACATCTACCAGGCCTTCATGTCCACGACGCCCTTCTTCGCCATCATGGCGCTGCCGCTGACGATGGTGGTCATCACGGGCGAGATGGACCTGTCGTTCCCGTCGATCATGTCGTTCGGCATGCTGATCTTTGCTTCCGTTTCTGCTGCTGACGGGCAACCTGTGGCTCGCGCTGGTGGGCTGCCTGGTGGCCGGGCTGCTGGCCGGCATGCTCAACGGCTGGATCACCGTCGCCTTCGGCGTGCCCTCACTGGTCGTCACCATCGGCACGCAGTTCTTCTGGCGCGGCGTCGTGCAGGTGGCGACCGACGGCCGCGGCACCTCGCTGCTCTCGACCCGCGGGACCTTCTTTTACGAACTGTTCGTCGGCCGGCTCTTTGGGCTGATCCCCATGCAGATGGTGTGGACGGTGCTGATTGCGATCGGTACGTGGGTTCTCCTCAACCGCACCGCTTTGGCGCGCATGTCTACCTGATCGGCGACAACGAGGACAGCGCCCGCCTGATGGGCGTCAACGTCGGCCGGCGCAAGATGCTGGTCTTTGGCATCACAGGGCTGGCGGCGGCCTTTGCCGGGCTCGTCGCCTCGCTCGAGGTCACCTACTACTGGCCGACCCTGGGCGAGGGCTACCTGCTCAACACCCTCTCCTCGGTCTTCCTGGGCGGCACGTCGGTCTTTGGCGGCGTAGGCACGATCTACGGCACCTTTGTGGCCTCGTTCATCATCGGCGCCATCAACGCCGGCATCGTGGCGATCGGCCTGTCCGGCTTCTGGACGCAGCTGATCTACGGCCTCATCATCGTGCTGTCGGTCGTGATCCAGACGGTGGTGGGCAAGCGGCTCGGTTAGAACCTTGCCAACAGTCATCGGCTGTTTAGTTCGCACGCCCACGTGCGACTCTCCTGGCGTCGCAGGCTGAGAAGTTGCCTGCCTGCCGCGTTTTTTGCCTGCCGCGAAAGCCAGGTATAGTACAGGAGCCGTGCTCGTCACCGCCGGCGGCGGCTCCATCCACTTCCGTGAATACGCGATTCTGAAAGGGTAGGCTATGAAGATTACCGCTGTCACCCCCTTTGTGCTGGGCACCCAGTGGCGCAACCTCGTCTACGTCAAGGTCGAGACCGACGAGGGGCTGGTCGGCGTGGGCGAGAGCCGGCCGATCAACAAGGTGGACTCGCTGGTCGGCTATCTCAACGACGTGACCGACCGCTTCGTGCTCGGCATCGACCCCTTCGACATCGAGCGGCTGATGCGGCGGCTCACGATCGAGGACTACGGCAAGCCCGGCGAGATCGCGATGACCGGCCTGGCCGTGATCGAGATGGCCTGCTGGGACATCATCGGCAAGGCGCTGGGCCAGCCGGTCTACCGGCTGCTGGGCGGCGCCGTGCGCGACAAGATCAAGGCCTACGCCAACGGCTGGTACACCGTCGAGCGCACGCCCGAGGAGTTCCACGCCGCCGCGCAGCGGGCGGTGGCCAAGGGCTACCGCGCGCTCAAGTTCGACCCCTTTGGCGCCGGCTACTACGAGATGGAGCGGGCGGAGAAGGTCAAGACCATCGGCCTGGTCGAGGCCGTGCGCGACGCCGTGGGGCCGGACGTCGAGATTCTGATCGAGATGCACGGCCGCTTCAACCCGGTCACCGCCGTCGAGATGAGCATGGAGCTGGCGCCCTTCAAGCCCAGCTGGGTGGAGGAGCCGGTGCCGCCGGCCAACATGCTGGCGCTGCAAGAAGGTGACCGACGCCGTACGCCCGCTGGGCGTGCCCGTGGCGACCGGCGAGCGGCTGCACACCATGCACGAGTACCGCGAGCTGTTCGAACTGCACGCCGCCGACATCATCCAGCCCGACATCGCCCACTTTGGCGGCATTCTGAACACCAAGAAGCTGGCGGCGTGGGCCGACACCTACTACGTGCTGATCGCGCCCGCACAACGTCGGCGGGCCGGTGGCGACCGCGGCCGCGCTGCACCTGGCCGCCTGCACGCCCAACTTCAAGATCCAGGAGCACTTCAACGACTTCGACGAGCCCTACGTGCTGGACTCGGCGCCGGGCCTGCCCAAGGTCGTGGACGGCTACTTCGCCCTGCCCACGGGTCCGGGCCTGGGCGTGGTGATGGACGAAGAGGTGATCGCCGCCCACCCCGAGCAGCGCATCCACTTCAACCTGTACAAGGAGGACTGGCACAAGCGCAAGGCGTTGATCGGCAAGCCGTGAACATTACCCCCAACATCTTCCAACGCTCCATCCAGCGCTTCGCCGCCACGTCGTTGGGATCCAAGCTGTTCATCCCCACTGCTCACCGCGCCGACCGCATCGTGCTGCGGCTGTCCGGCGGCAGAACCACGCTGGTCGGCCTGACGACCGGCCTGCCGGTGATCACGCTCACCACCATCGGCGCCAAGAGCGGGCAGCTGCGCACCGTGCCGCTGGTCGGCATTCCCGATGGCGACAGGTGGGTCGTCATTGCGTCCAACTTTGGCCAGGCACACCATCCGGCCTGGTATTACAACCTGAAGAAGAACCCGCAGGCTACCGTCGCGCCGGCATGGCGACACCGGCGACTACGTAGCCGGCGAAGCCAGCGGGCGAGGAATACGACCGCCTCTGGCAGAAAGCGGTTTCGCTCTATGCCGGCTATGCAGCGTACAAGACACGCACAGGTGGGCGGGCGATTCCCATCGTAGTGCTGACGCCCGACCGTCCGCACAGCTGACAACCTTCCAGGAAGCCTGTCTTCCTGGAAGGGTATACCGAACATGCAAGCCTTATTGACACCTAGAAAGAGGATTACCTCCTATGCGTACTGTACCTCTCGGTAACACCGGCGTCGACGTGAGCATCTACTGCCTGGGCGCCATGTATCTCGGCACGCGCAACGACGCGGCCAGTTCCTACCGGCTGCTCGACCTGTACATGGATGCCGGCGGCTTCTTTATCGACACGGCCAATATCTACGCCCACTGGGTGGAGGGCTTCCAGGGCGGCGAGAGCGAGACGCTGCTGGGCGAATGGATGCGCGCCCGCGGCAACCGTGGCCGCATCTTCCTCGCCACCAAGGTCGGCTTCCAGTATCCCGGCGTCACCATCGGCCTGAGCGCCCGCGCAGATCGAGGAGGAGTGCGACAAGAGCCTGCGCCGGCTGGGCGTCGACACCATCGACCTCTACTACGCCCACGTGGACGACCGCAGCACGCCGCTGGAGGAGACGCTGGCGGCCTTTGACCGGCTGGTCCGGGCGGGCAAGGTGCGCTACATCGGCGCCAGCAACTTCCTGGCCTGGCGCCTGGCGCAAGCGCACGCGTCTGAGCGTCGCCCACGGCTGGCCGGACTACTGCTGCGTCCAGCAGCGCTACACCTACCTGCGCCCCAAGCCGGGGGCCGGCTTTGACCCGCAGCTGGCCGTCAACGACGATCTGCTCGATTACTGCCGCAACAATCCTGTCACGCTGCTGGCCTACTCGTCGCTCTTGAGCGGCGCCTACACGCGGCCCGACCGCACCATCCCCGAGCAGTACCTGGGCCCCGACAGCGACGCACGCCTGGCTGCGCTGCGCGCAGGTGGCGGCGGCGCACGGCGTCAGCGCCAACCAGGTGATCCTGGCGTGGATGATGCAGAGCGACCCCGTCGTCGTGCCGGTGATGGCGGCCGGCTCGGAGGCGCAGATGGACGAGAACCTGGCCGCGCTGAATCTCGTCCTGAGTGCCGACGAGATGGCTCTGCTCACCAACGCCATGGCGTAGACAGGCATAAGGAATGGGCAAGCTCCACGGCTGTATCCCCATCGTCGCCACCCCTTTCACCGAAGAGGGCGCGATCGACGAAAAGAGCCTGCGCGCCGAGGTCGAGCACCTCATCGCCGGCGGCGTGCACGGCCTGGCGGCGCCGGCGATCGCGTCGGAAGGCTACAAGCTGGCCGAGGCCGAGCAGCAGCGCGTCGCCGCCATCGTCATCGAGACGGCAGGCGGCCGCGTCCCCGTCGTGGTCAGCGCCGACGGCAACGGCACCGACATTGCGGTGATCCGGGCACGGCGGGCGGCCGCGCTGGGTGCCGCAGCGCTGATGGTGCTGCCGCCGATGTTCATCAAGCCCGACGGCGAAAACCTCTACCGCTACTACCAGCGCATCGCCCGGGCGGTCGACGTGGAGATCATGGTGCAGGACGCGCCGCAGCTGACCGGCGTGGCGCTGCCCGGCCCGCTGCTGGCGCGGCTCAACCGCGACTGCCCCAACATCACCTCGGTCAAGATCGAGGGCACCCCGGCCGGCCCCAAGACCAGCGAGGTGCTGGCCCTCAGCGACAACCGCATGGACGTGTTCGCCGGCTGGGGCGGGCTGAGCTTCTGGGAAGGTCTCCAGCGCGGCGCCAAGGGCTGCATGCCGGCCGCCAACTTCGGTCCCCCGCTGGCGCAGGTCTACGACCTGTACCGGGCGGGCGACTACGCTGCGGCGCGCAGCCGCTTCGACGGCCTGGTCCCCTTTATCAACTGGTCGATGCAGTCGGTGGACCTGTCGGTCTGGTGCGCCAAGGAAACGCTCAAGCGCCAGGGGGTCCTGGCTGCCAACATCCTGCGCGAGCCGGCCAGCCTGCCGGACGCCGTCATGCGCCACGAATTCGAGGTCTTCTATGGGGCCTGAACGCTTGCTCGACGTGACCACGCTGGGCGAGATCATGCTGCGCTACAGCGTACCTGCCGGCAGCCGCCTCGAGACGGCCGCGCAGCTGGACGTGCGGCCGGGCGGGGCGGAGTCCAACCTGGCGGCGCTGCTGGCGCGGCTGGGGCGGCGCACGGCCTGGGTCGGCGGGCTGCCCGACAATGCATTGGGGCGGCTGGCGGCCAATCACCTGCGCATGGCCGGCGTGGACCTCGGCGGCGTGCACTGGTGCCAGGACGGCCGCATGGGCACCTACTACGTCGAGTTCTCGGCGCCCCCGCGCCCGATCCAGGTCATCTACGACCGCGCCAACTCCTGCGCCACGCAGCTGACGCCCGAGACCGTCGCCTGGGACACGCTGCTGGCCTCACGCCTGCTGCACCTGACCGGCATCACGCCGGCGCTGTCGGCCGGCTGCCGCAGCTATCGTCGGCGAGGCCGTGCGCCGCGCCAAGGATGCGGGGTTGGCCGTCAGCTTCGACGTCAACTACCGGCAGAAGCTGTGGAGCGCGGCGGAAGCCACCGCCGCCTTGACGCCGCTCCTGCACCAGGTGGACCTGCTCTTCTGCGGTCACGGCGATGCGCAGCGCATCTTTCACTGTGCGGGCGACCCGCCCAGCGCCCTGCGCCAGCTGGCCGAGCAGACCTCGGCGCAGGTCGTGGTGATGAGCGTCGGCGCGGCGGGTGCGCTGGCCTGGCGCGGCGGCGAGGTCCTGCAGGTCGATGCCGTGCCCGTCGCCATCGTCGACCGTCTCGGCGCCGGCGATGCCCTGGCCGCCGGCGTGATCGACGGCTGGCTGGACGGCGACCTCGAGCGCGGCCTGCGCACCGGCGTGCTGCTGGCCGGCATGGCGCTGGCCCAGCATGGCGACATCGTGGTCACCACCCGGCAGGAGGTGGAATCGCTGCTGGCCGCGGCCAAGACCAGCATGATTGTGCGCTGACCCACACGCAGGCCGCCAAGGCATCAGCAGCCTAATCCGTCATGCGGCAGGCTGCACGGAGTGGCACTGGCGTGCGAAATTAGCACAAAAATTCTATTGCAATTGCTGGCAATTTCCTCTATAGTAGTCGTACGACAGCCGCTAATCGCAAGCAGTCTCTGCTTTGCCCCCACATCATCTCCACGGCGGCTGTCATTTCTCCACTTCTCCCTTCGTTCTCTTACACAATCTCCTTCTCGCTTGCTGCGCGCCCTTTCCCACATACCCAGCCCGTGATCTTGCGCACAACGGCGCAGTTGCCGTGTGCACGGCAGGTCTGCCCGCTTGCCTGTACGCTGTAGGTAGTTCTGTTTGACCCGCAGCCCCCGCTGCACAGCGCCGTCTCGGTCTATGTGGAAAGGAGCATGTCATGTGATTACCACTCTCTGCCCCTCCATCGCAGTTTCTTCGCATTCACCCCTTTGATGTCGATCTAGAAACACGGGCACATGGCGGCCTGGCGGCCGCCCGGCATAGTTCATAAACCTGACAAGCGTGAGCCCACCGGCTCATGCGCCAGACAGTTGTTGCCTCGAGAAGGAGTATTTATGTCAACCAACATCAACCGCACCAGCCGCGTGCTGGTGCTGGCATGGGCGATCGCCCTGCTGCTTGTGGTGGGAGGCGCGCTGGCCGTGTCCGCCCACGACGATGGCACTGTCCATCCGGAACCCTATAACCTGCCGCAAGTGGCGCCCGCCGGCGTCGCGGCAGCCTGCGCCGGCGGCCCCACGATCGACGGCCTGCTGCTCGACGAGTGCGTCGACCGCACCTTTACCGTCGGCGGCGTCAACAAGACGGTGCGCGTGTGGTACACCAAGGTCATGAGCGCCACCACGCGCATCGACGACGGCACCACCTACAACCTGCAGCACTGGATCACCAGCGACGCCCAGGCGCAGCAGGTGGCAGCCTGGTTTGAAGACGCCTGGGTCCGCTATCACACCGACTCGGGCCATCACCTCTACGACAACGGCTGCTCGCCGCCTCAACGTGCAGATGGAGGACGGCGTAGGCTGGTCCGGCATTGCCTATTGGGGCAGCCCCGGCAACTGCTCGATCGGCATCGACTCGCCCATGGTGCGCAACGGCGGCGGGCAGTGGACGGTCTACCACGAGGCGCAGCACTACCTGCAGTACTCGTACGACAGCGGCTGCTACGGCTACCTGAAGCCCAACTACCCCGACGACGCCGAGTTCGTCGAAGGCTATGCCGACCTCGGCGCCGATACGGTCGACGCCACGCTGGACACGCAGGGCTACTCCGGCGCCACCTACGACCCAGGCACGTCGATGTACGACAAGAGCTACGGCAACATCTTCCTCAAGTACTTCATCGAGCAGTTGGGCACGATCGGTACTCCCACCGACCCCTGGCACCACATCGATGCCATGTACCACCACTACGAAGCCTGCGACAACGCCGACAGCCTCTACGTGCTGAACACGCTGATCCCGTCGCTCAAGCCCGGCATGAGCGAGAAGCGCTTCTTCCTCGACTTCTTTGCCGCCAACTGGGCCAAGAGCTGGGCCGACCCCGCCACGCAGCCCGAACTGGTCTACACCGACGACGACGCCTCGCCCTACGGCAATCTGGCTCCGGCGACACAAAACGTCAACATGGCCGGCGGCGCGCAGAGCTGGACCGAGTCCACACCCGACGACTGGGCGGCACGCTACTACCAGGTGACGCCGCAGGCCGGCTGTCCCTACCTGCAGGCAGAGGTAGACGGCGCCGCCGGCGCACAGCTTGGCATCAACTTGATGGCTGCCAAGACCACATCGCCCACCCAGGTGCTGCGCTCTGCCACGATCGGCGAAGACTACGTGCGCACCTTTGCGGCCGCAGGCGTCAACAACCTGGTCGTCGCCGCCGTCAATAGCTTTGCGCAACAACTACAGCTACACCGTGCGCTTTACCTGCGTCAACCCCACCATCCAGATCCTGGAGCCGACACAGGCCAAGTTCGCCCTGGTCGGCGCGCCGGACAGCCCCATCGGCTTCCTGGCCCGCTGGACGGTCCGCGATGGCGTCAACAACGTGCGCGGCCTGCCCGAATCTTCCTTCACCTTTGACGCAGAGGGTGCACCGGCCACCGTGGTGCCCGGCTCCTTCCAGGAAGTGGGCGACGAGTACTGGGCCATCCTGATGCCGCCGACCAAGCCCGCCGGCACGACCTTTGTCGACTTCCGCATCAATCTCAGCACGATCAACGACACCGAGCTGGATGCCCTGCTCTACGTGGCGCCCGGCAACACCGACATCGCCCTGAGCTACGACGCCAGCGGTTCGATGAGCACCGAGGACGCCATCGGCGAAGGCACCCGCCTGGACAACGCCAAGAAGGCCGGCCAGGTAGTGGCAGACCTCCTGCGGGTTGGCGACCGCTTCCTGGTCCAGGACTGGTCGGCCACCGACAACCCGCCGGGCTGCGGCCTGCCGGGCGGCAGCGGCAACTGCCCGCTCGACGTGCGCACGCTGCTGCCCCGCACCGACGTCAACGCCGGCAACATTGCAGCCTTGATCGGCATCGCCCGCACGCAGATCAACAACATCACTGCCCGTGCCTGGACGCCCGTCGGCGGCGGCCTCAAGGCGGCCAAGGACCAGCTCGTGGCAGCCCCGGCCAACACCAATCCCAAGCACATCTTCCTGCTGTCCGATGGCGAGGAGAACGTCAAGCCGCTGTACGCCGACGTCAAGAATGAACTCAAGGACGCGGGCGTTGTCGTCAACACCATCGCCTTCGGCCCCGAAGCGCCTGGCGACCTCATGGCGACGATCGCAGCCGATACCGGCGGCATCTATCGCCCCGTGGCCACCAACGGCATCGGCTCGGGCCTGGCGGCAGCAAGCGTGGATGCGACCGCCGCGGCCTCTGCTATCGGTTCCATCAGCGCCATCGGCGCCATCGACAACGTAAACGCCGTGCTGGCCGCCCCCTACCTGCCCGGTCAGCTTGGCCTGGCCAACGTGTACGACTACTTCGACACTGAGGCGCAGGGTGCCGCCCGCATCTTCAACGGCAGCTACACCAACGTCGAAGTCCGCTCCGTCCAGACGCTGACCGTCAACATCGACAAGAGCGTCAACCAGCTGCGCCTGGTTGTGGCCGGCAAGCAGGCCGACCACGGCACCTGCGGCGCCGACGACGCCCGCCGCGTGGAAGTATTCATGCCCGGCATGGACCCGAAGCAGCGCTGGTACCCCATCAGCCCGCGGCTCCAGGGCTACACGCCGGCCGACTGGGACATCCGCAACAACGACTTTGACGACGTGCTCGTCGTCAACAACCCGGCCGAGGGTGAGTGGAAGTTCCGCACGTATTACACCTGCCCGATCATCGGCCTCGCCGCGGCACCCGCAGCGGAAACCGCCGGCGACCCCAATGCCCCGGAAGTCGCCGCTCCCATGGCAGGTACCGAACTGCAGCCGTCGGCCGTGGCCGCCGATACCGGCTTCGACTTTATCATGAATGTCTCGGTACAGTCGACGATCCAGCTCGAAGGCCGCCTGCTTGGCCTCAACGCCGGCAAGGCGGAGGCAGGCGACAACGTCGACATCGCCGGCTTCCTGCTGGACAAGAACGGTACGCTGCCGGCCACCCTCATGCTCGCCATCGTGGATGGCCCTGCGGGCACGGTCGGCCGCGTCATGTTCGACGACGGCAGCTCGGGTGACGGCGCCGCCGGCGACGGCATCTACGGGACAAAGTTCGCTTCGACCGCCTACGGCGGCGGCTACAGCGTGCGCATCCTGGCCGCCTTCAAGGACCCGGCCAACCCCAGCCAGAACCTGGTGCGTGAATGGAACGGCGGCTTCTGGATCAAGGGCCCCAAGCCCACGCAGGAATGCGGCGGCCCGAACGACCAGGACAAGGACTGCATGCCCGACGAGTGGGAGCGCCGCTGCAAGCTCAACCTGCAGGCGGATGACCGCAAGGACGACCCCGACCATGACGGCCTGAGCAACATCCAGGAACTCGGCTATGGCACGCTGCCTTGCCGGGCCGACACCGACAAGGGTGGCGAGAACGATGGCTCCGAGGTGCGCAACGGGCGCGACCCGCTCAACGGACGCGACGACAAGATCATCCACTTCGGCCACATCAACGTGCGGCCGCTGAATGGGCAGATCTTGATCAACTGGACACCGGTCCTCTCGTACACCAACGTGATTCTGTACCTGTCCGACAACAAGGACAACCCGGGCCAGGGCACCGACATGGGTCAGGGCAACACCACGGCCCGGCGAGTTCCAGGTCAAGGGCGTCCAGAACGACAAGACCTACTATGTCGTGCTGCAGCCGGTCGGCGTGGACGACCAGGGCAACCCCGTCCAGGGCGACCTGAGCGAGCCGATCGCCGTGACGCCCAAGGCCGATCCGGACATGCCGTCGGGTACGATGCTGATCGAGAACGACGCGGCGCAGACCAACAACAAGCAGGTCGAGCTCAACATCAGCGCTACCGACACCCCGCTCAACGGCGCAGCGCAGGGTTCGGCGGCCCACATGACGGACATGTGGTCGCAGCAGGTCAACACGGTCAGCGGCAACGTGCAGATGCGCATCGCCAACACCGACAAGATGGACGGCATCCCGTGGCAGCCGGTGCAGCCGGTAGTGCCGTGGACGCTGGTCTGCGAGCCAGGCCAGGAATGCACGGTGTACGCCCAGTTCAAGGACGCAGCCGGCAACGAGTCGCTGATCGTCAACGACACGATCAAGCTGGCGCCGGGTGCGGCCAACGCATACCTGTTCCTGCCCACGCTGAGCCGGTAGCGAGGCCGATCTATAGAAGCATAGGAAAGAACTCCCGGGAGGCTGCAGCCTCCCGGGAGTTCTGCTGAGTTTACAGCTTAGCCAAACCCGTGCTATAAAGAACGAATAATTCGGAATGATCGGAGTAGCGGCGGCGCGCCAGGGTAAATGGAATTTATACAAGGCTTCTGGCAGGCGATCCGCACTGGAAACCTTCCTGACCTGGGCAATTGGAGCTACGTTCTCATTGCACTGCTCGTGTTTTTGGAAGGACCTAGTGTCACACTGGTCGCCGGCACCATGGCTGCGACGGGAATTCTACGCGCCGAGTGGGTGTTCGTCGCCGCAGTGATCGGCAACTTTTCGGCCGATCAATTCTGGTACTGGTTGGGCCGGTTCGGCGCACAGGGGGGACGCATCTTTCGTCTCCGCTGGTTTCAGAACCGGAAGGCCGAAATTGAGCAGTTGGAAAGCGGCGTGCAGGAGCACGGCGTCAAGATGTACTTGATGGCCAAGCTCTCAATGGGCCTGCTCAGCATCCCCACGCTGGTCTCAGCCGGGCTGATGCGCGTAACGTGGTGGCGGCTTGCCGGCGTGAGCGTGTTGTTTGAGCCGTTCTGGACGGGGTTTCTTGTCTTTGCCGGCTATCGTCTGGGCGAGCACATCAAGAGCATGGAGCGGGGGCTGCAGGTTGCGGCCCTGATCGGCGGCATCGTGCTGCTGCTCGTCCTCCTGTGGTGGTACCGCCGCATGTTTGGGCGCATTACCTCTACGCGCAAAGCCAGTATCCCGCACGTGAACGAGTGAGCCTGCCCATGCGAGTGCTTTTCTCAGGCCAAACCTATTATCGCAAAGACAACGGCCAGGCCGTGTTTATGATCCGGCTGGCGGAAGGCCTGGCGCGGCGCAGGACACGAGGTCATGTCGCTGGCGCCCTCGATGCGAGGTATCGCCCAACGCGAGTTGGTGAACGGCGTGATCGTCCAGACCGTGCCTGCCCTCCACCTCGGGCACAACCTGAACGTGACAGCCTTCTCCGACGGCTGGGTGGAAGACACCATTGCCGAGTTTGCGCCTGACATCATTCACATCCAAGACCATTTCTTCCTCAGTCGCACGGTGCTGCGCATTGCGCGGCTGCGCGGCATCCCCATCGTCGGCACCAACCACTTCCTGCCGGCCAATTGGTCGAACAACTTGTATATCCCGCGCAGCGTGCAGGGCGTCGTACATAAGGCGATGTGGAAGGATATGCTCCAGGTCTTCAACCAGCTGGATGCTGCGACAACGCCCACCGAGACAGCGGTCGCCATCCTGCGCAAGCAGGATATTCGCATCCCGGTGAAGGCAATCTCCTGTGGTGTTGACCAGGACGAGTTCTTTCCGGATGCCACGATTGAGCGCAACCTCACCCGCGGCCATTTCCACCTTGCGCAGGACACGCCCGCACTGCTCTATGTCGGCCGCGTGGACCGCGAGAAAGGCCTGGACTACCTGGTGGCCGCAATGGCGCTGCTGCCGCCAGGCGCCTGCCAGGTCGCCATCGCCGGCAAAGGCATGTACCGCGATTCGTTGATCGAGTTGGCGCACGAACTGGGGATCGCGGAGCGCGTGATCTTCCCCGGCTATGTCGACAGCGAAGATCTGCCGCTGCTGCTCAACAGCGTCGACGCATTTGTCATGCCCAGTTGGGCCGAGCTGCAGAGCATCGCCACGTTGGAGGCCATGTCCTGCGGCAAGCCGATCCTGGCGGCGAATGCCCGTGCGCTGCCCGAACTCGTCGAACATGGCACCAATGGCTTTCTGTTTAACCCACAAAATGCCGAAAGCCTGGCCGACAGTATCAAGCTCTTCCTTAGTATGCCTGACCGTTGGGCCGAGATGGGCCAGGCATCCTTGCAGCAAGCGCGGCCGCACCAGTTGGGATACACCATCAAGCGCTATGTCGAATGGTACGAGAGCGTGTTGGGGCGCTCGCTGATGGTCAAGTCACGCCGGGCGAGCCGTGAACAGGCGCCGCTGATCGGTGGGTAGGAGCGCAGTGCATTGATGGCCGTTTATGCCGACGCAGAGCAGTTCTATGCGGTGATGAAGGAAGTATTTGACTTCGTGGTGCAGCACCCGCAGCACATCGACTCCTTTACGCGCAGCAACCTGGTGATCCGTATGCGTACCACGGAGCCCGAGGCCGAGATCCTGCTGGACGGGCGCCAGCCGCCGCTGCAAGTCTTCTTTGGCCCCACCCCCGGGTTGGCGAACCTGGAGATCTCGCTGTCAGCCGACCTGCTCCACGCCATGTGGCTGGGAAAAGAGAGCACGCACAAGGCGTTCTTCACCGGCCGCATCCGCACCAGCGGCAATCTGCTCAAGGCCATGCAGTTGGGAGACGTGTTTCAAGAAGCCGAGCGCATTTACCCCACGATAGCTCACAAGTACGGCCTGGACGGCGCCTGAATATCGCCTGAACTTCGTGTGGAGAACGCAGGGATCGCGCCTGAAGCCGCAGGCAAGCTGCTCGGCGTGTGCTTTGACACCCCACTAGAACACCCGTTATAATTTGCAGGGGCAGCCTCGCGATAACCGCAGCGTTCACGGCCGCTTAGTTCCCGGCGGAGAACCCAATCAGCATGGTCGGAAGCGTTACAGACGAGATCAAGCAACGGGTCGACGTCGTAGAAGTAATTTCTCGCTATACAGAGCTCAAGCGTGCAGGGAGCATCTACAAGGGTCTCTGCCCCTTTCACGGCGAGCGAACGCCGAGCTTTGTCGTATTTCCCCATACCGGCACCTGGCACTGCTTTGGCGCCTGCGGAACCGGCGGCGATGTCATTTCGTTCGTCATGCGCAAAGAAAACCTCGACTTTCGCGAGGCGGTGGAGATGCTGGCGCAGCGGGCCGGCATCGAGATCACCGACCGTGAAGAGGACCGCAGCGGGCAGCAGCGAGCACAAATCTACGATGTCAACGAGGCTGCCGCCGCGTTCTTTGCCCACGTGCTCAACCACCATCCCGCGGCCGAGCCTGCTCGCCGCTACTTGGAGCGGCGTGGCATTGACCAGGCCACAGCCGAGCAGTTTCGCCTGGGGTTTGCCCTCGATGCCTGGAGCAGCCTCCGCGACCACCTGCTGGAACAGCGTTTCAGCCTGGACCTGCTGCTGGAAGCCGGCGTCGTCAAGCGCAGCGAGGAGCGCAACAGCACCTTTGACATGTTTCGCAACCGCGTGATCTTCCCGATCCGCGACCGGCAGGGCCGTGTGATCGGCTTTGGCGGCCGGGTTATGGACGACGGCGTGCCGAAATACCTGAACACGGCCGAGACGGCGGTCTTTCACAAGTCGCATGTGATCTATGGGCTGGACCTGGCGCAGCGGGCGATCCGCGAGCGGGACCAGGTCGTGATCGTCGAAGGCTACATGGATGTGATCGCAGCCCACCAGTTTGGTTTCAATAACGTAGTCGCCTGCATGGGGACGGCACTGACGCCCGAGCAGCTGCGCCAGTTGCAGCGCTACACCGACAACTTCGTGCTGGCGCTGGACGCCGATGCGGCGGGCCAGCAGGCGACGATCCGCGGCCTCAACCAGGCACGGCAGTCGCTGGTGCGCGTGCGCAAGCCGGTGGTCACACCCGGCGGCGTGCGGCTCGAAGATCGGCTGGGTGCGAACCTGGCGATCACGACGATGCCCATGGGCAAAGACCCTGACGACGTGATCCGCAGCGACTCGGCGCAGTGGCAGGCGGCAGTGGATGCGGCCAAGCCGCTTGTGGACTTTTATTTTGACGTCGTAGCCTCGACCGAGGACCTCAGCAGCGCCCGCGGCAAGGGTCTGGCCGTAGCCGAGCTGGCACCGCTGATTGCCGAGCTGGGCGACGAGATCGAGCGCCAGCACTACATCCAGCGCCTGAGCCGGCTCGTGCAGGTAGATGAGATCACCATTGCGGGGCGCGTGCAGGCTGCCGCGCGTACGCAGCAGGCCAGCGCCGAGCGGCAGCGGCATGAAAAACAGGGTGCAGGACGTGAAGAGAGCGCACCACTGCCAGGTGCAGGTTCCTCTGCGTCCAGTTTGCTGCCGCCAACCAGGCGCGAGTCGACGCCGGCGAAGCTGTCGCCGGCTCGCTTCGAGCACGAAGATCACCTGCTTGCCAGCCTGCTTGCCGACGGCAACCTGCTGGTCTGGTTGAGCGGCGCTGCCGAGCGGCTTAACCTTGCCCCGGTGACGGCCGAAGACTGGCAGAACAGCGAAAGCAGGGAGATCTTTCAGGCGCTCAAGCGTTATTTGGCCGGCGATGAACCTTGGGATATCGAGCTGTTTCAGGATACACTGCCACAAGGCCTGCATGGACGCCTGGCTCATCTCTTGGCCTATGCGGCGCAGGTGCCCCAGGAGAATCCGCTGCTGCAGCGCGAGGACGCCGCCAAGGTCCTCCTACGCATGCGCATCGAACGCCTGAAACAGGAGACAATTAACATCAAGTACCTGCTGGCCGACATGCAAAATGCGGGCGAGCAGGAAGCGGTGCGCAGCTTTTTCCGTATCAACAATCAGCACCTGCGCGAGCTATCGCACTTGCAGCAGGTGATGGCGAGACTGCCGTTAGAGCTTTCGCAACGAGCTAGCAGCGAAAAAGGATTGAAGATCTACTGATGGTGAAACCACGCCAGATACCGACTCCAGACGAAGACTCCGAAGAGGACATGGAGCCGATCGCGCCGCTGCCCCGGACCGCTAGCAGCAGCGAAAGTGAACTGGACGAATATATCCACCTGGGCGAAGCAACAGCCGTCGCCCGAGGAGGATATCTTTGCCGACGTGCCGGAAGAGGAGGAGGAAGAGGACACCGCCCCCATCCCGCGCATCGAACGCGACACCAAGCTGGAAGAAGAGATCGAGCAGGAAAAGTACGTCCCGATCGAAGAGCTGATCGCCGACATCCAAGAGGTCGGCCAGAGCCTCGACCCCGTGCGCATGTACCTGCGCGATATCGGGCGCCACCCGCTGCTGACGGCCGACGAAGAGTTGGAGTTGGCACAGAAAATCGAAGATGGCGTCAAGGCCGAAGCGGAACTGGCGGAATTTGTCGGCCGGCCCGACGCCGACCTGTCCGACCAGGAGTTGGACCGCAAAGACGAGCTTGAGTTGGCCGTCACACAGGGGCGGTTGGCCCACAACCGGCTGGCGCAGAGCAACCTGCGCCTGGTGGTGAGCGTGGCCAAGCGCTACATCGGCCGCGGGCTCAACTTCCTCGACCTCATCCAGGAAGGCAATCTGGGTCTGCTGCGCGCAGTCGACAAGTTCGACCACACGCTCGGGCTTCAAGTTCAGCACCTATGCCACCTGGTGGATCCGGCAGGCCATCAGCCGGGCGATCGCCGACCAGGCACGCACGATCCGGATCCCCGTCCACATGGTGGAGACAATCAACCGCCAGGCGCGCGTGCAGCGGCGCCTGCAGCAGGAACTGGGTCGCGAGCCGTCCTTTGAGGAAGTGGCGATCGAGATGGAGTTCCTCGAGCCAGACGATGCGCGCATCGTGCGCAACTGGATGGCGCGCGGGGGCCGGCTCGACAGCGAAGTTGCACGGCGGCTGGAACGGGCGGCGGCCAAGGTGCGGCGCATCCAGCGCCTGAGCCAGGAGCCGCTGAGCCTCGAGACGCCGGTCGGCTCGGAAGAGAACAGCTACCTGGGCGACTTCATCGAGGATGACAGCCTGCCCGGACCGGTCGATTCGGCCAGCCGGCGGCTGCTCAAGGAACAGATGGAAGAGATCCTCGACGGCCTGAGCGAACGCGAACGCAAGGTGCTCGTGATGCGCTTTGGCCTTGAGGACGGCGTCACGCGCACCTTGGAGGACGTAGGCCGCGAGTTCAGTGTCACACGCGAGCGCGTGCGGCAGATCGAGGCCAAGGCGCTCCGCAAGCTGCGCCACCCACTGCGCAGCCGCAAGCTGCGTGACTATCTTGGCTAGCGCAACCGCTGTTTAGCGGTACGCGTCAACCCTAACGAGATCCATCCATATTTCTATCCTCACAGTCACGGCAGGCAACAAGAAAGGGACGCACCATCATGGCTAAGGCTGGCTTTCTGGCACGTTTTCTGGCATTCCTTATCGACGGAATCATGCTGAGCATCATTAGTTGGCTGCTGTCGCTCGTCCTCGTCCCCTTTATGGGCGCGGCAGACGCCACCAACTCGAACATGCTGGCGCTTATCGCAGGCGGGATCGGGTTGGTCATCTTAGTCATTCTGTTCTTCCTGCAGTTTATCTACTTCGGCTATCTCTGGAGTAAGAGCGGCCAGTCGTTGGGCATGAAGGTTGTGCACATCAAGGTGCTCCGTCGCGATGGTGCCGGCCTCAGCTTCTGGCGCGGTGGCTTCCGCGGGACACTTGGCTACTGGATCAGCGGCCTGATCTTCGGCCTCGGCTTTATCTGGGCCGCCTTTGACGGCCGCAAAGAAGCCTGGCACGACAAGCTGTTCGACACCACCGTGGTCGTCGCCTAACCACCACCTCCAGGAAGTGGGTGCCGACCTACGGTCGGAACTTCCTGGAGGTGTCCTCAGGCAGTTTCTCGAAACCGGGACGGCCCAGGGCCGTCCCGTTTTTTGTTGCCCCACAACTGGCCCCCCAACCTTAACAGACTCCTCGCCGGATCTTCACAAATTCTCAATACCTCATTTGTAGATTTACCTATATCTGAGCTGCCCCCCAAAGTGCTGCACCGAAGTGCTGCGCTGAGAGTTTGCCGGGAGAGTTGATGAGCAACCTGTGCCCGCATTGCCAGTATGAAAATCGTGAAATGGCGCGCTTCTGCGCCGAATGCGGCGCCGAGTTTGCGATAGAGCCGCAGACCGCCGCACCTGACCAGCTTGCGGCCGTCTTTGCCGGTGCGGCCGAGGACCTGGGTCCCGGAACTCTGGTCGCCGGGCGCGACTACGTTCTCGACGGCGCCGCGGATAGTACCGCCGCTCCCGAGTCCGCCATTGACGCAGATGCAACCGCACCGGAACGAGTCGAAGGCGCGGCAGAAGATTGCCAACCTTCCCAAGGGGTGTTCCTCCTGGTAGGCCAGCGCTCCGATGTTGGTGACATGCGCCGGGGCCAGGCCAACGAAGACAGCCTCTTTGTGTTGACGGCAGCCGCCGCCAGCAGTTCCCTGCCCGGCCCCACGTTAGGGCTGTATCTCGTCGCCGACGGCATGGGAGGGCACATGGATGGCGAGATCGCCAGCCGGACTGCCTGTGAGGTCATCGCAAGCGACCTATTGACGGCGCTCAACCTGCCCACACTTGGCGGCTACACGCCCGATACAGTGCTGGAGCTGATCGACGGGGCGCTTCACAATGCCAACCACCAGATCTACGCCGCGGCCGCTGCGGACGGCAGCAACATGGGCACGACCGCCGTTCTGGCGCTTGTGATCGACGACCAGGCCTATTTCGCCAATGCCGGCGACAGCCGCGCCTATCTCTGGCGCGCCGGCGAACTCAACCAGATCACAGAGGATCACTCGCATGTATACACGCTCGTCAAAAACGGCTTGATCGACGAAGACGCCATCTACACCCATCCGCGCCGCAACGAGATTTTCCGCAGCCTGGGCGCCGCGCCGGTCGTGGACGTCGAGTGCTTCCAGGCGGCTTTGGTCCCAGGCGACCTGCTCCTGCTCTGCAGCGACGGCCTATGGGAGATGCTGCGCCGTGAAGGGATAACCGACGTGCTCGAACTGAACCTGGGGGATCCACAGGTGATCTGTGACGAGTTGGTCCGTCGTGCCAACCTGGCCGGCGGCGATGACAACATCACCGTCGTCGCCGTCCGGGTAGTCGCACAGCAAATCGCTTAGTTCGCACGCTCACGTGCGGGTGGTCGCACAGCAAATCGTTTAGTCCGCACGCCCACGTGCGGGTGGTCGCACAGCAATCGTTTAGTCCGCACGCCCACGTGCGGGTGGTCGCACAGCAATCGTTTAGTCCGCACGCCCACGTGCGGGTTTCTGCGCCGCAAGAGAGAACTGTCGCAAACGCACACCGGAAACAATGAACCAATGAGCGAAATGATGAAAACCCTGCGCGGCGGTGCCGACCGGGCCGCCTTCGAGGCAGGCAAGCTGATGCGCCTCCAGCGTATGCAGCTCGAGCAGAAATCCCACGAACGGGACCGGCGTGCGGCTGTAGAGCAGCTGGGCGAAGCCACCTGGCGGCTCTACGAGCAGGGCCGTATCAGCGAACCGGAGCTGGTGGGCTTGTGCCACGCCGTGCAAACTGCCACCCATGAAATCGCAGAACTCGATAAAGCCGCCGCCAAGGTGCGCAGCGAACAGGCAGGCAAACCTGAGCCGGCGGCTGCGCCCACGTGCCCAGGCTGCGGTCACACTGTGCGCTCGGGTGCCGTCTTCTGCCCCCACTGTGGCCGCCGCCAGGCCGCAGCGGCGTAGGGGCCACCATTCCCCCCACCATATTCAAGCGAGGTATAGATGCCAGGCGAAATTGCGCTGCACGCCAAACTGAATCGAACCGTATTTCAAACCGTGCCCACGACGCAGAAGGTCTACCTGCTGGTCGAGGTCACACCCACAGCGACGGCCACTGCCGCCATCCACGCGCCCCTCAACGCCGGCTTCGTGCTCGACCGCAGCGGGTCGATGGCCGGCGACAAGATCCAGTACGTGCGCGACGCCGTTAAGCTGATCCTTCGCCGCATGCAGCCGCAGGATCGCGTGGCGCTCGTTCTGTTCGACGATCGCGTCGACTTGCTTGCCCCCAATCAGCCCCTGGCCGATCCGGCCGCACTCCAGGCGCAGGTCGACGCCATCGTCGAGCGCGGCGGCACGACGATGGCCAAGGGCATGCACAAGGGCCTCGAAGAGCTGCGCAGCGGGCAGGCCCCCACGCGCGTGAGCCGCATGATCCTGCTCACCGACGGCGAAACCTACGGGGACGAAGAAGAGTGCCGCCAGCTTGCCCGTGAGTGCGGACAGGCAGGCATCCCGATCTCTGCGTTTGGCCTGGGCGACGAGTGGAATGCCGACCTCCTGGACGCCATCGCCCAGTACAGCGGCGGCCAGTCCGACCACCTGGCCGCGCCCGAGCAGATCATCGCCGAGTTCCAACACACGCTCCAATCCATGCAGGGAACAGTCGCCACCAACGCCAGCCTGACGCTGCGTCTTGTAAGCGGCGTCACCCCGGCCGCCGCTTGGCGCATCGTCCCCCAAATCAGCAAGCTGGATACCCGTGTCATCTCCGACCGCGACGTGCAGCTCAACCTTGGTGACCTGGAAACCGGGGGAGGCCAGTCCATCTTGATCGAACTCGTCGTGCAGCCCAAGCCCGAGGGCGCCTACCGCATTGCCCAGGCCGAGGTCACCTACGACCTCCCGGGCGCCGGGCTCAGGGGCGAGCGTGTGCGCGCGGATATTGTGCTGACGCTCGCCGAAAATCCCGCGCGCGTCAGCCGGCTCGACCCCGACCTGATGAACCTGATCGAAAAGGTCTCCGTCTTCAAGCTGCAGACACGTGCGCTCAGCGAGGCCCAGGCCGGCAACCTCGGCCTGGCCACGCAGCAGCTGCGCACCGCCGCTACCCGCCTGCTCTCGCTTGGCGAGACCGAGCTGGCAGAGGCAGCCGCACAAGAAGTCGCCAACCTCGAACAGCAAGGCCAACTCAGCGCCGCGGGCACCAAGAAACTCCAGTACGGTACACGCAAGCTCACCCAACGACTCGACGAACCCGCCTGACGCCCCCTTCCGGGAAGGGCGGTCTTCCCGGAAGGGGTAAAGAATAAGGAGTACACGAAATGATTACCTGTCCAACTTGCAATACCCAGAACGAAGCCGGCGCCGCCTTCTGTGACCAGTGTGGCGCCAGCCTGGCCGCATTGAACGCAGCTGCCGCACCGGCGCCCGCGACCGCTGCGGCGGCAAGCGCCGGCACCTGCCCTGTCTGCGGCGCAGCGGCCATGAGCGGCGACGCCTTTTGCGAGGAATGCGGTGCTGCCCTTGGCACACCCGCTCCCGCCGCCACACCCGTGTCCACTACCAGTGCAGCACCAGTCCCGGCGGCCCCGGCAGCGCCCCGCGCGGTGCACGCCCAGATCCTGCTCGGCAACGGCCAGAGCGTAGAGCTGGCGGGCAAATCTAGCTACCTCATCGGCCGCGAGGACCAGGTCAGCGGTATCTATCCGGACGTCGATACGACGCGCAGCGACGGCGACGCCGCCGGCGTCTCGCGCCGGCATGCGGAGATCGTCCAGCAGAGCGACCAATGGTTCCTGCAGGACCTCAACAGCACCAACGGCACCTTTATCAACAACCAACGCGTGGCGCCGCACAGCCGCCAGGCCCTCCAATCGGGCGACCAGATCCGGCTGGGCAAATGGGCGGCCACATTCCAGGTGAACTAACTTCTGTGACATCCGCGCCAACATTCTGCGGGGGCTGCGGCCACCGCAACCGGGCCGGCGCCCGGGTCTGCGCTCGCTGCGGCCGGCCCCTCGTCAAGCTCTGCGGGGTTTGCCGGCAGCCATGCCGGCGCCAGGCGCGGTTCTGCAGTTCCTGCGGAGCCGCGCTGGCGCCTGCCACCGCACAGACCACAAGCGCATCACCTGCCGCTTCGCCACCGCCTGTGCCCCTGCTCAACGGCCGCTACTCGCGTTCAGCAGCTGCTGGCAAAGGGCGGCATGGGCTCCGTCTATGCCGTCGGCGATGTGCAGCAGCCCGGCACGATGTGGGCCCTCAAGGAGATGGATCTCGCTGCCCTGGACGCAGCCGAGCGGGAGGGCGCCGTCGCCGACTTCCGGCGCGAGGCGACGCTGCTGCGCACCCTGCGTCACGCCAACCTGGTGCAGGTCGTCGACCACTTTGCCGCGCGGCGACAAGGAGTACCTGGTCATGGAATACGTGCGGGGCGAAATCCTGCCCTCATTTCTGCGCCGGCGCGGCGGCACGGAAGCACAGATCCTGCCCATCGCCTTGCAGATCTGCGACGTGCTGGACTATCTCCACGCGCGCACGCCGCCCATCATCTATCGCGACCTCAAGCCGAGCAATATCATGGTCGAAACCGCCGCCGGCCTGGTAAAGCTGATCGACTTTGGCATCGCCCGCTTCTACAAGCCGGGCAAGCAAAAGGACACGCACATGATGGGCACGCCGGGCTTTGCCCCGCCTGAGCAGTACGGCAACGGCCAGACCGACGCCCGCTCCGATATCTTTGCGCTGGGCGTCACGCTGCATGTGCTGCTCACGGGCTACGACGTGGAAGAGACACCTTGGCACTATCCGCCTGCCCGTACGCTGAATCCGCAGGTCTCGCCGCAGCTCGAGCAGATCGTCGCCAAGGCCACGGCCATGCGCGTCGACGAACGCTACCAGACCGCAGCCGCGATGCGTGCGGCACTGCTCGCCCTGCTTGAGGCGTCGCCGGCGGAGCCACGCCTGCAGCTGTTGTGACGCAACCATGATGACATCACAGTCCACAGCTCGCCTCCAACCCCTGCCGCCGGGCACCACCCTGGCGCGTGGCCGTTACACGATCGAGAGCGTGATCGGCCAGGGCGGCTTCGGTTATGTCTACCTTGCGCACGACCAGGGGGGCCAGACCCTTGCCGTGAAGCAGTGCACCGACCTCTCGTCCGAGGGCTTGATGCAGTTTGGCCATGAAGTAGCCATTCAGAAAATCGTGAACAACGCGACCTTCGTGCGCGTCTATGCCCAATTTGTCGAGAAGGTGGCGCCGCCACTTAGCGCCGGATCGCCCAACTCGGCGAGCACGCACCAGCCGGCCGCCGTCGAATCGCTCTTTACCGTCATGGAGTACGTCCCCGGCGCGTCGCTCGAGGAACTGCTCGAGACACGCCTCCAGCAGAACCAAGGGCCCTTTGCCGAACGGGACGCCATTGGCTGGACTATTCAGATCCTGACCGCCCTTCAGCATGCTCACGCCGTCGGCGTCATTCACCGTGATATCAAGCCGGGCAACATCCTGCTCCTCCCCGACGGCACAACTGTCAAGGTCATCGACTTCGGCATCGCCAAGATCGGCGGCAGCGGCGCCCAGACCCTGCGCGGGGCACGCGGGGTGAGCCCGGGCTATTCGCCCCCGGAGCAGTATGCGCAGACAGGGCAGACCGACACCTACTCCGACGTCTACGCGGTCGGGGCCACCCTCTACCACCTGGTGACCGGCCAGGCGCCGGTCGATGCACCGGTGCGCCAGAGTGGGCAAGAGCTGATCCCTCCGCGCCGGCACAATCCTGCCCTCAGCGCCCGCATCGAAGCCATCATCCTGCAGGCCATGCAGCTCAACGTGGCCGACCGCTACCATGATGCGGAGGAGATGCTGGCGGCGCTGCAAGGGAAGCGCCCTGCTGCGCCTACTCGCCGGCACACTGATCCGCGCCCGCTCGTGACACTCCCACCCAGCTCATTCGCCAACCGCGCCGAGCTGCTCAATTGGTGCGACCACCACTGGCAGGAGGCCATCCAGATGCTGCGCAGCGGCGACCTCGAACTGGCCGCCCAGTACCTTGCGGGATCCACGCACGGCGGTCTTGCAGACAAGGTGCGGCAGGCAAGCACACTGCCCCATGACGACGTCGCGCTCGAAACTGCCCTGCGCGCCCTCGGCGCGAAACCGCCCCGCTACGCGCACAACTGGCACGCCGTCGAACGCAGGCTGGGCATGGGCTGGCTGCCCGATCCGCGCTGGCTGTGGCCCGGGTGGGCGGGACCGGCGCGGCTGACCTTTGTCATCCATAACCGGGGCCGCGGCTACCTGCACGGCCGGCTGGATCCTGCCGTAGCATGGCTCGACATCACGCGCCCCGAATTTGGCTGCCGGGCCGGACAGAAACAGGCCATCCCGATCTGGCTGCACCAGCCACGCAGGCTGGCAGGGCTGGCACCCGAAATCCTGGTACTGCAGGTTTTCTAGCCCATATGAACCCTTTGCTGTCCCTGCGTACGCTTATACCCTTGGCTCTAGCGCGAGCTCTGGCCGCCGCCGGCCTGCTGTCCGCCTGCGCCTCGGGCCTGGTACCCAACGCGGTCGCACTGGCATTCGAGCCCGGCCGTGCAACGCCGGACACAGCCGCCACGCGTGCGGTCGCTACCTTTGACGCTGCCTTGCAGGCGCCGGCCGTTTTTGCCGCCCGCCCCAGCGCGACCCCAGTGCCGACGGCAACGATGTCGCCAACCCCTACACCATCACCGGTGCCGACACTGTCGCCAACCCGGCTGCCGACCCGAACGGCATCGCCAACCCCTACCGCCACGGCAACACGCCGGCCGACTGCAACCCCGCCGGCAACGTCGACACCCAATTTTGCGGCAACGGCAGAGGCCCTGCAGCGCCAGATCGACACGGCCGTAGCCGCCACGCTCGCGGCACAACCCACGCTAGCCGCGCCTCTGGTCCCCACAGCAGCCGGTGCAGCCGCAGACGGAGTCGGCGCTCACCGCCAGCCAGCAGCGCACAGATCGTCGGCATGCTCGGTACAGTCGATGCCGGCGAGGAGGGTGGCCTCGTCAACCTGCGCACCGGGCCGGGTACCGACTCGCCTGTCCTAATGGGCGTCGACTCGGGCCAGCGTGTGCTCGTCCTAGCCCGCAACCAGGCTGCCACCTGGCTCTATATCCGCACCGCCGATGGCATGACCGGCTGGATGTCGGCCGACTATGTCGTAACCGGCCAGCCCGTGGAAAGCTATCCCGTTCAATGAGGCCCCTGCCGTGAGACCCATACTATGCGCGTAGTACTCCGCGGCCGGCGGACCTGGCTGCTTTGGTCGCTAACCTTCTGGTCGTTGACCTTCCTATTCGTGCTCGGCATCAGCGTGTCGGCACTCACCGTCACGTTTGCCGGCCAGCTTCCGAGGGGCTGGCAGGCGCCCTGGGCGGCGCCACCTGCAGCAGACCTGGTGCAGGTTGTAAAGGGCTACCGCCAGGGCGAGCAGGCAGCACTCCTGACACTCGCCGACGACGTCCTTGCCCAACTGCCCGTCTTTGCGACCGGCACGGCGCTGGACCAGGTGACAGCGAAGGTCGCCGCCTTGCGTGCCGCCGGGGAGTACCAGCAGCTTGACATCCCAGCACTTGAGGTAATTCAGGTCAGGCGCGCTGCGCCCTATATCGAAGTTCTGACCCATGAGGAGCACACACTGACAACGTATCCCCAGGTGCCCTCCGGCACCCCGGCCGCCGCCGGCGAACGCAAGACCGAGACGCTGGCAGTGGTGTATCGCCTGGCACAGGCAGAAGGGCGCTGGAAGGTTATCCAAGTGGAATATTCGGCAAAATCGTCAGGGGAGAACATGCCGTGAAAAGATCAAACGCAATCAACAGCAAGTACTGGCGGAACCTGGGCCTGGCGCTGCTGCTGGGTCTCGGCGCACTGGCGGGGCTGGCAGCCAAGGTCGTGTATGGGCAAGATGCCATCACCATCACCCAGGTGGACCCCAGCAAGTTTCCCGAAATGGTCGTCTACATCGACGCGGAGGCAAGCAAGCTGCCGGCCGGCTTGACGCCGGCTGATTTCCAGGTGACCGAGGACGGCGCGCCGGCCGCAGATCGTCGACTTTGCCGGCGAAGGCGAGCAGCGGCCCGTAGACGTCGTCTTCGTCTTCGATACGACGAGCAGCATGGGCGGCGAAATCGACGGCGCCATCCGCTCCAGTGTGGCCTTCGCCGAGCAGCTGCGCGCCGCCAATCGCGACTTCCGCCTGGGCCTCGTGGCCTTTGGCGACGAGATTCGCGCCATCGCCAACGCGGATCTCTCCCTCACGGCGGATGCCGGCGAGTTTACCGGCTGGGTGCGCCAGCTGCGGGCAGTAGGGCGGCGGCGATGACCCGGAAGCCTCGCTCGACGCGCTGCAGCAGGCCACCACGTTTCACTTCCGCCCGGATGCGCAAAAGGTGCTCCTGCTCATCACCGACGCAGCTCCACACGAGGCAAGTGACGGCTCCGGCTATTCGCGCCTCACCGCCGCAGCGCTGGCCCCACAGCTGCGCGACGCCGGCTTTGTCGTCTATGCCGTCGCCGCCGAAGACCCGCGCTTCACGGCCCTGGCCAGCGCAACCGGCGGCAAGTTCTACGAACTCACCCGCAGCACCGACTTCACCGGCATGATCGGCGAGATCGGCGGCGACATCGCCAAGCAGTACCGCCTGACCTATAAGAGCCCCCGCTCGAGCTATGACGGGACCACGCGCGACATCGCCATCACGGTAGGCGGCAAGACGGGCGAGCAGGCGTTTCTGGAGCCGCACCTGATCAACATCCAGTCCAGCCTTCCTATCTTCCTCGGCCTCCTTGCGATCCTGCTGCTGGCCCTTACAGTGCCGGCGTGGTTCGGCAGGCGTCCGGCGGAGTCCGCTGCAGCCGGGGCCCAGCCCCTGGTACCTGCACCGGCAGCAGTAACCGCTGCCGCGCCGCCAGTAAGACCGCAAGCCCCGGCAGTTGCGGCCGCAGTCGGGCCAGTGTGTCCCACGTGCGGGCGTCCCATCCGGCCCGGCGCCCACTTCTGCAGCGGCTGCGGCGCCAAGGTGCAGGCTTAGGAGAACTGTACTATGAACAGAACACACCAAATCTACTACCATGCGATCTTTGGCGCTATCGGCGGGCTGTTGGCCTGGCAGATTGCCGGCATCTTTGCTACCGGCGCCTGGCCCTTGACCGCAGCCAACGCTTTTATCGGCGCAGGCGCCGGTTTCTTTATCGGCGGGATGCTAGGTGCCGCCGATGGCATTGTCGACAAGCTGCCGCTGCGCCCCACGCTGCTCGGTGCCGCCCGCGGCGCCGCCGTCGGCCTTATCAGCGGCGCCATCGGCATGCTGCTGGGCGGCCTGCTCTTTGTCGTCTCGGGCGGCGGTCTCCAGGGGCGCCTCTTGGGCTGGGTTCTCCTGGGCCTGCTCCTGGGCCTTGGCAACGGCCTGGTCGCGCGTTCACCCCTGCGTGCCGCCTACGGGGCCCTCGGCGGGGTCATCGCCGGCGGCATCGGCGGCCTGCTCTACGAGCTGATGACCCAGATCGTCGTGCGCCTGGGCGCTGCCGATGCCGCGGGCATGGACAACGCGCAGATGATCATGAGCGCGCTGGGGCTCATCCTGATCGGCGCCTGCCTTGGCGCCCTCATCCCGATGACCCTCACGATCCTCGCCCAGGGCCGGCTGCGCGTCCTCAGCGGCCCCCGCAGCGGGCTGGAGGTGGACGTGCTGGATGCCGTAACCCTGGGCAGTTACGATGGCTGCACGCTCTATCTGCCGGGTGACAAGGCCATTGCGCGCAAGCACGCACGCGTCTATCGCCAGGAGCGGCGCTTCTTCGTGACCGACCTCGATTCGCCCGCCGGCACCAAGGTCAACGGCACGCCGCTGGCCCCCGGGTCGTCCACGCCCATCGCCAAGGGCGCCAAAATCCAGCTCGGCCAGGCCGTCGTCGAGCTGGTGTAGTCGCCAACTTTGCCGAATATCGCCGCCTGCCCTATGATCCACCGGCAGTGAAATCAAATACCATGCCATTTACCGACCGGAGACCTGTCTTGGAGCTGCTTGACGCCATCCACACCCGCCGTACTATCAAGGACTTCAAACCCGACCCGGTCCCCGACGATGTACTCGAACGAGCACTGAACGCCGGCATTTGGGCGCAGAATCACCGTCTGACCGAGCCCTGGCGCTTTATTGTGCTGGGCCCTGCCACACAGCAGGCTCTGGCCGACGCCGGCGCAGCAGCACAGCTGCGCAGCCTCGCCCCCGACACGGACGAGGCCACGCGCGCCAAGGTACAGGCCGCCGCCCGCCAGAAGATTCTCTCTAAGCCGCTCATCGTCGCCGTCACCTACCTGCTGAGCGGCGACGCGCTCCAGCGCCGTGAGGATTACGCCGCCACTTGCTGCGCCATCCAAAACATCCAGCTTGCCGCCTGGGCCGAAGGCCTGGGCATGCAGTGGAACACAGGCAAGCAAACCCAGCAGCCCCAGACCTATGACATGCTCGGCATCAACCCGACCGTCGAGGAGATTGCCGGCTTTCTCTACTTTGGGTACCCCGCGGCCGTCCCCCCACCCGTCACGCGCAAGCCCTTAAGCGAGGTCTTGCGGCGTCTGCCATAGCCAGCTGGTGTGTTTCGATGTAGAATAGCCCCACTATGCCGGCCGGGGCAGGGCCGGGAGATTGGATGATCGGCAGGAGCAAAATAGCATGGGGTCTCAACGCAAACTAATCTTTGGCCTGGCAGCAGGTGGGGTCGCCATCTTCTTATTGTCGCTCGTCGCCTTCTGGGTGTCTCTCCTCCTGGGTGGCGATCGCACCTTTATCCCCAATTACGAAGAACGCATGGCGATGTTCAAGTCACTGCTGCGCCGTCCCCGGCCGGGGTCCTCGTGGATCCCGCGTCAGGGTGACAATTGGATCTTCTGACCGTCCAATCGCTTAGAACCGCAGGAACTGCGAGGTATCCAGGACAAAGACCGTTGCGCTGTGTGCCGGCATGCCGTCCTGGTGCGGTGTCCGTTCCGCATGCGGCCGGCAGTTCGCTTGGAGAAGGGCCAACACCTCGGGCAGCCGGGGTGCTGCCGCGCCGATGAGCAGCGTAATGCTGCCGCGCCGCAAGAAGCCGCCCGCCGTGTCGATACGCGTCAACCGGTGCCCGGCGTCCATCAATGCCGCCGCGGCCGCATCCGCGTCGTCCTTCTGCACGATCGCCACCACAAGCTTAGTGCCGCGCCGCGCCAGTGCTTCGTCGCCTGCAGCCACGTCCACCGCCGGCAGCACCGGGCTCCCGCCAAATTGCAGAAAGCGTTCTACCGGGATTCCATATACGGCGGCGCCGCCGATCGTCGTCTCCGTCGGCACAAAGCCGCTCGCCGCATAACCTCCCACCATCCCAGTCCAGGCAACTGCACTGGCGAGGCACGCGACCGCGTGCTGCATGTCGCGCCAATTACTGCGGCGAGGGCCGGCAGGTGCTCCTCGGCCAGGCCCACCAGCAGCACCGAACTCCCGTTGGCCAGAAAGCCGCCGCTTGCGTTGACGCGCGTGAAATGATAGCTATCGCGCACCAATTGCTCAGACAGCCGACCCACATCCTCCGCCTGCACAATAACAATGAGTAAGATCATTCAATCGAAGCTCACAGTCGATGATCGCTCGGTCCTGCAATATAGCATGGATAATATAACAAGAAGTACCCATCTTGCATACCAGGCAAACACACCTTTCCTTCAGTCCGGCTCCACCTCTACTGTGTTACACTTCTCGTGACTGCCCATGTCGGGCTCGGTCGTACTTAGTCGCCTGCCGGCTGCCGCTATCAGCCTGGCCTGACTGGACTACAAACACATGCGCACTCATCCACGCCGCCAGCGGGGCGAGGGGAGCCGCTTCACTCTATCACCATGCCGGCGTCGGCAACGCGCCTACCACCTCACGGTGCATGCTGTGCCGCGAGCTGCCCGAGCGCCGTGCGCAGCCGCTCCAGCGCCGGCATGGTCCGGTGGCCGTCGACCAGGATCAGCCACGGACCTACCGCCCGCCCGATCGCCGGCCCGATATGGCGGCGGTACGTCGTTTCGAAATCGCGGAGCGCCGCATCCCGCGCAGCAGCGCTGTCGAACCGGGCGATGTGGATGCGGGCACCCGGGCGGTTGGGATCGTAGCCGGCACAGTCGGTATCGACGTCGACGGACTTGCCTTCGACAAAACCTGCCGTCAAATTCCAGTTCAGGTCGCCTTCCGCACAGGTCTGCAAACCTGCGCCCTGGATCGCCGCCGTTATGGCGGGCAGGTCGACCTGCGTATCAAAGCTGGGACAGCGTGCAGCCTCCCAGCACGGCAGCCAGCACAAACAGGACAAGCAGCAGTGATTGGCGTTTCATGGTTCATGCTCCCTTTGGCGCAGGCTTGCTTACCGGCGCAGATGTCGCTTCTGTGGCAGGCGGCATCCAGCCGGGCTTCTTGAGCTTGAGGAAGACAAGCGGCGGTAGTGCCAGCACCGCCGTACCGGCCAACATGATCAGCGCATAGCCGAGGACTGGGATGCCCGAGTCACCTGGCGGCAGCAGGCTGACGATAAACGTGAACACGCAGGCGATAAAGCCCAACCCACCCACAATCCAGGCGCCGGCAATCCCGCCTGGAATCTTAAAGGCGCGCGGTGTGTCTAGCCGTATACGGCCATAGACGGGTAATTGCGCAGGCTCAACACGGCAGCGACGTTGATCATCGCCAGCGCAAAGACGCCCAGCGTCTTTGCCTTACCGTTCCCATTGCTCATAACAGACTCCTTAGCTGGTTCGCTTTCCGGCGTTTATTTCAGGCAGTACACGTAGTAGGTCCCGTCCTCGTTCTCGACGCCGTGGGTGTCGTGGCCAAAGCCGGGGAAGCGGCGGTCCCACGCTGCAGCGCCCGCAGATAGCTCAGGAAGGCGCCGTCGTGCGGCCCCGCATTTTCGCCCGGCATCAACATCGGGATGCCCGGCGGATAGGGCACCACGCCGGTAGCAACCACGCGGCCGGCCATGTCGTCGACCGCCACCTGCTCGACCTCGCCGTGCACAAGCTTCGAATAGGCATCGGCCGGCGTGATTACCGGCACAGGCAGCGTGGAGAAGGCGTCGGCCTGGTGCTTCAGCTGCAGCGATTCCTGCATCTGGCCAAACATCTCGTCTGCCAGTTCGCGCAGCCCCATCTTCCCGAAGCGTGCCGGCGTCGCGGCGACTACCGCCGGCAGGACTTCGGCCAGCGGTGCGTTGCGGTCGTAGGCATCCTTGAAGTTCAGCAGCGCATTGACCAGCGTGCCCCACTTGCCCTTGGTGATGCCGATCGAAAACAGGAACAGGATAGTGAAGTCGGTGGTCTTCTCCACCTGGATGCCGCAGTGGTCGAGATAGGCGGTGACCAGCGTCGCCGGAATACCAAACGTCTCGAATGTGCCGTCGCTCTCGACGCCCGGCGTCACGACCGAAACCTTGATCGGGTCGAGCATGCAGTAGCCGTCTTCGAGATCGTCGAAGCCGTGCCAGGCGTCGCCCGGGTGCAGCACCCAGCAGTCGGGCTCGCTGACCAGCAGCTCGGTCACGTGCCTCCTCAAACGCCACCCGCTGCCCGCTCTCGGGATCGGTGACCTCCTCGGCGTTCCAGGTCGTCAAAGAACCAGTCCGCCTCGATTGTCGTACTCACGGCGGATGCGGCCACGGTCTGGCGGAAAGCGACGGCCTCGGCGATCGATTCCGTCGGTGAGCGTCAGCCCGCCCGGGCCGTCCATCATGGCCGCGCGAGACGTCGTTCGAGGCGATGATCGTGTACAGCGGCGAGGTCGAGGCGTGCATCATGAACGACTCGTTGAAGCGCGCGTGCGCGATCGGCCGGCGGCCCGTCGCGGATGATGGATAAACGATGCCTGCGAGAGCGCCGCCAGCAGTTTGTGGGTCGACGTGGGTGGTGAAGATCGTCGGCTGTCCTTGTGGATCCTTGGCGGGTCGCCGTGCATGCCGAAGCGGTCGCGGTAGATGCGGGTTGAAGCGCGCGTAACCGTACCAGGCCTCGTCGAAGTGGATGCGGTCCACGCTCTTGTCGAGCAGTTCCACCACGCGCGGCACATGGTAGGTCAAGCCCGTCGTAGGTGGAGTTGGTGATAACGGCGTGGATCGCAGCCTGCGCTTTGTCCTGCACCAGTGGATTGCTCGCAATCGACTGGCGGATGACCTCGGCGGTCAGGCACTCAGGGTGGATCGGCCCGATCAGCCCCAGGTGGTTGCGCGACGGCGTCAGGTAGGTAGGGATCACGCCGGTCATCGTCAGCGCCTGCTCGGTCGACTTGTGGGAGTTGCGGTCGCACAGCGCCAGGTCGCCGCGCGTGACCGAGGCCATCAAGATCACCGGTTCGAGGTCGACGAGCCGTTGGTGACGCAGTAGGTGCGGTGGGCGCCAAAGACGCGGGCGGCATATTTCTCGCTCTCGCCGATCGGGCCGCTGTGATCGAGCAGCGATCCCAGCTCGCCGACGCTGATCGACAGGTCCGAGCGCAGCAAGTTCTCGCCGAAGTACTCGTAAAAGGCGCGGCCGACGGGCGACTTCAAAAAGGCCGTACCGCCGGTATGGCCGGGCGTATGCCAAGAGTACTCGTAGACCTGGGCAAACTCCAGCAGCGCCCGGTTAAAGGGCGGTGCGATCTCGTCCCGGTAGCGCTTGATGGCCGCCAGCACGCGCCCGGTGATAAAAAACGTGGTGTCTTCCATCAGCCAGATCAACTCGTCGACATGCCGCATCACGTCGGCCGTGATCGTCGTACTGTCGTCGCGCTGTGCCATCAGAAAGATCGGCACGTTCGTATTGCGGCTGCGGATCAAGCTGACCAGGTTTCTGGCCTTGGCATGCGACTCGGGATCTTCGTCACCCAGGCACCAGTCGATCAGGTGGCACTGGATCGCGGGATCAGAAACGATAATCGCGTGGGCGTCGGCGGGGGAAGCAGATTCGATCACGATTGCGTCCCGCTGGCGCAGGTCTGCCACCAGTGCGCGCACCGCGCGGCCGGTGCCGGTGTGGTCGTGCAGCTCGTCGTCGACTACCAATACCTTCAGGTTAATCAGCCTTTCGCCATGCAGCATATGCTGCTCCTTTCGTAAATATTACCAATTAATTGGACAGTCCATACAAAGACGTTAGCAGTATGCGCAGACGGATGCCAGTGTCTTGAGGATGTAGAAAAGATGCTGGACATGTGCCGGCTGCTCGTGCCCGCCCGCTTGCGCTACGATAGGATCCGAGTTTAGGCTCTGAAGAGTGTGTATCTATAGTCTAGCCCTCATGCCGCCACGAGCACAAAAACGGCTACCTTGCCGTCACTACGCTGGTTTCGGCCCCAAACTGGCGTCGGCAAAACCACTATTGTCTCCCTTGCCAAGAAGTAAGATCTAATAGCGATATATCGCAATATTGCGTATTGACAGGCAGCAGTTCATCCTGTATACTGCTGCTAGCGATATAACGATATATCGCGATAACACAACAAGTGAGGTATTATGCACGACAACAGACGATACGACACCGACCAACCACACGGCCCGCGCGGCGGGCGTAGGGGCGGTTCCCGAGGCGGGCGCAGAGGGGGCTGGGAAGAGAACAGCTGGGAAACCCCGGGCGACAGGCCCGGGCCGGGCCTGAGCGGCGCGGCCCTGGCGCCGGAGGACGCGACGGGGAACGCGGTGGGCGCCGCGACCGGGCACGGCGCGGTGATGCACGCTATATCCTGCTCGACGCCCTGCGCGACAATCCCAAGCATGGCTACGAGATCATCAAGACCCTGGAAGAGCGCTCGGGCGGCAAGTACGTGCCCAGCCCTGGGACGGTCTACCCCACCCTCCAATTCCTGGAAGACCAAGGCTTTGTCCGCGCCACTGAGGAGACCGAGCGGCGCATCTACCAGCTGACCGACACCGGCCAGGCGGAACTCGAGGCGCAGGCGCCCCAGGTTGCCGCATTCTGGGCACGTATCAACGGCTCGAGCATCGCGCCGGCAACGCAGCAGGAGGTTGCCTTTCTCCAGGACGAACTCGATCACCTTGAACGTGTCGTGTGGAGCGGCCTGCGCCTGGCCATTGCGGGAGGGCAGCAGGAGACTATCCGCCGCGTGCGCGGCGCCGTCGAGGAATGCCAGGACAAGGTGCGCGCCATCATTGCTGCCGGGGGATCGCATGAGTACCCCCAAACCGACCTTTGAGAACTACGATGCCTGGCCTTGTGCAATCAAGCGCAGGCTGCTATGCTTGCCAATAATATAGCTACCATCCTCAGCCGTACACCTACCAGTCCTAATCTCTCCGCCAAGGTATAGGACCTAGCCCACCGTGCAGGAGACTGTGCGGTCTGCCGCATCGCCCCGTGCCGCTGCGGCACCCGGTTGCTGCTGTGGGAGTCGCAACATGCGATCGTACTTTGCCCGGCACTTTGCCCATGGAGATACGGACAACCGCCCCTTCCTGGCGCGCTATGGCATCGTCGTCGTATGCGTCGCCGGTGCCTACATCCTGACCCAGCTCCTGCCCTCGGTCCACCAGTTCACGCCCTTCTTATTTTATATCTTGGCCGTCCTCGCCGTCACCGTGTATGGTGGGGTCGGCCCCGGCGTGCTCGCGGCCGCGTGCGCCGTGCTGATCGTGCCGAGCTGGACCCCGGCAGAAGAGGGCCTGCTGCCGCTCAGCACGCCCTATCTCTTTCACACCACCGCCTTTGCGGTGATCGCCGCGATCATTTTGCTGTTGAGCTATGCCCTGGGCACTATGCGCGGCCGCCTGGCCAGCGCCCGTGCGCAGAGCGCTGCGCAGCAACACTACCAGCAAATTCTGCTCGACCACATCAGCGACGGCATCTATGTCGTCGACCGCGATCTGCGCATCCTCGTGTGGAGCCGCGGCGCCGAGGAGCTTTACGGTTGGACGGCACAGGAGACGGTCGGGCGGCTTGCCACCGAAATCGTGCGCACCCACGTCACGCCCGAGCAAAGAAAGGCTATCTTGGCCGCAGTCGACGCCGGCGAGCGTGGGCGCTTTCAGGTCATACATACCACCAAGGCCGGCGAAACAATTTATGTCGACTCGACGACGACCGCCCTGCGCGGGCCTGACGGCGAGCCGGTCGGCTATGTCGTGATCAACCGTGACATGACGGCGATGAAAAAGCACGAACAAGAGTTGGTGGCCCTCAGCGCAAGCCTCGAGCAGCGGGTGCGCGAGCGCACGGCCGAACTCGAGCGCAGCAATCGCGAGCTGGACCAGTTTGCCTACGTGGCCTCGCACGATCTCAAGGCCCCGCTGCGGTCGATCGGCCTGCTGGCGCAGTGGATCAGCGAAGACTCGGCGCCCGTGCTGTCGCCGAAATCGCTTCAACACCTGGAGAAGCTCAACGGCCGCGTCAAGCGCATGGAACACCTGCTGGACGATCTGCTTGCCTACTCGCGCGCCGGCCGCGTCCGCCAGCCGCCGGAACAGGTTGACACCCACGCTCTCGTACAGGAAACGGTCGACCTCCTCAACCTGCCGCCTGGCTTTGTCGTTGACTTACCCCAAAGCATGCCCGTGTTGATTACCGAGCGTGTCCCACTGACCACCGTCTTTCGCAACCTGATCCAGAACGCCTACAAGCATCACAACCACCCCGACCACGGCTGTGTCACGATTACCGCAGACGATCTCGGCCAGACCCAGGGTGCAGGCCACGACGGCATGATCCAGTTCGGCGTCGCCGACGACGGCCCGGGCATCGCGTCCGAGTATCAAGAGCAGGTGTTCGAACTGTTCCGCACCCTTAAGCCACGCGATCAGGTCGAGGGCAGCGGCATGGGCCTCAGCATCGTCAAGAAGACCGTCGAAAGCCGCGGCGGCACTATTTATCTCACCTCCACCCCCGGTGCCGGCGCCACCTTCACCTTCACCTGGCCCAAACACAGCTAACCCCGCGTACGACTCTCGCTCCTGCCCCCCACACGCAATGTCCCGGGGCCATTCCGCCCCGTGCCTGGCTCGCCCCCTATCATCTCGCCGACCCCTATGGCCTGGTGGGGCGAGCCTCGCACGATCTCGCCACATCATGCCGCCGGCAAGGCGTCGTCTTCCCGCAATGCAGCCGGCTCCCGCACGGAACCTTCGCGCGAGCCAGCCGCCGGCTTGTGCCCCCACTCGGCAAGTACGCTCTCCAGCACCGGCAGCAGTTGGTTGACGCGCCTGGCGCGGATCACCCAATCCCAAAACGGCTCCAGCTTCTTCCAGCCGCCGGCATAGGCGACGTGCCGTACCTGCCCAAAGCGCGTGGGCTTGGTCGCTGCACCCTTGAAGATGGATCCCCAGCGATAGAACTCCCGGTAGGCACGCCAGTACCCTGCCTCCAGCTCCTCCGGCGCGATCTGCTGCGGGCGGTAGACGACATGGCGCGTGTCATACCGGTCCCAATCATAGGTGGTCATACGCCCCGCCGCCTGCATGCGCGTGTAGAGCGCGGTGCCCGGATAGGGCGTGAGGATGTGGAAGGTGGCCGTCTCGATCCCCTGCTCGATAGCCCAGCCGACCGTGCGGTCGAATACACTGGCGTCGTCATGATCCATGCCAAAGACAAAGCTGCCGTTGACCATCACGCCCAAGTCATGGAGCCTGCGCACGGCGGCGTTATAGTCGCGGTGCAGGTTCTGGTGCTTGCGCTGCTCGAGCAGCGCCTGCGGATTGAGGGTCTCGAAGCCGACAAAGAGGCTGCGCAGCCCGGCCGCCGCCGCCTGCTCAAGCAGCCCCGGCTTGAGGACCGACTGCACCGTGCCGGCCGCCTGCCACAGCCGCCCCATGCCGCGCATGCCCTCGAAGAGTGCGCCGGCAAAACGGGCATCGCCAAAGAGATGGTCGTCGAGAAAGTAGAGATGGCGGCCGGGCAGGCGGTCGATCTCCGCCAGCGCCGCGTCGACGGCCTGCGTGTAGAAGCTGCGACCACCCTGGAAGAAGGCCTCCTTGTAGCAGAAGTCGCAGACATGTGGACAGCCGCGCGAGACGACGATCGAGTTGGGCACCAGGTACAGGTGGCGCTTGATAAGGTCACGCCGGATCGGTGGCAGGCTCGCCAGCGTGCGCACCGTCGAGGCGTAGCGCCGGCCGGGCCGCCCGGCGCGATAGTCGGCAAGAAACTGCGGCCAGGTGTCCTCGCCGGGGCCAAGAAAGATCGTGTCGGCGTGGGCGGCGGCCTCGTCAGGCAGCGCCGTGACGTGGAGCCCGCCCAGTGCGACGTAGGCGCCGCGGCCGCGATAGTGGTCGGCCAGTTGATAGGCACGGTAGGCTGACGTAATATAGACCTGGATGACGACCAGGTCGGGCTCGTCGGCAAGGTCGAGTTCCTCGACGTGCTCATCCTCTATGGTGACCTCGTCGCCGGGGTCGAGATAGGCGGCAAGCGTCGCCAGCCCCAGGGGCGGAAAGAGCGAATACTTGATGGGTCGAAAAAACGGGCTCTTGGCCTCGGTCAGGGCAGGGAGAATCATCTTTACCTTCATGGTGCCGGTTCCTTTCTTGGCAAACGGTGTCTCGTGTCCACGCACACCTTCTCATAGGCAAGCCGGCCAAGCCACCCCTCATGTGCGGCGCCGTGCGCACCTGAGTGCTTGCCAGGTCCGCTGCCATAGTGGCAAGGTGGATGTATGACGGAGGGCAAGGTGATCAGGCTGTTGGTGGTAGAGGACAACCTGCGGCTGCAGGGGGCGCTCAAGGTAGGGCTGGAGGCGACGGGAGCGGTGCAGGTGGTCGGCACTGCCGTGCGCGGCGAGGACGCGCTGGAGTGCTGCCTGGCAGAAGGGCCGCCCGGCGCGATCCTGATGGACGTGGCCCTGGCAGGTGAGATGGATGGCATCCGTGCGGCCGTCGCCATCCGCCGCGAGTACCCACGCCTCCCGGTCGTGTTCTACTCGATCCAGGACGACGACGCCTACTACCGCGCCTTTCGCCAGGCGGGCATCCTGAGCCACTATGCCTATGTGCGCAAGTCCAACTACCTGCTGCCCGAAATGATCGTGCCGCTCCTGCGCGATGCCGTGGGGGGCCGCAGCTTTGTCGACCCCAGCGTCGAGGCGCGCATCCAGGAGGTGCGGGAGCGCGACGAGCAAGACCCGATGAGCCTGCTCGAGCCCAACGAGCAGGTCGTCGCGCGTATGCTGGCGGCGGGGCTGACCAACCAGCAGATCGCAGCGCGCCTCGGTTTTCGCGACAAGCGCACGATCAGCCGCACCAACGGCGAAATCTACGCCGCCTGGGGGCTGGCCGACAGCAGCACCGACGAGAAAACCGCGCGCACGCGGGCTGCCCTGATCGTGCACAGCCGGCGGCTGATTCGCTGGGATGACGAAGGTGAGGCCTACACGCTCAACAGCCGGGGCGAGTGGGAGCCGTACACGCCATGACCGGCATCTTCTGGCTGGACTGGGCGCTGATCGCCGTCTCGCTCTTCAACACAATGCTCCTGCTGTGGATGGGGCTGACAGTGCTGCTCAACGCCAACCGCCGTGACTGGGGCGTATGGCTGATGGGCGGCGGGATGCTGGTGGCCACCGTTTTCTTTATCAGCCACACTGCCATCCTCGGCCAGGAGCTCGCCATGAACTTTGACGGGCTCAACTTCTGGTGGCGGGCCGGCTGGTTCCCTGTCACCGTGGCGCCCTTTGCCTGGTACGTGGCGGTGCTGTGGTTCAGCGGCTTCTGGGCAGTGCCCAAGGCCGGGCCGCAAAGTGCCCTGCATCGCCGGCACCGTGTCGTGCTGTGGATCATGGTTGCCTGGCTGCTGGGGCTGCTGGCGCTGCTGCTGGTGGCCAACCCGATCCCTGCCTATGACCAGCTGATCCGGCTCGACTGGCGCGGGTCGCTGGCGGTGCGGGGACTGCCCCTTCTGTTCCTGCTGTTCCCCCTGTTTACGGTAGCCTGCATCCTGCTGTCGATCGACGCGCTGCGCCGGCCGGCCGAGGTCAGGGATGCCAACATCCAGATCGCACGCCGGCGGTCCTTGCCTTGGATCCTGGGCACAGCCGGCACGCTGCTGGCGGTTACGGTGGTCGCCACGGGGTTTGTAGGCAGCGTGATTGCCATGGGCGCGCGAGGTGAGTTGAGCACGATTCGCATCGAAACTGTAGCGGCGTACGACCTCGTGCTGGCGAGCTTGATTGCCGTGGCGACGCTGCTGCTGGGGCAGGCGATCGTCGCCTATGAGATCTTTACCGGCAGGGTGCTGCCGCGTCGCAGCTTCGTGCGCCACTGGCGCTATGCGATCCTGCTGGCGGGCGGCTATGCGGCGGTAGTCGGCTGGAGCATTGCCCTTCACCTACGGCCAATCTACAGCCTCCTGCTGGCCACGCTGCTGCTAACTCTCTTTTATGCCCTGTACGTGTGGCGCGCCTTTAGCGAGCGCGAGCAGTTTGTGGCCGGGCTGCGGCCGTTTGTACAAAGCCAAGGGCGAACGCCGGGCGCACGGCTCGGTGCCACGGCCGCACACGGCAGCTCGGCAGCTGCCATGTTTGGCGCCTTGTGCCGCGACGTATTAGGGACGGCGCACGCCCAACTCGTCCCGCTCGGCAGTGTTGCGCCGTTGGTCGGCGCGTCACTTTGGTATCCGCCACCGGATGAGAGTACGGGCAAAGCAAGAGGGGCAGACATTGGCTCGCCGCCGCACCGCGACCTGCGCGAACTTGAGCCGGGGATGACGCCGCTCGATCCTGAGGCATATGCACCGTATCGCTGGGCGATCTCGCTGTGGGATGCGCGCGAGCGCATCGGTGCCCTGCTGGTCGGTGAAAAAGTGGACGGCGGCCTCTACAGCCAGGAAGAGATGGAAACCGCCCAAGCGGCGGGCGAGCGCGTAGTGCAGCTGCTGGCCGGTGAACAGATGCTGCTGCGGTTGATGGAACTGCAGCACAAGCGCACTGCCGAACAGCGGGTGATGGACCAGCGCACGCGGCGGGCGCTCCACGACGAGATTCTGCCTTCACTGCACCTCGCAGTGCTGCAGTTAAGCGGCGCCGGCCGGCAGCAGGCGCCTGTTGCGGAGGCGCTGCACACGCTGGCGGAAGTCCACCAGCAGATCGCCGAACTGCTGCGCAGCACACAGCCTCTGCCGGCGCGCGCTGCGGACCCCTGCGAACTTGCAGGCGCCCTGCGCAGCCTGGTGGACGGCGAGTTTGCGCACAGTTTCGAACAGGTCGTGTGGCGCGGCGCCGCGGCGGATGAGGCCGCAAGCCAGGAAGAGGTTGGCGTCTACGTCGACCCGGTGGTTGGTGAAGTGATCCTTGGCGCGGCGCGCGAGGTCGTGCGCAATGCTGCGGCGCACGGCCGCGGCGGCAAAACGGAGCGGCCCTTATTTCTGGAGATTGCGCTGGAGGAAGGATGCGGCGCAGACAAGGAGCTGGCACTGACCATCGGAGACAACGGCGTTGGAATCGATGCCGGGGGCAAGACTGCGGAGCCGAGCAAGAGCGGCAACGGGCTGGCCCTACATAGCACACTGCTGGCGATGGTTGGTGGCTACCTGACGGTCACGTCGCCCCCAGCAGGCGGGACGGTGGTGCGGATCGTGGCGCCAAAAGGGTAAGCGAGGACACGCTAGAAATGCACCCTGTTTGGCACATGAATTTGACAAAGAAGGGCGCCTGACCTATACTCGGTTCTTGCCTGTGAGCAGTACGCAGTCCCTGGTAGCTCAATCGGCAGAGCGTTCGGCTGTTAACCGAAATGTTGTTGGTTCGAGTCCAACCCGGGGAGCCAGGCTTATTATTGGGAAACGAGAAACCCTTGGCAACTGCTAGTTGCCAAGGGTTTCTCGTTTTGGTCAGGGAATTCGTCGGCAAGTGCAGCAGCCCTGCCCGCAAGCCAGCGCCGTCTACCTAATAACGCACAACTACTTACACTTTGCTTACACACCTGGCGCGCAACTAATGATATAATAGGCGGGATATACGTATGGTATCTTCGCTGTAGTTGGGAGGATGAATTGGCAACTCGTGAGACAGTTCACTACGCGGAGCCTGTCGACAACGCCGGACCATATGCCTCACCGCCAGATGAGCAGCCGGCAGCCGCCGCGGAGCAGGATCCCCCAGGCGCCAAGCCAAAGATCTTGGTCGCCGATGATAACGAAATGAATGCGCTGGCGCTGGAGGATTACCTTACAGCCGTCGGCTATGATCTATATTTTGCGGCGGATGGCGAGCAGGCGCTCGAGCGGGCCGAGGAAGTGGGCCCCGATCTCATCCTGATGGATATCCAGATGCCCAAAATCAGTGGTGTCGAAGCAACGCGCCGCTTACGCGCAAACCCGCGTTTCGCCGAGACGCCCATCCTGGCGCTCACGGCCCTCGCCATGCCCGGCGACCGCGAGCTCTGTCTTGCCGCCGGCGCCAGCGCCTACATTGCCAAGCCGTTTCTCCTCAAGGATTTAGTGAGGACGATCCGAGAGTGGCTGCCGGCGCAATAGGCGGCGAAACGAGTGACAGTTCTCAGAATATAGGCTAGTGTTCGATTGCGACTACGAATTTGTGCCATCCTCTTAATGGCATTGCTAGCAGTGTCTCTGGCAAGCTGCACCGCCCAACAGGCAGCACCGGCCGAACCGTTGGCAGCATTCCAGCCCTATTTGGGGCGATCACTGTCTTACCTGGCACGCCAGGTAGACGATACGGGCCTGCTGCATGCTGCGGCCGGCGCAGGCGCGGCGCAGTACTGGTTAGCTCCCGACAACAAGCTTGCGCTGTGGGCCTTTGATACGGCCCATGCCCCCGAAGCTGCGACAAAGCTCCGCACCGCCCTGGCGGCCCTGCCGCCGGCAGAGCACGGGCTTATCGAGGCAATGCATAGCGAAGCCATACCCTGGCCGCCGCATACGGCAGTGCAGCAAGAAATCCAGCCGGGGATATGGGAAGAGTCATACAGCGGAGGCGAAGTCATCGCCGATTGGGAGAGTGACTGCTTTCTCGATCTTGTCGGCGCACTCCAGGCGTGGAATGCAGGCGACAAGAATGAGGCGCAGCGCCGTTATGCGCAAGCGCTGGGCAAGTTTGACCAGGTGGGATGTTTGCAGCCGCAGTCTTCTGACCGCTACCTGACGCGCGATCTTGCGCTCAGGATCTTTGCCGGTGCCCGCATCGGCGTGCCGGTCGATAGGGGCCTGATCGACGCCCTGTTAGCGCTTCAAGCGCCTTCCGGCGGCTTCACGGCCGAGTACACCGCTGAAGGTCCCACCGGCACCACGACCACGGCCGCCACAGCCTACGCAGCGCTGGCGCTGATGGCAGTGCGGCAGGAGTAGCCGAACTCCCCGCTCTTTTTGCCTACAGCAGCCCCTTGTAGTGCGCCCGGTTGACGGCCTCGGCGCGGCTCTGCGCGTCCAACTTGTAAAAGATGTTAGCGACGTGCCGCTTGACGGTATTAGTGGCAATGTTGAGCTTTGCGGCAATAGCACGGTCGGTATCACCTTCGGCAATACAAGCCAGCACCTGCAGCTCGCGCTCCGACAGCGTGCGGTCCTCCTCAACCACCGCGGGATGTTGCTGCGGGACCTGGCCAACCGCGCCACGGATCAGGCTGACCAGTTGGCCGCGGTCATAGGTCTTCGTCACAGCCACATCTGCACCTGCCTCGGCGGCAGCCTCGACCAGCTCAGGATACTGGCTGTGGGCGATGATGCGGACGGTGTGCGAAACGCCTCGCACGTCATGAATGATCTGCTCTCCGGCGCGGCGGTTGCCGTGCCAATGCAGGTCCAACAGGATCACGTCAGGATGATACTGGCGAACCAGTGGTGCCACGCTCGTCGGCGAATCGGCCGTACCAACGATCTCGATGTCCGGCTGATTATGTAACAGCGCCTTCACACCCTCTCGATCCAGTTCTTTGTCGTCCGCAATCAATACACGAATATGTGTGAGCTGCGGCACGGTATTCCTCTCGTTTGCCATAACCTCTCCCAACATGAGCGAAGCTTAACTCCTCGCGTTCTCAAACTGGTCCTGCGCGAGGTCGACACAGAGGTGGACGCGTGTGCCCATGCCCACCGCGCTATCGATCACCAGGTCGGCCTTATAGAGCATGTCTGCCGCCCACTGCTGCATGATGTTCAAGCCCAATGATCCTTGCTGGGGCTGAGCCGGATCAAAGCCACGGCCGTTGTCTTTTACCTCCAGTTCGAGGCTTGACTCGCAGCAGGCCAGGTACACCGCCACGTGTCCATCGGTTACGCCGGCGATCCCGTGGTTACAGGCATTGGTAATCGCCTCCTGGGCGATCCGGTAGACTACGTGTTGGACCTGCAAGCTCAGGTGGCGTGAGTATTCCGGCCCTGCGGTCGTGAAGCTGACGCGCCGTGAGAGGCTGGGGCTTTGCGCAATGTAGTTGTCAATTGCGGCAATCAGCCCCTCTTCGTAAAGAACGGGGTCGTGCAGGTCAAGCATCAAAATGCCGAACTGGTTGTGCATGAAGCTTAGCTGATTGCGCACCACGCGGAACGCGCCGGTCAGCGCCTCGTACTCCCCGCGGTCAAGCATGTCCTCCATCAGCTGCAGGTCCACGACGATCGTCGAGTTCATGATACCGCGCAAGTTGTGCAGGTCGTGGCGGATGCGCGCCCGTTCCTCTTCGCGGCTCACACGGCGTTCGTCGGCCAGCTTGCGAGCCGCTGCAATCGCAGGTGCACCAAGCGCACCGATCAGGTTTGCGACCTCAACGTCGTCGCCCGCAAACGGACGGCGCTGCCCCAAGGACTCGACACTGAGGATACCCATCATCTCGCCGTTGACCAGCAGTGGGACGAGCAGGGCAGAGACCACACCCTGCAGCGCAAAGAGATGGCGCAGCCCCTCTACGCCAGGGCTGCTCTGCGCGTCGACCACAGCCAGCGGCTTGAGCGATCCGCGCAGCTCCGTCACGGCGGTGACACGCCGCAGGTCGATCCAGGGGAACTGGAGCGTATTGACAGGACGGTACTCGATATCGCCCGTAACCGTAAAGGCGCGCTGCACCTGGGCGGCCATCACTCCCTCGTTGGGAGAAAAGCCCGGATCGCCTCCGTTCACGCCCGCGCCAAAGAGGCCATCCGTAACCAAGCTGCTCGAAGCCTGGCCACCGTCCGGTTCCAGGAGAATCACCCCCGCCTGCTGCGAGTTCAGTGCCTTACACGCCGCCGTACAGATCTCTTCGCACACATCCTTGACATAGTCGGGAACCACGCGCTGCGGTGCCAGCACCCGCCGATTGGAGTTGTGTGCGAGCTTGACAAGTACCTCCTGCCGGTCGAGGCGGCGCCGCGATTCGAGCGCCATCGCCACCAGGGACGCCAACGTCACCAACAGCGTGGCCTGCTCGCCGTCAAAGCCGGCCTCGTTTACGACTGCCGGGCCGTCAAGACGGTTAATCAGCCGCAGCACGCCGATTGTGCGGCTCTGCGTCTGCAAGCGGGCGGCGAGGATGTGACGGACTGCGCCCGAAGGCAGCACTGCTTCGTAACGCACCCGGTAGTCCGGTGGGATACGCGCGCTGGCGGCGAGCGCGGTTTTCGACCACGTACGGGCTGTTGTCGACAAATGCCTCGCCCGTGATGCTCTGGCCGGGCACATAGCGCTCCTCGGGAAACCAGCCGGCAGGCAGCCCGGCGTCCGCTGCACGCAGCAGTTCTTCGCCCTGGAACAGCAGGACACTCGCTGCCTCGGCTCCAAACGCAGCCACCAGCTGTTCGACTACATAGGCAAGCATGGCGGCCTCATTCGGACAGGTCGGCAGCTGGTTGGCAAATTCACGCACCAGCGCCAACTGCTGCTCACGTCGCGCCGAGAGCTGCGTGGCCGACTGAATCTTGAGCCCCGCCACAAGCGACACCGACATGTAATCGAGTACGGAGAGCAGCAGCGCTTGATCGACCGGCGTAAACTCGCGCGCTGTGGTGCGATAGAATGCGGCGACGCCATTCTGTGCGCCCACCATCAGGGGAATGGCAATCGCCGCTTGCGGGCCGCATTGGTCCACGAACGTGCGCGTGCGGAAGGGTGCCTTGCCGCTCCGTCTGCTTGGGCTGCCGGCTACCCACTTCTGAATCAAGCCCGTGCGGTACGCTTCGACCACGATCGTGTCGTCAGTCAGTGCGAGCTGGCCGAACGCCGGGTCCTCGGCCAGCACGGTGGCGGCACAGCCTGTGGCGTGGTAGATCCCAAGCACGCTGGCGCCATCCCTGGTCACCTCGGCTACCCGCAGGGTCGCGCCGCTGCCGCCGACAGCACGCGCCAGCCCATCGATCGCCGAACAGACCGCGTCACGCATGTGTGCAGGATCGGCAAAAATTTGCGGCGAAAGCGTACGCTGGATATCAAACAGGTAGGGGCTCAACTGCTCCACGCGGCCGTTTGCCTCGTGCATCAGCATACGCCGATACCAGTCGATCTTGTCGAGATAGGCGCGCAGGTCGCGCTCAAAGTTCTCAGCTGTGGGAACGGCGGTCGGCGGCAGCTGGGCGCCGATCTGATGCAGCTCGGCTACCAGTTGGGCGCGCTCCCGCTCGAGGGTGGCATCAGAGAGCGGGCGCAGGCGGCGGTGGATCAGGTAGGAGGCGCCCAGCAGGCCGATGATGAAGGTACGCGGCAGGAAGTCATGGCCGAACCAGCGTAGTATGCCATTCTCGGCCGGAATCAGCAGGGTAACCGCCACGTGCAGTACCGACGTAAAGATGACGATCAAGAGTGCAAACGAAAAAGAGAAGTACTCGATTGCGATCAGCAGCGGCATCACGTTGAGGAAGTAAATGTCTGAGTGGGGGTCCTGTGCAAAGTAGTAGGCACCGCTGTAGACCAGCACATCGCCGATTACCTGGATCAGCTTGAGGTCATGGCTGAAGAAGAACTCCTGGTCCCGCAAAAGCACAAACAGCATGGCAAAAGCATATACCAGTGCGAGCACCAGAAAGATAGTTTCGGTGAAAGCGAAGGCAGGGGACACGGTGGAGACGTGCGTGCCAAATTCAAGGCGAAAGGCGATAGCGATAACGGCAAGCACGCGTAGGCCGGCAAAAACGGCCAGCAAAGCATCGTTGCCTCGGGGGATTAGCTGAATAGACAGCCAGACATCACGGCCGCGGGCAACGGTATCGCAGTAGAGAGTGTTGAGCGAGCGGAACGCATGCATACCAATCTCCACAAATAGGGGTCTTTATGGCCCGCATCATACAGTGTTCTGCGGATTCTGTCACTCACCCGTTTTGTATCTTTATATGGCCCAAATGGGCCATGGCTCATAGTGAGTTCTGCCAGATCGTTAACTAGATCACGGCGCAAAGGTGCTATAGGCGGCAGCGCTCCGAGGGATTTACACCCTATACTGAGACTGCTAGGCTATGGTTGTCGGCGCACGCTCACCAAGCTAGTTTAAGAAAGGAGACCCCGCATTATGACTCTTGAATTGGCAGGCGCCTTGTTTGTCTTCTTGCTCATCGTCCTGTTCCTGGCACCCAACCCGGCAAAGGACCCGCCGGCACAGCCGGCGCTGGTCGTGATGCCGGCGCCCCCGGTTCAGGAAGAGGGCCAGAGCAACGTGCCGCTGCTGCTGCTCGCGCTGTTACTGACGACCGTTGTCGTCCTCCTCGTCACCGGCTGATGCCCTATGTTGGGTTCGCACGCCTACGTGCGGCTCTCCGGTAGACACGAAAAAGTATAGAGGTTTACCGGAGGTACGACGGGCCTCATTCGGAGTATGATAGAGGGTGCAGGCGCAAGTCTGCACCCTCTTCTTGTGTCTACGGCTTGGACGCTGCCCGGATCGACTACGCGCTAGACGTGGCCAGCTTACCCGCCCCCGCGGGGGTTGTGTATCCCAATGGAGTGCCAATGATGTTCGCTTGCAAGCAGTTTCTCGGGCTGTCGCTCTTCCTAGCGCTGTCAGTCGCCGTCCTTGCCCCACACCCTGCAGCCGCACAAGAGGGGGGAGGCGATCCTGTTACCTCGCTCCGCCACGTGCGAGAAGCCGTCGTCCACATCGTGTCGGTCGGCGCGGCATGGGGGTATGACGAGCCGGAGCCTTCGGTCGAAGTTGGTGCCGGGTCGGGCTTTATCATTGATCCCGAAGGGATCGTCGTGACCAACGCCCACGTGGCCAACGGCGGCAACCTGTTCGAGGTGTATCTCTACGGCGAGAGCGAGCCGCACAACGCCGTGCTGCTGGGCGTTTCCGAATGTGACGACCTGGCGGTGCTCGACATCCGCGGCAGCGGCTTTCCGTACCTGCTGTGGCAGGACACCCCTGTCGTGTACTCGGAGGTAGTCTATGCCGCCGGCTATCCGCACGGCGACTACGACGAAACCAAGGGCCGCGTGGAGGATGCCGAAAGCGGCGGCGACAGTGACTGGGCCTCGGTCGACCAGGTCGTGCGCCACACAGCCGAACTGCACCCCGGCAACTCCGGCGGTCCCTTACTCAACCGGTCGGGACGCGTGGCAGGCATCAACTTCGCCGGCAACGACGAAGACCAATTGTTCTTTGCCGTCAGCAAGGATCTTGCCATGCCCTTGGTGAAACAGCTTGCAGCGGGTCAGGATGTGGATTCCATCGGCATCAACGGCCTTGCGTTTGCCGAGAACGACGACTGGTATGGAATCTGGGTAGTCGCGGTCAAGTCTGGTTCGCCGGCCGACCAGGCCGGTCTGCAGCCTGGCGATGTCATTTACCGTCTGGAAGGCCTCGGGCTGGCATCCGACGGAACCATGAGCGACTACTGTGATATCATCCGCAGCCACCGGCCGGGCGACGCAATCGAGTTCGAGGCGCTGCGAGGCGATGCATATTACGTGGGCCAAATTAATGGGCGGTCGGTGATTCATCACCCGCAGTAAACCAAAACGCTATGGCTCACTACCGTACATTTCTCTTCTAGGGTGTACAATCCGCCTCGATGCTCAAAAATCCTGCTGCCGAGGAGGCACCGATGCGTTTTGACCCGCGTATGCCGGAATTCCGGGCTGACCCCTACCCGTTCTATGCCCAACTACAGACCTATGCACCTATCTTTGAGTGGGACGCCTGGGGCATGCTGTTTCTAAGCCGCTATGACGACTGCGCCGGCCTGCTGCGCGACGATCGCCTGATGCGCAAAGGCCTGGGCGAGCCCATCCCGCCGCCCGAACACCAGAAGCCGCTCTTTGACATGATGGGCAACTGGCTGCTGCTGATGGATCCGCCGGACCATACCCGGCTGCGTTCACTCGTTCACAAGGCTTTCACCCCGCGCATGGTCGCCCAACTGCGCGCCTCGATCCAGCAGTTGACGGACGACCTGCTCGATGGAGCCGAGCAGCAGGCACGTGACGGCGGCACGCTGGACCTGATGGCTGCCTTTGCCTACCCTCTGCCGGTGTCCGTGATCTGCGCCCTGCTTGGTGTCCCACGCGAAGATTATGTCCAGTTCCACGGCTGGTCGGATGCCATCGCCCGCTCGCTGGACCTGACCGATGAGGCAGCTGTTTACGACCGCGCAGCCGCGGCAGCGGAAGCGCTGGCAGAATACCTCGACGGTCTGCTGGCCGAGCGCCGCGCCCGGCCGCAAAACGACCTGATCTCGGCGCTCGTGAGCCTTGAGTCGGAGGGAGACAAGTTAACCAAATCTGAGCTGTTCGGCACCTGCGCCCTGCTGCTGATCGCCGGCCACGAAACCACCGTCAACCTGATCGGCAACGGCACGCTGGCACTGCTGCGCCATCCCGACCAATGGCAGGCGCTCGTGGCAAATCCAGCATTGGCTGCCGGCAGCCGTCGAGGAACTGCTGCGCTACGACAGCCCGGTGCAGATGACCACACGCATTGCGCACGAAGCGCTTGACTATGGCGGCCACACCATCCGCCGCGGCCAGGAAGTTGCCTTCCTCCTCGGCGCAGCCAACCGCGATCCGGCACGATTCCCCAACCCTGACCAACTGGACCTGAGCCGCGGCGACAGCCGCCACCTCTCCTTTGGCGGCGGCATCCACTACTGCCTCGGCGCCCCCCTGGCCCGCCTGGAAGGCGAGATTGCCTTTAGCACCCTGGCCCGCCGCCTGCCCACGCTGCGCCTTGCCGCAGACAAGGTAACCTATCGCGACAACTTCCTGCTGCGCGGCCTGACGGCGCTGCCGGTTAGTTGGAGCTGATGTCGGGCCGGCGAACGAGCGTTCGCTGCGGATCCGGGACATATGCGCGCGCGCCTACACGCCGCGCGTATCACATACACCGCATACAACGCCGTGCCGCCGGTGATGAACAACCGGTTTTTGCGCAGGCCGCCAAAGCAGAGATTGGAACACATCTCGGGCAGGTGAATCTTGCCGATCTGGGACCCGTCGGGGGCGAAACAGGCGACGCCGAGGTCGTCGTCTACCGCCCAGGCGAGCGCGGCCCAGACGTTGCCGTCGACATCACAGCGGATGCCGTCCGCCGTGCCGGACGAGGGCTTGACAAACACACGACCATTCGTGAGCCGCCCGTCCGCCACGTCAAAGCAGCGGATGTGCTGCGGCCCGCCCGAATCTACGATGTACAGACGTGATTCTTCGGGCGAGAAGCAGAGACCATTGGGCCGCTCAAAGTCGTCGACCGCCACACTCAGCTTGCCGCTCTGCGGGTCGATCCGGTAGACGCGGGTCGGCAGCTCGAACTCGGCCTTGCCCCCTTCGTAATCAAAGAGGATGCCGTAGCCGGGGTCGGTGAACCAGACAGTGCCGTCCTGCGTCACGACCACGTCGTTGGGCGCATTGAGCCGCTTGCCCTCGTAGCTGTCGGCCAGCACGGTGATCCGGCCGTCGTGCTCGGTGCGCGTGACCCGCCGTGCCTGGTGCTCGCAGGTGACGAGCCGGCCCTGGCGGTCGCGCGTGTTGCCGTTGCTGAAGTGCGAGGGGCTGCGAAAGACGCTGATCGCGCCCGTAGCCTCGTCCCAGCGCAGCAAGCGGTCGTTGGGTATGTCGCTAAAGATCAGGCAGTGGTGGTCGCCAAACCAGACGGGGCCTTCCGCCCAGCGCGCACCTGTCCACAGCTGCTCGAGCCCCGCATTGCCCAGCTTGTAGTCGTCGAAACGGCTGTCGACACTTTCGATGGCAGGATCCGGATACTTGGAAGGGGTAAAGTTGCTCATAGTGTCTCACCTGCTTACTGGACTGGTTCGATGACGGTTAGCGATGTGAGATCCGACAGTTCCAACTTGCCGGCGTCCGTGATCCAGCCCTGGAAGCGGTCCGTACGATAGGCCTGCACGTTGAGGCTGTAGAAGGGGATGATATAGACCACGTCGTCAAACACGATCTTTTGCAGCTCCCACACCATCTCCTTGCGCTTGTCCTTGTCGAGTTCTTTGCCCTGCTGTACGAACAGATCGTCGAAAGCTGGGTTGGAATAGCCGGTTTCGTTGTTGCCGGTCGGGATGCCCGCCGTCGTCATCACGCTGAGCAGGGCGTTCGGGTCCGGATCGGAGCCCCAACCCCACAGGATGACGTCAAAATCAAAGGCCGGGCAGCAGGTGGCGGTCAGCGCATCGGGATCCAGCGTCTGGATCTCGGTGCCGACTCCTATCTGTTTCCACTGGTCGCTGAGAAGTTCCGCCATGCGTGGGGCCGTGGCGCTGTCGCTCGGATAGTACATCCGGAATGTCAGCGGCTGCGAGCCGTCGGGCATATCGCGGATGCCGTCACCGTTGCTGTCCTTGTATCCGGCGTCGTCCAGGATCTGGTTGGCCTTGGCGACGTCGTAGGCATAGTCCTGCAGCGAGCTGTTGTACCAGACGCCCAGGCTGTCAGGGATCAGCGTCAACCCTGGCGTGCCCAGGCCGAGCAGCAGCAGTTCAATGATCTTCTTCTTATCGGTCGCATGTGCCAGCGCCAGGCGCACGTTGCGGTCGCGCAGTGCAGGATGCCCCTTGCAGACACCGTCGTCAGGCGGGCAGTTCTCAGGCGCCACCTGGTTGAAGATGATATCGTTTACGGTAGGTGCTGCCGGCGGGCCGGTCACGAGCTCGATGTTTTCGGCATTGCGCAGGCCCGGCACCGCCGTCGCGGGCATCTCGGTGATCATATCCACCTGGCCCGTCTTCAGCGCCTGGACCAGGCTGTCCTGGTTGGAGAAGGTCTGGATGACGGCGCCGTCAATTTTGGGCGGGTACAGAAAGTGGTCCTTGACGGCTTCCAGGCGTGCGAACTGGTTGGGCTGGTATTCGGCCAGCTTAAAAGGCCCGCTCCCCACCATCTCCAGGTTCTCGAAATCGGCCGCCTTCTCGGCGTGCGCTTCCCAGATGTGCTTGGGCAGTACGTAGAGGTAGATCAGTTGGCTTTCCATGTTGGGGATCGCCTCGGTGAGGTTGATCACCACCGTATTGGGATCCGGTGCCTCGATCGTGTCGAAGAAACCCGTGTAGGTGTTGAGGAACGGGAAATCCGTGTGGTTCTTGTACAAGTTGTAGCTGAAAGCAATGTCCTCAGCAGTAAGCGGCGTGCCGTCGTGGAACTTGACCCCTTCGCGAATCTTGAAGGTCCACACCTTGCCATCGTCTGACACCGTGTAGCTCTCGGCCAGTTCCGGCGTATAGGAGCCGTCCAGCTGCAGCTGGAACATGGAGTCGTAGACCAGTTCGAAGAGCGTGTACGCCTCTGCCAGCACGGCCACGCCCGGATTTAGCGAGTCCGGGGCGCCGCCTTGGCCGATGCGCACAACCGCCGCGCCGGCCGGTGCCGCAGCAGCTGCCGCACCTTCCTGGGCGCCCGCTGCACCTCCTGCCGGCGCCGCCTGCCCGCCGCAGCCTGCCAGCACAAAGAGCAGCGCACTGGTTACCAGCACGCTGGCGAGCAGCGTCAGGAGCCGAGTATAGGGACGAGGCGAGGTGCGTAGAATTCCGTTCATACGTTTATCCTTTCCTTCTCTCTTGGATCAAATCAGGAACGAGCGCGCGGGGTTCTTCTCCAGCAGGATCGCGCGGGTCCATCGCAAATGGGGCCAGGTCGGCATCTACGGCGGGCCAAAGCCGGCAAGCCCGCGCCAGGCAGCCGGCTCACGGCGGTGGCCGTACTCCGCCCCTACGTCCTGCGCCACCTTGACGGCGGGTTCGCCGTAGATGGGAAAGCCGTAAAAGCAGGGCTCGTCCATCCAAATCCAGACCGGGAAGCGGTCGGGCGCATAGTCGCCATAGCGCGGCGAGGCAAAGTAGGTCACCTGCTCCTGCGTGATTGTCAACGGCAGCTGGACGTCCAGGTGCTGCAGAATGTCGTTGGTCCACGCGTCGGCGGTGATGATAAGGCGCCCGCAGCGAAAGGTCCCGCCGTCGGTGTGCACTGTGACTTCGCCGCCGGCATCACGGATGCTGCGCACGGGCGTCTGGTCGAGCAGCACGGCACCGTGGGCGCGCGCCAGCTGCTGGTGCGTGGCGGTGCCGCGTGCCGCCGGGGCGATCCCGCTTTGGGCTTGGAACAGCCCGCGCACGTGGGGCGTCAGGGAAAACTGCGGCCAGCGGCGCATGATCTCGGGGGCGTCCAGCCATTCAAAAGGCACCGCCTCGGCAGCAAGGCTGGCGGCATAGCCGTCGAGCGAGATGGCGGCGTTGGCAGGCTCCAGATCCAGCCCACCCGTGCGCAGTATCAGCTGTTCGCCGGCATCCGCCTCGACCGCCGCCCAAGCCGCATACGCCTGCTTGGCCAGGGCCACGTAGAAGGGCGTATGGTACGAGAGCCGGATGATACGCGAGTGGTCGTGCAACGCGCCACGCACGTGGCCCAACTCAAACTGCTCGATGCCCAGCACTTTGGCACCCTGCCGCGCCAGCCAGTAGGCTGCGCCGCTGCCGAGGCCGCCAAGCCCGAGCACGATCACTTCGTAGTCACGCCGCATACTGCCTGCTCCTCAGGCGGCAATTGGCGCCGGTTACGTGTCCGGTTATCCCGACTTGTGCCGTTTCGCATGTATCCCTTTCAGTCGAGTGTGCGCTGCGGCTATAATAGCACCGCCTCGCAGCGGCTTCAAGTCGCCGGATTGCGCCTGCCTGGGCTACCAAGATATGGAGCATTTCACATGTATGACGTCCAAATCCTCCACGACGTTCGCATTCCTGTCCGCGACGGCGTGCAGCTGTCGGCGAACCTGTTCCTCCCGGTTGCCAAGGCACCCGGTGAACGCTTTGCGGCGATCCTGGAGATGATCCCCTACCGCAAGGACGACTGGCGTTACAACACCGACTATGGCCGCATGACCTGGTTGGCACGCCACGGCTACGGCTGCTGCCGGCTCGACATCCGCGGCACAGGCAGCAGCCAGGGCGTCGCATACGACGAATACACCGAGGAGGAGACGCTGGACGGCTGCGATGCCGTCGCCTGGCTGGCAGGTCAAACCTGGTGCAGCGGCAGCGTCGGCATGTGGGGTGTCAGCTATGGCGGCTTTACGGCCATCCAGGTCGCGAAGCTGCGGCCGCCGGCGCTCAAGGCGATCTTCCCCGTCTACGCCACCGACGACCGCTACACCGACGACGTTCACTACCTTGGCGGCTGCAAGACGGCCAGCGAAATGGCCCAGTATGCGGTCAGCCAGGTAGCGATGAACGCGCTGCCCCCGCGCCCCACCTATGCCGGCCCGGGCTGGCAGGCAGAGTGGCGGCAGCGGCTCGAACAGACGCCACCATGGACACTGCAGTGGCTGCGCCACCAGCACGACGGCCCCTACTGGCGCCGCGGCTCGCTTGCGCCCGATTACGACCGCATCACCTGCGCCATCTATCACGTGGGCGGCTGGAACGACGGCTATACCAACGCCGTGCTGCGGATGCACGAACGCTGCACCTCGGCGCCGCGCAAGGCACTGATCGGTAACTGGGTACACGCCATGCCCGACTACGCCTATCCCGGCCCCAATATCGACTGGCTGCACGAACTGCTGCGCTTCTTCGACTGCTGGCTCAAGGGCGAGGCCAACGGCATCATGGACGAGCCGCGCTTTACCTACTTTCGCCGCCACTACACGCCGCCTACCACTTTTCCGGACACGCAGAATGGGGAGTGGTGCGCCGCCCCCGACTATCCCCTCGATAACATGGCAGTGGCGACATTCTACTTGTCGGGCGACCGGCTGAGCACTGATCCCTGCGACCAGGAGCACGTCGCCGCATATCCGCACCGGCCGACGTGGGGTACTGCCGGCAACCTCTGCTTTGGCGGCGGCATGGGCCCCAATGGGCTGGCGGGCGACCTGCGGCCCGACGAAGCGCTGGCGCTCGCCTATACGTCGGAGGTACTGGCCGAACCCTACGACGTGCTCGGCCAGCCTGCGGCCATCCTGCACCTGCGCTGCACCTCACCTGTGGCGCATGTTGCAGTGCGCCTGGCCGATGTGGCACCTGACGGTGCATCCTCACTTGTCAGCACCGGCGTGCTCAATCTCACCCAGCACAAGGGTACCGGCGCACCGCAAGCGCTGGAACCCGGCGTTGTCTACACCGTGCGCGTGCCGCTCAAGGCAACGGGTTATCGCTTTTTGCCAGGTCACAGGATCCGCATCAGCATCGCCAGCGCACTCTGGCCGATCGTTTGGCCGTCGCCGTTCCCGAGTAAGAACTACCTGCACTGCGGCGGCGCCTATCCCTCGCGCCTGGAACTGCCGCGCGTGTTCCCCGGCACTGGCACGTGTGACCAAGCTCGCCTGAAGCACGATCCCCCGGTGCTGGAGGTGGTCGGCAGCGACGACAGTGTAGAACCGCGTTGGGAGATCGTCATCGACCGGATGCAGGGTTCTGTCACCGTGCGTGTGGCCGACGGCAACGTAACGCACGTGCCCGGGCCTATCGTCCTATTCACCCAAGAAGAGCTGGACATGACGGCCTGGGAACATGAACCCGCACGCGTCGTTCTGGACAACCGGGTCGTCTACCGCCTGGAAATGGACGGCACAGAGGTCGAGGTGACGGCCACGGGGTCAATCCGCAGCACGCAGTACGACTTCGACTTTGACCTTGACCTGCGTGTCGGCCTGGACGGCAGCCCCTTCTATGCCCGGCAGTGGCGCGAGCGGATTCCACGCGCTCTGCTATAACCAGCACGGGCCCAAATGGACAATTTGTGTAATATGTCGGATAACTATGGCAGGCTCACTTCGTTGAGCGTGGGACTTACCTGATATGAATCGTCCGCTTCGCTCTGCACGCCTGCAAGAGATCCTGGGCCGCGCAGGCGCCTGGCTTACACGTCACCGCCTGGCAACCGGCGTCGCCATCTGCCTGCTCGCCATCATCGTGCTTGTCCTCGACTCTGCGTCGCCTTCTTACATCGAATACTCGGTCGTCTACGTCATCCTGATCGCCTTCGCAACGCAGTTCGCTGCCTGGCAGTTGGGCATCACGCTCGTGCTCTTCCTGCCCATCGGGTATCTGGTGGCCTATCTAGTTACCCCCCAACCCCGCTATCCGCTAGCCGCCGAGGTCGTCAACATGGCCCTGCTCGTGTTTGTAGGGCTCGGCACCGTCTACCTGCTGCGAACCCTCAAGCACATGGAGGACCTGCGCCAGGCGAACATTCGGCTGGAAACGCTCCGCCAGACAATGGTCACCGTCAACGACGTAGTCTTAAACCGGCTGCAGGTGATGCAGTTCCTCCTGCACCTGGCCGAACAGGGCAAATCCCTCACTCCCACACAAGCACAGATGGGCAAGGCTGCACTCGACGAGATTGCGGCTAGCCTTCGCGACCTGAGCCACCTCACCACCTTTGAAACAACCGAGGTCGTGGCAGGCATCCATGCCGTGCGCGTGCCCAAGCAGCCCAATCCTGGGCAGCCAGAGGACGGCCAACCCAGCCCCGGCGACCCTACCTGAAACAGCCAAAAACGGCCTAACGCGCTACTTCCTGCCAGCAGGAGCCGTCCAGCGGCACCTCGACCAGGTCCAACGCAGTGACACCGGTCGGCTCCAGATCGACGCGATAGCGGCGCCAGGGTAGATAGAAGTACGTGTAGCCGCGCAGGCAAACCTGGCTGCGCACGCCGGCCAGAATGGGTTCGCTCTCGGACAGCGGATTGGGGCTCAGCAGACGTACGTCCTCGAGGGCCAGGCGCTGCACCCACAGCCCGGTAATGCCATAGGTGGACTCAGCCGCGCGGCGTGCGTTGTTGACCAGCCGCAGTTCCTCGCCGTTCGTGGCCGGCTGCGGCGGGTCCAGGAACCGCGGCAGGTAGGCCCAAGGGGCCGCAAACAGCACCAGTAGGATGATCGCCCGGCTGCGCCGGCTGCGTTCCTCCCAACCGACTGCCGACGTCACAACGCGGGCCAGCAGTGCCCCCAGCAGCACCAGCGTCCACAACAGCAGCAAGTTGAGCGCGAAGTCCGCTAGACCGATCTGCGTCTGCCCTTCCTGCGTAATGCGCGCCACCGGCAGCGGATAGCCGCGCCACCCGTTGCAGCCTTCCGGGCAGCCTGCGATGTGGGGCGGCACCTCAAAAAGGTAGATGCTGGCAAAACCGAGGGCGAAAGCCAGCAAAAAGGTGCCCAACACGATGCGGTGCCAGTGCCGCGTCTGCTGCCGCCACCAGATGATCAGGAAGGTGATGGCCAGCAGGCCGCCCAATGCCAGTGCAAGGTCGCGCCAGCTGGCAAAGTACGTGAGCCCGCCCGGCAGGCCCGGGGCAATCGGTGGCACGGCGCCTCCGCCAGCCTACTCTTGTCCGGCGCCCGGCTGCCCGGCTGTCTGCCAGCACAGCTGGGTGCGGTCGAGCTGCGATGGCAGGCCAAACAGCGGGTAGCTCTGGCCGCCGCCCTGCCAGCGCGCCAGCGCTTGGCCGCCGTCCAGATCGCGCGTAAGTAAGAGCGCCGTGCCGTCCAGGCAGGCGGCGAAATCAACGAGCGACTGCTGGCGCGGCAGCAGGTACGAGTTGGCCGCGATGGCGCCGTTCCCCGTGCCGTTCGCCGTACCATCCGCAGATGCATCTGCCGGCGGAAGCTGCACCTGCACGATGCCAAACTGGTCGAGGTCCGTGCCGCCGGCCGCAAACCGGCCGCGCGCCGCCAGCAGCTGGTCATTCGCCAGCCAGGTCACATCAGGTGAGAGGAACTCAAAACGCGTCTCGGTCTTGTAGACAGGCTGGGCAGCGCTTTCGCCGCGCCCGGGCAGCGTCAACAGGTTGAGCCGATTGGCCGGCTTAACACCCCCCGACGTGAGGCTTGGCACCGCAGGATCGTAGGCAAAATACGCCAGCCGGGTCAGGTCTGGGCTGACCACCAGCGGGCCGCGGTACTGCCCTTCTCCCAACAGCAGTTTGGGGCCGTCACTCACCTTCGCCGTCCCGCTGCCGTCAGTCTGGACCCCCAGGCGGTAGAACCCCGCATAGGGCGTCTGCCGCTCCGTATCTACCGTATCGACATACAGGATGACGTTAGAAACGTCACCCGGAATGACAGGCTGCACGGCACGGAGGATGGGGGTGCGCCGCGTGCTCTCGTCATTCGCCGTAAAGAGCTTGCCCGTCGCCTGCAGCCGGAGTGCAACGGTGGCAGTTGCCGGGTCATAGTGCCACAGCTGCCACTGGTCCATCGTTGCCTGCGGGGTTTCTATCCACCAGAGGCCGCCGTACGCATCGCCGGCTACGCCCTGCACGGTGTGATAGGGCTGTGCAAAGAACTGGAGTCCCGTGCCATCATTGCGCACCCAGGTAAAGGTCGACAAGCCGCCCGCAGCCTGGGGCTCGCGCAGGATAAACCCGGCGTTGGGATCGCCATTGACCCAGGCAGCGCTGTTCTCAAACTGCCAAAGCTGCTGCGCCTTGCGATCGCCGTTGAGCAGGTAGAGGCCCGGCTGCGTCTGGCTGCCCAGGAGCGCCACCGCCGAGTTGGCAGCCACAGAGTCACGCACCTCGGCGACGTCTACTTGTTTGACCCGCTCGGCACTTGGCTCGCCCACGATCCGCACGCGGGTGGCGTCCAGCGTGCCATCGCCTGCTCCATCCGTGGGGGTCGCTTGCAGATACACGCGCGTGCCCGGCCACAGCAAGCTGGCCGGCGCCGGCACCCAACCGCCCTGCGGGTCGTTAAACACACCGCCCCAAACCTCGACCCGAGCGTCCTGCACTCGAACCGGCGTGCTGCTGCCGTCTGGCAGGGTCATTGTGATCGGCTGCAGCGGGTCAGGCGGAATGGCGCTGCCGGCAACAGCCACGATCTGCTCGCCGGCTTCCGGCCCCGGTACGCTGGCCGCCGCCAGATCCCGCACTTCCGGCTGCCGTATCACCGGCGTCACCAGGGCTGTCGCCGTAGGTGTCGGCGAAGGCAGGTTGGACAGCAGTTGGCCGAGACTGGCGCCCTGCTCGCCGGATTCGGCCGGCGGCGCATCCACAGACGTGCCGTCGGCGCGATAGCGTGGTACGGCCCCCAAGGTCGGCATAAGGTACTACTAGCTGTGACGACACCCAGCCAAGGACGTTGCTGCGGCCGTCGTCGACCGTAGCCGCCCGCACCAGCAGCCAGTCGCCGGCTTCGGTAATGCCGAAGATGTCGACCAGAGTACCGTTTTGCAGTGCTGCCACCACAATGTAGTCGGTGCCCGGCCCGCCGCGCAGGCGGCCGGTTTCCGTCAGCAGCATGTAGCCATTGGCAGGTACCGGAGCATCTGCCGGGATCTGTGGAATAGGCAGCGGCTTCTCGGTGGGAGTAGGCGTCGGCGTCTCCGTGGGCGGTGGCGTCGGCGTCGGCGTATCGGTCGGCGGCGGGGTATCGGTCGGGGTCGCCGTCAGCGTCGGCGTGTCGGTCGGTGTCGGCGTAAAGGTAGGCGTCGCCGTCGGCGTTGGTTCCAACGTGGGATTGAGGTTGTCCCCGCCTTCCAGGGTGTCAGTCATCGGCAGGGTGATACTAAAGGCAGTGCTTAGCCCCAGCGTCTGGCTGGTTTGCCCGGACGCCGCCGGAGCAGTGGCCTCTGGCGTGTATGTGGTGGTCGGCGTCGGCGTCGGTTTTGCCGGCGCAGGCGTTACCAGGCCGGCGGCAGAGGCCAGCACGACCGTCTTTAGCTCGCTGATGCGATAGGGGCCGCCGTCGCCAGACTGTTCGAACAGCGCCTCATAGGTGCGGTTGCGGTCGGCGTTGTCAAAGAAGCGGATGCGCAGTGAAGTGCCTTCATCCTGAATTTCACGGTCCTGGTCGTTGACGTATACCGCCATCCAGTCCCCGGGCGCTGTCATGTTGAGCCGTGCTGCCTCGCTCAGCAGGTCCAGGCGCGTGACGAGGTCCTGGGCACGGTTTGCCTCGCCCTTCTCCATCAGGTCGAGAAAGGTGGCAAGGGTCGTCAACGGCGTGGCCGCCACTTCCGTGGCTGCCAGGCGATAGCCGTTAAGCGTGGCGGGCGCATTGGAATCGTTGTCAGACGCCAACGAGGGCTGCCAGCGTACCGCGTAAACCGGGTGCCGGCAAACTGTGGCTGCTCGATAAAGACGGCAGGAATGCCGGCCTGCTTGCGCAGCAGGCTGTCGGCGGGCAGCGGGCCGTCGATGCGCACGTCGGGTAAGAAGCGTTCGCCATCCGCCAGGCTGACCTGGCTGTCTTGGGCACGGAAGGTCCATGCTGGTTCGTCGCTGCTGCGCCAGATCAGCACAAAGGGCGCGCCGGGCTGTGGCTGCGCAAACAGCAGGGCCGATACGTCCTCGCGCGCAGTGGGCTGCTCGATCATCAGGGCAGCATACCGTCCCTGTGGATCGCTGCGCAGCACGCCTTGGCTTAGCCCCGCAGCCAGCGGCACGTATCCGCTCTGCGGATCCGCCAGCGCAGTTACGAGACCGGTCAACAGCTGGCCCTGCACCTCGTTGCCGCCGTTGGAGTTACGCCAGAAGAGCATTGGCAGGGGTGTGCCGTCCGGCGTGCGCGGCGAAACAAAAGCCGCCCACGGATCGCTCGACAGTTCCATATAGCTGACCGGCACAAACGCCATGCCGGCCTCCTGTGCCAGGGTCTGCACCAGCGCCCCCGCACGTTCGGGGGTGAAGTCAAGCAGTGAAAGTGTGTTCAGCCCGTCGAGGGCATTGGCCAGGTAGCGGTCGGCCCATTCGGCGGCAGAGGCAGGCGTCGCCGTGGGTGTCGGGGTCGACGTGGGGGTAGCGGTCGGCTCAGGCGTACTCGTCGCCGTCGGCGTCGGCGTATTCGTCGCCGTCGGCACCTGCATGGCGATCAGGTGGGCCTGGGCAGTAGCGGCAGCCGCCTGCGCCTGTGCCAGCCCACGCGACATGCCAAACTGGTAGCCTACTATCCAGACGAACACGAGGAACAAGAGGGCGACAAAAGCCGCTGCCAGCATTGACAGCCGGCGCCTGTCCCGGCGGGATAGATTCTGGAGTCGGTCGCTAAATTGTTGCCAGTTCACGCTTGTCCGCAGCCTATGTCTCTTGTAGCTAGTTTTGCACGTTTACCGTGACCCGGCAGGGTTCCGGGTAGTTGCCGGTCTGGTCGACCACGGTCAATTGGAAGGTCCATGGACCGTTGCCAAAACCACGCGTGTCGACGCTGGCCAGGGTGCCGCCAAAGACGGGCCCGCGTCCATCGGCCAGATAGGTAAAGCCGCTGCTGGCGTTGGCGCCCGGTGCGAACTCTACTTTATAGAAGTTAAAGGCATCGTGTGTCGCTGTGCCGATCAGGCTAAAGACGCCGCTGACCGTGGCGCCGTTCCCCGGCGAAGTAATGCTGCTGCGTTCGTCACAAACCGCTGCTGCTGCGACAGGCGGCGGCGCGGCTGCTGGGGGCGTCGGCGTCGCCGTCGGCGGCAGCGGCGTCAAAGCCGCAATCGTCGGATCGACGGTGACAGTGATAGTCGGTGGCGGTGGCGAAGGCGTGATCGTCTCCGTCGGCGTAGCCGACGGCGTGACCGGAAGCGGCGTGTTCGTGGGCACGATCTGCAGCGAAAATTCCGGTGGGAGTTCTTCGGTCGCCACAGGCTCAGCGGCAGCCGCCTTGGGCAGCGTACTGCTGGCAAAATAGGTCACGCCCATGACGGCGACGAGGATTAATGCAGTCGTAAAGATTCCGTACAGGCTGCGGACGGCCCGCTCACGCTCGAGGGAAAACACAGCCTGGCGCCGGTCCGCGCGCACCTGGGTCAGGCGATAGAGTTGATACAGCGCCACCAGCCCGCAGACCAGGTAGATATACGGTGCATAAGTGGCCAGGATCTGGATCAGCACTCCCATAACTAACTTAGTCTACCGCATCGGAGGGGCAGCGACAAAGATATTGGGGAGCCAAAGATGAACAAATAATGAGAGGGTGAGGTCACCCTCTCACCCCCTCACCCTCTCACTACAGCGCCCCCACATCCTGCAGCATCTCCAGCGTCCCTTGCAGATCGCTCAGGTCGCCCAGGTCGATCTGCGGCGGGTTCAGTTCGGACAGCGGTTTGAGCAGCGGGTTCACCTTGACGTCGGCCGTGACCAGCGGGTATTCGACGGTTTCGTCGGCAAAGAACTGCTGTGCTTCGTCGGAGAGCAGGAAGTCGACAAAGCGCAGCGCCAGTTCTTCCTGGTTCGTGGTGTTGACGACGCCGGCGCCCGCCACGTTGACCAGGGCATCCGCCCCGCCATCCGGGAAGTGATAGTTGCGCGCCGGGAAGCTCTCGCCCTGTTCCTCGAGGAACCGGTACAGGTAATAGTGATTTGAAAGGCCCAGCTGGATCTCACCCTTGCCTACGGCCTCGACGATCGCGACATTATTGTCGTAGCTCTGCACACCGTTGGCGATCATCTCCTCCAGCCACTGGCGCGTGGCGTCGTCGCCGTTCAGCTTGCGCATCGCCGATACAAAGGCCTGAAAGCTGGCATTGGTCGGCGCCCAGCCCACCTGGTTCGCCCACTTGGGGTCGGTTAAGCCAAAGACATTGTCCGGCAGGTCGCTTTCCTGCAGTTGGTCGGTGTTGTAGACCAGCACACGAGCGCGGCCGCTGGCACCCACCCATTCGCCGTTGGGGCTGCGGTAGCGGGCGTCCACCTTGTTGAGGACTTCATCCGGCAGTTTCTCCAGGCGCCCAGCCTGCGCCAGCGCCCCCAGGCTGCCTGCATCCTGGGCAAAAAAGACGTCGGCCGGCGAGTTGCCGCCTTCTTCGAGGATGGTCGCCGCCATTTCAGCCGTGCCGCCATAGCGCACCTCGACGTTGATGCCGGTCTCCTTCTCGAACTCTTCAATCAAGGGCGCTACCAGGTTTTCGCTGCGCCCCGAGTAGATCACCAGTTCGCCGCCGGCCCCTGTCACGTCGCCGGGCGCTGCTGCCGAGGCCTCCTCCGTACCGGTCGCCTTTGCCCCCGGGGATGCTTCCGGGGATGCGCCGGCTTCTGCTTCGCCTGCCGCTGGCGGCTGCGGCGTCGCCGATTCGCCGGCGGTACTTGGTGCGGGCGCTTGTCCGCCGGGAGTCTGTGCCGGCTGGCAGGCCACGACGACCAGCCCTGCGACCAGCACGCTGAGTATGGCCAGCAGCAAGTTGCGCTTCAAAGTCATTGATCTGTTCCCCTCTTATATCTGTCGCTTTGCTCGAACGTTTGGATTTTCGTATGTGCCCGAAGGCTGGCATACCGTACCATACCGCCGGTACGTTTTCAATAGCGAGATCTGCCTTACCTAGGCCGGCGCAGGTCCGGCGCACATGAAGGCCATACCTAACAGGCTTTGACGTCAGAATTAAGCGCGGTTAATACGCGGCCCTACCTCTGAGACCCCGCGGTGTTGAGGATCGGCGCATCTGACGTTACAATAGTGACCATGGACACATCGCCTGCGCACAACATTGCCGCTTCCGCACTCCTGGAATACCTGTCTGCCCAGCAGCAGCGCTATCTCACCGACTTGCGCACCTTGACGGCTGTCGAGGCGGGCACCCTCAATAAGCCGGGTGTCGACGCCGTACAGGACTGGCTGCAGGCACGCCTGGGGATCCTCGGCTTCGACTGCACGCGCGAACGGCAGGCCGTGCTCGGCGACAACCTGCTCGCCGTGCGCAAGGGCGAAGGCACGCAGCGCGTCATGCTGCTCGGCCACGCCGACACCGTCTTTCCCGTCGGCACCGCCGCCGCACGGCCGATGTCCATTCACGGCAACAAGATCATGGGCCCCGGCACCTGCGACATGAAAGCAGGCCTGCTGGCCGGCCTCTACGCGGTCGAGGCACTCGACCATTTTGGCTTCACCGGTTACGGTGCCATCAACTTTCTTTGCGTTTGCGACGAAGAAATCCACGATCGCTGCTCAATTCCGCTGATCCGCAGCACGGCGCGCACGTCGGACGTCGCCTTCACGCTCGAGGCCGCCCGCGCCAACGGCGACATCGTCACCGCGCGCAAGACGGCCGTCTGGTGCACGATCGAGGTGCAGGGCAAGGCCGCCCATGCCGGGGTCGAGCCCGAGAAAGGCCGCAGCGCCATCGTCGCCCTGCTCCGCCACCTGGCCGAAATCGACAAGCTCAACGGCTTCCGCCCGGGCGTGACGGTCAACATCGGCCGCATCGAGGGCGGCACGCAGCCCAACGTCGTGGCCGAACATGCACTTGCCCATGTCGACCTGCGCGCCTGGCGCAACGAAGATATTCCCCCGCTGCTCGACGCCATCCGCATGCAGCTGCAGCAGCCTGTATTGGCGGGCACAACTGCCACCCTGAGTGTGACACTGGACACTGCCATGCCGGCCATGGAACGCACGCCGGCAGTGGAACGGCTGGAGGCGCTGGCGCAGGCTGCCGCACAAGAGCTTGGCTTTACCGTCAAAGGCGCCAGCACCGGCGGCGCTTCCGACGCCAGCTTTGTGGCCGCGGAAGGGATCCCGGTTCTGGACGGCTTAGGTCCTATCGGCGGGCTGGACCACAGCCCTGACGAATACATTGAACTGGACAGCATCACGCCGCGCACAGCCTTGCTTGCCAAGCTGATTGCCGGCGTGTGTGCCTGAACCGGGACAGCCTGCCGTCCGGCGCTTGCCGCCGGCACTGGCAGCACCGGCGGCGAAGCGTATTACCACAGAGTAGGAGGTAGTCGTGAATACTGGCGCACTGGCGGGAGTGCGTGTCCTCGACCTCTCACGCGTCCTGGCAGGTCCCTATTGCACCATGCTCCTGGGTGACTATGGCGCGGACGTGATCAAGGTGGAGGAGCCCAGCAGCGGCGACGGCACCCGCAGTTGGGGACCGCCCTGGGTAGGCGATCAGAGTGCCTACTATCTCTCGGCCAACCGCAACAAACGTTCGATCACCGTCAACCTCAAGACGCCGGAAGGCGTCGCGATCGTCCAGCGCCTGGCGGCGATCAGCGACGTGGTGATCGAGAACTTCAAGCCGGGCACGGCGGCCCGCATGGGCCTCGACTACGACAGCGCTGGCGGCTGACAACCCGAGGCTTGATCTACTGCTCGCTCACCGGCTACGGCCAGACCGGTCCGTACCGCGACCGGCCGGGCTACGACTTCGTGATCCAGGCCCAGGGCGGCATTATGTCGATTACAGGCCCCGTCGAGGGAGAACCGTACAAGGTCGGCGTCGCCATCGCCGATATCACGACCGGCCTGTTTGCGGCCACCGCCATCCTCGCTGCGCTGCACGAACGCGAGCAAAGCGGCAGAGGGCCAGTCTATCGACGTGGCCCTGCTGGATGCGCAGGTCGCCTGGCTGGCCAATGTCGCCCACAACTACCTGTCCACGGGCGTAGACACCCGGTCGTTACGGCAACGCGCATCCCAGCATCGTGCCCTATGAGACCTTTCCTACTGCGACGGCACCTAGCCGTCGCCATCGGCACCGACGAGCAGTATCGCAAGTTCTGTCTGAAGATCGACCGGCCGGATCTCTGCGAGGATGACCGCTTTCGCACCAACACGTGCACGCGTCGCCAACCGCGCCGACTTGATTCCGTTGCTGCAGGAGATCTTCCGGACGCAGGCCGCCGGCCACGTGGATCGACCTGCTGCTCGGCATTGGCGTGCCGGTCGGGCCGATCAACGACGTCGCCACTGCGCTCGACGATCCGCAGGTGCACGCCCGTGGGATGGTGCAGGCAGTCGATCACCCAACTGCGGGGCGCATCGACCTGCTCGGCCCGGTCGCCAAGTTCTCGCGCACGCCTGCCACTGTACGCCTGGCACCGCCCCCGCTTAGGTCATGATACGGCAGCCATTTTGCGTGAACTGCTTGGCTGCAGCCCGGAGGAGATCGACCGGCTGCAGGCGATGGGGGTCATTTGAGTTCACAAAGCAGCGGCGCCGACCGGCGCATGACCAATGCATTCATCCCTGAGGACCGGCGGCGTGCTTTGGCGGCCCACCGCACGCTGCCCTTACATGCACATGGCTCGGCCCTCTTTGCCGACATTTCCGGCTTCACACCGCTGACCGAAGCGCTGGCGCGGCAGTTCGGACAGCGCCGCGGCGCCGAGCTGCTCACCCAGCAGCTGAACCAGGTCTATTCTGCACTCATCAGTGCCGTCGAAGCCGCCAATGGCAGCGTGATCGGCTTCAGCGGCGACGCCATTACCTGCTGGTTTGACGATAACGAGGCGCAAACTCCAGGCAATCAGGACAGCAGTCAGGACAGCAGCCGGAACACTCGCATGGCGGCGCGCGCCGCGGTGACGTGTGCCATTGCCATGCAGCGCGCCATGGCGCACTTTGCGGAACTCACGCTGGCCGGCGGCGTCCAGGCGCGGCTCGGGCTCAAGACGGCCATCGTGACCGGCGCTGCGAGCCGTTTGCTGGTGGGCGAGCCCGGCATCCAGTTGATCGACGTCCTGGCAGGCAGCACGCTTGACACCCTGGCAGATGCCGAACACTCTGCCGCGGCAGGGCGATGTCGTGGTCGATGCCCCCACCTTGGCTGCGTTGGACAAGACCACGCGCGTGCAGGAATGGCGCACCAGCGCAGCGGGCAAAAAGCTGGCAGTGCTGGCGCAGCCCGCCGCCGTCCACGTAGGGCTCTACCGCCAGGTCGCCCAGTCCCATCCGCTGTTGGACGACAGCGTGAGCAGGCAGTGGGTGCTGGCGCCCGTCTACGAACGGCTGCGCAGCGAGGGCGGACGCTTTCTCGCCGAGTTGCGGCCCGCTACTGCGCTCTTTCTGCAGTTCGGCGGCCTGGACTTTGACGCCGACGGCCAAGCCGGCTGCAGTGCTCGACAGCTTCGTACGCTGGGTACAGGGCGTCGTCGCTGCCCATGCCGGTGCGGTGATTCAATTGACGACCGGCGACAAGGGCAGCTACCTGTACGCCGCCTTCGGCGCGCCGATCACGCACGACGACGACATGCAGCGTGCGGTCGCCGCCGCCCTCAGCCTGCGTAACCCGCCGCCGCGGCTGGCGGCGATCCGTGATATCCGCATCGGCATCAGCCAGGGCCTGATGCGCGTGGGCGCCTACGGCAGCGAGACACGCCTGACCTATGGCGTGCTGGGCGATGCAACCAATATGGCCGCACGCTTGATGACACAGGCGGAGCCGCAGCAGATCTGCGTCAGCGCCCACGTGGCAGCCCAGGTAGCAGCGGGCTTTGACGTTGCCGATCTTGGCCGGCACAGCTTCAAAGGCAAGTCCGAGCCCCAGCAGGTTTTCGCTGTCTTGGGTGCCCGGACCCAGCCGCTGGCGTTCAGCACCTCGCCTTCTACGCCGCTGCTCGGGCGCGACCACGAAATCGGGCAGCTGCTTCGTCTTGCCGGCGTTGCCGCCGGCGGCTCGGGCATCATGGTGCGTCTAGAGGGTGAAGCCGGTGCCGGCAAAAGTCATCTGGCCGGCCACTTTGTCCGCGAGGCGGCCAAGCGCGGCCTGCACGTTGTTTCCGCTGCATGCCAAAGTACTGCGCAGAACATCGCTTACTTTGCCGCCCAGCAGTTGCTGCGCAGTTTGCTCGACCTCCCACCTGCGCTCGACGGCGACTCGGCTGAGGCAAGGCGCGCACAAGTCCGGCAGGTCGAACAGGCGTTGCAGGCGCGCGATCCAAAGTGGCTGCTGCGTTTACCACTGCTCGGCGATCTGCTCGGCCTACCGATCGAAGACAATCCAACCACCGCGGCATTTGATACCCGCATGCGCCAGGAGGCGCTCGCTGCGCTGGTGATCGATGTCGTACGCCGTGCGGCCAGTGAGCGACCGCTGCTGCTGGTTGTAGAAGACTCGCACTGGCTCGACGAAGCCTCGCGCTCGCTTATCCTCGCAGTAGCACACGTCGTGGCATCGGCGCCGCTGCTCCTGCTGCTGGTGCAGCGGCCTCTTGGTCCAGAGCAGGAATCGTTGGCTGCCGACCTGGCAGAAATTCCCAACCAGCAGCGTATCTGGCTGGCCGAGTTGGATGCCGGCGGCACGGCACAGCTCGTGCGCCAGCGCCTTGACGGCGCCGTCGAAGAGTTGGTCCTCGCGTTCGTCCACTCACTTGCCCAGGGCAACCCCTTTTTCACGGAAGAATTGGTGGATGCGCTGTGTGAAGGCTCGCTGTTGATCCAGGAACAGGGTGTCTGGCGGCTGTCGGGCGCCTTGATAGACGCGCTGCGCCGCGCCAACTGCCTGGAGCGCACTGGCGGAGGTTGGGAGCTCGCGCCCAACGCGCCGCTGACCACCATCGACATCGGCGTCCCGGCTTCCATCCATGGGCTTGTGCTCTCCCGCCTTGACCGGCTGCCAGAAGAGAACAAGCTGACGCTCAAAGTCGCCAGTGTGATCGGCCGTGTGTTTGAATTGGATCTGCTGGCGATGGCTCATCCCAGCCAGCCAGCCATGCAGGCATTGGAAACTCAGTTCCTAATGCTGCAAAAGCGCGACTTCGCTCGCATCGAAGCACAGCAGCCGCGCCTCGTATATGTCTTTAAGCACAACATCACACAGGAGGTCGTCTACCAGACGCTCCTCGAAAGCCAGCGCCAGGACCTGCATGTGGCCGTGGCCGAGGCAATCGAGGCCCGCTCGCCCGACGACGTCGAACGACTGGCCCACCATTATGGCCAGGGTGACACGACCTCACCGCCGGTGCGCGCCAAGACCATTCACTACATCGACGCCGCCGGCTGGCGTGCACGCAAGGAACATGCCAACGAAACTGCCCTGGCATACTTCGACCAGGCGCTCCAATTGGAGCTGCGTTGGAAGTGGCTCAAGGGGCGCGCCGAGGTGCTGCACATTCTAGGCCGGCGTATACACGAGGAAGCAACGCTGGCGGCACTGTCAGAATTGGGCAGCGGCGATCCGAGTGAAGAAATGGAGACCAATATCCTGTGGGCCGAGTTTTACGCAGCCACAGGGGAACACCGGCTTGCCGAACAGTCACTACAGGCGGCGCTGGCGCTTGCACTGGCACAAGGCGATCAACATAGCGAGGCGCGCTGCTATAACGAGCAAGCGACAATTTACTGGCGGCAAGGCGACTATAGCGCTGCGCAGGAAGGATTTCAGTCTGCACTGCGCCTCAGTATCGGCAGGCGCCGAGCTGCTGGACGTCGAGAGTGAAGCACATTACGGCTTAGGTCTGGTCTGCCGCCAGCAGAGCCGCTACGACGAGGCACGCCGCGAGTTTGAAGCGGCCCTCGAGACCGCCGAGCGCTTGGGCGATCTGCGCTACAAGGCGCGCGCCCTCAATGCGCTGGGTTCCGTTGCGAGCCTGGAACGCGATTTCGTCGCTGCTGCCGAACTGTTCGCAGCGGCGCTGGATATACGGGAAACGATCGGCGACCGTGCTGGAGTTGGGTCGAGTCTCATGAATCTGGCGCAAAGCTACGGCAATATGGGTGACTACAGCAGGGTGGAACCTCTGCTGCAGCAGGCTCTGGAGATTCAGCAGGCCGTAAGCAACCTGTGGGAAGAAATGTTCGTGTTAAATGAACTGGGCATCCTCTATGCCTCAGTCGGTCAGTATGATAAGGCGCTGGCCTACTTTACGCAGGCCCTGGAGATCAGCAGCCAGCTCGACAGCGAGATCGGCACCGCCTATGTGCTCTGCAATCTCGGCCAGGCCCAGCGAGACGCAGGTCACTTGGGCGAATCCATCAGTACGCTCGAAAGGGGGCGCAGCCTTGCGGCAGCCCAGGGCGAGGTCAACCTCGAAGCTATCTATCTGAGCGATCTTGCGCTGACACACCTGATGGCGCACAACTGGGATGGAGCTGCCGAACAGGCAGAGCGCTCAGTCGCGCTGTTTACCCAACTCGAACAGCCGCTCTCCTCAACTGTCGCCTACGCCACGCTGGCGGCAGCCCGACTGGCACTCGGTCATCGCCAGGCGGCCGAAACATCTGCACGCAAGGCTGTCGCCATTCTCGACGCGTGCGCCGGCGAAGGGCCAGACTTTCCCCATCGCGACTACTGGCTTTGCGCCAACACGCTGGCCGCGCTCGGTTATCCTGCGGATGCGCAGCGCGCCGCAGAGCAGGCTGCTCACCTACTCTGCCAGCGCGCCGACCGGATTTCTAACGAAACCATGCGGACCACCTACTTGACCAAAGTGGCCGTGCACGCCGAGATTACCGCCGCAGTATCGGCATAAACAGGTTTGGCTGGTTCTCTGCCATCACGGCATAGATGCCCACGCCTTGACTTGGTGCCGAAGCTGCTAATATGCCGTCCTCTACCAGGCCGCCATCTGCGCCGGCGGGCTTAGCAACAGTCGTCGGCAGCGGGCGCCACTGGCTGCCATCCCAGAAGTGGATCTGTACATCAGCATCGCCGGACGCAGGTGCGCCGGCGGACCGCAGCACGCCGAAACCATCTTCATACTGAATGGTGACCGTGCCCCCGCTAACCAACGACGCCGGGAACGCATCCAGGCGGTACGACTGGCCCGAAACCTTCTTCCAGGGCGGCACAGGCGGCGTGCCCGGCATGCTCTGCCAGGCGACCGACTCGCCCGGCTTCAGTTCAAGCGGATCGTCGCTTGCGTAGCTGGCATTGCCGTCCGAAGAGATGGCAAGCACGCCGCCATAGTGGCGCGCTGGGCCATATGCGCCATTACCGCCCGTGCCACGGTCGGCAATCACCTCGCGCCTGGTTTGTGGCGCAGCCGGCGACTCCTCGACCCACAGCTGCAGGTATACCGGCTCAACCGGTACCGGGAGGTCGAAGATCGTGCTCCAGGTATCGCCGCTGCGCGCCAGTAACTGCACCGGCCCCGCCGCATCCGTCTCGGGAATCAACCTCGCCTGGAGGGCCAGCCCATTGGCCAGCGCCTGCTTGACAGTCACGCTCAACTGCTGCGGCCCGGTCTGCAAGATCGTGACGACCGGGTTCCAGCTCGCATCCTGCGTCATGGGCAGCTGGCTGTCGCCGGCGATCACAATTTTGCACCCAAACTGGTGGCGCGGCAGCTCCGGCTGCTCGGCGTGGTCGTTCAAGTCATAAACACACAGCCTGTCGCCGACCCGTGCGTCGGTCAGATCGACGGTGGTCGTTCCCTTGGCCGGCTTGCCCTGCTCAAAGATCAGGTTGTCGTTGCGCAGCAGGAAGGCCCGTGCCTCGCCCGAACTGGTCTCATTCAGCTGGTACGTCAACGTGTAGACCTGGCTGGCGAGCGGCGGCGGCGTCACCGCCGGCGAGACAAAGACCACATTGGTCAATGGAACGGGGGGATAGCTGCCCAATGCCGCCTCGGTGGGAACAACTGCGAAGTTGTACCAGCCGGCAATCGTCGCCCACTCCGTACGCCCTTGCAGGCGGGAATGCGCCTCGGTCTCACCGCACGCGCTGTCCCAGGCCGCCTGGTCAAAGATAAAAGCCTGGTTGCTTGGGGCATAGGCGTTGCCCATGGCCGTTCCGGTGCACAGCGCGGCAAGGGCATCACTGCTGACGCCGTTCTTGTCCGTATACGTATCGAACAAGAAGAGCAGATAGTGGCCCATCTCGTGGGCGAGCGCGATCGACCAGTCGTCGTTCATCTCGTCCTGCGTTACGACCACACCGTTGTACTTGACCTCCTGGTTGGGGGGAGTGCCAAAACGGTTCCAGTAGGAGCCCATAAAGATGCTGCCTGGCGTGTACGTGATGTCGACCGTTGGTGCGATATCTGCGGTATCGGTCAGCACGATGCCACCGATGGTAGCGTTAGGATGCAGGACATTGCTGGTGTGCAGCTTGATGTCGGCGTCGTCCCAGCCTTCATAGCTTTGCCGCACCATTACCCTGCCCAGGGCGAACTGCCCGTCCGTGAAGTCGTACAGATAGTCCGAGGCGCGCACGATGTTTCTTTCCAGCGTTTGCAGGAAGGCCGGGTCGTCATCAAGATACCACTGCGCCGTCATGTTCAGATTGTAGAGCAGCAGCGGTTTGTCAGAACGCACGACCAGGCGCATCTCGCGTAGATCGCCGTACAGCTGGAACTGTTCGGCTGTCGCCGCTGCAAACCCATCCGTTGTATAGAACAATTGCGACTGGGGATAGGGATCCTTCACCGGCAGGCGCGCCCACAGTTCATCCCCCAACCCCACCACGGTGGGGGTGATCAGGCCGCTGGCGTCAACACCTAGCAGTTGACCGGTAGTCTTATCAAACACCTGAGCCCCTACCGCAGGCTGGCAGGGTTCCGCCTGGTCGACGCAGACACGGATCGGCGGCAGCGTATAGTTGATACGCAGCAGCGGTGGATTCCTGTTCGGCGCCTCGAGGCTGGCAAAGGTGTGTACTGCCGCCGTGCCAACGTCGTTGTTGCGCAGGAGTACGCCATAGTTGGGTGGATTGCCAAACGAATTCACCCATTGGTCCACGAGCTTGCTTACGTCGTGCCACTCGTACTGGCCGGTCTGCGCCGACGGGATCCAGGTGCGGTCATAGATTTCTGCGCCCGGCTGCGTGGCCCACGTGACCGTCTGTGCGTCCCAAGGCGCAAACACTTGGTAAATCAACACCGGCCCAGTGCCGGAAATTGTCTGAAATAGGCCGATTTCAGCGCTGCCCAATTGGGTCCCAACGGGGAAAGCACTTAGATCCCATTGAAGCAGCGCGGCACTCTCGGCGACCAGGTCAATGCCCTGGCGCCCCACAATCAAGTTCGGCGCCGCGCCAAAGTTCTGGTTCGGCGTCGATTGCGCAATGCTGGTATCCTGGCGCGCCGGCAGCAGCAGGTTGCGGGCGCTGGTCTCGGTCACGGCAGCAGGATCGACCTGTGCCTGTACGGACGCGATAACGCAAACGGAATGACGATGGCTGCAATGATTAGAGCGATGAGATACAGGTGCAGAGAACTGCGAGTTTGCATGACGTTTCTCCTCGGCTCTAAATTGGCCGGCAATTGTTACCACTCGCCTTGGTTCGCCTCGATGCGGCTGTCACGTTCGGCGCGCACACGGGGCAAATCGAGGATGGTGATCACGCCGTTGTCGAACTCGAGCAGGCCGCGCCGCCGCCACTCGCTGAGGATGCGGTTGATCCACTCGCGGCGCGCGCCCACCATCGAGGCCAGGTCGGATTGGTTCAGGCCGATGTTGACCTGGTAGCGCTTACCCGGTTCCAACACCTCGCCGTACTGGTCGTTGTGCTGCAGAATGATGTGCAGCAGGCGGCCGGCAGCGTCAAACTGGGCAATTGACTCGGCGAACGCTGCGGTCCAGCGCAGCTTGTGTGCAAGCAGGCGCGCCATTCCCATTCCAAACCGCGGCAGCGTCTGCAGCGTATACAGAAAGCGTTCCTGCGACATGGCAAGCAGCGATACCTGGGTCATCGCCTTCGCCGAGGCCGATCTTGGCTCTTGATCGATCGCAGCCAGTTCGCCGATCACGTCGTTCGTGGTGAAGATCGCAATCGTGGTCTCATTGCCGCTGGGGCTGATCTTGTAAATGCGGACCTTGCCCTTACGCACAAAATAGACCTCACGGCTCTCGTCACCTTGGCGAAAGATCGTTTCGTCCTTGGCATATTCCTTGGAACGCATATCCTCGGCCAGGCTGGCCAGGTCACGTTCCGCCAGATCGGCAAAAATGGGCATCGTACGCAATGTCGCAATCCGGCGGGCAAGTGCCTGGTCCTGTGGCTTCTCTTGCACGTTCGCCTCCTCTATTGTGGCGCAGATGCGGCAAACAGCAGTACGGCGCGCAACACCTGCAGCGTGTCTCAGATCACACGCCCGCAACCCTGTCCAGTGTAGGGACGCTGGGGGACGTGCTAAGAACGATTACGGACAACAGATTATGGGGCAAGTACGAAATCCACGCAAAGCCCATCAAGAAGTAGAATACAGGTGAAAGTCACTAACATGTCAATTTCGAAACGGAGCATGCACATGTCCGCAGCAGCAACGGACTTCTTATTCTACGAAACCCAACAAGGACATGGGCTGGCGCACGACCCTTTTAAAGCGATTGTTGCCCCACGGCCGATTGGCTGGATCTCGACGCTTGATAAAAATGGAGTTGTGAACCTGGCGCCCTACAGCTTCTACAATGCCCTGTGTGACACGCCGCCGATCGTCGGCTTCTCGAGCACCGGGCGCAAGGACAGCATCCGCAATATCGAGGCAACCGGCGAATTTGTCGCCAACTTCGTCAGCAAATCGCTCGCCGTGGCGATGAACACCACGTCTGCCGCCGTGGCCGCCGACGTCGACGAAATGGCCTTAGCCGGCCTGACCCCTGCGCCCTGCCGACTGGTTGCCGTCCCACGCGTGGCAGAGGCCCCCGCCGCGCTCGAATGCAAGCTGCTCCAGATCGTTCAGCTCCGCGACGTGAACGGCCGCCAACTCGAACAGTACCTGGCACTGGGACAGGTCGTCGGCGTCCACATCGACACCCGTTACTTGAAAAACGGCTATTTCGACACCGCCGCCGCCCAGCCCATATTGCGCGCGGGCTACCGCGGCGACTATGCGGAGATTGGCGCCATGTTTGAAATGCTGCGCCCCGGCGCCTAGCGGGCCAGGCGCGCGGCTGCTAACAACTGGAACTCGTCAAACGACGGGAAACTCGATCGCCTGGTAATACACGTCCAGCAGTTCGCGCAAGGCACTGTAGTCGTGGCCAAGGTGAGCCTTGACCAGGTAGCCGGCGACACGCCGATCGTAGGCGGCTGCCTTGTCTTCTTCTAGCTCGGAACCGGTAAGCGCAAAGACGATGCTGCGGCGCAGAACGGGTTCCTTGCGCAGTTCATCTAGAAAAGACAGGCCGTTCATGCGCGGCATGTTCAGATCGAGAAGAATTACGTGCGGTTCATTGTGCAACTGGTTCCCCCATGCACTGCGCAGCGCGTCGATCGCCGTGCGCCCATCGGCAAAACGTGTGGTCTTGATGGCCACGCCCAAGGCTTGGAAGGCCCGCTTGATCGCCTCGGCATCGACTTCGTCGTCCTCGATCACGATGATGTGCAATGGCTTGCCGGAAGAAAGATTCACAGTAGTTTGCCCTCAGGATAGACCCGCTTGGACTTGCGAAGGTATCATCTGTGGCGCAACCAGCCGGCAGTAGCTGCGCAGCAGCTTTGGGAGCAGCGCAAAGTCCTCGCCTAGTTTGGACTTGAGCAAGTAGCCGGCCACCTGCCGATCGTACGCTGCCATTTTATCCTCCAACCGATCTGACAGCGTTAAGACAAACACGACCGTGCCACACAGCCGTGGATCGCTGCGTAACGCATCCAGGAATTCGATTCCGTTTAAGCGGGGTAAGTCAAGATCGAGCAAGATCAGTAGGGGACGCAACGGCAGTCTAGAGTGGCTCCTGTACAGCAGGCTGCTGCAGTGCACGCAGCGCTTCCAGGCCATCACGAAAAACGGTAATCTCGCCAAAAATACCGTTACGGTTTAGCGATCGAACGACACTTTCTACATCGACATCGTCGTCATCTATCACGACAAGGTGGACGGTGGACAAAGGCATAAGAAAACTCGGTCATAGAACAACGCCAGGGCAACAAGACAAGTTCGACATAGCCTATTGCGCCGGGCGGCAGGCATGCTGGCAGCAGAACAGGGACTGCTGCGGCGGCATCCCATTCTTGCCGCTACCCTACACCAACTGCCAGCATGCGTCTATGTACCTGGATATAGAAGAAGAAGATCCACCGGATACAGGTAGGCTTTATTCGGAGGGAATCGGGGGAATCTGCTACTTCTGACCCACCACAGCGGTCGCTTCGCGGACTGCGCCGGCACGTACATAGCGGATGGCAACCGTCTTGCCGACCAGCCCGCTTGTCAGCAGCCCTTGCAGATCGTCCATCTGGCGCAGGGGCTGACCGTCTACGCTCACCAGAACGTCCCCCTGCAGCAGGCCAGCCTGTGCAGCAGGGCCGCCGCTCTCCACCGACATCAGCATTAAGCCCGTCTGCTGATCCAGCTGCTGCATGCAGCGCCGGATCCAGGCGCACCGGCTGAATGCCGATGCCCAAGTAGCCGCGCGGCATGTGACCGTGCTGCAGGATCGTATCTACAACACGCTTGACCGTGGCCGATGGGATGGTGAGGCTGGCGCCGCGCGCCAGGGCCGAGGAGTTGATGCCCGCCATCCGGCCGTCGCGCGGCGACAAGCGGGCCGCCCGAAAAGCCAGGATACATGACGATGTCGGCCTGCAGGTAGCGGTCCATCTCGCCGCCCGCCGGTGTGCGGAAGGCGCCGCCCAGGGCAGTAACGAGGCCGAGCACGGCCTGTACGCTGCGCCCGGGCCGGCCAAGCGCCAAGGCCAGGTTGCCAACCCGCAGGTCGGCTGCGTCAACCCACTACAGCGGCGTTCAAGCTGCCGCCCGTAACCCGCAGCACGGCCAGATCGGTACTGGGGTCGCGGCCCACCAGCTGCACAGGCACGCTCTCGCCGTTTGGCAGGCCTACCGCCAGGTTGTCGTCGCGCTCGACGACATGATGGGCGGTGACGATGACGCCGTCGGCGCTGTATACGACGCCGGTGGCGGGCATGCGGTTGCGGCCTTCCACACGCACCACAACACTGCCGGTACGCTCCACCAGGTCGGCCAGCGCATTGGAGAGTTCAGAAAGTGAAGGTAAAGCTTGAGACATAACGGCTCCCTTTGCTTGTGATTCTGGAAACAACACCAGGACTCGAGTTCTGTCTCCAGTGTCACACAAAGCAAAAGGCGCCGCATCCCTCGATCGGCTAGGTGGTGGGTCGTTAGAATGGGGGAGGGTGAAGTAGACGAACAGCTGTGCCAGGCTCGCCCCACTAGACCGGAGGTTAGGACAGTCGGGGTGGGGCGAGCCTGGCACAATAGATGGGTCTAGAAGTCGATCGCTTTGCCCTCGTAGATGTACTCAAACATCTGCGCCAGCTCTTCGCTCTCGGGGATACGTGGAGCGGTAAAGAACTGGGTGTCCTGCTCGGCGTACTCGATCAGCTTGGGCAGGGCGGCTTCGAAGTCCTCCCGGCTCACGCCAAAGTCGGCGATGCTCATCGGCTGGCGGACGGCACGCTCCAGCTCGCGGATCTTCTCGACCAGCAAGCGTCCGGCCGCCTCGGGTCGCGGCTGTCGCTCCAGCCGACGAAGCGCACGATGTCGACGTAGCGCCCCAACCCCGCATTCACCGTGAATTCGGTGATGTAGGGCAGGAAGAGCGCGACGGCGCGGCCGTGCGGCTGCTTGAAGAGCGCACCGAAGCTGTGGCCCATGGCGTGGGCCAGCCCCAGGTTGGCGTTGCCAAAGCCGAGCCCCGCCAGCGATGCGGCAATCCCCATCTTCTCGCGTGCTTCCATGTCGCTGCCGTCGCTCACGGCTCGCTCCAGGTAGTCGAAGACCAGCTGCGCGGCCTTCAGACAGAGCCCGTCGGAAAAGTCGTTGGCCCAGGTGCAGGTGTAGCCCTCGATGGCGTGCGTCAGCGCGTCGAGCCCCGTGTCGGCGGTGACCCGCGCCGGCAGCGCCTCCGTCAGCGACGGATCGACGATCGCCAGGGTCGGCACCAGTTCGCGGCTGCCCGTGCTGAACTTGCGCTTCTCCTCAGTGTCGGTCAGCACCAGCGCCCAGGTCACCTCGCTCCCTGTGCCGCTGGTCGTGGGGATCGCGATCAGCTTGGCCTTGCTCAACCCCAGCGTTTCCATCGGGTTGATGTCGGTCGGGTCCAGGTCGGGCCGCTCGTAGAGCGCCCAGATGGCCTTTGACGCATCCAGCGGGCTGCCGCCGCCGAGGCCGATGATCCAGTCGGGCTGGAACTCGCTGGCCACGGCTGCGCCGCGGCGGACCGTCTGGAGGCTCGGCTCCGGCTCCACTTCGGAAAAGACGCAGGTTTCAAACCCGACGTCCTTGAGAATATCCTCGATGCGGCCGGCGATGCCCAGGCGCGCCAGCGTGGCGTCGGTCACGATCAAGGCGCGGCGAGCCCTGAATCTGGTGCAGGTGGCTGAGCGCATCCTCGCCATACACCACCATTGGCGATGAAAAGTACCACATAGTACGCCCCCTAGATATGGGAGATATGGGCTGCGGCCCGCATCAATAGGTTGTATCGACCTTGGTGGCGCAGCGCACGAGTTCCTGGGCTGCCTTGACGTTCTTCATGATCTTGACCAGGTTGCCGTCCAGCTTGATCTGGCGCGTCACCATGCCCTGCACCGGGTCCAGCTTGCTGGCCAGCACCTTCTTCCACTTCTCCATGTCGGCCGTGATCTTGAACTCCGGGGACTTGGCGTTGCGGGTCTTCCAGGTACTCGGCCGCGCGGCACTTGCCATGCCACAGGTCCAGATAGATGCCGGCCCCACCCTCGATTACGAGCGTGATGTCGCCTTCCCAGGTCTTGGCCGCGTTGGCATAGGCATCGCTGGTGTTGATCTGCTTTTCAAACTCGCCGACCCATTCGGGGCTGGGGAATTTGTAGCTCATGACGGAAGGCTCCTTTGTCGTATTTCATGCGGACGTGCTTTTAGATGCTTTATTTTGCTTGCCCCATGTGTTGGGCAAGTTGCTGCTTTGTGTTTTTTGCAGGGCACAAGGTTGCTGGTTGCATCTACTTGCTAGGTCGTACCTGCACGCTTACGCTGGATGCGCGCCAGGCGATGCTCCAGGTCGGCACCTGGCCGGGCAGCCGCTGGTAAGCCGGGGCAGCGCGCAGGTTGTGCAGCGCCCAACCTACCCACATCTCGGCGCGCTCCAGGTCCTGCCACTGCCATTCACAGCACTTGGCCAGCTCTACATACGGCGTCGGGTCTACACCTGGCACGGACGTGAGCCACAGCTCCCAGACCTCCGCTGCTTCCTGCCAGCGCGCCTGCCGCTTTAGGAGGTCGCCCAGCTGCGCAAAGGTCTGCGCCCGGTGGCCGTCGTCGGCGATCACCTCCAGCGCGTGGCGGTAGGCCCACTCGGCGCGGGCCAGGTCGCCGCAGCGCGTGTACCCTGCGCCCAGCGAAAGCCAGTCTTCACCTTGCACCTCGAGCGTCGCCTCGGCCTCCTCCGGCGTGGTATAGGCCTGGATCAGCCGGTGCGCCAGCGAAACCATCGAGACGATGTCCTCACGATTGTGGTAGAAGACCCGGCTCATTTCGCCCGCATTGCCGGTGCGCACGTAGTCAAGATACAGGTAGGGGATCAAGGCCCCTGCCACATCGTCCTGTGTGCGCCGGATGCCCAGGATCATCTGCTCCAGGTTGATCAGCCGGCAGCTCTGCAGCCGCCGCCGCCACAGCCTGCGCGCCGGCATCAGCAGGTCCAGGTGCGGCGCGCGCTCGCCCAGCAGCGCGACCGCCGCCGCGTTCCGCCAGTTGGCGGCGGTTTTGCAGATAGCGCCCCCGCAGCAGCGGCACATCAAAGCCGCGACCGTTAAAGGTGACGATCAACTGCCTGTCACGCAGCAGCTCGGCGACTGCGGCAAGTAAAGCTGCCTCTTCCCCTGGATGCCGCATAAAAAACTGGCGCACGACAAAGTGTGACGGCAGGGGTGCGCCTTCGGGCGCCTCAAATGTCCCCACGCCGACCATAAAGGCATAGACGCCCGCCCCGTTGCCCAGCCCCGTGGTCTCCGTATCAATAAATGCGGCCCCCGCAAAGTCCTCCAGTTCGTCCAGGCCAAAGTCGGGGTGCCACGAAGCCAGCGCACGCGGGGCCATCGCCAGCAGTTCGCCCAATGGCCTGCTGCCGTGCGCGGCCTCCAGCGGATGCGCTTCGGTCACGACATAGCAGGCCCCTAAGGGCGTCACCCACTCCTCGCCCGGCGCCAGTTCCTCCAGCGGCCCGCGCCGGACAGGTCTCGCCATCTCTGGCGGCAGATCCTCCTCCAGCGGGACATAGGTCGGTTCAGGTCGTGTGCGCTGCGGGCGCAGACTTTGCAGCCGGCGCAGCCGATCAAGCGTGGAACTCATGTGCTGATCATAGCCTATTCGAGGCGCGGCGGCAATTCCTCTCTATGAGGATGCCTTCCAGCAATCATTCCCTCTCCCCTGCCTACGACTGTACTTTCTTGGGGAAAAACACGCGCCAGGCGTCCGTAGACCACAACGCCCAAAGCACCAACACCGGCTGAAAAAATAGGCGGATGAAGCGGGCCTGATCGGTGTTCAGCCCGAAGGCATCGATCCGATTCACGTACTGCGAGATGTTACCCGGAAAGATCAAGATGAAGAATACGGCCGCTGCCAGGCCGGCAAGCACCCGCCGCTTGCCCCAGAAGATCAATGCCAGCCCCAGTGCGATCTCGACGAATCCCGACAAGATAACCACGAAATCGGCATCCAGCGGCAGCCAGGGCGGTACCTGGGCCAAGAACTCCGTCCGGGCCACTGTCAGGTGGCCGATGCCTGCGAAGCAGAGGAAAGCACCCAACAGGATACGGAAGACGGCCTGCACCATCCGGTGGCGATTTTGTCCGGCGGCAGGTTGCCCTGGCTGGGAGCTTGCTTGTTGCGTGTCCATGATGTCTCCTTTGCTTCAGACACTGTAACATGAAACACGGGTTGCGCGGTACTTGTCCTAAATCTCCAACCCGGTGTGCCTGCCGTGTTCTAAATGAATCGGCCGGACGTGCTATACTCTTCATTCTATGCATCCGCTGCAGCAAAAATGGCACGTCGCCACACCCGCACCCCCAACGTTTCTCCAGTCCGTGCACGAGCACCCGCTCCTGGCGCAGGTTCTCTACAACCGCGGCCTGCGCACCGCCGCCGAGGTCGACGCCTTCCTCAACGGCGCCGATGTCGCAACCGTCAACCCCTATAAGCTGGCCGACATGACGCCCGCCGTGCAGCGCCTCCTGCGCGCCATTCGCAGCCGCGAGACGATCTGCGTCTACGGTGACTTTGACGTCGACGGCGTCAGCTCCACCGCCTTGCTGGTCATGGCGCTCCAGGCTGCCGGCGGCGCCGTGGGGCCGTACATACCAGACCGCGTCGACGAGGGCTACGGCCTCAACCTGGATGCGATTACGCGCATCGCCGCCAAGGCCAAACTCCTGGTCACTGTCGACTGCGGCATCCGCAGCATCGAGGAAGTGGCGCACGCCAAAAGCCTCGGCATGGACGTCATCGTCACCGACCACCACACCGTCGGCCCGGAGCTGCCGCCGGCCCTGGCGGTGATCAACCCGCGACGTGCCGACTGCCCGTCCAAGTTTGACCGCCTGGCCGGCGTGGGTGTCGCCTACCGCCTGGCGCAGGCAGTGCTGCGCGCCGCTGCTAACGACGGTGCCGGCAGTCCCATTGGCCCTGATGACGTTGGAGAGATCGAAGAGAACCTGCTCGACCTGGTGGCGCTGGGCACTGTTGCCGACGTGATGCCCTTGCTGGGACAGAACCGCACGCTCGTGCGGCGCGGCCTCGAACGGTTAAACAAGCAGCCGCGCCCCGGCATTGAGGCCCTTATGCGTGTCTCCGACCTGCCGCCGGGCAGCGTGGACAGCACCGCCATTTCCTTCCGGCTCGCCCCGCGTCTCAACGCCGCCGGCCGGCTCCAGCATGCCAAGCTGGCCTACGACCTGCTGCGCACGACCGACCCGACGACCGCATTTATCCACGCCAAGACCCTGGAAGACCTCAACCAACAGCGGCGCAAGCTGACCGACAGGGCGCAGGCCGAGGCCGAGCAGCAGCTGGCGGCCGACCTGGCGGACGATCCGCCGCTGCTGATGGCGGGAAGCGCCAACTTTGAGCACGGTATTGTCGGCTTGGTGGCAGGCAAATTGGCCGAACGCTTCTACCGCCCCGCCCTCGTCCTGCGCGAGGAGGAGGAAACCGCCCGCGGCAGCGCCCGCAGCATCCCCGAGTTCGACATCAGCCGCGCCCTTGATGCGGTAGACGGCCTGCTCATCCGCCACGGCGGCCACCCGCTGGCCGCCGGCTTCACCCTGAAAACGGCCAACCTGCCCGCCCTGCGCGAGGCGCTCACCGGCCTCGCCGCCGCCGATCTGGGCGACCGCAGAGAGCTGCGCCCGACCCTCGAGATCGATGCCGAAGTCAGCCTGGAGGACCTCTCCTGGAGCCTCATCGAGCAGTTTGGCCGGCTGGAGCCGACCGGCGAAGACAACCGCCCGCCCGTGCTGCTGGCGCGCCACACCCGTGTGCGCAGCGTGCGCACGGTCGGCGAGGGCAAACACCTCAAGCTGGGCCTCGACAGCGGTCCCGGCAGCCATGTCTTCGACGCCATCGGCTTCCGCCTCGGCGACTGGAAAGACGCCCTGAGCGAAGGCAGCTACGTCGACGTCAGTCTTCCAGGTCGAGATCAACGAATGGCAAGGCCAGCGGCGTCTGCAGCTCAATTTGCAGGATCTCAAAACATCCTGATCGGAAATTTTGCCCTTTTCCACCGTCTAGCTGTACACTAAATTACGAAGCGACTTACACCTCACAGCTGATCCTTCCCGAACCCGCCCATCTGCCCACACTCTCGGTCACGCAGTTCTGGGAACAAAGGACCTCGCTATGTATCGCCGCGTACTACGCACCACGGCCTTTCTTGTCGCTTCTCCCTGTATTTCTGCTGCTGCTCGCGGGCCATGCAGTTGCCCAAGCGCCGCCAGATGTCGAGCCGGCTTCGGCCTGGTCTGTCAGACGTTGCGCTGCTTTCCCTGCCGTCTTACTCGCGGCAGTGGGGCGTCAAACTGCACGTCGTCACACGTGAACCGTCACAGCCGTATCCCTTATATTACGGCATCCATGTTCGCCGCGCAGGAAACCAGCAGTGGAGTCCAATCACGAGCGGTTCGAGCGTGCCGGATATCAGGGTGAACTTCACCGCCCCGCAGTCGGGAGACACTATCCAGTTTCGGGCCAGCGCCTACTTCACTCCACGAGCGCCAATCGGCGCCTGGCCAGATTCCGCCCCCAGTCAGGCCGAGACCACGCTGTACTACTGGTATGCCGGCGGCACTGTAACAGACAATCGCGGCATACCCCTCGTTCACTGGGCGCCGCCGGTAGAACCAGATCCGGTGCATGTGCGCCAAAGTGACGCCACTGGTGCCTATGCGGTGTGGCTTGGCGCCCGTGACGTGTACACGGTCGCCGGCAAGCTGGTGCGGGTGACGGGCGATGCCGTGCTCGATGTCGTCGTGCCGCCATCAGCTACCCAGCTATTGACTAGTTCCGTCATGCTTGGCGCGCCCTGTACCGGACTTTGCCTGCGCCAATTAACGGGCCCAGACATCCCTCTACTCCCGGATGACATCCAGGCGGTCACCGCAGTCTTTGGCTCTGACGGCACACTGCACCTCGCGGCCACCTTTAACGGCCCCAGTGCCAGTGGCTCCCTCCGCTACTGGCATCGCACTCAGGATGGTATCTGGCAGCCGCCGCAGACCGTCGTGCAGACGTTTGGAAGACCTGACAACGTGGGCCTGGTTGTCGACAGCGCGGGCATTGTGCACGTCCTATGGAACCAATACGGCGGCCTGCCGCCGGCCGTTGGCGGCAAGTTTTATGCCTTTCGTTCGCAGGAAGGACAGTGGTCTGCACCTGAAAAGATCCGCGGCGGTACACTTCACGCCTTTACCATTGATGCTGCCGATACGCTGCACGTGCTTACGGAGTGCGCTAACACCTGAATGCCCGCAGCCCGGCGTATATTACACAAGGCATCTGGCCCATGGCAGCTGGGCGCCCTACGAACGCTTGCCCGGCCTGCCGCTGTATATGGACCCGACCTCTATAACCCTGCACCTCGATCCCAATGGCCAGGTACGCGTTGCCTGGGCGGACTTCATGATGGGGATGTCCGGTTTTCGCGAGGACTGGCGCACTGACGACGGCGCCTGGCACAGCGGGGATTTGATGTATGCGAGCAGCGAAGTCTTGCCCGTAGCGCTCCGCTACGGCGAGAACGAAATGTTCGATCTGCTGCTGCGTGGCCCCAACCCCCATGTATGGCAGCATGTCTACGGCCGGCCGGGCGCGTGGTCCAATCCGACCCCCGCAGCGCTTTCTGCCAACACCCCGCTGTTTGCGCCCGAAGCCAATGCGCCGCTGCGCGTCCTATCGGACGGGCTCGGGCTCGCACACGGCGCCCAGCGATTTCAACTGCCGGAAGGAGGTTGGTCGCCAGATGTACCCCTCCTGGCCGCGCCGTTGACTCCAAGCGACGCAAGGTTCATTGGCTATCTGCAAGCCCCCGACCTGCAGAACCTGCTGCTGGTGAACCAATACGGCAAGTTTACATTCTGGAGTTCGCAGCGAAATCAGGAAGACACACAGGCGCAGCGCCAGGTTTAGGGCAACGGTTCCGCCGGCCGGCGAGCAACCCACGCTGAGCTTTCGCTATACGGCAGATCGCATCTATGGCAGCGGCCAGGGAGCCCCTACGCCGCTCTTCAGCGTGAGCGTAGACGCCGGCTCTGGCGGCGAGGCCGCAGCGTCTTCCGAGGTGCTGTACGAGGCCTTCGAAGCAGGCGGCGCGCGCCTGGTATGGCTCGATCTCGCCCCGTGGGCCGGGCAGACGATTACCCTCACATTTGCAGTCGAGAACCGCGCCGGCGAATTCGGCCACAACGCGCAGTTCGAAGAGATCGCCGTCGGCCCGTGGCTCACACCGGTTATCGATAGAGTTGTCCAAGCTGCGATGAGGGCGGAGACGCAAGCGACCGTGCGCATAGAGGGCCACAACCTGCAGCCGGACACGACCGTGAGGGTCGGCAGCACAGTCGTGCCCGCCCACCTGGTGAGCGCCGGACTTATCGAAGCGACCCTGCCTTCTGAGCTTACGCCGGGTATCTACACGATCAGCGTCCAGAACCCTGGCACTGGGGAGACGGCAGCGGAGACGTCCCTTCAGGTGGGCAGCGCCTTGTTCCTGCCGATCTTGTCGCGCTTCTCGTTCGATTGAGTGCCAAAATTAGCTTCCAGCAGTGGAGAAGTTTATATGAAATGGTACGCCTCACTCACGGCCGCGGTCGTTCTGGCCGTAACGGCCAGCCTTGTGTACAGCCACGCGCTTGCGCAAGGCGAACCTCCGCCTGACCCGATTGTGCAGATCAAGAGTACAGGCTGGCGCTGGCCGCAGACGTTGCAAGACAACCTGGTCCGCACAAGCCCGATCCCCGTGCAGCCGCCAGCATCGAGTCTGCCGCCGGACGCTCCTGGCGAAGGACCCGTGACAGGCGCAGGCAGTAACCAGCAGTACTGGTGGCTGGCATTTCAGTCCTTCCGCGACGGCAACTACGAGATCTACTTGGGATCGTCGCCGCCAAGTACCAAATATGCCCAGCGGCTCACCTTTGACCAGCACGCAGACGTGGAACCCACGTTGAACCCCGGCGCCGGCCAGATTGCATTTGTCTCGCTGCGCGACGGTAACGCCGAGATCTATCGCATGGATACTGACGGCTCGCACCTCAAGCGTCTGACCTCCAATCCTGCCGACGATGTGATGCCGATCTGGAGTGACGTGACTGGTCCTCATCATCCGGGTTCGCTCTATTTCGTCTCGGAACGCGACGGGAATCCCGAGATCTATCGCATGGACGCCGATGGGCGGGCGGTGGAGCGGCTCACCTACGATGGCGCCGCCGACATCTATCCGGCGCCGGCTCCAGACGGAAGCCGGCTGGCATGGATCCGCTACCAAGGGCAGTATGGCGCCATCTGGACGATGAACAGCGATGGCAGCGACGCCCGCCCCATCTCCCCAAACCTGCGTTTTCTATCCCATCTCAAGTGGTCGCCTACCGGGGATCGATTCATGTTCGACTATGACGCAGACGGCGACGGCTGGAACCGTGTTGGCTTGATGAACGTGGATGGCACCGGCCTGAGAACCTTTGTTTGCACCACCTATTATCCGGTGGCTGACGTGTGGGCAGGGGATTGGACACCCGACGGGAAAGCCCTATACGCCACCGCCGTATTGGTGGACCCGCGCACGATGGCGGTCCTCACCGCGTACATCCAGTACCAAAACACGAACACATGCAACACCTTCAGCGACGATTTCCGCCTGGTGGATCTGCTGCCGTCCGTAGCCGACGCTGACCCTTGGCCGCCCGTCTCGCACGTGGATCCCCTTCCCCCTTACACGCGCGACTTCAACTTGTCAGTACGTGTCACGGCGATGGATATTGGCCGTTCGGCATTAAACGAGGAGTTTCTCCAGTTCCGTCCCAGCTATTCAGACGGGTGGAACAACGGCGAACTATACGGCGATTCCGTATGGCATCGCGTCGTCCAACTCCCCGTAGGTCGAGTCTACTTTCGATCTTCGGCCAAAGATCAGGCGGAGAACCGAGAACCATGGCCGGCCGATCCGACCGGCGATGCAAGCACAATCTCCTATCATCGCAGACTGAGCGGCATTCTGACGGACAGCCGCGGCAACCCGATTGGCAATCGGCTGCTTGACGTGCGCCCCGCGCCGGTTACACCGGCAGTCACTGCTTTGGACGGAAGCTTTGACGTGCGTGTTGGCGATACTGGCGTGTATCAGGTGCAGCGCAGCGCTACTATCACGCTGACTGAAGACCGCAGCCGCTCGTTCTATGCCCTGCCATCTGCGAACATCCTCGAGAACGGCGGGTTCGAAGCTGAAAGCCTCGCCGGGTGGGAAGCTGGGGGGAATGCCGCAGTTGTGCTCAACCAGTCAGCGGTACACAGTGGACGCGAGGCAGTACGTTTCGGCCCCGAATGCGCCGGTCCCTGCGCTTTCCCCCACACTGCCTATACCGGCCAGGCACTAGAGGTTTCTAGCTCGCCGATCGATCTCCTATCTGCAACAGACACGCACGGAGGCGAGCACGAAATTTACTATCTGGACGAGAGCCTCCCTGGTTTTGACTCACTGATGTACCGCTATCGAGCGCCCAATGGCAGCTGGACTGTACCCGAAAAGATATCGGACGCATACGAAGTCGCCAGGTTTGGTCGCGGCGGTAAGGCTCACGCCCTTGTGGCTGCTCCAGACGGCAACGTGCACATTCTATGGGCTAAACCACTGGGCACACGCGATTTCCTGCTCAATTTCCAGCTCTATCACAAGATACGCTATGCAGATGGCAGCTGGTCGCCGGCGCTGGGTATGCCCATGTATGGGCCGAGCATGGACCAGGCAACTGCCGTCGCCGACCAGAGCAGCCGCATCCACCTGATTTGGAACGACGGCAGCGATCGTTACTACAGCGTGAGTGGAGAAGACGACACTTGGAGTGAGCCGGAGGTGCTCGGCGGACTGTTTCTTAGTCCGGTGCAAGGCAGCGGAGGGGTGCCGCCGGCGAAAGGTATCTACGCCGCCGGCCCGGACCCCAAGAGCAACCGTATAATCTATCGTTACCGCTCGACGGCGTCGGGCTGGTCGGATCCGCTTACATATCCCACAGGGCCTGGCGGCACAAATCCTGTTGCTGACGCCCAGACAAGTACGCTGCGCCAGGTTGTGCGTGATCCCGGCAGGGCTCCGCCACCCGACGCTGGCTTTCATGTACAGCATGCACGGCGGCACTACGGGCAGTTCGTCGTTCACCGTCGACGTTACTGATGCAGACCAGCGGTGAAATGACGACGACAACCGTCTTCTCCGGCAGTATCACGACGCCCTGGGTGCTGGGCTGGGCCGATATGACCCCCTGGGCAGGGCAGCAGGTAGTCAGTCACATTTGCCTTGAACCAAGCCGCTGGAGACATGCCCGTGCGCGTGGATCTGGACGAGGTTTCGTTGGGGGAGTGGACCTCACCTGTAGTGTCAGGCGTGGAAGGGGTAGAACGTGCACTGATGCCGGGCAGCACGATACATGGTTCATGGCGAAAACTTCACACCGGCTGCCAGGGTGCTGCTTGGCGACCAACCACTAGACGATGTCCGGTGGATCAGCGAAAGCGAACTGCAGGTGACGCTCATGTCGAGCCTGCCGAGCGGTTACTACGTTCTCACCGTAGAGAACGATGGCGGCAGCAGTGCCGCCTATGGCAGGCTGGTAACCGTTGGCCAGCAGATATTTGTACCGGTAGTGCTCCGCAATTAAGGCGCCGAAACGGTCGAGTACCAAGGGCGGATCATCCACGGCCGCGTTCATAGTGAGGCAGCATCGTCGTCGGATGAACTCGTCCAGGTCTGTATCTGAGAAATGCGCGCGCCCTGTGTTCGCACCTCCAGCCGGCAGTTCGGCAGCAGCCCTGCCGTAATCTGCGCAGTGACCAGTGGCACGGAGTCGTCCAGTTCACTGTGCTGCATATACACCGGGGTCTGCAGCTCCGGCAGCGTGAAAGCCCCAGTCCTGACATCGCAGTTTCAGATCCTGGGCAATGCCAAAACAGTGATTCATCCGTGAATCGACTATGTCAGCCCGCTGCAGGTCTTGATCGTTGAGTCCGGAAAAGAACAGTTCTTCCGCCAGCTGCTCGAGTTCGCCAATGCTGGCGTCTTTATTGGCCGGATACGGCCAGTGGGCGAGCACGCGCTCGTCGTAGAGCGCCGGCGTGCCGCTGAAGATGAAAATGTTCCGCGTCTCGTCCGGCAGCCGGTGCCGATCGCATAGCTGTAGGGGGCGCCCGACGACATGCCGAGTACGTCAAACTGCGTGATCGCCAATTCGTCGATTAGATGCGGCCACGATGTCACCCCACTCGCCATGTTGCGCATGCAATACGGCGAGGACTGGCCGTACCCGGGCCGCGGCAATACAGATCAGGCGTGTGCCAGCCTGGATCAGCGAGTCAAACAGGTGGGAATCACGGATGCTGGCGATCATCCCGTGCTGGATCAAAATGGGATACCCGCCCGCAGTACCGTATTCGGCGTACGCAAGCGTCTCTCCGTCTTTATACCTGGTCGTTTTATTCATGTTGTATACTGTACAGCATGAATCAAGAGACGCAGTCCCAACAAGTGTCTTCTCCTCCGCTTTCCTCCTACCCACCGCAGGGTATCACTGCCAATCAAGATCGGCCTGGTCTTCGGTGCTCTCGGCCTGGTATTGACTATCGTCGGCATCTTTCGCGGGCAGGTGCCCATGGCACCCGCCAACATCGCCGTCGCCCTCCTGCTCGGCGGTGGCGTCTGGTTTATCATCGCCTGGGCCGTCGCGACCGCAGCGGTAGATGTGGAAACCGACGTAGAATAGAAAATAGGTGCCAGGCTCGCACCACAAGATTTCGGGTTACCTCAGATCTTGTGGTGCGAGCCTGGCACCGCACCGAACGATCTATGCGATCGCCAGCAGTTCCTTCGCCTTGCGTACCGCGGCACCGGCATCGGGTGCATACCCGTCGGCACCCACTTCGTCGGCAAACTCGGCGCTGACCGCCGCACCGCCGACCAGCACTTTGACCTGGTCGCGCACGCCGGCCTGCTGCAGCGAGCCCATAATCGTGCGCATCATGGGCGCCGTCGTCGTCAGCAGCGCCGACAGGCCCACCAGCCCCGGCTGATGCTCCTTGATGGCGGCCACGAATTTCTCGGCCGGCACATCAGGCCCGAGGTCGATGACCTCGAATCCTGCGCCCTCCATCATCATGCAGACCAGGTTCTTGCCAATGTCGTGCAGGTCCCCCTTCACCGTGCCAATGACGACCCGCCCTACTGGCTCGGCGTGCGCCGCCGCCAGCCGCGGCCGCAGGATCTCCAGGATCCCGCGTGCCGCCAGCGCGGCTGCCATCATCTCGGGCAGGAAGAACTCGGCGGTCTCGAACTTCTCGCCGACGATCGTCATCGCCGGCACCACGCCGTCCGAGATCACGTCCTGCGGCGTAAAGCCCTGCTCCAGCGCCGACTTGGCTGCCGCCACCGCCGGCGCCCGCTGCCCGTCGATGATAGCATCCTGCATATCGAGGAACAACTCGGGGATCAGATCCTCCTCAGCCGCCTTAGCCGCTGCCTCTTCCGGCGTCGGCATCGTCGCCGGCAGCCGGTCGGGACTCGTACTCACCTTGACCGGCTTGTCGTTGCGCGGCGCAGGCACATACCCTGCCGGCCGCTGGCCGACGCCGCCGGAACCGTAGGCGCCATACTCCTGCAGCGTCTCCCACATCGCCATGATGTTTTCCGGCGGCACGTTGGCCTGGATGTTGTGCACCGTCGCCGCGATAAAGCCGCCGTCAGGCCCCAGGTCGTCGATGCGCCGCCGCACGTCGTCACGCACCTGCGCCGGCGTGCCGCTGTTGAAGACGCCCTGGGTATCCACCAGGCCGCCCCAGAAGGTCATATCCTTGCCGAAATCGCGCTTGAGCGCGCCTGATTCCATCCCCACGGCGCTGACCTGCACCGGGTTGATGATGTCGATGCCGATCTCGATGAGGTCGGGGATGATCTCGCGGATCGCGCCGCAGCTGTGGAAGAAGATCTTGGCCTTTGTGCGCGCCTTGATGAAATCCATGATCTTCTTGTGGCGCGGCTTGATCACCTTGCGGTAGGTCTCGGGGTTGATCAGCAGCCCAAACTGCCCCGCCAGGTCGTCGGCCTCCTGCACTACGTCGGCATAGTCGCCCACCATCGGCAGCGCGACCTCCCAGTAGGCCAGCTTGAGGTCGATGATGGTGTCCATCAGATAGGTCATCCAATCGAGGTTGGTGACCAGGTCCGGATAGAAGCGAGCGAAGCCACGCGTCCACGCCGCCAGTTCGACAAAGCCGGCCGACAGCCCGCCCAGGATCACCGCTTCGCCCAAGTCGTCGGCGACGTGACGAGCGCTTTCCGCCAGCCCGACAAAGCGCGCCGGGTCGACCGGGTCGGGCCAGGGGAACTTCTTGATATCTGCGATGTCCGTGGACAGCGGCGAAGGGGTGCTCATACATGTCGTAGTAAAAGCCGCCGTCCTTGGGCATGCGCCAGCCGATCCCCCACTCGTCGTGGAAGAAACGGTAGTTGGGCATGGAGGTCTCGTCGACCACGATTTTGAAGGTAGCCGACGAACGGGGCGCCACGTTGCGCGCATCGCAGCACAGCCGCTGGCGCACGTCGTCGTCCACGGTAGCAATCTGTTGAAAGACGTCCATCACCCCCGGTTCCTTGTCAGGCAGGCCGAGGTAGCGGCGCAGGTTGCGATAGGCGTTGACATGGATGCTGGTCAGTACGGTGCCGCCCAGATCAAAGGGGATGCGATCCGCCTCCTTGTGGGCGAGGGCCAATTGGACACGTTGGCGGGAATTCATAGTTCCTCCGATTTAGATAATAAGCGACTATTGCTGTGCCAGGAGGCGCGGCCTGCCGTCACCTTCGGCTATCACGTACAGTTCGAGGGCAGCCTGCGGCGGCGCAGCACAGCCATATTCCAATATGACCGGCTTCAGCGGATCTACACGCCCCAGCCCGTCGCCCCATGCAAGCTCACCGCCGGGCAGCCGCCAGGCGATGCGCAGTTCGCCGGCATCAAACACGCCAAAGCTGCCGGTAAGATGCAGCGCGCCATCTTCCGCGCGCACCGCCAGCGGCCTTGACGCGCAGCCGCCCGCCTGCACGTCCACGACCGGCCCGTCACAGGCACAGCTCGCCCACTCCAGCGCAAAGCTGGCCGATTGGCCTGGCGCTATCGTGCACATGGGGCTGAGCACCTCGGTCTCCATCAGGTAGATAGCGCTGCCAGCATAGTCCAGGTTGCCCACTTGGCCCGCGCCCACGGTCCAGCATTCGATTGTGGCTCCACCGTCGGGGTACTCGCCGCCCGGCACATAGGCAAAGCGTTCGACAAAGGCCTTGCGCCTACTGCCCTGGTGAAAGGCAATCCAGCCGTCCGTCGAGTCCAGCCCGATTTTGCCGATCTGCCACTGGTAGCCTGCGTGCAGCAGCCCGTCGCGCACCTGCCACTGGGGGTTGTCTTCGGCGCCAAACATGACGTTGAAGCCTCGCGCAAAGCGGCTGTGCGGGTTAACGGGAACCGTGACGCAGCAGGAAGGGTCATGGTCGTGCTCGCCGCCTGGCAGTTCCATGCCCGCGGCCAGCTGGACAACGTCCCAAATGCCCCACCGGACCGTACGCTCGACAGCGTTCCGAAACGAAAGATCAACCTGTACGCGGCTGCTGGCAGGGCCCACCGCAAACCGGCGACAGATCTCGATCCCCGTGCGCGGATCGATAGGGCTGATCATGGTCATCGCCGCCTGGCTTCCCTCGCTGCCCAGCGCCTCCAGCCGGTAACGGCCGGTGTCCAGTACAGGGTCAGGGGGCCCGTGCCACTCTGCGTCCGTCTCCCAGCCCTGCGGGGCGGGCCACGTCTTCTCGCCGCCATAGTTCTTCCAGGCTGCCAGCGAGCCGTCGCCTTGGTTCTCCTCCGGCGAAAACAAGCGGCCCGCCAGCTGGGGATCGACAAACAGGAACGGATGATCGCCGAGGTCATAGGCCATGACGCGGCCGCCGATATCAGGTACCGCAATGACCTGCACAAAACGGTTGGCGATTCGCGCAGCACTCCAACCGCGAAACGTCATCTTGCCTGTCGCCAACTCAGAGTCTGCGCTCATGACACTGACGCCTCCTCCGCCACGGGCTGACCGGGCGGGGTCTGATCGGGCGCAGCGGCGAAATCATCCCGCACACCCGTGGCATATGCCATCAACACTTCTTCGCTTGCCCCCGATCTCGGCAGGATGCCCGTCACGCGCCCTTCATGCATGACGACGATACGATGCGCCAGCGCCAGGACCTCGGGCAGTTCAGATGAGATCAGAATGACGCCCATGCCTTCGGCGGCCAACGACCGGATCAGCGTGTAAATTTCGGCCTTTGCCCCCACGTCCACACCGTGTGTCGGTTCGTCAAGTATCATCAACTTGGGTTGCGTGGCCAGCCAGCGCCCCAAGACTGTCTTCTGTTGGTTGCCGCCGCTCAGGCTGCTGACCGGATCGGTGAGGTGGTTCAGCCGGATGTCCAGCTGAGTCGGCCATGCTGCGCGCCAGCCGCCGCTCCGCTGCGTCGCTTGTTATACCTTTGCTCATATACGGCAGTTCGGCCAGCGTGATGTTGCGCTCGATCGACATGTTCATAAAGAGGCTCAGAACCTTGCGATCCTCCGGGACCATGGCAATCCCGGCACGAATAGCTGCCTGCGGCGAGGGGATGCGCCCGCTGCGCCCGTCGAAGGTGATCTCGCCGCTCGTAAACACGTCTGCGCCAAATATGGCGCGCGCTACCTCGCTGCGCCCTGCCCCCACCAGCCCCGAGAATGCCACAATTTCGCCTTTGTGCACCTGAAAGGTGACGTCACGAAAGCGCGGGCCGCTTAAGCTGCGCACGTCCAGCAGCACTTCGCCTGGCTGCTCCGGGACGCTTGTCTGGGTGCGATGGAGATCGCGGCCGACCATCATGTTGATGATACGCTGCTCGGTGGCCTCGCTGCGGTCGATCGTGCCTACATAACGCCCATCGCGCAGCACACTGATGCGGTCGGAAATGCGCAGCACTTCGTCGATCTTGTGCGACACGTAAACAATCGCAATGTCGCGCTCCTGCAGCGACCGGATCACCTCAAACAGCCGCTCAGACTCGTTGCTGGTCAGCGACGAATTGGGCTCGTCCATGATGATCAGCCTGGCGTTGACCGATACGGCGCGCGCAATCTCAATCATCTGGCGCTGCGAGATGGTCAGGTCACGCACGGCTGCGTAGGGATCTACGTGCAGGTCGATCAAGGCCATCGCCGCACGCGTGCGCGCCTCGAGCTGCCCCCAATTGATTACGCCCAGGCGCTGCGGCATGCGCCCCATAAACATATTTTCGATGACCGTCAGCGACGGCATCATCGAAAGTTCCTGGTGGATAATAGCGATCCCGGCATGCATGGCCTCGATCGGCCGCTGGAAGTTCACGTCGGTGCCGTCGAAAATTACGGTGCCTTCGTTGCGCTCGATAATGCCGCCCAGCACCTTGATCAACGTGGACTTGCCGGCGCCATTCTCGCCGACCAGCGCATGCACTTCGCCTCGGCGCACGTCAAAATTGACCTTCTCCAGCGCCTGCACGCCGCCAAAGTGCTTCGAAACACCTTCCACCCGCAGTATTTCGCTGCCTGTTTGGGCCATAATCACACCTGTCCTGGCCAAGCTGACTCGTGCCTGGCTCAGCCCCACAGAAGCTTGCATACCTGCAGATCGGTGGCGGCGAGCCTCGCACGTGCTTACGGTGAGATACTGCTCATCTACTTCGCCGGCGGCGTCCAGTACTGGTCGATGTTGTCCTTCGTGACCAGGGCAGCCTCGGTCAGCAGGCGGCCGCATTCCGGCGCTTCGCCGGTGACAAGGTAGTTGAAGAGGCGCACGGCCGGGTCGTGGCCCTGCGCAAACGGCCCCTGGCCGATCGTGGCAGAGATGACGCCCTTCTGGACGAACTCCATCGTCTCGTCCACAAAGTCAAACGAGATGACCTTGACCTGCCCGGTCTTGCCCGCGTCTTCCACCGCTGCAGCAGCGCCAAACGGGCCACCGGCGGTGACATAGATGCCGGCCAGGTCGGGGTTGGCGGTCATGAAGTCCTGCGCCTGCGTGTAGGCGACGTCGCCCTTGTCGGTGTTCTCTACCTCGCCGACAATCTCGATTTCGGGATTGTTGGCCTTCAGGTAGTCCACAAAGCCCTGGCGCCGCAGTTCGTGTGCTTCGACGGCAAAGAAGCCGGTGATGATGCCGACTTTGCCCTTGCCGCCGATGGCATCGGCCATGGCCTTGCCGGCTGCCTCACCCTGCTTGTACAGGTCGGCGCCGACAAAGAACAGGCGCTTGTTGGGCGCAGCGGTCTCTGAGTTGAAGGTGGCGACGGGGATGCCTGCCTCGACGGCCTTGTCGATGTAGGGTGCCATGCCGGCATCGCCGGCGATGGTGGCGATGGCGTCATACTCCTGGGCGATGGCGGCTTCCATGCCCTTGCCGAAGATCTCCGCCGTATGGTTGTCGCCCGGAACGATCCAGTCGACGGTCACGTTGTACGGCTTCAGTTCCTCGGCCGCCTTCACCGCGCCTTCCTTGACTGGGATCCAGAAGGGATTGTTCTCCAGGCCCAGCACGGCGATCTTCAGCGGGCGGTCGGGCGTCATGTCGACGGGAAGGACCTTGCCCTCGTCGTCTGCCGTGCAGGCAGAGTCAAAGGCGGGGGCCGCCTGGCGCTCCACGTCGGCGACGACCACCGTCTTGCCGGCCGGAGCAGCTGCGGCGCCGCTGTCGGCGGCCGGTGCCGACGCGGGCGGCGGGGCCACGGCCGTGCAGCCGGCCAACAAGCTCAGCAAGGCCAAAAGGGACAGGATGCGGATTACGTTCTTCATAGCTGGATTACTCCTTGTTCACTGCCATTCTGTCATAGCGATCTTTGATCAACTGCGACTGGGGCACTGCAACTAAGCAGTCTCATTGCAATAGGCAAGTCTCCTTTCACATGTGAGTAACGAGATTTGATAGCTCATCCAGAGCTGTGCTGCATATCACACTAGCGGCTGCGCCGGCGGATCTGGTCGAGCGCAACCGCCAGGATGATCACGACACCGATGGAAATGGTCTGCATGTAGATGGGAAACTGGAGCAGGACAAAGGCATTGCGCAGCACGGCCATAATGGCGGCGCCGATGATGGAGCCGATGATGGTGCCTTCGCCGCCCGCCAGGCTGGCGCCGCCGATCACCACGGCTGCGATCACGTCGAGTTCGCTGCCCGTGCCGGCATTGGTGGCCGAGGTCTCCAGCAGGCCGGCGGTCATGATGCCCGCCAGCGCCGCCAGCGTGCCGGTGACGGTGTAGACAAACAGCTTGACCAGGTTGACCGGCACGCCGGACAGCCGCGCCGCCCTGCTCGTTGCTGCCCACGGCATAGATCTGCCGGCCCAACACGGTGTAGCGCAGGAACAGGCTGAAGACAATCACGAGCACGATCATCTCGATCACGGGCACGGGTACAGGGCCAACGTAGCCGCTGCCCAGGAAATTGACCGCTTCGTCACGCATGGGTACGTTGCTGGCCACGGTGCCTTGCAGCCCCGATGCCAGCAGGTAGGCCAGGCCGCGTGCGATGCTCAACATGCCCAGCGTCGCAATAAACGGCGTTACCTTCACGCGGGTGATGATCAGGCCATTGATGGCCCCCAGCAGCGTGCCGAACGCCGAGGCCGATCAGCACCGCGACCCAGGGCGAAACGACGCCGATGTACATGAGGCGCGCCGTCAGCATGGCGGAGGCCGCCAGCACCGAACCGACCGACAGGTCGATGCCGCCGGTGACGATGATCATCGTCTCGCCGATCGCCATGATGCCGATGGTGGACATGCCGCGCAGCACATTGAAGATGTTGTCGGTTTTCCAGAAGTAGGGGGTCAGGAATCGCATCACGACGAGCAGTGCGACCAGGGCAAGGAAGACGCCAAATTCACGCGTCTGCAGCAGGCGGCGGAGAAACGACCCGCCGCCACGTTCTGCGCGCTGGGGTCTAGGGGTTGCTTCGGTCTGTTGCATCTTCCTGCTCCTTGGCTTGATTGGCGCCCCTGGGGTCGCCGCGGGCAAACAGCGACCAGATCATCATGATGTGCTCATGGATGAACGGTGTGACTTGCTCGACATCGCGGCTGCGCAGCGCAGCCACGATCGGGTCATGGGTATTGGCCACGTCGGTAACGCTGCCAAAATAGTCGCGGTGCGTGCGCACCACGAAGCGCTGAATCTGGCTGTAGAGCGGATCCCAGGCGCGCAGCAGGGTGGCATTGCCCGACCATTGGCAGATCAGCCGGTGAAATTCCATGTCGTACACGGTCAACCCCAGCATGTCTTCACGCCGCCCTTCCTCGCGCATCAGGTCGATCAGATGGGCAAGCCGGTCGCACTGCTCGGGCGTGATGCACTCGACGGTGTGGCGGATGGCAAAGCCCTCGATCATGCTCCGAATGGAGAAAAGCTCGAACATCTCGTCGAGCACCAGGTCGGTGACGAAGGTGGCGCTGTGTGCCGGCGCTGCACCAAGCCCTCGCGTTCCAGCCGCTGCAGCGCCTCACGCACGGGGCCTTGGCTCGTCCCCATTTGCGCCGCAATGTCCAGTTCGACGATCCGTGCGCTGGGCGCAAGTCGCCGCTCACGATACTGCGCCGCAGGCGTTCATACACCTGGTCGGCAAGTGATCGAACAGGGCGACTTGAATGCCGTGCGGATTGGCGGTCTGGCTGCCCGCTTGACATGTTGCGATTGCTTTTGGTCTAAACGTTTACTGGGAAAACACGCACACGCAGAATGCGCCTGGCATGAGGCATGAACATACGGCAGTTGCATTGCGCTTTGCCATGAGATCCAAATTATTGATTATTGATAATTGCGTGGCTTTGTGTATAATAGCGATATTCCCAGCCGTTGTCAATAGGTGCACGTGTTTTTGGAGAAGACTGCATGCGTAGACTCCAACACAAGACGGCGCTCGTCACCGGCGCCGCACGCGGCATCGGCCGTGGCATTGCCCTCAAGATTCGCCGCCGAAGGCGCGCGCGTCGGCGTGCTGGACCTCGACGAGCCAGCTTGCCAGCAGGTCGTGGACGAAATCAGCGCTGCCGGCGGCCATGCCGTCGCCCTGGGCGCCAACGTGGCACGTCGAGGAAGACGTCGAGCGCGGCGGTCGCCAAACTGCGCGACACCTACGGCCTGATCAACGTGCTGGTCAACAACGCCGCCGTCATGCCGTCGGGCCGCCTGCACGAAACCTCGCCCGCCGACTTCGACCGCTGTCGTCGCCGTCAACCTGCGCGGCGCCTACCTGGTCAGCCGCGCCGTGATCCCGCAGATGATCGAGCTGCGCAAGGGCAGCATCATCCACATGGCCAGCGTCACCGGCGTCATCGGCCTGCCGGGCCTCGCCGTCTACTCTGCCACCAAGGGTGCGCTGATCGCCCTGGCGCGCGCCATGTCTACCGACTACGCGCGCCTTGGCATCCGCGTCAACAGCGTATCGCCCGGCACCATCGACTCGCCCATGCTGCACGACTTTATCGCCGCCCAGTCCGCGCCGGACTACTATCGCCGCGCCTTCGACGAGATGCACCCCATCGGCCGCGTCGGCACGATCGACGAGGTCGCCAACGTCTTCCTCTTCCTGGCCTCCGACGAGTCCAGCTTTGTCACCGGCGCCAACTACCAGGTGGACGGCGGCATCAGCGTCAAGGGCGAACAGCCGCAGGATAGTGTAGACTAAGCAGCAGCTCATTTCTGCTCACCAGGGAGACCTCACCTATGGAAATCGCACCCGGGATTCACCGGATCCACTGCGCGTTTGGCAACCGGCGCATGGTCTTCGTCTACCTGCTCGTCGGCGAGACGGCGTCGCTGCTGGTCGACACAGGCTGTGCGCACAACCCGGCGCAGGAGATCCTGCCCTATATGGCCTCGATCGGCCTTGACCCACAGCAGCTGACCTACATCTTGATCACGCATTCGGACTTCGACCACCAAGGCGGCAACGCGGCCATGAAGCGCCGCCGCCCCCCAGGCTAAACTGTTCTGCCATAACCTGGATCGTCCCTGGATCGAGGACACCGAGGCCCTGATCGCCGGCCGCTACTCGCAGTTCGAGGCCGACCACGGCATCGGCTACGGCGACGGCGGCAAGGAGGGCATCCGCGGTGACTGCCACAGCGCCCCGGTCGATATCACGCTCCTGGGCGGCGAGCAGTTCCGCCTCGGCCCCGGCTGGGAGGTCGAAGCCGTCCACACGCCCGGCCACACCTGGGGCCACCTGGCGCTGTTTGACCCGCGCAGCGGCACGCTGATCGCCGGCGAGGCAAGCATGTGGAACGCCATCCTCGACACGGACTGGCAGCCCGCCATGCCGCCCACCTACTGCTATGTCGACACCTATCTGGCCACCCAGGATCGGCTGCTGGCCATGCCGATCGATCAGCTCGCCTCGGCGCACTGGCCGCTCCAGCGCGGCCCGGCCGTACGCGAGTACGTAGCCGAGAGCCGCAACTATGTGCTGCATGTCGAGGCCACCCTGCTCGACTATGCCCGGCGCCACCCGGACTTCACCTTGCGCGACGCCGTCGACGAACTTGGCCCCACACTGGGCCGCTGGCCCGCCGCTACCAACCAGGATTTCAGCTACGGCATGGCTGGCAACCTGGATAGCCTTACCAAGCGCGGCCAATTGCGCACCGCGCGCAATGCCGCCGGAATGATCACATGGAGACTGGCATGACAACTCTAGCCCTTGTTCGTTACCATTTGCCCGGCGCCGGCGCCCGCATCGGCGTCTTGCGCGACGAGACCGTGTACGACGTAACCGAAGCCGTTGGCTCGGTCGCAGACTGGCTGCGCTCCACAGTCGGCCGCGTGCAGGCCGCAATCGACGCGTTAGATGGCCTCGCCACCGCCGCAACTGTGCGCACGGAAGCCAGTCGTCTTGACCAGGCGCCGTCCCCTGACCATGCGCATTGGCTGCCGCCGGTCGACAGCCAGGACGTCTGGGCCGCCGGCGTGACCTATGAGCGCAGCCGCGCGGCCCGGCAGGAGGAGGCGCAGGACGGCGGCGACGTCTACGCCCGCGTCTATACGGCCAAGCGCCCCGAGATCTTCTTTAAAGCACAAGGCGCATGGGTCGTCGGCACACACGACGCAGTCGGCATCCGCCGTGACGCGACTTGGAACGTGCCCGAGCCGGAACTGGCCCTGGTAGTCAACCCGGCCCTGGAGATCGTCGGCTACACCATCGGCAACGACATGAGCAGCCGCGACATCGAGGGCGAGAACCCGCTCTATCTGCCCCAGGCCAAGATCTACACGCGCTCCTGCGCGCTTGGCCCGCGCCTCGTGCTCCAGCCGTTTCATGAGACATGGCCGCAGGTAGCCATTCGCATCCGCATCGATCGCGACGGGAAAGAGGCCTTCTCCGGCAGCACGAGCACGCGGCTCATCCGCCGCAGCCCGGCCGAACTGGTCGAATACCTGGGTTCCGCACTCGCCTTCCCCAATGGCGCCGTACTGCTGACTGGCACCGGCGTCGTGCCGCCGGAAGGGTTCACCTTGGCCGCAGGCGACCGCATCTCCATTGCGATCGAAGGCGCAGGCGAACTCACCAACCACGTCACAGTCAGTCTGTAAGGGCTCAGAGCCATCCGAGCGGTGACGTCCGAGCAAATGAGGAGCCCCTATGAAGATTACGGCGATCGAATCCTTGACGTGGGCTGAATTTCCCCGGCTGCTCGTCGTGCGCGTGCACACCGACGCCGGCATTGTCGGTCTCGGCGAGACGGTGGACAAGGTGCCGGGCGCACGCGGGGCTCTCCACGGCACGGTTGCGCCGCTCGTGCTCGGCCAGGACCCGCTCGACATCGAGGGCGTCTGGCGCTTCGTGATGGACAACATCATGTACCACGGCTACGCCGGGGCCGAGACGCGCGCGCTCTCGGCCCTGGAGGTGGCGCTGTGGGATATCATGGGCAAGCACTACGGCGCCCCGCTTTACCACCTGCTGGGCGGCAAGACGCGGGCACAGGTTCCCACCTACAACACCTGTATCGGCTTTGGCCCAGTCCAGGACTATGCCGCCTGGCACGACGACGCCGGACGTCTGGCGCAGTCACTGCTGGCGGACGGCATCCATGCCATGAAGATCTGGCCGTTTGACCGCTTTAGCGAGGCTTCTTACGGCCAGTACATCAGCCCGGCAGAGGTCGAAGCAGGTTTGCTGCCCGTACGCCAGGTGCGCGATGCCGTGGGGCTGCAGATGGAAATCGGCATCGAGTGTCACTTTCGTTGGAACCGGGCCAGCATGGAGCGCATCGCCCGCGCCCTCGAACCGTACAACATCCTCTTTTTGGAGGACGTCCTGCCCGCAGTCTATCCCGACGAGATCAAGCTGCTCGGCCAGCAGATCAAGATCCCCATCATCGGCTCCGAGCTGCTGATGACGCGCTGGCAGCTGCGCGAGTGGCTGGAGAAGCACGTGTCGCAGATCGTGATGACCGATCCGGTGTGGAACGGGGGCATCGCCGAAACGCGCAAGATCGCGACGCTGGCGGAAACCTATGGCGTACCGCTGGTGCTGCACAACGTGGCCGGCCCGATCTGCCATGCCGCCTGCATGCATCTGGGCGCCCACATTCCCAACCTCTACTTCGTCGAGTCAGTGCGCGCCTTCTACCGCACCTATTTCCCGATCTTGAGCGAAGGGCAGGTGGCAGTGACCAACGGCCATCTCGCCGTTCCGGAAGGGCCGGGCCTTGGCGTCAGCCTGCGCCCCGAGCTGTTCGCACGGCCCGATCTCACGCGCCAGGTGTCTGAGGGCGAAGGGCTGGCCCAGGGCCGCCGCGCGATGGGCGACCACTGGGCCGTCGAGGCTATCCGGTAACCCTACTTAAACCACGTCTGGCTCTGCTCGTGCATGTACAGCGGCAGCGTGTAGAGCCCGCCGACGCCCTTGCCGCTCATGCCGGAACCCTTCCAGCCGCCAAAGGCCTGGATGCCCGGCCACGCCCCGGTCGTCGCGCCGGAGGCACGGTTGACGTAGACCGTGCCCGCCTGGATGTTGTCCAGGAAGTAGTGCGCCTCCTGCTCGTCCTCGCTGAAGAAGCCGGCCGTCAACCCATACTGCGTGTCGTTGGCCAGGCGCATGCCCTCTTCCACGCTGCCGACCTTGGCCACATGCAGGATCGGCAGGAACAGCTCGTTCTTCACCAGCGGATGATCTTCCGGCAGCCCGGCAACGATGGCCGGCTGCACGTAATAGCCCTTGGCATAGTCGCCGTCCGTCACCGTGCTGCCGCCAAATAGCACCTGCCCATCCTGGCGCGCCTGGGCGATGTACTTCTGGTAGTCCGTCGTAGGCACCCTTGTCGATCACTGTGCCCATAAACGCCTCACGCGTCGAGGGGTCGCCGACCTTGAGCTTGCTCGTGGCAGCCACCAGCTTGCCCACGAAGTCGTCATAGACATCCTTGTGTACGTAGACCCGCGAGCAGGCCGAGCACTTCTGCCCGTCCAGCCCAAACGCCGAGCGCACCACGCCCTGCACGGCCTTCTCCAGGTTGGCCTTGTTGGAGATGACCGTGGGGTTCTTGCCGCCCATCTCGATAATTGCCGGCCGCGGATAACGCCCCGACAGGGCATTGCGCGCTACCTGCATACCCACGTCGTAGGATCCGGTAAAGGTCCACCCGTCGATCTCCGGGTTATCCTGCAGTTCCTGCCCCACCGTGCGGCCGGGCCCCGAAACATAGTTGAAGACGCCCGGCGGCAGGCCGGCATCGGCGAAGAGCTGCGCCGTCAGCCAGCCGGTGTAGAGCGTCGTCGATGCTCCCTTGAAGACCACCGTATTGCCGGTCACAAGCGCCGCCGCGATCGGGGCGCCTGACAGCGCCATGGGGAAGTTGAACGGCGAGATGACCACCCACACGCCAAACGGCTTGAGCACACTCATGTTGCTCTCCTGCGGGTCGTCAGGGTTCATCTTGCCGAGAGCATTGATGTAGCCACGGTTCTTTTCCATCGCATTGGCGTAATAATCCACCAGGTCGGCCGTCTCCTCGACTTCGCCCAGCGCCTCCAGGCGGCTCTTGCCTACCTCCAGCACCATGACTGCCGACAGCTCGAAATTACGGTCGCGGATCGTCTGCGCCACCTTGCGCAGCACCGCCACACGCTCCTGCCAGGGCGTTGCCGCCCACCCCTTAGCGGCCGCGCGGGCGGCGGCCACAGCCATGCGGGCGTGCTCTGCCGTGCCCTTCTGCGCCGTACACAGGTGCAGCGACGTATCGACCGGGCTGCACGCCTTGGTCTTTTCCTCGGCATATACCTTCTCGCCGTCGATAAACATTGGCACTTCCAGCCCCAGCATCGACTGGCGCACCTTGGCAAAGGCGGCGTCAAACGCCGACTGCAGTTCCTCGTTGTCGGCAGACATCGTGGAATAGGTAATCTTCATTTTCAAAGCCATAAATACACTCCTTTGGGCACTCGCTTGGCTGTTTCAACTGGCTCTGCGGGTAGGCTCCCGCGTCTGCATAGCCGCGGCGCATTGCTATGCACGGTTACGCTACCGAATTGCGGCTTGGAATGCAAGTGACGATCGTCAGGAAAAACGCAATTGTTCCACATGTTGTGTGTACGCTCCTTCTGCGCTGGTTGACAAAGCCCGCAAGCCAACGTAAACTGCGCGCACGAACCTTGCCGCCACAGTGCCGTTGGGCCATTCCTCACCACCATCTCCGGGGCTCTCTTAGGTTCGCCGCCATCCCACTATCCTGTCCCACCGTCCAGTTGCGCTTTCCGGCGCCAGGCTCAAAGCTCTTGTCGTATCGGCGATATACCCTCCTGGAAGGTAGATTTGCAGGTATCTATGGATTTCGAACAGGCACTGCGTGAAGCACAGGCAGACGCGCTCCGTTGGGAACGCAGGTACCATGAACTGCTTGCATCAATGGAAGAAATGCGCCGCCAGGCCGGCGAAGAGCTGCGCGAGCTGCGTGCGTCCGAGGCCACAATGCGCTTGCTGCTTGAAAGTGTGCAGGACTACGCAATCTTTACTCTGGATGCCGAAGGCCGGGTGACCAGTTGGAATGAAGGTGCGCGACGGCTCAAGGGCTACACAGCGGAAGAGATCATCGGCCAGCCGGTCCACTGCTTCTACCTTCCGGAAGACGTGGCAGCAGGCAAGCCGGAGCAGGAAATGGCGACCGCCTTGTCTACGGGCCAGTCCGAAGATGAAAGCTGGCGCCTGCGCAAGGATGGCACCCGTTTTTGGGTCAATGAGATCATGACGCCGCTGCGAGGAGACGATGGCACCCACCTTGGTTTCACAAAGGTAAGCCGCGACTTGACCGAGCGCAAGCTGGCCCAAGAGGCCGTGCGCATTAGTGAAGAGCGCCTGCGCTTGACGATGGAAAGCATCAACGACTATGCCATCATTACGCAGGATGAGGCAGGGACGATTGTAGACTGGAACAGCGGGGCGGAACAGGTTTTCGGCTACACGGCGAGCGAGGTCATCGGCAAGCCCAATGCCATTGTCTTTACCCCGGAAGACCGCGCACGCGACGTACCGGCCCAGGAAATGCGCGAGGCACGGCTCACCGGCCGTGCTTCTGACGAGCGCTGGCACATCCGCAAGGATGGCACCCGCTTTTTTGCCAGCGGCGTTCTCACCCCTCTGCAGGAGGGGACACACAGCGGCTATGTGAAAGTCGCGCGCGATCTGACCGAGCGCAGGGAGATGGAGGAGCGGCTGGAAGCCCAGGTTAAAGAGCGGACGGCCCAGGTGCGCGAGCTGGTGACACAGTTAACCATGAGCGAGCAAGAAGAGCGCCGCCGCATTTCGGGGATCCTCCATGACGATCTGCAACAGCGCCTGTTCAGCTTGATGTTCCAGCTCGCCGTGCTGCGCCAGTCGCTAGACGAAGGCCAGTTGGATCCTGCCAGGCGTGCGGTCGCCGAGATCGAGGACGCACTGCGGAAGTCGGTGCAGATTACGCGCGAATTGAGCGTGGACCTCAGTCCCCCCGTCTTGCACGACGAAGGCCTGGCTGCTGCGATGCGCTGGCTGGCCTCACAAATGAGCCAACAGCAAGGACTGGAAGTCGAGGTTGAGGCGAAGAGCGGGCTGCCGCGGCTGAACGAAGACCTGCGCGTGCTGCTCTTCCAGACGGTCCGTGAGCTGCTGTTTAACGTAGTCAAACACGCCGGTGTGACCAATGCCCGGGTTGCCCTATCCCAGGCCGACAGCCACCTGCGCATCGATGTGAGCGACAATGGGCGGGGCTTTAATCCGGGCGACAGCGGCCAAACCGGTGGCAGCCATACCGGTGGTGGTCAAAGCGGGCGCAGCCACACCGGCCAGGGTTTGCCGCGCATCGGCCAGCGCATGCAGCTGCTGGGCGGCAGGATGGAGGTCGCATCTGCGTCCACGCAAGGAACACGCGTCACACTATATGTGCCCGTACACGGGCGGGAAGAAAGGAACGCATGACCGCACTGCTGATCGTGGAGGATAACGCCACGTTTGCGAACACCGTAGTTCACTTTCTCAGCCGCTTTACCGATACGACCGTTGCCGCGTTGGTGTCTACCGGTGAAGCAGCATTGGAACAGCTGCCGCAGCGCACCGTCGATCTCGTGCTCATCGACGTGTCGCTGCCCACGATGAGTGGGATCGAGCTGGTCAGCGCGATCCGCCAGACGCGCCCCGATTTGCGCTGTGTCATGCTTTCCGGCCATCATGAACTCGATTACGTACGGCGTGCACTCGCCGCCGGGGCACAGGGATACGTGCTCAAGGAGAACCCACTTGACCTGATCGAAGCTGTACGCGCCGTAGCAGCAGGCGATATGTTTCTCAGTGCGGAGCTCCGCCCACAGCTGCAGTAGGCAGATGATGTCCCTCTCCGACACTGGACGGGCCGGGTAAGGTATTCCGTGAACCAACTCGAGATACGGTTGCTCGATAGCTTTCAGCTGCAGGACGGCAGTGCCGCAGTAACTGGCTTAAGCGACCGCCAGCAGGCGCTGTTGGCCTACCTTCTGCTGAACTCCGATCAGCCGCAGCCGCGCCAACAAGTTGCATTTCGCTTCTGGCCCGCATCATCCGACAAGCAGGCCATGACTAATTTGCGCCAGCTCCTCTTTCACCTGCGTCAAAGTTGGAAGGCCGTGACCAAGTACCTTGTGGTCACGCCGCAGGCGCTGCAGTGGAATTTGAGTGCATCTTGCCACCTGGATGTACATGAGTTTGAGACCTTGATTCGCCAGGCAAGGAGCGCACCATCGATAGCCAAGTCGATTCACCTGCTGGAGAAAGCAGTTGAATGTTACACAGGCGACTTGCTGCCGAACTGCTATGACGATTGGGCAGGCCCGCTGCGGGATCAACTGCGGCACCAGTATGTCTATGGAATGGAAACCCTGATCCGCAGCTGCGAGGCACTAGGGGACTATCAGGCGGCCATCAGTTGGGCTGAGCGGTACGTGCAGTACGATCCGCTGCAAGAGGAAACCTATCGTGCCCTGATGCACCTGTATACACTCACCGGCAACCGCGCCGGTGCGCTGCCGCGCCTACCACACCTGTGAGAAGGTGTTGCAAGAGGAACTCGAAGTGCGGCCAGAGCCCGCTACACGTGAGCAGTATCGACGTTTGCTAGAAGCCGGCCCACCGACGGGGCAGCGCAGCGACCACCCCACTGTTTTACCTGCTGCGGCTGGTTCACCGCCTATGCTTGGGCGAGTGTTTGAGTGGGCACGGCTCCGCAGCGTGTGGGAAACTGTACGGAGCGGCCGAGCCCAAATCGTCCTTATATTTGGCGAAGCAGGAATTGGCAAGACTCGCCTGCTGGAGGAGTTAGCCAGGTGGGCCACCTTGCAAGAGGCAGTAACAGCCGAAGCCCGCACGTACGCAGCGCAGGGACAGCTCACGTACGCTCCTGTTTCGACCTGGCTGCGCAGTGAACCGCTGCGGCACAAACTGGCACACCTGGACAGTGTCTGGCTGAGTGAAGTGAGCCGCCTCTTACCCGAACTGAAAGCCGAGAACCCCGATTTGCCGGCACCACAACCTATCAGTGAGAGTTGGCAGCGAGAGCGCATGTATGAAGCACTGGCGCGTGCCGTAATTAGTACGTCGGATCGACGGCCCGTGGTGCTGATGTTGGACGATGTACAGTGGTGCGGCGACGGCGTGCTGGAGTGGCTCAGCTATCTGCTGCACTATGCGGCGGGTGCACCGCTGCTCATCGCCGGGACCGTACGTTCCGGCACAGTCGACGCCGACCACCCGCTGCAGACTTGGGTAACCAGCCTGCGACAGGAACAGGTACTTACCGAGGTCAGGCTGCATCCATTGGGAGCAGAGGACTCTGCGCAGCTGGCTGCGCAGATCGCGGGTCGGCAGTTGCAGCCCGAGCAGGCAGCAGCCTTGTACTTAGAGACGGAGGGTAACCCGTTCTTTATCGTCGAGACGATGCGCGCCGCCGGCGAGCGTGTGGGGCACACACAAGCCCGGCACGAGAGCCCCCAGGGAACTGCGGGGAACTCCCTTCCGCCAAAGGTACAGGCCGTTGTCGAGTCGCGGCTGAGCCAGCTTTCACCCGCCGCGCGCATGCTGGCAGAACACGCCGCCGCAATCGGACGTGAATTTTCATTCGATGTGCTTGCCCAGGCTACACACTGGGACGAAGAAGAGGTGGTGCGTAGCTTGGACGAACTGTGGCGGCGGCACATCATCCGCGAACAGGGGAAGACGGCCTACGACTTCAGCCACGACAAGATTCGCGAGGTCGTGTACAGCCATATCAGCCAGGCACGCCGCCGCTTACTGCACCGGCGCATAGCAGAAGCACTTCTCGCCGCACAAAGCGACGACTCGTTCAGCGTCAGCGCCCAATTGGCGCACCACTATGAACAAGCCCATATGCCCGAACAGGCCATCGCCTGCTACAGGGAAGCCGCCGCAGGGGCTCAACGTGTGTACGCCAGCGCCGAGGTGGTCGACCTGCTGACGAAGGCACTTGCCTTGTTCGAGATGCTGCCCTCCAGTGTTGCACGCGACAACCTGGAGTTGATCCTGCGCGTAGCGCGCAGCGCACCACTAGTGGCGCTGGCTAGCTACAGTTCGCCAGCGGTAGTGGCTGAATACCGCCAGGTACTGGCCCTCTGCCAAAGACTCAACCTACCACCGGACCCGCGGGCGCTGCGCGGGCTGGCGCTTGCCAACGTGCTACAAGCGGAGTTCTTGCAGTCGTCAGCGCGCGGCCAGCAGATCATTGACCTTGTGACGTCCGAACAAGATCCAGTACTGCTGGTCGAGGGCCACTATGTCCTAGGGGTTTCAGCGTTCTGGCGCGGAGAGTTTGCGCAGTCACACCATCACTTGGAGCAGGCACTGGCACACTATTCGCCGGCAAAAAGAGCAACGCACATCAGTGCCTATGCGCAAGACCCACAGGTTGTTTGCTTAACGCCGCCTGGCATGGACCTTGTGGCATTTGGGATATCCGGATCAAGCCTATACGTTCATGGCGCGTGCTACCGGCAGCAACGGCGACAATCCACATCCTTTCAGCCAAGCCTATGCGCTTGCCTTCGCGTGCATGATGTACGAAGACGCCGAGGACCACATGCGTCTGCAGGAGCAGGCCGAGCAGCTAGAACGTCTCACAACTGAGGCCAACTTCTTCTATCTACGAAGTTGGGCCGCATTTCACCGTGGCTGGATAGTTGGCCTACAAGGCAACTATGCAGAGAGCGCGCGGCGTATTCGCACGGTTATTGACGACTGGCATGCGGAGCGGACTTACTTGCTGACCCCGCGCATGCTTGAGCGGTTGGCGGTGACCTATGCGCGCCTGGGGCGCTTGGATCAGGCAGCCGGCACGCTGGACGAGGCGCTGTGCGCTGCCGTGCAGCGTGGAGAAACCTACTTCCTTGCCGAACTCATCCGCATGAAGGGCGAATTTCTGCTGGCGCAGGGCGGTGCTGCCGACGACGTGGCAGTGCACTACCGGAATGCAGCTGCTCTAGCTGCACGCCAAGGCAGCAGGATGCTCGAGCTGCGGGCGTTGACCAGCCTCTGTGCATTGTGGCAGGCGGCCGGTTCCCAAGCTCAGCTGGCGGCTGCCCGCCGGACTCTGCAGGCTAACTATGATCGATTTACCGAGGGCTTTAGCGGTTACGACCTCACGGCTGCACGGACGCAGTTGGCGGAAAGTGCCGCCCGCTAGCCGTCGAAGAACGCTTCCGCTCTAGATTTAACACTCGCCCACGTTAATTAGAACGCAGCTTGCCGCCGGTCTGGCTTCCAGACGGCTGCCTAGTAACGCGTTCAGAACGCCCCTTTCGCTATGCTGGACCATAAGTTGCTGTGATCAAGTGTATGCAAAGGAGATTCAGAATGACCGTTCAAGCCGTAACCACCTTCGGGGCAAGAGAAATGCTCGACCAGCGCGAACTTGCCGAACTTCACAACGGAATGCGAGGTGAACTCATCACGCCGGAGGATCCGAACTACGACGAGGCCAGGCAGCTGTTTAACGCCATGATCGACAAGCGGCCCGCCGTGATTGCGCGCTCGCTTCGACAGTGACGACGTGATTGCCTGCGTCAACTTCGCACGTGAGCAGCATCTGGTGGTCGCGATCCGCGGCGGGGGCCACAATGGCGCCGGTCTGGCGTCGGTAGACGGTGGCCTGGTGATAGACCTGTCGGCGATGCAGCAAGTCGTGGTTGATCCGCACACAAGCACCGTGCGCGTGCAAGGGGGAGCGCTCTGGCGCGCAGTCGATGCTGCAACTTATCCTTACAGCGTAGCCGTTCCCAGCGGCATCATTTCCAGTACGGGTGTCGCCGGTTTGACCTTGGGCGGCGGCATGGGCCATCTCAGCCGCCAGTACGGGTTGACAATCGACAACCTGCTGGAAGTGCAAGTCGTCCTGGCGAGCGGCCGGCTTGTGAAGGCTAGCGAAACGGAAAACGCCGATCTGTTCTGGGCGCTGCGCGGCGGTGGCGGCAACTTTGGTGTGGTTACCAGCTTCCGGTTTCAGGCGCGGCCGGTGAAGGATATCGTCGGCGGCCCCATGCTGTGGGACCTGCAGCAGGCGGTAGAGATCATGCGCTGGTACCGGGACTTCATCGCCACCGCGCCCGAAAATGTGAATGGTTTCTTCGCTTTTCTGACCGTACCTCCTGGTCCGCCCTTTGCCGAGCACCTGCACATGAAACCAGTCTGCGCCATCGTCTGGGCGATTAACGACACGCCGGCACGGGCAGAGGAAATTCTTGCACCTTTGCGCAAGCAGTACCCCCCGCTGCAGGACCTGGCTGGCCCGCTGCCTTTCCCAGCGCTCCAGAGTATGTTCGATCCTATTTATCAGCCGGGCATGCAGTGGTACTGGCGCGGCGATTTCGTCGACACGCTAAGCGATGAAGCAATCGCGCGCCACCTGGAGTTCGCCCGCCAACTGCCTACACCATTCTCCACAATGCACCTATACCCGGTGAACGGCGCCGTGCACCGGGTGGGACCGCACGAGACGGCATTCAGGTACCGCGATGCGACCTGGTCACAAGTGATCGTTGGCGTCGATCCCAGTCCCGCGAAGGCAGCGGAGATTCGGGACTGGACTGTGCGTTACTGGGAGGCGCTGCATCCCTATTCGGCTGGCGGCAGCTATGTCAACTTTATGATGGAAGAGGGACAAGAGCGCGTACAAACGACCTATCGCGACAACTATCCCCGCCTGGCTGCCGTCAAGGCCAAGTATGATCCCGAAAACTTCTTCCGTGTCAATCAGAACATCAGGCCAGCGTCCGTGTCTGGCTAGCAGTAAGCGACTGCGATCTGAGTCTGCATATCGGCCTTAGTGATGTGCAGACTCACTCGTAGCGAAAACGCCATACCGCCACCGCAAAGCAGGCCACACTGATGCCCAGCAAAGCGCCAATGTTTGGCAGCACACTCGCCAAATCCCCCCGCAGCGCCGTAACTTGGTAGAACCCTTGAATGGCCCAGTAGTGAGGTGTAAACAGCTTCAGGGTGGGGATCGCAATGCTCGGGAACATGGCCCCGCTTACCGCGGCTAGAGCCAAAGGCAGCAGTGTAGGCACGGCGTTGACCTGCCCCTCACTCTTGACAAGCACCGCCACCAGGAGACCGGTGCTGCCGACTACCAGTCCCGTAGCCACGATCAGCAGCGCCAGGGCCACGGGGATCATGGCCGAGGTCATAGCCAAACAGCAGCGCACTGGCCCCCATCACGACCACGACCTGCAGCATGGCAATCAGTGCATAGGGCAGCCCCTTGCCAAGCAGCAGCAGCCAGCGCGGTGCAGGCAGCACCAGCAGCCGCCGCACACCGCCGCTCACACGCTCGCTGTAGACGGCCTCTGCCATCAAGCCCAACAGGAAAAAGGCAAAAAACACGCTGTAGCCCGGCACCAGGTAGTCAAAGATCGTCGGGCTGACCGCCGGCACTCCCTCTTTGGCCGGCTGCGGCTCGACGCCTACGAGTGGATAGTCCATGGCGTCCTGCACCTGGCTTGAAACCACGCCCTTGATCGCAGCGGTTAGAAACTTCTGCACCGTAGCCAGGTCAATGCCCGCAGTCGCCAACTGCTGTTCGCTAAAGCCGAACTGGTCAGGCGCCGTGTTAAACGCACTTTGTACCCCACGCGTTACTTCGGCGTCGATCAGCATCGGTGCCGTCGCGGCCCGCACCTGGCCGACCACAATGCCGGCCATCTGCTCGCGTGCCGGGTCGACAATCACCTCCACGTGCGCGCCCTTGTCGGTCAATGCTGCGGCGCTGAAGCCGGGGGGAATGACGATCGCCGCCATCCGCTGTCCTGCGCCAACCGCAGCATCGGCTTCGGCACGTGTCGCCAGCTTTTCAATATCCAGTGTACCGGCGTCGGCAATCGCAGTCTTCTGCCTGCCGCGCCAGCCGCCCGTCATCCTCGCGCACGAAGTAGACTGCCACGGTCGGCGCGCCACCGCGGCCAAATACCATGCCCATCACGGCCACAAAAGCCAGCGGCGTCAGCATAATGAGCGCCCATTGCGCGGGCTGCTGTGTTGCCAGCCGCAGTTCTTTACGCATCAATGCCCAAAGCTTGCGCAACATGGTGCGAGCACTCCTTCCGCCTGCTCTAGCTGGTTATTTCAGACTGAAAACGGCGCAGCGCCAGGAAGAAAAAGACAAGGGCAAATCCCAGCAGCACGCCAATTTCGGGCAGCACGTCAACGAACCCAAGCCCGCGTGTCAGCAGGTCCTGGTACCCGGCCATGGCCCAAGTCTGCGGCAGCACGACGTTGATGGTGCGCAAGAAAGGCGGCAGCCAGTCGACGGGAAAAGCACACCCTGCCAGCAGGGCGGCGACGATCAAGAAGATATTGATGCCGCGCTCGATGCGATAGGCTGCCGCTGCGAGCCCAATGCACACAGCCGACAGCACTACGGCCACCGTGAGCAGCAGCAGGGCGAAGGGAGCGCTGCCCAGGTTCATATGAAAGAAGAAGTAGCCGATGGCAAACATCGCCGCCACCTGCAGCACACCAATCACGGCGCCGGCCAGAATCTTCCCGCCAAGAAATGCACTGCGCCGCATAGGCGTCGTAAGGAGCCGCCGCAGCATTCCTGTGTTGCGCTCCAACTGCAGTGACGCCGTGACCGTCCCGATGAGAAAGAAGACAAACATCACCGTATACCCGGGAACGGTCTGATCGACGGTGTTGGGCGCCCGTACGAGCCGCGAGTTTGCAGGATGCACCGACACGACTTCGAGCGCAGGTGCGGGCGTCGGCCGTCGCCGCAGCCTGTTCGTTGGCGCCCGCGGCGTCACCCTGAACCCGGCGGCGGATCTGGTCCTGCACGTCGGCCGGCACCAGGTCGATCAGGTCTTCAAACTGGCGCAGCCCGTTGCCCAGTTGGTTCTGGATCGACAGCTGCATCGCGCTGCCGGTGATCGAGGCTTCCGCCAGCTGCCGGTCAACCGGGCTGCGGGCAGGGTTGTAGAGCAGCGTGAGCGAGATGTGCTGCCCTGCATCGATCGCCGCCGACAGTCCCACCGGAATCACAAGGCCGGCATTACGCTCGTCGCGCTGCACGCGCCCTCTTGCCACCGCCTCATCACAGGCCGCACCGGCGGCGGGGCATGTCCCGTCCACACTCAGACGCGTGCCCTCTGCGGTGTCGTAGTTCATTTCCAGGCTGAACGTATCGGCCAGCGAGTCGAGCAGTTCCTGCGTGTGCGCGGGTGGGTGGCCGTCTACCAGGTCATAGACCGCCACCGGCAGCGCCGGTTTCTCGTCGGCGTTTAGATTGTAGCCGTTCGCAGGAAAGGCCAGGCAGATGGGCAAGATAAACGCAAGCGGCATCAAGAACAGCGCGGCCATCTCGCCGCGATCGCGCAGGAGAAGCAGCAGATCCTTGCGAAATGACGCCAGCAGGTTCATGGTCAGTCCCTCAAGCTCTTCCCCGTGAGATGCAGGAACACGGTTTCCAGGTTGGGCTCCAGGACTTCGAGCGACAGGATCGGCACGCCGCGCTGGTTTAAATAGTTGATTACCTGCACCAGTGCGTCGCTCCCCTCACGGGCCTCGACCTTGAGCACTGGACGGGCAAGCACTGCCTGGCTCAGCGGCACTTGCGTCCGTGCGCTTGTCGCCGTCCGCAGCTACCAGGCTCGGCACGGCCCACGTCGCTGCCGCCACGGAAGGAAGGGACGCTACCCCCTGGCACACGCTGTCGTCCTGCTGGGGCACGCCCACTCGGATAATGCCGCCGCCAAGCCGGGCGATCAGCTGCCGGGGCGTATCAAGTGCGATCAGCTTGCCGCGATCAATAATCCCGACTCGCGCACACAGCCGCTCCGCCTCTTCCATGTAGTGTGTCGTGTAGAGAACCGCCATCCCCTGTTCCCGGTTGAGCCGCTCGACGCTCTCAAAGATGTGGTTGCGGCTCTGCGGGTCGACGCCGACGGTCGGCTCGTCCAGAAACAGCAAGCGCGGCCGGTTGACAAGCCCCGCCGCCAGGTTGATGCGCCGCTTCATCCCACCGGAATACGCGTTGACCGGATCCTTGGCGCGCTCGACCATGCCCACGTAACCAAGCACCTCGTCTACGCGCTGGTGCAGTTCCTTCCCGTGCAGCCCGTACAGCTCGCCAAAGAAGGTAACATTCTCCCGCCCGGAAAGCGTGGGGTACAGCGCCAGGTCCTGGGGTACGACGCCAATTAGCTGCTTGACGCGGCCCAGATCCTTGACCACGTCCAGCCCGCCGATCAGTGCCGTACCCGCACTGGGCCGAAACAGCCCCGACAGTATGGCAATCGTCGTGCTCTTGCCGGCGCCGTTGGGCCCCAAGAGGCCAAAGATCTCGCCTTCTTCGATGCTGAAAGACACATCGTCGACGGCCACAAGCTCGCCGTACTTCTTGACCAGGTGACTTGCTTCCAATATCGGCGGCATTGGATTCCCTTATCAGGTCTCGTGACCTAAAGCAGCCTAATCACTTATAGATGATGTCTGTTCGCTGGCAGCCACGAAGCTGTGCCATGCAAGTTATCTCTTCTTCCACTGCGGCGTGCACCGGCGGTAGTGGGTCAAGCCCAACTACTTCGGCGCGCAGCTTCAATCCGCGCTTCTGCACCCGCCAAATCCCTGCGATCTCCCCATCAAGCAATACGACGCCGGGGCTGCCAACGGCGCGCCAGATCTGCGTATGAATTCGCTTGTCCGGCACTAACAAGGCGCGATCGCGTGCAGCCAGGTAGGAATCGTGCGGTGGCAGCAGGCGCATACCTTGTGGCAGCGTCCCGGTCTGCAGGCTCGGCACATCGCAGGCAAGCGCCCACAAGGTTTTCCCTCCGAACGTGATGCTGGTCAGTTCCGCTGCCAAATCCCGCCATGTACGTTCCGCCTGCGCAGGTAACACGCCAGTCCATTCAGCAAAATGCCGCACCGTGGACGGGCCATACGCCGCAAGATAGCGGCGCAGCAGCGCAGCAGCTGCTAGTTCTGGCCTCAGTTGCGCAAAGGGACGCCCCAGCCATTGATCGGTACGCACAAACGTCGCGGGGCCGTCCACATGCGATATCACGCAGAACGCCCCCTGGAGGGCCACGGCGTACAGAGCGAAGCGCACCAATGACTCGCCGAAGTGCCCCCATTCGTCTGGACTGTTCCAGAGGTCAAGCTGGTTAGCGGCAAGGATTCCCGCCAGCGCCGAACTGAGTTCGCGGCCCAGTTCGTCCTTGGTCAGTTCACGCCCGTCGAGCACTTTCGGCAGCGCCGCCCCGACGGCAGCCACAAGTTCAACTGCGGTCACGCCAAGTCGCGCCAGGTGCTCGCCGGCACCCTTGATAAAGTAGCGCAGTTCCTCCTCACTGTGCGGCAGCAGCCCAAGCGTGAAGATGGGTGCCTCGTCGATCGGCACGAGGAGTGGTGCTGCCCGTACGGACCACAACTGTACCAGCCGCTTGTCTACCAGCAGCGCCTGATCCAGCACCCCACGGCTCACCCCCTCAACTCTGGCATGCAGTCCCAGGAGCGCTGCGCCCGGCGGCGAATTCTGGATGCCGCAGACGGCCGCCGCCTCTTCCATCGAGCCCGCGCCCAGGCGCACTGCCAAATTTTGCCGCTGCAGCCGAAAGCCAAGAATCTGTTCGCGCGTGACGGTCGTGCTTGTCATAGCTGGTTAGGTAGCCAACCGGGGCCTGAGAGTCCGACCTATTCAGGACCCGCGTAACTCGCTACGTGCGGCCACCCCTCCTCATCCCATGTGATCGGTTCCATCCGCAGCTTCGAGATACCGCCTTCCTCGGCGTCATACGCATGGTATACAAGCCAGTCCACGCCGTTCTCGGTGAAAATGCCGTTATGCCCCGGCCCACGCCAGTGGTCATAAGGGCCGGTGATCTGCGTGCCGCCACCCTTGAGCATCGGCACGCCGTCGCGGTCGACGTAGGGCCCGGTGATCGCCTCCGACCGACCTACACGCACGTTGTAGGTGCTCCCTGCGCCCTGGCAGCAGGCGTCGAATGAGGCGAAGAGATAGTAGTAGTCGCCATGCCGGATGATAAACGCGCCTTCGATTGCCTCCGTGTTGCCGGGTGCGCCGCGGCGGCTGGCGATCGACAGGATCTCCGCATCGGGTGCAGGCTTACGCGTGGCAGGATCCAGCTTGACAAGCTTGATGCCACTCCAGAAGCTGCCAAACGCCAGCCACGGCTGCCCATCGGCGTCCAGCACGAAGTTCGGGTCGATGGCATTGAACTGGTCGCTGTTGCGTGTGCGCAGCACCTCGCCTTCGTCGACCCACTTGAAGTCGGGGCTGTTGGGGTCGAGGGTCACATTGGTCGCCAGGCCGATCGCCGAGTCGCGGCTGCCAAACGTAGAGGCGGAATAATAGACCTGCCACTTGCCGTCATAGTAGGAGATGTCCGGCGCCCACAGATCGCCTACGCCTTTGACGGCCTTGATCACCCAACCCGGCAAATAATCAAACAGGCGATAGCACGGCTCCCAGTTCACCATGTCCTTGGAGCAGATCACTGCCACTCGCGACCCGGTCGAGAACACGTAGTAAGTGTCGCCCTCCTTAGCCATCACGGGATCGTGGATCCGCTTGACCGCACCCTGGGGTTCAACAGCAGCAGGCGGTGCCGGCGGAGTAGCGGCTGGTGCTGCTGTTTGTGCGGCAGGCGCCTGCACCGGCCGGCAGCCTGCCACGATGAACAGCAGAACGAATGCCCACAACCCATCTCCTCATAGTCTATCCCTTTCTTAACAGCGTTGCGGCTTTCTCGACCACCTTGCGCTCGCTTGCAAACGACAACATCGCCTCGGCAGCCTCGAGCCCCACCCACCGTGCCTCCTCCACCTCGTCATCATGGTTGGCGACGTCACCCGCCACGTATTCGAGCAGGAAGAAGTGCACCTTCTTGTGGTAGCGCACCTTCTGCGCACCGCGGCTGCCGTAGTACCAGTATTCGATCACGTCGATCGGCTCCACCAGCGCAGTTTCGATGCCGGCTTCCTCCGCCACCTCGCGCAGCGCCGCCGTCTCCGGCGTCTCGCCCGCGTTCACCAAGCCCTTGGGCAGCTGCCATCGCCCCTGCGGCCCCACCAGGATTAATGCGATCTCCAGGCCGCCGGACTCTCCCTCGTCTGTGCGCCGGAAGGCCACACCCCCGGCCGATACTTGTTCAAGTGTAGGCATGCGCCCATTATCGCGCAGGCGTTTGCTCATGGAGATAATAGAGGACGCAAAACATTCCGCTGCGCAGATGCGCATACGAGAGGCAATAGTATTATGTCACCCAAAACTGAATGGCTGTACCCACATCCGCGCCGCGCTCTTCGATATGGACGGCGTGGTCTACGTCGGCAAGCGCCCCCTCCCCGGCGTACAGGCCATGTTTGATTATCTCGACGCCACCGGCCGCAGCTGGCTGTGCATCACCAACAATGCCAGCATGACCTCGCAGCAGTTTGCCGACAAGCTGGCGGCCATGGATATCCACGTCTCGCCCACACGGATCCTCGGCAGTTCCGAGGCCACCGCCACCTGGCTGGCCGAGCAGGTGGAGAACGGCTGGCCCAAGGGCAAGGTCTTCGTGATGGGCATGGAAGGTCTGCGCGCCGCCCTGCTGGGCCAGGGCTTCGAGCTGACCAGCGACCCGTTTGACGCCGCCTATGCCGTCTCCGGCGCCAACTTCAATCTCACCTTCAACGACCTGGCCGACACGGCGCTCGCCATCCGCAACGGCGCCCGCTTTATCGGCACCAACAGCGATCTCACCTTTCCCACCGAGCGCGGCCAGATTCCCGGTGCGGGCAGCGTGCTCGCCCTCTTCACCGCCGCCACCGGCGTGAAGCCCATCATCATCGGCAAGCCCAACACGCCCATGTTCGAGATCGCCCTGCACCGCCTCGGCGTCGACGCGCACGCAACAATGATGGTCGGCGACCGCTACGACACCGACATCGCCGGCGCCATCTCGCTCGGCCTCAAGACCGTCGGCATGCTCACCGGCATCGACACCCGCGCGCACTTTGAAGCCCAACAGCTCCCCCCGCACCTGATCGCCGAAGACCTGACCCAGCTGCTGGGGTGGATGTCTGAACCATGATTCGTAGGATTCTAGGGACTGTACCTTACTGGGTCGCCTGCTACCCGCCAGGCCGCCGCAGATCCTGGTAGAGCACGTAGACACTGATGGTAAACACCCAGGCCGGGAAAACCAGGACAATCCACAGGCTGAAATTGATGACGAATATCAACATCAGGGCTATCGCTAGCGTCGCAA
>CAWBRX010000013.1:0-70049 GCA_963791135.1 uncultured Chloroflexia bacterium
TAGTACACGTGGGCTGAAATAGACCGACATTTACGCCACAAGCGGCTTGCCCTGATAGGTCCACTTGAAGGGTTTGGCCATGGTGCGATTGTAGTATTCGATGAAGGCAAGCACCTTTGCCTTTCAGTTCATCAAGCGAGCGAAAAGCGCCACGCTTGAGCAGTTTGCGGGTCAGAATGCTGAGCCAGATTTCGATTTGGTTGAGCCAAGAGCAGTGCTTGGGTGTGTAGTGAAAGACGATGCGATGGGTTGGATCGCTGAGAAAGGCGGCGCGGCTTGGCTGGGACGTGAGAATGCCGGACTTGCCTTTTTCGCCCAGTTCAAGGTCGAGGTCTGATTCAACTGCCACCCAGCGGACCAAGGTCTCCGACTGATGGGTGTTGAGATTGTCACAGACGAAATGCCAACAAGTCGCGGTGGGGTCAGTGGCGACCACGGATTGCACATGCGCCAGCAAAGTCAGCTTCGGTACGCGTGGGTCCAGCATGCGGGGCAATCACGGCCCCTGTCACGACGTCACGACTGAGGATGAAAGAGAGCGTGCCATGACGAATGTACTCGAACTCACGCCGTTCGACTTTACCGGGCGCCATCGGCAACCCTGGATGCGTGGGTTCCAGCGCCTGTACGCCGGTCAACTCGTCCGTGCTCATCGTGCGCTCACCTTGCTCGTTGTCGTTCTGGTGCTTGTGCGATACGTTTGGCACACGTCTGCCACCTTCTGGTCAAAGTCTGGGTCAGCGCCTGGTGTCAGCCAGTAGCGGATGCGGTGTGGCTGCAGATCCCCCTTTTTAGCAACCGCCGCGCATGGCGGGGCGAGATCTGCTCGACAATCCCACGTTGCTTGATCTCGTCGGCAATTTCGCGACCTGTCCACTGGCTGATGGGACGACCTGACTTCGTCGGCGCCTCGCACGCCAATGCCACGATTTTGCTCACCTGTTCTGCCGTGAGCGTGGGGGGCGCACCAGGCCGCGGCACATCTTCAAGCCGTTCTTGCGCACTCAGTTCCGCCAGCGGCACCGCCTGCAATCCCAGCCAGCGCAGACGCCATAGGCGCACCGTCTCGATATGCGCCCCTTCCTCCCGCGCTATCTGGCTATTCGTCTTGCCTGCGGCGCTCGCCAGCACAATCCGTGCACGCAGCGCAATTTGCTGTTCCGTACTGTGGCGCCGTACCAATTGCTCCAACTCCGTGCGTTCCTCTGCACTCAACTCGATCAATGGGGCTTTGGGGCCAGGCATCTTGTTTCCTTCTTCATTCCAACTTTGTTCACGATGACCAGCCTGCCATTATGCTCATGCAGCCCCCTATGTGCAATTCTTAGATCCAATCTGCCGAAATATTTCAGCCCACGTGTACTAGGCTGCCTCGGCTGGCGCTGTCAACGGCTCCGGAGTGAGTCTAGAGCTTTGTCATAGGTTTGGGGGTGTGCCACCGCCACGGGCGTGATTGTCGCGGTCACCCGCTTCCTAACACGTTTAGTCCGCACGCCCACGTGCGGGACTGGTGCACGCCCACGTGCGGGTCTGGCGCACGCCCACGTGCGGCCTGGCGGCATCCCCGCGTGCAACGTGCGGGCCATCCACAAGCACCAGTCATAAAAAAGCGGCGCCGGGAAGAACCCGGCGCCGCCTCTAACGACGTTCAATGTTTCACGTGAAACATTTTACAGGTAGTCGCGCAGCTTGCGGCTGCGGCTGGGGTGGCGCAGGCGGCTCAGCGCCTGGGCCTCGATCTGGCGGATGCGCTCGCGCGTGACGCCAAACTTCTTGCCCACCTCTTCCAAGGTGTAGCAGTAGCCGTCGACCAGCCCAAAGCGCAGCTGCAGGATGCGCACCTCGCGGTGGGTCAAGCTCTGGAAGATTTCGTCGATGACCTCGCGCAGCAGCTGCTGGCCGGCGGCATCGCCCGGCGCGTCGGCGTCCTCGTCCTCGATGAAGTCGCCCAGGTAGCTGTCTTCCTCTTCGCCCACCGGCATCTCGAGGCTCAACGGCCGCTGGCTCACCCGCATGATGTGCTCCACCTTGCGCGGCGACACCTCCAGCTCGTCGGCGATCTCCTCGGTGGTCGGGTCACGCCCCAGCTCCTGCACCAGCTGGCGGCTCGTGCGCGTCAGCCGGTTGATCTGCTCGTACATGTGCACCGGCACGCGGATGGTGCGCCCCTGGTCGGCAATCGCACGCGTCACCGCCTGCCGAATCCACCAGGTGGCATAGGTGCTGAACTTGTAGCCGCGGCGGTAGTCAAACTTCTTGACCGCACGAATCAGGCCGATGTTGCCCTCCTGGATCAAGTCCAGGAACGGTACGCCGCGGCCGACATACTTCTTGGCCACGCTCACCACCAGCCGGCTGTTGGCCTTGATCAGATGCTCCTGCGCCGCCTGCCCGTCGCGGACACACCACAGCAGCCGCTCACGCTCTTCCCAGTCCTCCAGCCCATCGTTGAGCTTGCGCCGGGAGTCGCGCCCGTGCTCCATGCGCTTGGCCAGGTCGACTTCCTCTTCTGCCGTCAGCAGCGGCACGCGGCCGATCTCCTTGAGGTACAGGCTGATCGAATCGTCGATCTCGATCTGGCTGAGGTCAAAGGCATCTGCTTCGACCGCCTCCATCTCCAGTTCGGCGATCTCGGCCATGTCCACCATGTCGCCCATCTCACCCATGTCGCCCATGTCATGGTCGCCCATAGGTTCGGCCTCTTCCTCGCGCGCCTGGCCGACATCAATGCCCTGCTCAAAGAGCGCAGCAAAGATGTCCTCAAGCTGCTCCATGTTGCTCTCAGCTTCAGGCATCACCTTGAGCACATCGTCATACGAGACGTAGCCCTGCGTGCGCCCCAGGTTGAGCAGATGCTCGAACGCCTGCTCCGGGCTCATCGGCGTGACGGTCTCGGTTACCTCGACTTCGGCGGGGACAGCGCCCAGCTCCGCGCCGCCCTCTTCGTCCAAGTCGTAATCGTGCTCGAATTCATCTTCGAATTCGTTGTCGAAAGATGCGCCTAGCGCCTTTTGCTTCGCCATTTTCTCTCTCCCCTTACGTACTACTCGCCTGGCCGTTCATCTGGCCTGGCACCTGGCGCCGCCTACCCAAACAGTATGACAGCTCAGGTGCCCCGCCTCTATCAGATTGCTTACAAGATCGGATTTCTGCTCACAAGAACAGCCCGATCCGCAAATCCCACAAGTAATAGACACAAGTAAACAGCTACCTACAAGCACTGCAAGCGACTACACTACGCACACGCTTTACAATCGTCGCAATTACCTGGAATCCTTCACTGCTTCCTTTGAGATCCCACACACCTCCCTGACGCCGGTATTCTGCCCCACATGCGGGGCAGCGCACACGGTCGTCGTCAACCCGATCCGAGTCCCTCGCGCCCACACTGTGGGCAGCGGAAACAGACGCTGCACCTCGGCCGGCGCACTGCTCAACGCCGGACGGCTCGCCGCACCAGGCGCACCCGCATGCAAAAATACGCTAGGAGATACTGGAAAAGTTCCCCCGAGTTCAAAGATCCGGGCATCTACCTGCGCCAGCTGCTCGGCCCCCACCCGCTGCTTGAGCTGCGCCAGCCGGAAGTGCGATACGCCGTAACGCCTGCGCACCAGGAAGCCCGCCGCCCGCATCTGCGCTTCCATCCAGTCGGGATGGAAATCGTAGTTCAGCGCCACAAACTCCACCGGCTGCTGCTCAAACGGCGACCAATCCTGCTTGCGCATCCCCCAACGCAGCATCGACTTGAGGTTGCGCTTGTTGGCATACTCGATCACGGCCACGCTGTGCCGGTGCAGCAGCCGGCGCAGCTGCGTCAACGCCGCCGGCACATCCGCCAGGTGGTGCATCACCCGCACCATCACCAACGTGTCCAAAATGTTGGACGCAAGCGGCAGTGTGTAAATGTTGCCCGCCACAAACACAAATCGTGTATCACTCCCCAGCTCACGTGCGGCATCCTGCAGCAGCGTGCGGCTGTAATCGAACAGGATCACCTGCTCATACCCACGATAGAGATCGGCCAGCCGGCCAAAGCCGGCACCGATCTCGGCGATCCGCCCACCGTTGGCGGGCATCAGGCGCTGCAAGGCCAGGCGCTCGGTGGCGTCTTCATAGGCACGCCCCTGTCCCACCCAAAAATCAGCCCGGTACTGACTACCTTCGTAGTCCATCACCGGGATGTGTGCCGCCGCCTTCTGGTCTTCGCCACCAGTCACGTTCGTAATTCCTATTTCTTTCCGGCGCTGCAATGTCCAACTCAATCCATTGGACAACCTTCGTGGGCAACCGGTTATCCACTCCCGTTGCAGCCAGCCGCGCCAAGCTATAAAAAAACGGCGGGAGGCTCCCTCCCACCTATTTGTGCAAATCGGCACGATTATAGCAGGAACCGGGCGCATTTTCAACCCCCAATTTAAGAACTGCTTACAGCAGAAATTGTTCAAGACAAAGAGAACGCTCCAGCCAGTGCTACAATGTCATTCAACGTTTACGACACTTCACCGCAATGCCGCCCAATTTCCTAGTACCCACACCTATGTCCGAACTTGAACTCACAATCGAAGCACCGCTCGCCACCTTGACCCTCAACCGGCCCGAGCAGCACAACGCCGTCTCGTATGCCATGTGGCGCGACGCTGCCCGACATCTGCCGGCCGCCTGGCCGCCGACGCGGACGTACGCGTGGTGATCGTACGCGGGGCAGGTCGCGCAGCCTTCAGCGCGGGCGGCGACATCGCCGAATTTCGCGAGCAGCGCAGCAATCGCACGCAGGCCGAACACTATAACGAACAGGTGCAGGTGGCGCTCGATGCCCTGCTGGCACTGCCCCAGCCGACTGTGGCAGCGATCCACGGCTTTTGCGTGGGCGGCGGGCTGCTGCTTGCCGCCTACTGTGACCTGCGCATCGCCGCCGATAACGCCCGTTTTGGGCTGCCGGTGGCCAAGCTGGGCTTTCTCATCACCTATGCGCAGATGCAGCGCTTCGTGCACCTGGTCGGCGCCTCGGCCGTAGCCGACCTGCTGCTGACCGCACGGCTCCTGGGGGCGCAGGAAGCGCTCAGCCCTGGGGCTTTGCAGCCAGGTGCACCCAGCCGAGATGCTTGACGATGCCGTCATCGTCACTCGCAGAACGCATGGCGCAACTCTCACCGCTTGCGCAGCGTTTACACAAGCAGATGCTGCAAACGGTGCTGCACAAGCCGGATTTGCGCCAGCTCTCCCCGGACGAACTGGCCGCCGCTGCCGCCGTATTCGACAGCCAAGATTATGCCGAAGGAGTTCGCTCCTTTATAGAGAAACGCCCACCGCAGTTCTCAGGCCGCTAAGCCGGTGGGCTTGTATCTTCTCGATGATGCTTTGTGCCGAAAATGTGCTTCGCCTAGAATGCTTTTCAACTGTATAATAGGATAAGCACCAACTTCCGGTTTCAGGTCTTATTAGCGGCAAGCAGATACGTATGACTAATGACCCGCAGTTGCAGGAAACGGATGCGGCAACCCTGACCGACTTGGATATCGATCTTGCCGGCCAGGAGCAGCATGAGAAGCCGCTGGTACGTGGTAGTGCATAACGACAACGTCACACCGTTTGACTACGTCCTGCACATCCTGACCAGCCTGTTTCTTCTCTCGGACGAACTGGCCGAGCACGTAGCGCAGACTGCGCACAGCGAGGGCCAGGCTGTAGTCGTCGTGCGCCCGCGCCCTGAGGCCGAACGACTCGTCAAGGTTGCCCTCTCCCGTGCCCGTCTCGACGGCTATCCGCTCAGCTTTACGATCGAACCTGAGCACTAATGTCCAACCAAGACGGTCCCTCGCACCGTCCGTCCAACCATCACGGTGTGAACCACCGTGGGTGCACAGCCATGCCCACGAACCGAACTTGCAGACGCCGGCCGGCGACGGCAATTTTGTCGTGTCTACTGCCCGACGGCAGCCGGCGGACTGTTTTCGCCCGGTGATCTCGCAGGCGCTGCCCTATACACTTCGGTTGCCGACTGCCTGATCGTGAGCACCGGCCACGGGGTATCGGGTCCGTTTACGTTTGGCGGCGTGCGCCTGGACGATCTGACTCGAATCTGTGCTCTCAACCCAGCGCGCAGGTCTCGAAACCGACGAAAATACCGTCGCGGACCGGGGTGAGTACCGGAGTGGGTACCGGGGATGAGGACCGCAGCGAAGGTCCGGTGCTCCGCCGCAGCCGAGGGCTGGCAGTACGTCGACCTGGTCAGCGCCGACGGATTTGGCACTCGGCTCACGCCTGCCGATCTTGCCGCCGCAAGGCGACCGGCCTGTTCTGCTCGCCTATACCATGGACGGCGCGCCCCTTACACGGGCACAGGGTCTCGTACGCCTGATCGTGCCCAGCGAAACGGACGACGCGCTGCGCCAGGTTAAGTGGCTCGCTACGATCACAATCGTCTAGCACAATCGTCTAGAAAGGCCTTTTACATGGCGCATATTCACACGCTTCGCCGTACACCCCTGCTCAGCGTGGGCGATGGCCGCTTTCTCAAGGTAGAGCAGCATGTGGTGGCGTTTGGCGATGGACGCCAGGTGGACGATTGGCCGTGGGTGATCACGCCCGACTTTGTCAACGTGGTGCCGGTGCTGCCGGATGGCCGCATCCTGTGCTTCCGCCAGGAGAAGTACGCGGCGCAAGGGCTGACGCTTGGGTGTCCCCGGCGGCTATCTGGAGCCGGGCGAAGAACCGCTGCCGGCAGCCCAGCGCGAACTGCTGGAAGAGACCGGCTACGGGGGTGGGCACTGGACCGCGCTGGGCACCTACGTGGTGGATGGCAACCGTGGCGCAGGTCACGGCCACTTCTTTCTGGCGCAAGACATCGTGTGGCAGCAGCCGGTAGATGCCGACGACCTCGAGGAGTTGACGCAGGTGCTGCTCACACGTGAGGAAGTGCGCACGGCGCTGCTGCGCGGCGAGTTTCAGGTCATGCCTTGGGCCGCGTGCGTGGCGCTGGCCTTGCTGCTGCAGATAACGCGAGTAGGGGCACGCGCCCCTACTCGCCGTCACCTTCACCTTCGTCAATACTGCCCGGCAGGCAGCTGAATGTCCACGATATCGCCGTGGAAATCGATCACCACGCGAAATCCCAACATGCCCAGCCATTGGCGGGCGTCTTCAGGGATGGGTTGACCGACGGCATCTTCCATGTGGTCGATGGTCGACTCGACCGCAGCCTTGGTAAAGATGTCGTCTTTCCCCATCATGTCGAGCATGGCGCCGACGGCCATCTGGCGGTTATCGTCCACCTGCTCGCGCATAAAGCGCAGCACCTGGCGGTCGACTTGGGCCGCATCGACAAAACGGCGGAAGTCTTCGTCGTAGACGACATAACAGGCAGTGTCGCCCACATAGTCGACCTCGGCGGTGCGCCCGTTCTCGTCTACCACTAACCCTGCAAACATGGCCGTACGCGCCATAACCCTCCGCAACAACTACTCCTAATTTACTTGCCAGGAACTCGTAACTGCTGCGAATGTTGGCAAATGCATCGGCCGGCGAATCGTGCTCGACGACATACCATTCGACGCCAGCCTCCTTGGCCGCCGGCAGAATCTTTTCCCAGTCGAGCTTGCCGGAACCCACTGCGGCAAAGCCCATTTCCTGGGGATTCGCAGCCGGGTCGACGGCCAGATCCTTGGCATGCACACGTGCGACCCTGCCGGAGTAGCGATTGACCAGGTCAACCACATCCTGGCCGCCGCGCTGTACCCACGCCATATCGATCTCATAACCTACCGGCACACCGCTCGCAGTCTGGGCGGCGCCTTCCATGAGCCAGTCGATCGCCAGTTTGCCGTCGATCATCGCCATCTCGAAATCGTGATTGTGGTACATGAAGCGCATGCCGGCATGCTGGCAGCGCTTGGCCAGGCGGCCAAGGCGGGCGCCCAGCGCCTTCCAGCTGTCGGCCGTTTTGCCGCGCACTTCCTCGGAAACCCAGGGGACGATCAGCACGTCGTTGCCCAAGCGTCTTCTGCGTCCGGATCGCGCCGGGGAGATCAGCCTCCATGTCGTTGAGGCTGACGTGCGCCGACACGACCTTGAGGCCGGCGGCGTCGAGCAGCTTGCGCAGGTCGGCGGCCGGCATGCCGGGCGCAAAGGTGCCGGCCATCTCGACGCCGGTGTAGCCAATGGCGGCAATCTGTTCCAGCATCTCTGCGGGCGGCTGCTTCACATTGCGCAGGGTGTAGAGCTGTACGGCAATCGGGGGCTTCTGGCCGCTGGCGGCTGATGTGAGGCAGCAGGGAGTTCGTGCGGCGCAGTGGCAGTTTCGTCAGGCGATTGTTGCTTCTTAGCCATAATCAATCCATCCTTTGGTTGGTCTTTGGGAACAATGGTTTAGCCCCATTCTACCACAACGCCGCTCGGTCGTGCCCGGCAGCGGACATAAGCAACGCTTTGGCTCGTGGCGGTGTTCCAGGTACAGAGGTCCCGGCAGCAGAGGTCTAGCGACCTGCTGCAAGGTCGCCACGCCGGCAGCAGGTCGCGCTGCAGCGATCGGTATACGGTGTACAGACGGTCGTAGACCGCCGTCATCTCCGGCGCTGGGCAGAAACTACGCGCGATGTGCGGGCGGCACTCTCCGGGATCTGCCCCGACACGGCTGGTCTCGGCTACCGCGCAGTGACGCCGGCATACCAGCCCACGCCCACACCCGCCAGCAGCGCTGCGCCCCGCGCGCCGAACTCGCGTCCCGGGCGGAACTACGACACGGCAGCCGGTGCAGTCGGCGATGATCTGGCTCCAGAACGCGCTTTTGGCGCCGCCGCCGGAGAGACGGATCTCGCTGACGGCCTGCGGCAGGACCGCATAGCCGTCACGGATCGAGAGCGCAATGCCTTCGTACAGCGCACGCAGCAGGTCGGCACGCGTGGTGCGGTCGCTGAGACCAAAGAACTCGGCGCGGGCAGCCGGCTCCCAGAAAGGCGCCGTGATGCCCTGCAGGCTGAGATAGGGAAGATACAGCACGCCGTTGGCGCCCGGTGGGCTCGTCTGTGCCAGCGCCTCGAGGCGGGCAAAGAGGTCAGATTGGACACCTCGGCTGGCGGCTACCTCCTCGGCGCAGAACTGGGCGATAAACCAGTCCATGCTCGTCGTGCCGGAGACGTTGATCATCGCCCGCAGCCAGCGCTGCTCGGGCAGGCAGAACATGACGCCGACGTCGTACGGCTCGTAGATCGGGCTCGCCGTCACCAGGCAGTTGAGGATGTTGGTGCCGAGCAGCGTGCAGGCGACACCCGGCTCGACTGCGCCCAGGCCGATGGCAGAAGCCGGCACGTCGCCGGCGCCAACGACGACGGGTGTGCCGGCGCGCAGTCCCGTCGCCGCGGCGGCCTCGGCATGCAGTTCGCCGGCGAGCGGCTTGCGACGGGCGTACGGGCGGGAAGAGGTGCCGCCACGGCCGCAGGCCAAAGAGGTCGATCATCTCCTCGCTGTAGCCGCGCCCCTCGGCGCTGCCGGGCATGACGCTGGCTTCTGTCGGGTCGACCTGGCGGCTGCCGGTCAGCTTGTAGGCGATCCAGTCCTTGCAGCACAGGACGGTAGCGGCCCGATCCAGCGCGTGGGGCTCGTGGTCGGCCAGCCAGCGCAGCACGGGGAGCGTGCAGCCCTGCTGCATGACGGAGCCCGAGGTGCGAAAGATCGTCTGCATAAAACCCGGATGCGCGAGCGACAGCCGGTCGATCAGCTCCTGGGCGCGGCCGTCGTTCCAAAGGATGGCGTCGCGCACCGGCTTCGCCCTGCGCGTCGATCAGCCAGGCGCCCACCATGTTGCCGGTGAGGCCGACGGCGGCAATGCGGGTTGGCGCAAGCGGCCTGCCGTCGAGGCCCTGCGCCAGCAGCGTACGAATGGCTTCGGCAGCCATCGCCCAGGTCGCCTCCATGCTTGTCTCAGACCACGTAGGCTCTGGCGAGTAAAGCGGCGTCGGGCGGCGCACGACGGCCAGTTCCCTGCCCCCACGGTCAAAGAGGGCGGCCTTCACGACCGAGGTGCCGGCGTCGAGGCCAAGGATGAGATCCGGATACGGGTTCATGGGCGATATCCCTTACTGCGTGCCAGGAAGACGGTCTTCCAGGAGGACACCCTTCCAGGAAGATGGTCTTCCAGGAGGACTCCGTCCGAAGGTCGGCGTCTTCCTGGAAGGGTCACTTGACGGCGCCGGCGGTGAGGCCTTCGATGAAGTTGCGGCCGACGAGGCTGAAGAGGATCAGGACGGGCAGCATGGTCAGGGTGGCGCCTGCCAGCAGCAGGCCCCAGTCGACCTGGTACTGGCCGATGATGCCCGCCAGGCCCACCGGCACGGTGCGGTTGGCGTCGCTCAGAATCAGGACCGAGGCAAACATGTACTCGGTCCACGAGGTGATAAAGGCAAAGATGGCGACGCTGGCGACGCCGGGCGCGGCAAGCGGCAGGACCACCCGGGTGAGCGTCTGCAGCCGGCTGGCCCCGTCCAGCGCCGCAGCTTCCTCCAGTTCATCCGGGATCGTGCCGAAAAAGGCCTGCAGCATCCACACGGCGAAAGGCGCGGTGAAGGTGACATTGACGATGACCAGCGCGGTAAGGGTGTCGACCAGCTTCAGGCTGCTCAACATGCCGTAGAGCGGGATGAGCAGAAGCACGCCGGGAAAGGCGTAGGTGACCAGGATCACCCGGAACATGGCGGTGCGACCGGGCAGGCGCAGGCGGTACAGGCCATAGGCGGCCAGCGTGCTGAGCACGACGCAGATGAGCATCGTGCCCCCGGCGACCCAGATGCTGTTCGCCAGGTAGGTGGGAAAGGCGGACGAACGCAGCAGCTTCTGATAGTGCTCCAGCGTAAATGGGATCGGCAGCAGCGTGGGCACGCGGCTGATGATCGCCTGCGGCTCCTTGAAGGAAGAAGTGACCACGTAGTAAAACGGCGCAATGACGACAAAGAGCAGCACGAAGACGGCCACGCCCAGGCCGATGCGGCCGCGCATGGGCTTCCTGGAGGACGCCGACCTGGGTCGGATGCTGCCTGGACGTGGGTCATCGGGCGTCCTCCTGCTTGGGGGCCATGAAACGGATGAAGAGGAGGGCGAAGAGCAGCAGCAGCACGCCGGAGACCACCGAGATGGCGGCGGCCTGGCTGAGCCGGTACTTGGTGAAGGCCGTGACGTAGATCAGGACGGGCAGCGTGGTCGTGGCGTCGGAGGGGCCGCCGCCGGTCAGCAGCCAGATGACGTCGAAGACGTTGAAGCTCATCAGGGTGCCTACGAGGCCCAGCACGAAGAGCACCGGGCCGAGCAGGGGGAAGGTGATCGACCAGAAGCGCTGGACGGCGGTGGCGCCGTCGACGGCGGCGGCCTCGTAGAGCTCACGGGGGATGCTTTGCATGCCGGCGAGGAGCGTAACCGTCATAAACGGAAACCAGCGCCACGCATTGATCAGGATGACCGAGGCCTGGGCGGCCTGCGGCGTGGAGAAGAAGCCGATCGGCTCGCCTACGATGCCCAGGGTTGTCAGCAGGTAGTTGACGACACCCGAGCTGGAGAGCAGCCAGCGCCAGATGATGACGACGACGACGGCGGGCACGATCCACGACAGGATGATCCAGATGCGGGCGGCGCCGCGGCCGCGGAAGCGCTGGTTGAGGATAAGGGCGGCGGCGAAGGCGGCGAACGTCTGGACGACGGCGTTGCCGACGACCCAGCCGGCGCTGCGCAGGAGCGACTCCCAGAAGGCATCGTTGGTCAGCAGGCGGGTGTAGTTGGCCAGGCCGACGAACTTGCCGGGCGTGCCGATGATCTTGATGTCCTGCACGCTGAGGAAGACGGCCGAGATCAGCGGATAGAGAATCGTGAAGGCCAGCCAGAGCATGAGGGGGGCGACGTAGAGATAGCCGGTCCACGTGCGGCGGGAGATGCGGCGCCGGCGGCGCGGCTTACGGTCGGTTGGAGTAGTCGTACTTGCCACGCTCATGGCTGCCTTCTGGTCCGAAATCTGCACCTCGTGCCTGGCTCGCACCACGATGACTCGCAGACCTACAGCCTCGTGGGGCGAGCCTGGCACATGTCACGAATTCCGTGCTTATCGTGCGAGGCTCGCCCCACCAGGCACGGGGTTGGCGAGGTAATTGGGGGCGAGCCAGGCACGACTGCGTGTCTACTGCGAGACGGCCTCTTCCATCATCTTCTGGCCTTCGGCGACGGCATCGGCGGCGGGCATGCCGTCGATGACGACCTTCTGCAGTACCTGGGCGAGCAGGTTCTGCGCCGAGATGGCGGCGATGCTGGGGAAGGTGTTGCCGTTGGTGAAGCCGAAGAGGCGGCCGTTCTTGGCGTTCTCGATCATGGCCTCGACCTGGCTCTTGTACTTCACGATCATCGGATCGTTCCAGTAGGTCTCATCCTTGGCGCCGGCTTCGGTCACGGGCAGGTAGAGGCCCGGTTCCATGTTGAGGAAGCGGCCGTAGTTGCCCGGCTTGAGCAGGAAGCGCAGGAACTCCTTGGCGGCGTCCTGCTTGGCCTGGTCGTCGGTCAGCAGCATGACGGCGTTGGAGTAGGCGATGGTGCTGCTCTCGTTCACGTCGGCCGAGTGCGGGATCGGCATCACGCCCAGGTCGGCGGCGTCGCCTTCGGCCTGCGTGTCATAGGTGGTGATGACGGTGAACTGCGGCACCATGGCGCAGGTCTTGTTGGCGAAGCAGGCCTCGGCCTCGCCCCAGGTCCAGTTGGGGGAGTCGGGCGGCGAGAACTTGTACAGCTTGCTGTAGAAGTCGTAGGCGGCGACGGTCTGCGGGTTGTTGAAGCGCAGGGTGCCGTCCTCGTTGTAGATCTCGTCGGCGCCGCCGTTGGTCATGAAGTCATAGACGACCTGGTCGGTGTAGAGCTGCTTGTTGGCGGGCAGGCCGATGCCGTACTGGCCGTCCTTGGTCAGCTTCTCGGCGGCGGCCAGCCATTCGTCCCAGGTGGTGGGGGGCTGGATGCCGGCGGCGTCAAAGACCGACTTGCGGTACCAGATCGACTGGGCCATGTTCCACATGGGGACGGCCCAGGTGTGGCCGTCGTAGTTGTAGGGGGCGACGGCGGACGGATAGAACTTGTACTCGCCGTCCATCTCGGCGACGAAGTCTTCCAGCGGCTGGACCGTGCCCAGGTCCTTGAGGATGGGGGTGAAGTCGGGGATGGCGAACAGCAGTTCGGGGGCGTTGCCGGCGGCAAGGGCAGCCGGGGCCTTGGTGTAGATCTCGCCCCAGTTCTGCGGCTCCTGCTTGACGACGATGCCGGGGTTGGCGGCGTTGAACTCGTCGATCAGGGTCTGGAAGCGCTCGACGCGGTAGGGCGGCTGCTCCATGTGCCAGACGGTGATCTCGACGGGGGCGGCGCCGGCTTCGGCCGGGGCGGCGGCTTCCGTGGCGGTCTCTGCGGCAGCAGCGCTTCCGTGGCCTCAGGGGCAGCAGCAGCTTCGCCGCCCGTCGTCGCGGCCGGGGCGGCAGGGGCGGCGCAGGCCGACAGGACCAGCGCCAGCAGCACCGTGAGGGTGAGGGCCAAGAGGGACTTCTTGGAGTAATACTTGGGTCGTGCTCTCATGATTGTTCTCCCATTTACAAGGCGGATTTGGTAACGGATTTCTCCAGCTTTGAACGAACTACAAAACAACCTGCGACAGGCGATTACTGGACGGCACGAACTGCGTGTTTGGGGCAGGCAAAACCTGCTTTACAAAGGGCGCACATCAGGCTGGGGGCGGGCACAAGGTCCGGCGGAACGGCCTGAGAAACTGAGTTTCTGCGAGAAACTCAGTTTCTGCCACCTCCGTACCTTGTGCTCCAACAATTGTGCGTGCTTTAACAAAAAAGCGTATCCCTTTCTAACAAACCCAGTCTCACAGGTGCGGGTTGCGGGTGCGGTAGCGGGCGACGAGGCCGGCGTTGTGCTCCATGGCGCCCGGCATGTTGGCGCTGATGTAGATGGGCAGGTCTGCCGCCCGGCCGCCTTCTGCTTCGGCGAGGCGCCAGGCAACCTCGGTGAGGACGGCGTTGAGAATAAAGGCGCCGGCGATGGTGGACGCCAGGGCCCGTGCGCAGGCCCGTGTCCTGTACGGCAACCAGGGCATCGCCGGGCACGCCGTGGTTGTTGAGCACGATATCGGCGATGTCGGCCAGCTTGCGGCCGGTGGGGCCGGGGGCGACGGTGGCGGCATAGTCGAGGGCGACGATCGCAATGACGGTGGCGCCGGCCTCCTTGGCGGTGAGCGCAACCTCCACCGGGACGGCGTTGACGCCCGAGTTGGAGAAGACGAAGATCGTGTCGGCGGGCGTCAGGCCGTAGCGTGAGACGACGGCGGCGCCGACACCCGGCGTGCGTTCGAGGCGCGTGCTGACGACGGCGCTCTCGTGCAGCATCAGGGTGGCAGCCAGCATGGGAACGACGGGGGCAAGGCCGCCGGCGCGATAGTGACCTTCCTCGGCCAGCATGATGCGAATGGCCGGTGCCGAACAGGTAAAGCTGCCCGCCTGCCTGGAGCGAGGCGACGATGGCCTCAGCGGCGGCGGCGATGGCGGGTCCCTGGTCGGCGGCGATGGCGTCGAGCAGGGCGCGCACGGATTGCATGTAGCGGGTGGCGCCGGGATCGATGAGGGGGTGAGGAGGGTGCGAGGGTGAGAGGGTGAGGGAATCTCCGGGCTTTATGGGACTTACGGCGTGGTCATCAGGTTACCTCGATATTTCTTAGCGCAGGTCGCGCAGGGTGGTGCGCAGCTGGTAGCGCTCGCTGTTGTAGCAGGAACGGACGAACTCGATGGGGCGGTCGGTTTCGTCATAGGTGACACGTAAAAGGCTGAGCACCGGCACGCGCTTGGGCAGGTCGAGGGCGTCGCGTTCGAAGCGGTCGGGCATGCGGGCGCCGATGATCTGGGTGGCCCAGACCAGGTGCAGGCCGTAGTGCTCCTGGAGCACCTGGTAGAGCGAGGCGCGGGCAAAGTCGTGGTTGGCGAGGATGCCCGGGCAGGTGCGGTGGAGCAGGTGGGCCGTCTCGAGGGCGATCGGCTTGCCGTCGGCCAGGCGGACACGCTGGAGGACGACGGTCGGTTCGCCGGTGCGCGCCTCCAGGTGGTCGGCCACCTCGGGGTCGGCGGGCTGCAGCTCGGCGAGCAGGACGCGGTTCTGGGGGCGCAGGCCGCGCGCCGACATGTCCTGGGTAAAGGAGGTCAGCTCGCGCAGTTCCTGGTCGATCTGCGGCCGGGCGACATAGGAGCCTTTCCCCACCTGGCGTTGCGTCAGGCCGTCCTGCTCGAGCAGCTGCAGCGCCTGGCGCGCGGTCATCCGCGAGACGTTATAGGCCTCCGAGAGCTCGCGTTCGGAGGGCAGGCGGTCGCCGACGGCGAACTGGCCGGACTGGATCTGGGAGTGGAGGAGTTCCTTGATCTGAATATAGAGCGGCGTCGAGCTGTTAGGGTTCGGCTGCATCTCTTATTCCGTCTTGGTTCTGGATAATCTGGTATGGGGTGGTCTATACCATAGTATCTAGATCGTAGCGAGGATTGGCGCCGTTGTCAAGAGGGAAAATTTTGTTGGATGTGTACCACGATTTTGGGCAGGCCGGAACGGACCTCTCGCGTAGCCTGCACGCCCTCGTGCAGGTCCTGCGTGCGTCGCAAGCGACGCCCACGCCCTCTTGCCCGTGTTGCCGCCACGCGTGTAGCCTAACGGCCACCCCGCACGGGGCGTGCGGGCTACGCGGGAACGAGTTCGCAAATGCAATCAAGTGCTATTTGTATAGGTTGCGAAGGCGAGAAAGCTAGCGGGGCGCGATTTGGATGGTGAGGGTGCCATCTGCCTGGGGAGTGACCCGAATGTCTGACAGGCACGGGGCGAGGAGGGTGCCTGCGTGGAGTTCGGCAGGATCATGGGTGGAGGCTACGGCGACGGAGCGCATGCCGGCGGCGGCCGCGGCGGCGAGGCCGGCGGGGGCGTCTTCGACCACGACGCATTCTGCGGGGTGCGGCCGAGGCGCGCGGCGGCGAGCAGGTAGGGTTCGGGGTTGGGCTTGCCGTGGACGACGTCTTCTGCCGTCACCAGGATCTTGGGCGTCGGGAGGCCGCCGTTCTGAAGGACGACCGGCACAACGACCCGGAAGCCGGAGGTGACGATGGCCCAGGTGTCAGGCGGCAGGCTGTTGAGGAGCGCCGCGGCGCCGTCGACCGTAACGATGTCGGCTGTATCGGCGGCCAGGATGGCAGAGTAGCGGCTCGATTCGGCTTCGGCGTCGAGGTGGGGAGCGACAATCTGCAGCGTCTCAAGCATCCGCCGGCCATGGGCGACCTCCATGATGACGCGAAGTCTACGTCGTGCTCCGCCGCCCAGAGCCGCCAGTGTCGCTCGACATGGGCCATGGAGTCGACGAGGACGCCGTCGAAGTCAAAGAGGATGGCGCGACAGTGCAGCGTTTCGGCAGGCATGGTGGAACTCCGGCAGCGAACTACGGGTGGGTTGGGTGCGCAAGTGCGCGGGAGGTAGTATAGCGCGGCGCGGTGCCGGCGGCGCAAAACTAACCTTCGATTCCGCGGCATTTTTCACAATGTTGACATTTGCCTGGAAATCCTGTAGCTTTTGCTGCACGTCTTCATGGTTGCACGCGCTCCTCCCCCAAGCGTATGCAGCCGCTGCCCGCATTTTGGGCGTTGGATTTTGCTGCTTTCCTCAGGCAGCGACATGCCATTGGCTCACCCCGGGGCTGTTTACCGTTACAAAAGAGCAGGACTTGTTTGTTTTACCGGTGAGCGGCTGCAGGCGCGGCAGCGCCTGCGCCCGCCGCTTGGCACCGGCTGGACCGCCATCAGATCTAGTTGTTCCCTCACCTCGTTCTGCGCTCGCCCATCGCGCGGAAGAGCCGTGAGGATGCGCGTTCGGCGCTGCGTGAGATTGCGTAATATATCGACATAGAGACTACCAATGACGCACCTTCGCATTCGGTTCCTGGGGCAGCTGTCGATCGAGCAGAACGGCAATCCGATCACCGAACTACCGGCCAAGGCGCTGGAGATGTTCTGTTATCTCCTGCTCTACCGGGACCGCCCGCACACGCGTGAGGCGCTGGCGGCGGCGCTCTGGAGCGATACCTCGGCGGAGCGGGCGCAGAAGTATCTGCGCCAGACGCTCTGGCAACTCCAGACGGTATTTGAGCGGCAAGCTGCCACAGACGGGCATGGAGGGCACAGAGGCAGAGGACGACGCAGGTGGTGCGCTGTTTCTGCTGGCGCCCGGCTGGATCCGGGTGAACCCGCAGGCGGCCTGGTGGCTGGATATCAGTGGGCTGGAGCAGGCGTACCAGCTCTGCCGCGAGCTGCCGGGAGGTGCGCTGACGGCAGGACAGGCCCAGTTGGTGGAGGCTGCGGTCGCGCTTTATCGGGGCGACCTGTTGGAGACATGGCATCAGGACTGGTGTATCTACGAGCGCGAGCGGCTGCAGTTGACTTACCTGGCACTGCTGGACAAGCTCGTCGCCTACTGTACGGCACAGCGGCTGTATGCGCGGGGAGTAGACTATGCCCAGCGCATCCTGCGCTGCGACATCGCACGCGAGTCGACCTACCAGGAGCTGATGCGGCTGCACTACCTGTCCGGTGACCGGACGACGGCGCTGCGCGAATATGGGCGCTGTGTACAGGCCCTGAAACGTGAGTTCGACCTGCCGCCGATGGAAGCCACGGTTGCGTTGTACGAGCAGATTCGGAACGAGCGGTTAGTCGAGCGGCAGGCAGGACGAGACGCAGGGAGCAGGCACCGGCGGCGGGAGAAGACACCGGGACCGTACAGGCTGGCAGGCCGCCGGTTGGGCCGTTCGCCGGACCGCCGGGCGATCTGCAGCAGCAGGTGGCGCAGCTGCAGGGCAACCTGGCAGGGTTCCAGGCGCAGATGCAGCAGGAGTTGAAGACGATCCTGTACCTGCTGAATTTACAGATTGAGACGTCCCAACAGATATGGCGTGAGACGTACTGAGATATTCTCCTGATTATGCTGTCCCTGGCGGGCAAATTTTCCTCACGGCCAGGGGGCGCGATGGAGTCGATTCAACCAAATACGCACTCGTTTGTGGTCAAGGTCTGGAGCGAGGAGACGGGGGCGGCGTCGCCGGCGGTGGTCTGGCGCGGGCAGATCACGCACGTGCCAAGCGGGGAGCAGCGGTCGTTTCACGAACTCTCTGATATTGGAGTGTTTGTGACGCCGTATCTACAACAGCTGGGCGCGAGGCCGCGGTGGTGGTGGCGGCTGCGGCAGTGGCTGCAGAGATAACGGCGAAAAAGATGCGCCGGCAGACGCGCCAACAGACGCAGGCGCGAACGGCGGCTGCTATAGTGGCCGATGCCAGCGGGTGAGCAAGAGAGCAAAGGGGGGATCTATGCCAGACGGGAAAGACGAAAAGCGGGGCAGCAACAAGTGGGCTGTAATGGGTGGTATTGCGCTTAACGTCGAGTACGCCCGCAAGTACGGATTTGAAGCGTCGGCAGCAGCACGCGTGACCAGCGCGGCTTGTGGCGGTGCCGCCTCCGGCTGCCTTCCAGGAAGCCGTGCAGGCAGACGCCGCCGGTCGCACGAAACGCGCAGTTGCATCGCCCCCGCAGGAACTCCCACAGCAACTGCCCCTACCGGCCGAAGAAGCCGGCACGGGGGAATGGGAAGACGAAGATTCGTTCGCTGTCGAGGAAACACTGGCGAGCGAAGATACACTGCTGTTCGACGACGGTGACGATGACGACGAGGACCTTGAAGACGAAGAGGCCGTAGACGAAACCGAGGACGAAGGGTAGATGGTGCTGGAGAAGGAAGTCCACTATGCCACTCGTGTATGACGTAAGCGCCGAGAGTAGGGTCACCGTCAGAAAAATCCTCACAATGAGGAACCATTGGTATAAAGCCGCGCGCACGGTTGTGCAGCAGTATTTAGGCAGCAAGGCTGACCGGCTTGGCGGCGCCGCACGCGCCAACCTGATGAAGCTCAATCGCGCTTATGCCGTCTACGCTGCGGAGATACCAGATCCATATCCGGAAACCAACACACCTGCAGATGAATATGTTGCAGCGGACGACTACAGGCAGTACTTCGCCATGAACCTGCCGATGGAGCTGGCAGGCGAAATCAATACGGCTTACAACGGCAGCGCGCAGGATTTGGCGGCAATCAAGCGGGCAATGGCGATTGCATTTATTCGGGCCGCTAACGCTGACGAAGAGAGCTGGACGACGATCCAAGCGTTGATGTATGACGCGCACCGGAACGAATACTATCTCAGTACGCTCACGCCCATCAACGACGAATTCGACGCAACCTACGATCAGCACCAAGGCATCGAAGGCAAACGCTATGGCAGGACCGGCTTGACCAGTATGAACGAGCGGATTCCGCCCCGGGTTCGCACCGAGCAGGAAGCATGGCGGCCCGCAAATTTCTGGTACAGCGAGTTGCACGTTTCTAATGCCCAGAAAGTGCGCACAGAGGAGCTGTTCGCAGGGTTTCGCAGCGGGGCATTTTGCGCCTATGCCGAGAGCGACAAGAAAAAGCGTAAATGGGCCAACCTGGCCCGTACCATGGGGGTGATCGAAGCCATGGCCATCCAGAAGCTGAAAAAGCTGCAGCGCATCCAGTTCACGGGCCTGGCCGATTATTTCGATGGGACACATGCCTTACCCCTCGTGGTCGCAAGTCTCGACCTGCTGTCGGACGCGCCGGCGCCGCTCAAAGGCGATGCAGTTATGGTCCGCGACCACCATGCGGCGCTGCGCAGCCTCGACGGCCGTGAGCTGACATTTATCATTCGCTGGACCGCCAAGCCGGGAAACGTGGTAAAGAAGAAGATCACGGTTGCCGTCACGGTGCTGGACTTCAACCTGGCCGTCAATCAGGCGGCGTCGTTCGTCCTGAGCAGTTCGCAGGAAGGGACCAACAAGAGCTCCCTGGTGCGGCTGAAAAACCAGATGAAGAACAAGCTGGAGCGGGATCGCAAGCGGGTGGCGCAGCTCAAAACAAGATGCGAGAACCTGCAAGACAAGATTCGCACGCTGCAAGCAAACGGTAAAGCAAACGACAGCGATCCTATCAAGAAGGCTCTATATCAGTCATACATTGACGACCTCAACGAAAACCAGGCTGAGCTGCGCTGCGTAGAGCGAACCGATCTGCAGATAGAGGCACTTTGGCAGGGGATCAAGGGGAGCGCCATGGGCGAATATATTACCCCGGCTTTGCTCTGCAATCTCGCCTACCTGCTTGGGCTCAGCGTGCACTTCAACTGCAAAAGTGGGAAGGACCGGACCGGACTGGCGGACATCGAATCCAAATTTCTTGCGCGGGAGCTCTACATCAGGCGCAAAGAGCAGTCGCTGAACTTTGACGAGAGTCTGCCGGAGTTGGAGTTTGCCAATGCCGGCGAAAAGTACCGGCACCAGCAGATGCTGTGGGAAAGCGGCAGCTTGCAAATCTTGGAACGCAACACACGCGGGCAAAGCTTAAAGGTCGCAGAGATGAGTGTCATTCCCGGCACGTACGACGCGGCGCTGCGCGACCGGCTCGGCGGAGATGCTGTGCTCAAGGACTTGCGGGGCTTAGCCGACTATACGCTGCTGGTCGACAAGCTGCTGGAGGGCACGGCCCCGGCGGATGGCGACGGCCGGGCCAGGCAGCGGGCCAAAGGTGAGGCAGTGCAGGACGTGTCGGTTGTGCTCAATGAAAAAGCCGGGCAGTGGTACATGCTGACGGACGACATATTGGGTAGCTCGGAGGGACAGGTGGCAGACGACGGCCTCTTGGTCCATCCGGTGGCCGTACGTGCCAAGCAGGTCGTCATCACGTTCCCGGATGGGTCGGAGGCGATCACGCTGGACATCGATCAGAGCGCTGACGACGAAGACACGGAAGAAGAAGACGAGACAGCCTAAATCTAGGTGCCAGCGAGGATAAAACCATGCCTGCTTTTTCTGTAAAGCTTGCCCACCTGTATCAAATCGAATCTCGCACAAGCAAAAATCGAACGAACGGATTGGGTCGCGCAGCCTGTTCAGAACAAGATGCGGAAGTTTTTTCTGGGGTCTACGGGGCAGGATTGGGCGGCGCATGTCACATCGGTAAGTTGTTCGACAGGTGGCGCCAAGGGCGTGTTTTTCCTTGACCTGAAAGGAAGGACGATTGGGCAAGGTACAAATTCCATAAAGCTTGAGCCGGCTATGTCCGCGCTGAAGGCGACCAGCGCTCCGCAGCAGGTTCTTTTTGCGGAGTACATTTTGCACGCTCTTGGCAACGCAAAGATTCCCAAGAGCCTTGTTGTCAAGCTTAACTGGCCCGAGTACAAGAGGCAGAATTACGATGCCAAGACCTCTGCCTGGACCAAGTTAAACATGATGGGACCAAACACCGACGATGGCCTTAGGCTCCTCGGTCTCATAATGAGCAAGGCGGGCAAGCTAAGTGAAGAACAATGGAACAGGTATGACGAACTGACGACGGACCTGTTCAAGAATCAGCCGACTCACTTCGTGATCATGAAGGGCCTGCGCATTGACAACGGATTGGATTTTCCGGTTTTCCTAAACGCCATCGCGCAGCAGTGGCAAATTGCCTTCAATCCTGGTCCCAACCCGACAGCTTTCAGCCCATTCGCACACAGGATGGTCGATCCCTTCAACCAGCCGGTCGGGAAATCCACCAATAAAGCCTATCAACTCACCGGCGCGAACAGGGTTAAGGATGAGCTAAACAGCTGGTGGAATCCCATCACAAAACAAATAGGATTCGCCAGGAAAGGTTATCCAGACAACGCAGATCAACTCCAGCTTGCCGGTGGCCCAGGGTTAGCTTCTCTGCCGCAATGGTACAGAGATCACGCTTACAACAACCCGGCATTCGGCAAGGTCCTGACGCAGATCCTCTTGAACAAGATCATTCTCGGCAACGCGGACCTGATGAAGAAAGCCGGCAGGATCCTGGCGGTCGACACCCTCGTCGGTAACACCGACCGGTTCGAAGGCGGCTCCGAGGGCATGAACATTGGCAATGCGTTTTTCTATTCCAAAGCCTATCGCGACCGTCGGAAGTTGGGAAAAGCACGCAATCCGATCGCCGTCATAGACAACGATGTGACAATGACACTCCTGGATGTGTTTACACCCGAAGGTTCGCTGGGCATGACAGCAAGCCTTGTTCGCGCTAGACAGCGCAAATCAAAAACACGTTTCGCAGCTTGCCCAATACGGCACAGATTATAAGGAACGGGTCGAGACAAGATATCTGGAGTATGTGCTTGAGCGAGGGTTGAGCACCCTTGACCCTACTGGGGGCGGCAAGGGCGTGTTTTCAGTATCCCGATCTGAAGAAGCTATTTGCGGACTTCGATCTTTACATCGCCGACCAACTGGTCCGCACGCTAATCCCGCCCAGGTGGCCTCTGATCTCGGCTATCTATGGCGACGATGGGACCATAGCTCCCGGCGTGCCAGGTGCATACACGCGCTATTCGGACAACCCCTACAACGGCGCCGCGGTCCATCCCACGTGGGCGCCGGTCATAAACAATATCAAGGCCGGCTTTGTAGAAGGGATGGAGGCGATCCTCAACTTGGACATCGACCATTATCGTGCGGTATATTCCCGCCTTCTCCGGCTATACGGGATTGCCGATCACTTCGATTTCACAGCCTTCGAACTCAGATGGATGTACATGGCCCAGGGACCTGATTGGCAGCGCAATCCGGCAACAGGACGGGTAACCGGTTTCCAGCACGATAATGCGCGCCATACCAGTGTGCTGGCAAAAATCAAACAAGATTATCTTAGCAAGACGAACCAGATCTAAGGAACAGATCGAGCAAGCCCTGATCGCTGCAGAAAACAACCAGCAGTTGGGCAAAGCCGATCGCCGGCTGGCAACCGAACTTCTGCGCTTACAACTTGGGTGTCCTTAACGATCGCGATAGAGCAAGAGGGCCTGTGAGTATCCTAGCAGCGACAACCGTCGAACAGAACCAGCAGGGCCAGCAGGTGTCGCAACCGGCAGGCCGCTACCGCATCGTCGTCAACTCGATCGGCGATGCCGGCGCGCGCATGGTGGGTGTGCTCAAGCAGGTGCTGCCGCACTCCGAGGCGCGGTTGGCCGCGCTGCTGTACCAGGCGCCGGCGGAGCTGATCGGCGGGCTGACCTGTGACCAGGCGGAACAGATCAACGCGCTGTTGTGCGCAGCGGGGCTGGACAGCCAGGTGTTGCGCAGTGACGAGCCGTTTCTGGTGGGCGACGCCGACTACGAAGTGGCGCTGGCGATTAAGAATGGCGCCAATCTGGCGGCAATCGCCTACCAGATCATGGAGCTGCTGGGCGTCAAGGTGGATAAGGCGCGGGCGATCCTCTGCTCCTCGCCGACTGTTCTGATGGGCAGCGTGTCGGCCAATACCGTGGCGGCGCTGCGGCGGCGATTTGAGCCGCTGGGCGTGGAGCTTGACGTTTCGCAGCCGGCGCTCGCCACCTATGACCTTTTCCTGGGCGACTGCCCGCCGCGCGAGGCGGCGCGGGTGAAACAGCTGCTGCGCGATCTCAAGCTGCCGCTGCTCGAAGCACAGAACGGCACCCCGCAGCCGCTGCTGGCGGTGGGGCTGAGCAAGGCACAGGCGGACAGGCTGTGGGAGCAGCTGCGGCGTACAAGCCTGCCGGCCCGGCTGGTCAACCGCGATTTCGAGCGCTTCGACGTGCGGCTGGACGCAACTCCTGCTGCGGTATCGGACAGGGAGGCGCTGGCCAAATATCTTGTCGCCACGACCGGGATGCCCGAGCGCATCGTCCCCAGGGTGCTGGACAAGACACCGGTCGTGATCCAGCAGAACATTCCCTTTGCGGCGATGGCAGCGCACCTGGACGCCATAACGGCCTGCGGCGGGCGGGCCTCAGGCCACCTGCTGGCCTTCCAGGTGTTTGCGGTGGCGCTGGACAAGGTGGGGGACCCCACGGCGACGGCGCAGCTGCTGCAGGCGCTGGGCGGGCTGAGCCCGCAGGAGGCGCTGGCGGCGGTTGGCCCCGGCCGCCCCGCAATGGGCGCCATGTCCAACCCGCAGGCGCGCTGGCTGCAGCAAGAACTCAAACGCTTTGGGAGTGAAGGGCGGGTGATCCTGCAATGAGCCAGGTCGACAGCACGCTGGAAACAGAGAAGACGACAAACGGGGCCACAGGCGGTGTGGCCGGCGGGGCTGCAAATGCGAACGCCAGGCTGCACATGGGGATCGCGGAGCAGGGAAAGGTGCACGCGCTGGCAGGCAAGCACGCGCTGGCGCTGCAGTACTACCGCCATGCGATCCACATGGCGGTGCAGGCGGGGGACCCGGAGATCTTTTTCCGCCACTACCTCGAATGCGTGATGGAGTCGCTGGAACAGATGGGGGCGCACGCCGAGGTGCTGGCCTACTGTGAGAAGGCCTGCGCGTTCTACGGCGAGCACCCGCCGGCCAACCTCCTGGAACAGCTGGACCTGGCGCACACCTACGAGCGTCAGGGTTCCGTGCTGCTCAAGAGCGGCGATAAGGAGGGGGCGGCCAGGGCGTTTGATTCAGCACTGCGTGAGGCAGAAGGGAGCGGGCAGGCACTGCCGCTGGCGCAGACGCTGCTGCGCTGGACCAGGAGCGGCCTGCATGTCGACGCCAATCGGGTGCTGGCCGAACAGCGGCGGACCCACTATTTTAGCGTACGCGCAGACACCGTCGACGCCGGCCGGGCAGTCAGGCTGCCCGACGATCAGCTGCACGGCCCGCAGGCCCTTTAGCCGCGGCAGGAAAGCAGGACACAGAGCAGGGGGAGAACGCTAAATGGACCTTGACGCAAGCGTGATCGGACAGATGCTGGAAAGCGTCCCGCTGGGGACGATGATAGAGAACCTGGGCGTGGCCATTGCCACGGCGCAGGAGCGGCTGGACAATGTCGCGATCGAGGCCACCCTGCGGCTGGCCAACACCACGGCGACACTCTACGATGCCGACGGCAACGAAGTCACCCGATCGCTGCTGGAACTAGGCTTCTCGCCGACCTTTTACCAGTTCACCGAGGCCACGATTGAGGTCTCCTTTGTTGCCACGATGCAGGTAGCGGAGCTAACCAGCGTCGGGTTTGGCCTACGCCTGGGCGGCTCGATCGCCAGCGCGGAGCAGGCTGCCGAGCGGTTGGCCGAGCTCGACAAGGAGGAGAAGGGGCTGGAAGGTGACATGGCAAAAAAGAAGGAACAGATCGGCAAGGACCGCCAGGACACCTTGGATCAGGTAAAGAAACAAAAAGAGCGGTTTGAAGAACTGCTGAAGAAGCAAGGGGACGGCGAGGACGACAGCGATGAGTAGCAGCGACGAGTAGCAGTGACGAGTAGCTGGGAAACAATTTCGCTGGAGGCATAACGGATGGCAGATATTGACGCGGACATGCAGCGGGGGCTGAACCTGCTGGAGCAGGCGCCGCTGGGCAAGCTGGTGCAGAGCATCGCCATTGCCATCGCCGAGGCGCAGTATAACATGGACCGGTTTGTGATCGAGACGCTCAAGACGCTCGGCGATCGGGAGGAGAACGGTGTTGAACTGCCGGGCGAGAGCGGCAAGCGTTCGATGCTGGAGCTGGGGTTTATGCCCAGCTTTTACCATTTCAGCGAAGCGACCATCACGGCCAAGGTCGCGTTCAGCGCGATGAATGCCGAGGAATGGGGCGTGGGTGGCGAGATCAGCGGCGGCTATCCAGAGATCTTTTCCGTGTCGGTCAACGCCTCGTACAGCAACAAGTATTCATTTACGGCAGACGGTTCGAGCGAGATCCGGACCACGATCGTTTCGCTGCCCCCACCCGGCCCGCTTAGCGACATCCTGGCGCGGCGTGTGGCGAGGACGCAGGACACAGGGCAGTGGAGACCCTAGGCGGCAGGCACGCCAGTACACGACAAGCACATGGTAAGCAGGGAAGACGGAAAGCCTAAGGAGAGATCGGCATGGCGATTGGCGGCGTGAGCGTAGGGCAGGAGCTTCTGAACGTACCGATGGGCGACATGATCCGGTCCATCGCGCTGGCGATCGCCGACGCGCAGTGGGCGCTGGACAAGTCGAGCATGGTGGTCGCCGAGTTGATGAGCGGTCAACGGCTGCTGCGCGACCTGGACACGGGCGAGTTGATGGATGCCCAGGGGAAGCGGACAGGCACGCCGACGATCGTGGACTCGCGCGTGCTGTTTGGCTACACCTACAACGCCCAGAATGAGCGCGTGCCATCAAAAGTCAGCATGATGGAGCTGGGGTTTGTCCCCACCTTCTACCAATTTGTCGACACCATCATCGAGGTCAAAATCTCGATCACGATCCAGGCGACGACCAGCGCCTCCAGCTCGTCGGAGCAGGCACGCTCCGAGGCGGAGAGCCGGGCGGCCTTCAGCTATCAATACGGCGGCAACTGGTGGTCGGGAGGCAGTTTCGGCACGGGCGTTTCGAACGGAACCACGGTCTCGACCTCGCAGGTCAATGCCGCCTATGCCAACCGCTACAGCTACAGCGTCGAGGCGTCGAGCCTGCTGCGGACGAAGCTGGTGCCCGTACCGGCCCCGGCTGTGCTGGAGGAGCGCATCCGGCAGATGATGGAGATGGAGGCGCAGTTCCGGCTGGATCATCCGGCTGACGCGGCCAGGAATGTGCATACGCTGGTCAAGGGCACGACAGCCTAAGGAGAGCGGGCGATGGCAGATGACAACAAGAACGAGGCGCCACAATCCGTAGGCAGCGAGCTGCTGGAAGTAGACTTTGCCCAACTGGTGGGCGGGATGGGACAGGGGATCGCCGACGCGCAGCTGCGGCTGGACATGGTGAGTATGCAGCTGGCGCAGATGATGAGCGGGCAGCCCTACAAGCTGCTCAAGCTCGACGAGAATGGCGGCTTTGTCTTCAAAGACGACAAGCCCGTCACGATCGACATGCCGGCCGTGCGCATCGAATTTGGCGGCGAAGAACTCTCGCTGCTCGAGCTGGGCTTTACGCCGACCTTTTACCAGTTTGTCGACACCATCATCGAGGTCAAGGTCTCCATCAACATCGCGCGCGAATCTTCAGCGGCGCGCAGCAGCGTGGACGTCGATTCCGGCCTGTCGCTGGGCGGCAACCTGGTGACGGGTTTCAGCGCGGGGCTCAAGGTGGCGACGGTCAGTGCGTCGTTTGCCGCCAAGTACCAGTACAGCGCGGAAGGGTCGAGCTTGCTGCGCACCAAGCTGGTGCCGGTGCCGCCGCCCACGATCCTGCAGGAGCGGATGCGCCGCCTTGCCGGCACGCAGCCGGACAAAACCAACAGATGAGCGCGCCCCATGCAGCATAGCAAAGCGCCCCGGGCAGACGAGACGTACCTGACCTGGCAGGACCTGCTAGACGAGGAAGAGGACGACGGCCGTACTGCGGCGCCGGGCCCGCCGCGAGACTGAAAACCCGGACTTGCTGTACGGCGCAGCCAGCGGGAGAGTCAGACAGTAGAATCGCCGCTCGCGCTGCCGCCCGATGTCCAGACGCTGATGGCGGAGAAGGAGCGGCTCGAAGGCGAGATGGCGCGCCTGACGGGGCAGGGGCCGCCGCGTCCCGAAGAAGAGCGGATGCGGCGCATGTACCCGGTGCGGGTGCACACCAAGGAATCGCGCATCGAGGACCGCCGCCTGCGCCGGCACGACGAGCAGCAGCGCATGCTCAAGCAGCGCATGCTGGAGAAGAAGCTGGTGCAAGCACGCGAGCGGGAACGCCAGCAGATCATGGCGGCGCAGCGCAAACAGCGGGCGCTGGAAGCGGCGCTGGCCAAGGTGCGGGCGGATGAGAGTGCGGCCGAAACAGAGCAGCGGCGGCGGAGAAGAGCCGCCGAGGAGGCAGCAGCCGCAGCGCGAGCCGCCCGGCGCCAGGAAGAACGCGAGGCAGAGCTAGTACGGCAAGAGATCGAGCAGGCGCTGGTGCATGCGCGCTGGGCGGACAACCGCGAGCGGGCGCTGCGCCGGCGGGCCTTGGACCGGCACGCGGAGAGAGTGCAGCAGGTCGAGGAGCTGGACAGGCGGCGCGCGCTGCCAGAACCTGCGGCGCCAGGTGAGAAGCCCCTACGCAGTACGGAGCCCTGCGGCGGGCGAAGTGAGCCGCCGCAGGCGCGCGTTGCAGCGGCCAGGGCGGGCGGCACAGGCGTGGGAGGAGGAGCGCGACCGGCAGCGCGCAGCAGGCGCTGGCGCGGCTGCGCGCCGCGCGCGCCGAGGCGGCGAGCCTTGACCGCCGCGGCAAGAAGCGCGACCGATTTGAGGCTGCGGAGCGGTAGAAGCCGAGCACGAAGGACAGGGCACACCTTTTATGGCGGAGAACACAAACAAGCTGGAGCTGCCGCTCAACGACGTGGCGTTTGACGAGATGATCGCGTCGATGGGCACGGGGATCGCCGAGGCGCAGCGGCGGCTGGACGAGATCAGCTTTGAGATCACCAAGATGATGAGTGGGACGGACCCAAAGCACCGCATCAAGCTGGGCGAGGGGGCGAACGCGCCGACCTACTCGCTGCTCGACCTGGGGTTTACGCCGACCTTTTACCAGTTTGTCGACACGACGCTTGAAATCAAGGTAGCGTTCTCGATGAAGTCCGAGACGTCAAGCACAGCAGGGTCGAGCCAGCAGAAGACGGTCACCACCCGCAGCACGCCGGTGGATGCGACCTACGCCAACCGGTTTCAATACCCAGTGGAAGGCTCGAGCGTGCTGCGCACGAAGCTCGTCACCGTGCCGCCGCCGGGCTGCTGGAGGGGCGCGTGCGTGAGCTGGTGCAGGCGAGGCAGGCCGAACAAGGCGGGCAGCATGGGCAGACCGGCCAGGCCGGAAGCGGCAGGGCCCGTAACGGGGCGTGGAACGCATGGAACAGCAGCTGACGCAGCAACTGGCAGAGATTCCCTTTGGCGACCTGCTCACGTCGCTGGGACGCGGGGTCGCCGAGGCGCAGCTTGCCCTCGACAAGATGGCGACTATGGTTGCGCTCAGCATGAGTGGGAAGTACCAGGTGGAGATGAACCCGGCGGGCGAGTGGGTGCTGATCGCCGGCGGACACCCGCGTGCTGTTTGGCGGCGAGTCGCTGTCGCTGCTGGAGCTTGGCTTTACACCTTCGTTTTACCAGTTCGTCGACACCATCTTAGAGATCAAGGTGTCGGTGAACATGACGCGCGAGGAGACCGTACCAACGTCGAACGGAAGGAAACCGACCAGCAGACGCAGACGTGGACGGAAGGCGGCTTTCTGGGGATCGGCGGCACACAGCGTACCAGGACGAACACGACGACCGTCAGCTCGCAGTTTGCCTCCCGGTTTCAGTACAGCGCCGAGGGGGCCAGCGTCGTACGGACAAAGCTGGTGCCTGTCCCACCACCAACCGCCCTGGCCAACCTGGTACGGGAGCTAGCGGCCACAGGCACATAATCACGTCACTTCCTGGAAGTGGGGTACTTCCTGGAAGTGGGGTACTTCCTGGAGGTGGGGTACTTCCTGGTAGAGATGAGGGAAGAATGGAAGAGACGGGGCTCGACAACCATACTGGGTTTCTAACGGGATCGATCGACGACTATCTGCTAGGGCTGGCGGACGGCATCCAGAAGGCGCAGCGGCAGCTGAGCCAGATGGCGATCACCCTCCAGCCGGGCGAAGCGGCGGTGACCTACCAGATCCCGCGCGTGGAGTTCGAGCTGAAGATGTCGCTCGAGGTGGCCACCCCGGCAGACGACAAGGGCGGCGGCGGGGCGCAGCTGCGCTTCCGCCCGGCCAGCCCGGTGCGCGCCGGCGGCGCGTCGACATCGGACGTGGCAAGCACAATCCGCGGGGCATTTGTGGCGGTGCCGGTGCACGGGGGCAAGCCGCCGCCCGACATCCGGATCACGCTGCACCGGCTCGCGGCCCGCAAGTTTGAGGTGCGCGTGCGGGTGGCGTCGGCGGCGGGCGAACGCCTGGGCGGCGTCGAGGTCCAGTTTAACGTCGACCAGGAGCGGAGCCGCGAACTCAAGACGGTGCCCACGGGCAGCGGGCTGCCGGCAGGCCGTTACGACCGCGAGGGGGCGAAGTATAACCAGACGGCCTACAGCGACGCCACTGGCCTTTATCGGGGCACACGCTTCTGGGATGGCTCGGTGAATACGAACGCCGAGGGGATAGCGGTGGGCGTCCTCGAAATCGACGCACAGGAAGCGCCCGGCGTGCCCATCGTGACCGTCGTCGACGTGCTCGGCCAGACAGAAACCATCGTCTTCAAAGTGGAGTAAAACGCGTGGCGGAGCAAGCTGCCCCCCCAAGTGTGGGGTTGAATTTTGGCGGGGGAGATCAGCAGCAGATCAGGCTGGAAAGCGCACAGGCGCTGGAACTGGCCGGCGGCGACTTTACCGTCGAGGCATGGATCCGGCCGCAGGGGCTGCGCACCGACGCCGATATGCCGATCCTCGGGGCGGAGCAGCCCGCACAGGCAGGCGGGCTGCAACTGCTGCTGCGCGGGGGCCGGCTCTATGCGGCGCTGCGCGAGAACACCATCACCGGCAGCACGCCGCTGCAGGCGGACTGCTGGCACCATGTCGCCCTGCGCAGCAGCACAGCCGGGGCCCGGTGGACGCTGCTGGTCAACGGCATCGTCGACGCCGAGGCCCCGGGTGCAGCTTTGAGCGAAGGCGGCCAGCTGGTGGTGGGCCGCGGGGCCAACGACAACGGAGGCTACGACTTCTTTCAAGGGGTGATGGCCGAAGTGCGGCTGTGGCGTGAGGCGCGCAGCGACGAGCAGATCCAGGCCTTTCTTTACCGCCGGCTCAGTGGGCAGGAGCGCAGCCTGGCCGGTTACTGGCCGCTCGACGAAGGGACGGGGCTGGCTGCCCACGACCGGCGGACCCCCATCGACGAGAGCAGCGGGCAGCCGCTGCCTACCACCCCCCATGACGGCACCATCGCGCGCGAACGCTGGGTTCCGGCAGAGGACCTGCCGCTGCGGGCGCTGGCGCCGGGCATCGAGGCGGCGGCGGTGGTCGTCGCCGACCTCAGCGGGGGGCCCAGCGGGCTGGAGGTGCCAAACGTGCCGGCGCTGGCCATTGCCAACAGCCTCACGGTGGAAGCCTGGGTCCAGGTCCCGAACCTGGAACAAGGAGGCGGGCAGGGCGGCGAGCCTCTCCCCGTGGTATCGATGTTCAGCGGCAGCAAGGGCTGGGAGCTGCGCTGGGGCGGGGGACAGTGCACGTTTGTCGCCGTCATCAATAACACGACCTATGAGATCGCCAGCGGAAGCCTGGCGGCGGGCGCCTGGCTGCACGCGGCGGCAACCTACGACGGCAGGCAGCTGGCGCTGTACGTGAACGGCGTACGCAAGGGGATTCGCTCGGCGAGCGGCGCCATCACGGTCTACCCGGGGGCGCTTGGCATCGGGTGCAGCACCTACCGGGCGAATGCCGGGCTGCGCGGGCGGCTGGCCGAGGTGCGGGTGTGGAACCGAGCATGCACCCAGGCAGAGATCCAGCAGTGGCTGTTCCGGCGGCGCACGGGGAGCGAAAGCGGGCTGGCCGGGCTGTGGCCGCTGGAAGGCGACGGCACGGCGGCTAACAGTGAACTCAACGCGCAGGCACGGCGCGGCGTGGCCTGGGTGGGCGCTGGCGTCCCCCTGCCCGACAGCCCCGAACGCGCGCGGGTGCGCCCGCCGCGCCGCCGCCCAACCGGCACCGGGCAGGGTCCAGCGCAGCCCCCGGGCGGGACCGAACAGGGCACGGCAGGCGAGCAGGACAAGCTGCAGCAGCAGATCGCCGACCTGGCACGCGAGATCAGCCGATTGGAAGCGGCCAACCAAGCGCTGCGGCAGGATAGGGCCAAGCAGGCAAGCGAGCTGGAAGCCGCCAGGCGCGAGCTGGAGAAGGAAAAGAACCAAGGGCCGGGCGGGACAGGTGAAGTTACGAGCGGCGGGACGGACAGCGCGACCGGCGGGGGCACGCAGCTGACGAGCCTGCAGGACTTTGTACAGAACGCCAACGACTCGATCAAGCGGGCGCGCGAGGAGCTGCGGCGCCAGGGCGGATCGTACAGCCTCGAGCGCGTCTCGCTGGAGGTCAAGATGATCCCGGCCCGCGCGGCGAGGGCATGTACTTCCCGCGGCTGGAGGATCTCACCGGCGCGCCGGAGGCGGGTATAGAGGTAGCCGGCGGTGGAGTAAGCAGCCCCGCACGCGGCGAGCGGCTCGACCCCAACCACCTGAGCGTGCTGCGGCTCGATTTTGCCGCCGGCGAGCCGCAGGAGAAGCCGCAGATCCCCGAGTCGACCGTACCGAGCGTCGTCGGCTATACGGAGATCATGGCACGGCGCAAGCTGGCGGATGCGGGCTTCCAGATCACACGCGACTTTCAGGCGGTCGTCGAGAAGCCGGGCGAGCCGATCCAGGCGGACCGCGTGGTAGCGCAGATGCCGCGCGAGGGCGAGAAGTGGCCGCTCGGCGGTGCCGTGACCATCTTTATCGGCCGCGAGGCCGTGGACACACGGGGCGGCGTTTAGGCAGGGCAGCAGACCTCGCCGGGCAAGATGGTTACGGCGCCGGCTGCAGGGAAGAGTGCAGTAATCAGGACCAGAGAGACAAGGAGAAAGGTGTAGCGCGATGGCCAATCCACGTTCACCGGCCGACATTTCCGAGACCATGGCAGCGCCGCTGGGCGACCTGATCGCCGCAGTGGGGCGCGGGCTGGCCGGCGCGCAGCAGAGTCTCGACATGGCGACCTTCGAGACGATCCGGGCGATGTACAAAGGCGACGATGCGGCGCTGGAGATCATGCGGCAGTTGGGCTGGCAGCCGACGTGGTACCGGATCCCCGAACTGGCGGCAGAGCTGACACTGTCGCTGTCGGTGAGCGCCACCGAGACGCGGACGGGGCAGGGGCCGGGTGCCGTGCAGCTGTACGGGTCGCCGATGGATGCGAGCTACACCAACCGCTACGACTACGACCTGCAGGCGGCGAGCGTCGTCAAGTTTAAGATCGTGGCCGTGCCGCCGGCAGTGGAGCTGGGAGAACGCAAGATCGTGCCCGTCGCTCAAGGACAAGACACTGGCACAGGCCAGGCAGCGGCTGGCGGACCTGGGCATTCCCTTCCAGTTCGAGAAGGGGGTCACCCCGGCCGACACGGCGACCGTGCAGGACACGGTGCCGGGCGAAGGCGAGCTGTTGGGGGCCGGCGAGAAGGTCACGTTAAAGCTCTACGCCTAGGGAGGCAGCGATGGCAAACGGTACCAGCGGCATAGCAAATGCGGTCACAAGCGTGCCGATCGGCGACATGGTGCGGGCGATGGCAATGGCGGTCGCCGACGCACAGTTTGAGCTGGACAAGTCGTCGATGATGGCGGCGGAATTCATGAAGCGGCCGCCGCCCGCTGCGCGATGGGCAGGGGCAGTACTTGCTCGACGACAAGGGCAAGCCGCTGGTCGAGGAGAGCCTGGTCCAGTTTGGCTACGTGGTGGATGCCGACGGCAAGCGCGTGCCCAACATGGTGAGCATGCTGGAGCTGGGGTTTGTGCCCACCTTTTACCAGTTTGTGGACACGGTGATTGAAGTCAAGCTGGCGCTGCGGGTGAGCCAGGCGCCGCCGGCGATCGACCCCAGCACGGGCGACGTGAAGGCGCAGGGCAAAGGCCGCCGGCGGCGGGCTGACCGTCAGCAGTGCACCGGTGGATGCTCTCTATGCGGGGCGTACAACTTCAACCTGGAGCTGGCAAGCGTGTTCCGGACCAAGCTGGTGTGCGTGCCGCCGCCGGCGATGCTGGAGGAGCGGCTGCGGGCGCTGGCACAGGACGGCGGCCTGGTTAGCCAAGGACAGGGATAATGGCGCCGTCGGCCAACCTACCGGGGCAGGCCGGGGCAGATCTGGGCAGATCTGGGGCAAGTTTTCGGCGTGGGGCCGAGCAGAGGGACGTGAGGAGCGAATGCGATGAGCGAACCCTACAAGGAAGTCAAGGCGGGCGACCCGATCCTGGCCAAGGATTGGAATGCTCGATCCAGAGCCTGATTCGCGAGCATATCCTGACGCACACCCACGGCGGCGGCGACAGCGGGTCGGAGATTGACGTGGACCTGCGCAGCCTGGCGCTGGGCTCGGAACTGGCCGTGCGCAAGCTGGAGGCCAGCGACAGCCTGCTCGTGGGGCCGGGCAGCCAGCCGGTGCTGGCGGTGAACCCCAAGGCCACCAACACGGAGGGCAGCTACCAGGTCAGCGTGGCGGGGACGCTGCGGGCGGAGCAGGTGCGCACGGCGCGGCTGGACGGCGTCACGAGCCTGGCGGCCGGCGAACCTGGCCGTCAGCGGCAGCGTCGCCATCGGCACGGCGGCGGCGGGCGGCGACAGGCTCAGGATCGAGGGCGGTGACACCTACCTTGGAGGCGTGCTGGCCGTGATGGGAGCCGCCAATTTGAACGGCGGCCTGAGTGTGACCGGTGCAACCGTGTTAAACGGGCCGCTCACGGTTGGTTCGGTGGCGGCGGAGAGCCTGCAGATCCTCGGTCCGGTCAGCGCGGCGGGGGCAGCCAGCCTCAACGGCGGCTTGAGCGTGACGGGCAGCAGCGCCCTCGGCGGCGACATGAGTGTGATCGGCGGCACAGTGCTGGGGGGCGATGTGAGCATCGGCGCCGGCAAGCTTTCATTTGGCACCCAGGTCCGCCAGATGATCAACCTGTGGCGCGAGTCGTACGGCATCGGCGTGCAGAACAACACGCTCTATTTTCGCACAGGCGGAACGTGGCCTGGTACAGGCAGGGCACGCATGACAACGGCGAATTCACCGCCGGCAGCGGCGGCCCCCCACTGATGGTGATCCGCGACGGCAATGTCGCCATCGGCACGGCCGATCCGGCCGGCAACCGGCTCAGGGTGCAGGGGGGCGCGACCTATCTCGACGGCGCCTTGACGGTGACCGGGGCAGCGACATCTAAACGGCGGCCTGACCGTGAACGGGGCCGCCAAATGCGGCACGCTGCGGGTCGGCGGCGGAACCCAGATCGAGCGGTTTGACGACGGGACGCTGGGCAGCGCCACCACCATCGTGCCCACGGCCAGGGCAGTCAAGGCCTATGTCGATGCGCAGGTCACACAGCTCAATTCTCAGATCAACCAGGTCATGTGCCGCTGACGCAGCTCACCGACCAGGTGAATCGGTTCAGAAGCCATCTATGACCGGCACCAGCACCGCTATATTCACTATACCTATCGGGACATTACGACGGTGAACGTCCAGAATTTCGGGCGACACGCAGGCGGCCGAATCCCGCCTAGGCAGGCTCCGGCACAACCAGCAATCCGGTGAGGTGTAGCCGCGCCGGCGCTCAGGTCGCGGCTGATCTCGATTGCCACGTGCGGGGTTGGGTCGCGGCGGAACTTGCTGAACAGGTTAAACATCTTGAACTGGAAGCCGTACTTAGCGCTGATGCGCGCCTCCTGCTTGGCGGCGTCGGCGGGGTCGGGGAGGACGCGGGCCTGGGCTTCGACCCAGTCGCTCTTGGGGGTGCCGCGCGAGTCGCTGACCGCGAGGCGGACGCGGCCGTTGTTGCGGATGCGCTTGACCTTGCCGCTGTTGTCGACGGTCCAGACGTAGAGCTTGCCGTTCTCGGCCGCCACCCAGACGGGTGTCTTGACGCCTTCGCCGCTCTTGCGGAATGTTTCCAGCACAATATAGGTCGGATTGCCGATGTCTGCGAGTTGCATATCTGCTGCTCCGGTTGGATGGTGTGGATAGTGTTATGGAGATAGTATAGCGCATCGCGGCAGCGTTGGCGGGAAGGAGGCTTCCGGGAAGAGGGTGCAGGGGCGGATCAGTGTGCCTGGCGAAAGTCCATCAATTGGCGGATTCAGGTCTAGACCCAAAGCAGCATACTTGGAATACATATTGCAGTGCGGGCCGTCCCAAGCTAGGAGGTTCTTATATGAACAGCGTCGGTCTCAATTCCAGCAGTCGCAGCAGTCTGCCCGCGGGCCGGGTTGTGCCGTGGTGGTGGGTCGGGATTGCCGTGGTGAGTCTCTGTGCGGGCATGGTCTGCCTGGCCCCGGCTGCACACGCTGTCGACCGGTGCGTGGACCCTGGCCGGCACGAGCCCTTGCACAAGCACGATCCAGGCGGCCGTAACCGCGGCCGCCAGCGGTGATACGATTAGCATCGCAAGCGGCACCTATCTCGAACACGTCGTCATCACCGGCAAGGCTTTGACCCTGCGCGGCGACGGGGCAGCAAGCACCATCGTGGACGGCGGTGCCACGGGGCGCGTGATCCTCACTTCCGCTGGCGCTTACCCTCACAAACCTGACCGTGCAGAACGGTCTCGGCAACAGCGCGGGCGGCGGCGTGTCGGTGACGAGCGGGCCGTTGACGTTAGAGAACGTCGATGTTCTCAGCAACACCGCGTCCGGCAACGGGGGCGGCGTGTCGGTCAGCGGTGCGCTGACGGTGACCGGCGGCCTGTTCCAAAACAACCTCTGCACAGGAGCCAGCTGCTACGGCGGTGGGCTTTATGCGGGCGGAACGTCGACGCTGAGCGGTACACTGTTTGTCAGCAATACAGCGCAAGGCAAGGGCGGCGGGCTCTATACCTTCTACGCGGCAGAGGTCACCAACGCGGAATTCCGCAACAATACCGGCGCCGGAGCCGACAGCCACGGCGGTGGCATATTCAGCCAGACAGACTTGACGCTGGACAACACAACGGTTATGAGCAACACCGCTATCACCGATGCCGGTGGCGTATACATCAATGGTACAGGAGTGGTTCGCGGCGGCCTTTTCCAAGCCAACACCTGCACCGGCGCTGAGCTGCACGGGCGGCGGGCTTTATGTCGGCCAGCCCGTTGACGATCACGGGCACGCAATTTGTCGAAAATGCGGCCGTGCAAAAAGCCGGCGCGGTGTACAGCTACGCCAACGGAACGATGGACTCGGCCACATTCTTGCGCAATCGCAGCCCGAGTGGGGCGGGGTTGTATGCATCCGCCAAGCTGACCGTGACCAACTCTATGTTTATCTCCAATACGGCGAGTTCTGGCGCCGGGATCTACTTTAATGCCAGCCGCGACGCGTCCATCGTCAATGCGCTGTTTGTACGCAACACAGCCAGCTCCCAGGGCGCTGCTCTCTACCTTGAATCCAGCGGCGTCGTGACCGTCGCGCAGACGACGATCGCCAGCCCCACGGTGGGCGGGGGCGCCGCCATCTATGTGCACGCCGGAACGGTCCGTATCACCAATACGGTCGTCGCCAGCTATACCCAAGGCATCGACACGTGACGGCGGCACAGTCACATCCGACTATAACTTCTTTAGCCGCGCCCCGACGACCGTCATCACCGGCAGCCACAGCATCAGCGGCACGCAATATCTGCTCTTCGTAAACGCGGCTGCCGATGACTATCATATTGCGCTGGGCAGCCCGGCCCCGGCCCATGGGCTAAACCTGGGCGTGACGACCGACCTGGACGGTGCGGCGCGCGGCGACCCGCCCACGATCGGCGCCTACGAAGGCACACCCTATCCCTATCTCCGGCTGACCAAAACGGTTGCGCCCGCCACGAAGGCAGCGCACCAGGGCGTGCTGACCTACACGCTCAACCTGGTCAACGACGGCAGCCTGGCCGACGCTGTGCGTTTCACCGATACGCTGCCGGCGGACGTCAGTTTTGGCGGGTGGATCACCGCGCCGGTTGCTGTGAACCAGGAGGGCCAGGACATTACGTGGACAGGCACGCTGCCCGACCTGAACACTATCAGCATGGTCTTTACCGTCACCCACGACAGCGCCTACAGCTCTTTCATCACCAACACCGGCTGGTACAGCGGCTCGGCGCAGGCCGGTTCCGCGACCGTTGGGGTAAAGGTTGAGGATCCGCCTACCTGCTTTGCCACCCTGGACGAGGGGGCGACCATCTACCAGAGCGACGACGCATCCGCACTGCAGGCAGCGGTCGCGGCGGCAAGTGCAGGCGGAGTCGTCAAAGTGGCGGGGCGCTGCGCCGGCGCGGGGCAAACCCTGTCCGTCGCGCTGGCGTTGACGTTGGCCGGCGGGTACACCACGACCGACTGGCTGACCGCCTACCCGAACACGCAGCCGACAACGCTCGACGCCCAGGGCTCAGGGCGCGTCGTGAATGCGACCGCGGCGCTGACACTCACCGATCTAACCGTACAGAACGGCAATAGGTCCGGCACCGGTGGCGGGGTGAATGCAAGCGCCGGCGCCCCGTTGGTGCTGAACAACGTCAATGTTTTCAGCAACACATCAGGCACCTCCAACGGGGGCGGCGTGTATGCGGGGAACTCGCTCACAGTGACCGGCGGTTTGTTCGAGAACAACCGCTGCACCGGCAGCTGCTATGGCGGTGGGCTATATGCCGGCAGTACGCTGGCAGTGACCGGCACGCAGTTTATCAGCAACTCAGCCGTAATGCGTGGCGGCGCCGTGAATGCAGTAGGGGCTACAACACTGACAAACGCCGTGTTCGAAAACAACGGCGCCACCAGCGGCAGTGCGCTGGGCGGCGGATTGTACATGGGCAACAGCACTGTGACGTTGACCAATACCGTGTTTGCCGGCAACACGGCCGGCAATCTCGGCGCGGGAGCATATTTCCTGGCGCCGGCAACCGTGGTCGGGGGGCAGTTCCAAAACAATCGGATTGTCGCCCCCACATACGGCGCGGGTGGCGGGCTTTACGCAAATAGCGCCGTAATGGTGACCGGCACCTTGTTCCTCAGCAATACGGCCTCGCTCGATGGGGGCGCCACAGGGGGGTACGGCGGTGGTCTGTTTGCGCATTCCGTACTGACGCTCGCCAACGCGCAGTTTATTGCCAATCGGGCGCTGCAAGGCGGCGCGATTTACGACGGGGGAACGAACGGCTGGGTGGCCAACACCCTGTTTGCGCGCAACACTGCCGGTTTCGGGGCCGCATTCTATGCTGACGCCTCGGGCGTAGTTGCAGTCGTGCAAAGCACCATCGCCAGCCCGACAGTTGGCGCGGGGCCTGCAATCTATGTGAATACCGGCAGCGTAGGCATCACAGACACGATCGTGGCCAGCTATACGGCCAGCATCCAGACCAACACGGGCAGCGTCAGCGCCGATTACGACCAGTTCTATAACGCACCCACCGGTGTCAACATCGGCAGCCACAGCATCACCGGGGAGGAATATCAGCTCTTTGTCGATCCTGCGAGCGACAACTATCGCCCTGCGCCCGATGAACCGGGCGCCGATCAGGGGATCAACGTGGGGGTGAGCACCGACCTGGACGGCACGCTGCGCAGAGACCCGCCGACGATCGGCGCCTATGAGGCCGAGTTCACGCCCGACCTGCAGCTGGCCAAAACAGTGGCGCCGGCGGCTGATATCGCCTTTGGCGGCCTCGTCACCTTTACCGTGAGTCTCAATAATCCAGGCGCGCGGGCAGTCACGCAGGCGTGGATCACCGACAGCTTACCCGCGGGCGCCGCCTTTGCCTTCTGGGTGACGCAGCCGGGAGGCGCCGGCAACAGCGGCGGCCAGATCACCTGGAACGGAGCCATTGGCGCCGGCGCACCGATTACCGTCGCCTTTGCCGTTACCAACACGGCAAACGGTGGCGCAGTCGTCACCAACACGGCCGTCTACAGCGGGCCTAAGGGGTCCGGCAACGCGACCGCCAGCTATACGGCGACCGTCAATTACTACCCAGCGCACTCCGGCATGTGGAGCGAAGTCTTCGGTCCCTGCGCCGGCGTGTGCAATTATGTCGTTCCCGCCGGGATCACGGTTACCCTGGACGCCGACCTCAACCTGGCCGGCAATTTAACCGTCGAGCCGGGGGCGACCTTTAACGCCAACGGCAAGACGGTGACCCTCACCGGCAGCAACCCACAGACCTTGACCGGCAGCCCACTCAATTTCTACAACCTGGTTCTGAACAAGACCAACAAGACCGATCGCGTGACCATCGTGGGCAAGCTCAAGGCGGCGAAGAAGCTGACCATCACCAAGGGCAGCCTGATCAGCGCCAGCGACTACGGCGACCTGGAGATCGAGGGAGAGGGCGTGATGACGCTCACCCACCCGATCAGCATCGGCGGCAGCTTCACCAACTCCGGCGAACTCAACACTGCCGGCTTTGCGGTCAGCTTTGACGGCTGGTTGGAGCAGAGCACGGGTCCAAACGTCGAGCAGCAGTCTCACGCTCAACGTGCTAACCCTCTTTGACGATCTCAACGTGATGACGGGCACGACGCTGATCGAAGCCGTCACCGACGACCATGCCTATCTCAACGGTGCGCTCACCAACTACGGCGTGATCCGCAAGACACAGCCGATCGGCGCGCCGGCGCAGTACTACTTTGGCCTGGCCGGCGCCTATGCCGGGGCGGAACTGGAAGTGGACGCCGCCGAGCCCGGCACGCTCACGGCGCTCCGGGTGGACCGCATCGACGGCAGCCCGGCCGATGCGCCCGGTGCCGTCCCGCTCTACTGGCAGATTACGCCCATCGGTGGAGGCTACAATGTCACGATGACCTTGCCGCATGCCGAATTGACCAACCCCAGCGCCTGCCGCCGCACAGCCGGCAGCAGCTGGGAGTGCGTACAGTCTGCGTTTGATGCCACAACCGTGACCCGCCGCAACGTGACCGCATTCTCGGACTGGGCGGTGTTTGACCTCCAACCGACGACGACCACGTTGGCTTCCGGTCCGAATCCCGCGGTCATTGGCCAGACAGTGGTTTTCACTGCCACGGTCACCCCGGTTGCGCCTGGTGCAGGCACGCCTGCAGGCAACGTCACATTCAAGGCGGACGGCAGCGCCATCACCGGCTGCAACCCGCTCCCCTTGACCGCCGCCCAAGCCTCCTGCACGACCAGCGTGCTGGCGGCCGGCGACCACGCCATCACGGCCGAATACATGGGCGATGCGACCTTCCTCGGCAGCACCGCGCCGGCCGTGCACCAGGTCGTCCAGCCGCTGCCGATCGCCGTCAACGACGCTGCCGGCACGCAGCAAGCTACGCCGGTGACGGTCGCGGTGCTCGCCAACGATATCAACCCGGCCGGCGGCGAACTGGTTGTAGCGGAGATCACTACGCCGGCCGGGCATGGGGCGGCCGAGATTGCGCAGGACGGCAAATCGGTGCTCTATACGCCGGCCGAGGGCTTTGCGGGCCTCGACAGCTTTGTCTATGTTGCCCGCGACAAGAACGGCAATACCGACGATGCGCTGGCCGCGATTGTGGTCACGGCCAAGAGCCAGACCGATGAGCCGCCGCAGATCGAGGCGGTGAATCCACTGGTGGACAGCACCAAACCGTTCACCAGCCCGAATGCCGGCGTCGAAGTCCAGCTGCCGGCTGGGTTCTTCACCGGCACGCTGACCGAGAAAGACATTCTCTTCCTCAGCTACACGGCGGTCGTGACGCCGACCGAGCAGACGCACACCCCACCCGGCAACCTCAGATTCGGCAACTTCGAGTTTGACCTGACCCTGTTCTTGAACAACGAACCGCAGCACGGCGCTCAGTTTGCGCTCAGTCCGGTGCTCAGTCCGGCACCAGTTCACCGTACCGATCAGCGTCACCATCAATTACGACCCGGCCGTCGTGTGCGGGATCAGGGAGGATTCGCTCCGGTCTACTACTGGAACGGTTCAGCCTGGGCAGCGTTCCGGCATCACCGTCATCGGCCGCGATCCCAGCAACCACACCATCATGCTCGCAATATCACATCTCGGCCACTTCGCCTTCTTCGCCGACCTGCCCACCGATCTCCCGCCGGGCCCAGAGCCCGAACTGACGCACCGGCTTTACCTGCCCCGCGTGATGTGCGCAGGCAGCGCCGCCGGCGCAGTCGAGTTGGGGGGCGATGCGGAAGTAGAGATGACGCAGCGGGTGTATTTGCCCGTGCTGCAGAGGTAAGCAGGCAAGCCGGGCGCGTACGCTGGTTGTATGCGCTCTTGGCTTGTCCGCGGAAATCCAACAGTTTGTGCATCTTGACAAGCGGGGCAAGTCTGCGCTTAAAATATAAATCGAACGTTCGATTTATTATATTGCGCGATACAGGACACGAGGATGCCAAAGGTCAGTGAAGAACACGCCCTGGCGCGGCGCCAGCAGATTATCGATGCGGCGTACCGCTGCTTTGCGCGCAAGGGGTTTCACCAGGCGACGATGCGCGATATCTACGAGGAGGCGGGGCTGAGCCCGGGGGCGGTCTACCACTACTTCGAGAGCAAGCACGACATCATCGCGGCGAGCTTTGACTTTGATTACCAGCGCAGCAGCGACCTGTTTGCGGCGGCAGCGGCGAGCGAGGATCCGCGGGGGGCGCTGGTCGAGCTGCTGAGCTTCCTCTTCCACGGGCTAAAGGGTGCGGCAGAGCTGAACGCGCCGCGGGTCAACGTGCAGGGCTGGGGGGAGGCGCTGGTCAACCCCACGCTGCGGGAGACGGTGGTGCGGGTGCTGGGCATCTACCGGGAGGCCGTGACGGAACTCGTGCGGCGGGCGCAGGCGGCGGGGCAGATCGACGCAGCAGTCGACCCCGCGGCGCTGGCCAACACGCTGCTGTCGCTCTACTACGGGCTGGAACTGCAGCTGGCGCTGGAGCCTGGGTTGGATGTGGAGGGGTATCTGGCGGCGGTGAAGGGGATGCTGGGGGTGAGTGGGTGAGGGCGACCGCAGGCTGAGGTTGTGTGGTGTTGAAGGCGAGAGGTGCAGTAAGATGGTGAGTTCAGACGGGATACATGGAGGTGGAATGATGGCGGTGATGACACAGGTCGCAGGACAGCCGGTAGTGGTGGACAGGGGGAAGGTGCGTGCGGAGTTGGAGGCGGCACGGACGGCGTTTCACCGGTTGGTGGAGGAGGCGGGGCCGCGCTGGCATGAGAAGAGCGCCACCACGGCCTGGACGGTGGGGGAGGTGCTGGTGCACCTGACCTGGGCGCTGGAATACCTGCCCAAGGAGGTGGAGATGGCACGCCAGGGGAAGGGCATGTTTAATATGCCGCAGTGGATCGCCAACCCGGCCAGCTTCTGGATCATCCGGCGGCAGGCACGCAAGAGCGACCCGGCCGCGCTCCTCCGCCGCTACGACGCGGCGATGGATGCCACCCTGGCGGCACTGGAGACGGTGCCCGACAGCGACTGGGGGCTGGGGGCGCGCTTCTACGGCCACGGGTTCTACACGGTGGCAGACCTCTTTGCCACGCCCGGCCAGCACCTGGCGGAGCACACGACGCCGCTGTGAGCGACAAGGTTTTCCTCAGCACGCTGGGGCGCGGGCTGGCGCGGGCCGTCTGTTCGCCGGCGGCGAGGCGGTCGGTCGAGACGCTGCTGGAGGATACGGCTGTGACGTGCCTGGCGGCGGATCCCTCTGCAGGCGGGCAGGGTCTATGCAGGGACGCAGGGGCGCGGCGTCCTGCGTTCGGACGACGAGGGCAGCAGTTGGCGCCCATGGATCATTAACAGTCTGTGGGCCGCAGGACCTGTGGGACAGACTGTGGTGCAGGGATCGGCGGGCGACGGTCAAGGCAATCGCCGCCAGCCCGCTGCAGAGGGAGGTGGTCTACGCGGGGACGAAACCCGCCCGGCTGTTCAAGTCGGAGGACGGCGGCGCAAGCTGGCACGAACTCCCTGCGTTTCAGCGCATCCGCGGGCGCAGGTTCTGGTTTTCGCCGGCCGAGCCGCCCTTTCACCGCCTACGTGCAGGCCATTGCGCTCTCGCCGTGCGACCCCGCACGGATCGTGGTTGGCATCGAGTTCGGCGCCACGGTGGTGAGCGACGACGGCGGCAGGAGCTGGAGCAATCACCGCCGCGGGTCGCTGCGCGACTGTCACGGCCTGCGCTTTCATCCGTCGGACGGCAGCTGGGTGTACGAAGCGGGGGGTACGGGCGGCGGGGCGGCATTCAGCCGCGACGGCGGGCGCACCTGGACGCAGGCACGGGAGGGGCTCGACCGGCACTACGGCTGGGCGGTCGCAGCCGACCCCCTGGAGCCGGCGACGTGGTATGTGTCGCTTGCGCCTGGTCCCGACGCAGGCGCATGGAGGGGCCAGTGCACAGGCGGCGATTTTCCGCCGCGAAGGTGATCGGTGGCGGCAGTTAGCAGGCGGGCTGCCGCAGCCGCTGCCGCACATGCCATATGCGCTGATTACGGACCGGCATGACCCAGGCGCCTTGTATGCGGGGATGAGCAGCGGAGAGATCTGGTACAGCGGTGATCAGGGCGACAGCTGGGCGCGGCTGCCGGTGCGGCTGCCAGCGATCCGGCAGGCGCTGGTGATCATCTAAGCCGGGCTCAAGGGAAACCGACAATGTGGCCGAGCACGAGACGCTGGGTCTCGATGCAGCGCCTACGAGCGCAAGAGCGCACGCTCTTCGGACCACGAGGTGACGACAAGGCGGAAGATGTCAGACTCGGTCACGATGCCGACCACACGGTCGTCCTCGACGACGGGGAGACCGCTGACCTGGTTCTCGAGCATCTGCTCGGCCGCGTCCTGTATCGTGTCGCCGGGGCCGACGGTGATGGGGTCGGACGACATGACGTCGCCGACGGCAGAGGGTGGAAGCATGGAGAGCGGCAGTGGTTTCGCCGCCCTACCGAGGCAGCGGAGAGGGTGCGCTGGATATCGCCCAAGGTGACGATGCCGGCGAGCTTGCCATGCTGAATCACGGGCAGGCGGCGGATCTCGTTTTCGTACATAAGGACGTAGGCGTCGTAAAGGGACAGGCTGGGGCCGGCGGTGATGGGAGCCTTGGTCATCAGGTCTCGCACCAGGAGTCTGCGGTGTTTCATAGCTCTTCCTCGTCTTGCTCCATAGCGTTGCGTTCACAGGCGGCGGTTGGCGGCCGGGTAATTCAGGATGGTGCGCCAGGCCAAGGCGGTGTGCGCCGGCACTGGGAGAAGATGGTGGTGACGGACCGAACTGCGTACGCTCCGCGCCCACCAATATTATCGCGCCGTTTTGGAGCCGTGGGAGTGGGCAAAAAGGAGAGCGTCACGACTTGGGGACATGCTCGGGAGGAGATAGAAGCCAAAGGATGGCGAAACCAGAACAGAGGGTGGCGAAGGGGAGGTTGGCGACGTCATAGCCGGCGAGTTGGAGTGGGGACTTGCCGCGGATGTGGGGTTGGGCATCTTGGGAGAAGGGGGTGAAACGGTAGAACTTCTCGAAGACGGCGAGGTAAGCCTGGGCATGGCGTGCGGACTCAAAGCCGTTGAAGCCTTGATAGTGCTGGTGAAAGCGGCGGATGACGCGCTCGACGGCATTGTTGGTGTGGGGGATGGTGTCAACGCCGATGCTGTTGGTGAGAGTGGGCCAATGGCGTTCGAGGAAGTCGAAGATGGCGGCAGCAGCAGGTGTGGTTTGCACGTAGTCCTGGCGTTGGGCGAGGAGGGCGGCGCAGCGTGCGTGCGCCAGGGCAGGAGTGTCGGTGTCAGCGGTGGCAAAGAGGTCGTGGATTTGCTGCTTGAGGTGTGCGGCCGCAGGGTGTTTTTCGGCGTAGCCAGGGCCGTAGACCTCTTTGCAGAGCCGCTGCACAGTCTGGAGCGCATGGAAGATGCACTCGTGATGGACGGCGTGCGGAAAGACCTGGGCGATGACAAGGCCGTAATCCTGGCGCAGGTCGGTGACAATGACTTGCGGGTGATAGCCTTTGGCGCGCAGCGCGAGCAGGAAGGCGTGGGCGCTGTCCTGGCTGTTGTAGGGGTAGAGGGCAATGTGCAGCAGGTCATAGGTCCAGACGTCGACGGCCAGATAGACGTACATCCAGCGCCGCATCGGTGCGGCAGGCTTGTCGTTCTTGGGCACGAGTACATACTTCTCGTCGATGCCGACGACGCCGCTCGATCTGACCACACCAAAGAGGGCGGCGACCGGCAGCAAGTCGTGGCCCCAGGCGCTGACCCAACGCCAGGCGGTGAGGCTGGCGACGCCCAGGGCCGCGCCCGTGCGCCGATAAGTGGAGTAGCCCCAGGTATACATCTGCACGGCCAGGAGGTGCACCTCGCTGCGGTAGGGCGAATAGAGTGCCAACCCCGGCGGCAGGGCGGTGAAGCTGCCCTTGGCGCAGTGCGGGTTGTGGCAGTAGTAGCGGTAGACCGCCACCTCACACAGCTGCTGTTGTGCATCGTAATACTTTTTGCGGCGCGGTTTGGCGCTCTTGCGCCCCACCTGGTCCGCACCGCAGTAGGGACAACGCACCCCAACCGCCTCTGGGGCGGGCGCTGGGCAAGCTGCCTGGCTGGGAGCCTGGCTTGCGGCCGGCGCTGCCACTTTGTGGGCATTGATGCCGGCTGGAAGCTCGCCGGGTAACGCTGCCCCTGCACCCGGCCCACCTGGGTCTGCCACCCAGTTTCGCCAAGGGCAGAACAGCATCTGTTCCAGGCGCAGCAGCCACGGTGCGGTTGGGATGGGCGTGGCGGCCGGCGGCCAGTTGTCCGGCCGGTTGCCGGCAGTTGCGCCAGCAGCCTGGACCGCCTCGGCGGCCAGCGTGGTCAGGTCGGCGAGGTCGATCCGCACTTCAGCCGGCAGCGACTGCCGGTTTTCGACAAGTGCCAGCAGCGTCGTGATTTGTGCCAGCAGTTGTGCGACCAGCCAGGGGTCGCGCAGTTGCAGACAAGCTTCGCCCAATGCATAGTGGGCAAAGAGTGTCTGCTGCAACTGCTGCCAGCCGCTTTGGGTGACGGCCTGTCGCACCTGCGCCTCCGTCACCCCTACCCCTTGCGTGCGCAGGTGCGCATGCACGCGTGCCACCTCCCAGTGCGGAAAGGTGGCGCACACGCTGACGATGCGTGCGCACAGCTCCCCCGTCAGCACCTGCGGGCTGTGCAGGCTGAGCAGGTCCGCCCAGTTGCCCGTATGCCAGTAGCCCAGCCAGCGGCTGATACACGACTGCGGCACCTCCAACCACGCCGCCAACTGCAGCTGGCGCACAAAGGGCGTCCGCCCATCACGAGTGCGCCGGCTGTGCCGCTGCGGTCGACCTGCGCTGCCGGTCACATCCAACTGGCTGAGCAGGATGAGCAGCAGGCGCAGCCGCAACGGGTCGTCGCCCGCCACCGTCAGCGTGAAGTCCCCGTGCAGCCGCGCCTGGTAGCTGCCATCCGCCTGGCGCGCGATCTTCACCTGCGGTGCACCTCCATCGGCCGCACCGGCGCTGCCGGCTACGCTGCCTGCTACACAACCCAGGCTGAGACTCCAGCCCAGCGCCTCGGCCGATCCAGCCGGCGAGCCCCACTGCCCCCACGGCGGCATCTCCAGCCACACCCGTTGCAGCGCAAGCCCGCCATACCCGACTAGCAGCAGCCGCTGTCCCTGCCACAAGCCGCACTGTAGCCAGCGCCACGGCGCCTGGGTCCGCAAGCCCGGCCAGCCTGCGCCCAGCCCTTGCCACACCCACAAGCACCAGGGCGCTAACCACGGCCAGCCAACTCCCTGCGCTCCGCTCCACGCCCACAGCAGCCACAACAGCAGACTGCGCACCAGCATCGGCCGCCAACTCTGCCGCAGGTAGCGGCCCATTGCCTGTAGCGCCGCCCACTGCCTTTGCCAGTACCCATCATGCCACCACCGCCGCGGCCGCCGCACTTCCGCCCCGACCAGCAGCGCCGGCTGCACCACCCAGCCTGCCACCGTCTCCGGCGTCTGCCCGGCTAATGCCACTACCACCATGCTCACTGCCGCCACTGTCGCCAGCGTCACCAGCACCTGCCATGCTTGATACCTACCCTGCCTTGTGGTACCTTGCATCTGAGCCAGCCTTTCCCAGTTGTTGTTTGCCAAGGTACATTATGTACCAACTCCTGGGTGGTTGGCTCTTCTTTTTTTCTCTTGTCCCCAGCTCGTTACGCTCTCGAGATCGAGGCTGGATGTAGCACGGCACGCGTGCCACAGAGTCGCACGTGGGCGTGCGCACTAAACGAAGGGCTGTTCTCAAATTATGCTAATCCCAAACGACATCTCACGAATCAAGGTTCAGACAGCTTCCCCAGGATCTTGCTCCACATCATACGTACACCCGCCCCAGATCCCCCCGCTCGCCTGCTGCAGCGCCGCCCACAGCCGCGTATCGTCCGGCAGATTCGGGTCGGGCGCCAGGTCCGGATGCGGCCCCCGCGCCGCCAGCACCCGCGCCCCCTCCTCCGCCCCGTATACTCCCCCGTCATGCCCTACCAGGTTCACGCTGCCGGTCAGGTTCACCCTGTCCACCACGATCTCGATCAGGTCCCCCTCGCGCAGCCGCCCCAGCGGCCCGCCGGCCAGCGCCTCCGGCCCGACATGCCCGATGCACGCCCCCGTGCTCACCCCGCTGAAACGTGCGTCCGTCACCAGCGCCACCTCCTTGCCCCACGGCAGGTGCTTGAGCGCCGAGGTGATCTGGTAGGTCTCCTCCATCCCGCATCCCAGCGGCCGCGGCCCATCAGCACCAGGATGTCGCCCGGCCGGATCTGCTCTTGCGCCTGCCCCTTGATCGCCGCAATCGCCGCCCGCTCGCTCGTGAACACCCGCGCCGGCCCGACCTTGCGGTACACGCCGTCGGCGTCGACCACGCTCGGGTCGATCGCCGTGCTCTTGATCACCGACCCTTCCGGCGCCAGGTTGCCCACGGGAAAGGTGACGGTGCTCGTCAGCCCGCGCGGCGCGCGCCCGCTGCGGCGCCATGATCACGTCGTCCGGGATCGACGCCGTCCGCTTCGACGCAGCCACGCGCGCAGCCGTGTGCCGCCGTTCGCTCGTTGCCCACCAGTCCAGCATGCTCCCCCAGCGTGCTCGCCGGTCACCGTGAGCGCGCTCAGGTCGCAGCAGCCCCAGCTCCGCGCAGGTGCAGCATCACCTCCGGCACGCCGCCCGCCAGGAACGACGCGCACCGTGGGATGGCCGACGGGCCCGTTCGGCAGCACGTCCACCAGCCGCGGCACGCTGCGGTTGACCGCCGCCCAGTCTTCCACCGTGGGCACGCCGCAGCCCCGCCGCGTGCGCGATCGCCGGGATGTGCAGCAGCAGGTTCGTGCTGCCGCCAAACGCGGCGTGCACGACCATCGCGTTGCGCAGCGCCGCCTCGGTCAGGATGTCCCGGCACGGCCGATCCCGCTGCGCTCCAGCGCCGCCAGCGCCCGTGCCGACCGCACGCGCCATGTCCAGCCAGATCGGCTGGCCCGAGGGCGCCAGCGCCGAGTGGAGCAGCGACAAGCCCCAGCGCCTCGGCCACGACCTGGCTGGTCGCCGCCGTCCCCAGGAACTGGCAGCCGCCGCCGGGCGTGGCGCAGGCCCGGCAGCCCAGCTCGGCCGCCTCTTCGAGCGTGATCTCGCCGTGGGCGTAGCGCACGCCGATCGTCTGCACCTTGCCCGCGTCTTCGCCCTCGGTCGGCGGCAGCGTCACGCCGCCGGGCACGAGCACCACCGGCAGCTCGCGCATCGCCGGCCAGGGCCATCATCATCGCCGGCAGCCCCTTGTCGCAGGTCGCCACCCCCATCACGCCGGCGCGTGTCGGCAGCGAGCGGATCAGCCGCCGCAACACGATCGCCGCATCGTTGCGGTAGGGCAGGCTGTCCATCATCCCCACCGTGCCCTGCGTGCGGCCGTCGCACGGGTCCGTCACAAACCCCGCAAACGGGATCGCCCCCAGCGCCGCAAACTCCTGCGCCGCCGCCTGCACCAGCAGCCCCACCTCCCAGTGCCCGGTGTGATAGCCCAGCGCCACCGGCGACCCATCCTCCTGCGCGGATGCCGCCCTGCGTGCTGAGGATCAGGAATTCCTTGCGCCGCAGCAGGCCGGGGTCCCACCCCATCGCCGCATCCTGCGTCAGCCCAAAGAGATCCCCGCTCGGCGCCGCCAGCAGAAACTCGTCGTCCAGCGGCAGGCTGCCTGCCGGTCCGGGTGCGTGGGTCTGTACGTCGTACATTTTGCCAATCTTTCCTTCCTGGTCACTTTCGTTATCGGCAGAATCTCTTCCAGATCTATTATTGCCGCAAACGTCCGATTCGGCTTACACCTTGTTCATGCTATAGTGAAGTGATATGGCCGCAAAGTCAAACAGCCTGCGCTATGTTGCCCTCGCCGCTGCACTTCTCGTGTCGCTCGCCGGGGCGGCCTACATTCGTTATGACCTCGTCTTCTTGGTGCCCTACATCCTGGCGGTGCTGATAGTCTACCGCTGGGGCCGCCCCAACGACATATATGTCGTCGCGGGCTTTTTCAACGCTCCTCATTGTCGCCGGCCTCTGGCGCGACGGCTTTGCGCAGTTGACGGCCGTACACCTGGGCGGGCACCTGGTTCAGATTGCCGCCCTTTGGCTTGTCGCCCTCCTGCTAGGGCAGCGCCTGAAGCTGGAGCAGCGCCTCGCGAGGCAGCAAGCCGCCCTTGAAGCCCAGGTGCGTGCGCGCACGGCCGCCTTGGAGGCAGAAGTGGCGGAGCGCCGTGCGGCCGAAGCGGCGCTGCAGGCCAGCGAAGAACGATACCGCCTCCTGGCCGACAGCGCCAATGAGCTGATCTGGGCCGTGGACCTCGACGGCAATCTCACCTATGTCAGCCCCTCGGTTACCCGCCTGCGTGGGTACTCACTGGAAGAGACGTTCACGTTCAAGTGGGAAGACCGGGTCGCCGAGGGTTTCGGCCCGACGGTGCTGGCAGTGCTCCACAAAGCCTTGGCCGCCGTCCGTGCGGGCGAGCCGCTCGATCCCGGCCCGTATGTCTTCCCGCAGGTCCATAAGAACGGTGCCCCGCTCTGGACCGAAACGACCCTCAGCCCCATGGTCGACGGCGACAATCGTCCCGTAGGCTTGCGCGGGACGACCCGCGATATCACCAAGCGCCAACAGGCACTCGATGCTCTGCGCCGCTCCGAGGAACGCTTTGCGACGCTCTTCCGCGTCAGCCCCGGCGGCATTCTCCTCAGCAGCCAGGCCGCCGGCCGCTATATCGACTTCAACGACACCTTTGCCGAGCTGGTCGGCTATACCCGCGAGGAATTGATCGGCCGCACCGCCCTCGAACTCGGCATCCTGCCTCCTACCGATCGCGACCGGATGCTGTCGCTGCTCAACGCCGGCGGCACCGTGCGCGGGACTGATGCCCAGATCATCGCCAAGACCGGCGAAGTCATCGACGTCGTCTACTTCATCGAGCCGGTTGAAATCGACGGCGAGGCCTGTCTCCTCTCCTCGGTGTTCGACAACCGCGAGCGCAAGCGGATGGAGCAGCAGCTGCGCGGCCTCAACGAGGAACTTGAGGATCGCGTCGCCCGCCGCACCGGGGCCCTCGCCGCCGCCCTCGCCGATCTGCAGCGCGCCTCCCGGCTCAAAGATGAGTTCCTGGGCGTCATGAGCCATGAGCTGCGCACCCCCCTTACCGGCATCATGGCGTCGGCGGAGCTGCTTGAAACCGAGGTCGTCGGGCCGCTCAACCCGCGCCAGCTCCGCCATGTACAAAGCGTCATGCAGAGCGGCGAACGCCTGCTCACGATGGTCGACAGCATCCTCAGCTATACCAACGTCGTCGCCGGCAACGTTGAGCTGCACCCCGCGCGCTGCGATCTGGCGCCGCTCCTGGCCTCTGCCGCCGCGCACTGCGAACGCAGCCGCGAGAAACGGCAGCAGTCCCTCAGCATCGTCGTCGATCCCCCCGACCTGTGCGTCACCACCGACTGCGCCGGCCTCACCACCATCCTCGACCGCCTGCTCGACAACGCCGTCAAATTCACCCCCACCGGCGGCGCCCTAGGCCTCGAAGCCCGCGGCGTCCCCGCCGGCGTCCAGATCGTCGTGTGGGACACCGGCATCGGCATTGGCCCCGACCAACTCGCCAAGGTCACCGAACCCTTCACCCAGGCCGACAGCCGCCTCGCCCGCGCCTACGAAGGCGCCGGCCTCGGCCTCGCCTACGTCACCGAGATGCTCGACCTCCTCCGCGGCCGCCTCGACGTCGAAACCAATCCCGGCGGCGGCAGCCGCTTCATCGTCACCCTCCCCCCAAATCTCCCCCTCTCCTAGTAACTCCATCTGTACCGCGCCCCATAGCACCACCCTCCTTCTCACGCTATGCTCGCACCAACAGGAGGACACGCATGCTATCAGAACACAATCCCGAAACGCACGGCGCGTTTGACGACACCTATATCGGCAACCACGAATCCTACTGGCTTGCCTCGACCCAGCATACCAACTACGGCCCCATGCCCGGCGACACGACCGTCGACGTGGCCATCATTGGCGGCGGCATCGCCGGCCTCACCACGGCCCTGCTCCTCAAGGAGGAGGGCAAGCGCGTCGCCGTGATCGAAGCCGACCACATCGTCGAGGGCATCACGGCCTACACCACGGCCAAGATCACCGCCCTCCACAACCTGATCTACGACCACCTCGAGCGCAGCTTTGACGCCGAGACTGCCCAGCTCTATGCGCAGGCCAACCAGGCCGCCCTCGAGCTGGTGGCCAACCGCGTCAAGCAGTACAACATCGCCTGCGACTTTCTGCGCCAGCCGGCCTACACCTACACCACCGACCAGGGGGAGGTGCAGAAGATCGAGGCCGAAGTCGAAGCCGCCCGCAAGGCCGGCCTGTCTGCCGAGTTTGTGCGCGAGAGCAGCCTGCCCTACCCGATCGCCGGCGCAATCCGGCTCGACAACCAGGCCCAGTTCCACCCTCGCAAGTACCTGCTGGGCATGGCGCAGCTCATCGACTGCGACGGCAGCCATGTCTGGGAAGGGACCCGGGCGCTCAAGGTCGAGGACGGCGAACCCTGCCGCGTGACCACCAGCCGCGGCATCCTGACCGCCGACCACGTTATCATTGCCACCCATTTCCCGTTCCAGGATTCCGCCGCCTACTTCGCCCGCATGGAGCCTCATCGCTCCTACGTGCTGGCGGTAACCCTCCAGGGCCCGGCGCCCGAAGGCATGTACATCACGACGGACTCGTCACATTCGATCCGCCGCCAGCCGATGGCCAACGGGCGCGAGCTGCTCCTGGTGGGCGGCGAAGGCCACAAGACCGGCAAGGCTTCCGACACCGCCGAGCGTTACGCCCGCATCGAAGCCTGGGCGCGCAGCAACTTCCCGGTGGACGAAGTCATCTACAGCTGGTCGACGCAGGACTACGCAACCTTCGACCGGGTCCCCTTTATCGGCCTGGCCAACCCCACCACCAAGAATGTCTACGTTGCTACCGGTTTCAAGGGCTGGGGCATGACCAGCGGCACGCTGGCGGGCCTCACGCTCTGCGGCGCCATCACCGGCCGTGAAGCCCCCTGGGCCAAGGTCTTCAACCCCAACCGTGTCGAGCTCACCGGCGTCGCCTCCATGGTCAAGGCCAACCTTGGCGTCGCCGGCCATTTCGTCCACGACGTAATCTCACGTCCAAAGCAGGAGGATGTGGCGCCCGGCGAGGGCTGCCTTGTCAAGACAGATGATGGCGAAGCCGCCGTCTACCGCGCTCCCGACGGTACCGTCTACGCCCTCTCACCCATCTGCACGCACATGGGCTGCAACGTGCACTGGAATCCCGCCGAACTCAGCTGGGACTGCCCCTGCCACGGCTCCCGCTTCGACATCCACGGCGCCGTCCTCGAGGGCCCCGCCCAAAAGCCCCTCGAACCGGCGTCCAACAAGCAAGCCGTCAATCTGGAGCGCAGGCGTCCCCGACGCTCGCGTCGGATTCGCCTGCCTAAGTCGCACCATCGTGCCTGGCGCTGCCCCCATCACCTCGCTTCACGCGAACCCGGTGGGCAGCGCCTCGCACGAATCTTTTTCACCCCTTCTCCGCCTTCAAAATATACAACCTCCTCCCAAACGCCAGTTCGCGCCCCGCCTCCACCTCCTCCTGCAGCCCCAGCAGCACATCCAAATGCGTCGCCACGCTAAACTCCGGCACGATCCACGGCGTCGCTTTGAGGTAATAGACGATCGCCCCCACGTCGGCGAACACCATCTTGCCTGACCACTCCTCCATCTCCGTCACCTGCAGCCCGGCCGCCGCCAGCTTCCCCCCAAAATACTCCATCGTCGCATACGGCCACTCCGGCGCCGCGCCAAACCGCGCCTGCAGATCCTCCCCCGAGCGCCCATGCACCTGCTGCGTAAAAAACACCCCGCCGGGGGCGAGCACGCGCATCACCTCCGCCGCGCCAAAGGCCGAGTGCCGGCTGATCACGAGGTCAAAGCTGCCGTCGTCGTACGGCAGCACCTGGCGCTCGTTCGAATCAGCCTCCTTCACCACCACCCCATACGTCGCCAGCCGTTCCGTCGCCAGCGCCAGGTTCGGCGCATACCCCTCCGTCGCCGCCACCCGGGGCGGCCAATCCTCCCGCATCTCCAGCAGCCGCTCGCCGCCCCCCGTCCCCAGGTCCAGCAAGCTCCTCGCCCCATGCATCAGCTCCCGTACGCGGTCCGCATACGACCAAGGCGGTTCCTCCAACCTCCACCGTCCCGCCAAATGCGAAAAATCCCACCCCGCAAACGGCTCAATCTCCTCCCGCTCCCACTCCGCAATCAACGCCTCACGTTCCATATCGATCTCTCCCTCTCTCTCCCATCATGCACTCTCGTCGCACCACTCTCCTCAGATAACTCCACGCGTCCGAGCCGGCGACTTCCGCCGCCTTCCGGGAAGACCTTCCCCTCGACGTCGCCGGGCACCGAGCCAGGGACGTTTCCCCCGGACGTTCCACACCTCGCCGCGATGCGCCGTTTTACCCCAATGAGACCAAAAACCTGCTACAATCGCCAGGTTGCACGTTCAATTCATCTGTCCGAGGTACGTATGGCTTCATCGCAGCGACACAATACACTCTTGATCTGGCTGGTGGCGGTCGCTGCCGCCACCCTGCTGGGAGGCTGTGGACTATTCGGCGGCGCCCAGGAATCTCCCACCCCCGTCCCGACCCGCACGCCCTTCCCAACCTTCACCGCAACACCTGAAGTTGCCGCGACCCCGACGGTGGCGCCGCCAACGCCCACGGTTGCGACAGATGCGCAGGCAGCCGCCGCGCTGCCGCTAACACAGACCGCAACCTTGACCGAAACCGCGCCTGCCGCGCCCCGGCCGCCGCTGCGGCTGCACCAACACCCGTCCCCGCCGCCCCCGCTGCCGCCACCCTCACGATCGCCAGCGACATAGTCAACGTCCGCAGCGGCCCCGGCACGGACTACGATCTCGTCGGCACCGCCGCCAACGGCGAATCCTTCTCGATCGTGGCCAAGAACGCCGCCGGCGACTGGTGGGAGATCTGCTGCGTCGGGGGCCAGAACGGCTGGGTCTTTGGCGAACTGGCCGCCGTCCAAAACGCCGAGACTGTGGCAGTGGCGACCGACCTGCCCGCAGCGCCGGTCGCGGAAGCAACAGCTCCACCTGCCGATGCCGTGGCCGCAGCCCCTGCCACTGAAGCCGCCCTGCCGAAGCAGCCACCGCCGAGGCGGCCACGGCTGAGGCCGCTACGGCCGCAGCCCCCGCCCCTGCCGCACCCTACGACCCCACGGCCTCGAGCGACGGCAACTTTGACCCCAACGCCCAATACCAGATCGTCCACTTCAAGGTCCTGGGCCTGGACGAGAACAACGGCGGCATCCGCGACAGCACCGCCCAGCACCTGATCTTCCTGACCGTGCTCGATCAGAACGGCAATGGCGTAGACGGCGCCGTGGTGCGCAACCTCGTGGGCGACAAGAGCGAAGTGACCACCGGCAACAAGGGACCCGGCAAGGCGGAGATCACGATGTACTACGAGCCCTTCAAGCTCACCGTCGCCTCCGATCCCTCCGGCCCCGTCACCAGCCAGGTTTCAAACCAGATGGGCCTGATCTTCCCCCACCTGCCCGACCTGGTGGGCAAGCTGGGCGACGTCAACTACGAGTACGGCGCCTGCCCGACGCTCGAAATCAAGTGCCAATGGCCGCTCTCGGCCATCCACTTCTCGTACGAGATCACCTTCCAGAAGGTGAAGTAGGGGCATGAGGTCCGGCGGGAATTGCACGCAGGCGTCACCGCCTGCCTCCCTCGCCGGACCTCGTGCCCCTACGGTTTGCCCTACTCCAATGCGTCCACCACCAGCCCGTCGCTGAGATAGACGATGCGGTCGACGTATTCTTCGGCAAGCGTGTCGTGCGTCGCCATCAACAGCGTCGTGTTGCGCTCGCGCACGATCCTGCGGAACAGGTTGAGCACCTCACGCGCCGTCTTGGTGTCCAGGTTGGCCGTGGGTTCGTCGGCGATGACCAACGGCGGCTGCGTGACCAGCGCACGCGCAATGGCGACGCGCTGCTGCTGGCCGCCGGACAGCTCGTAGGGGCGGTGGTCGCTCCACTTGGTCAGGCCCACCAGGTCGATCGTCTCGGTGGCGGCCTTCTGGCGCGCCTTGGACGGCGTGTTGATAAGCCGCAGCGCCAGCTCGACGTTCTCATAGGCCGACATGACCGGGAGCAAGCCCAGCGACTGGAAGATAAAGCCCACCTGCTGCCGCCGCCACGTCGTGCGGCGCGACTCGCTCCACGTGCCGATCTCCTGCCCGAACACGCGGGCAATCCCGCTGGTCGGCTGGTCCAGCCCACTGATGCAGTTGAGCAGCGTGGTCTTGCCGCTGCCGGAGCGCCCCTTGAGCGCGATAAAACTGCCCGGCTCGATGGCGATGTCTACGCCGCGCAAGGCGTAGACCGCCTCATGCCCCGCGCCGGTAGACACGCTGGAGGTCGATGGTCTCGATCGCATAGTCAGACGGCGGCCGATGCTGCCGGCAATATTAGTCTGCTTCTTCTGCTGCTAGAGTCATTGTTTCTTGTTTCGCTTGCCAAATCTGCCAAACCAGCCGCGCTTGCCGTCCTGCTGGCCTTCGCCTTCTTCCGCAGCGCCTTCTTCCGCGTCTGCCGCTGTGCCCGCCTCTTCCGCGCCTTCACTCTTGGTGGCAGCGGCTGTCGCCGACGGCTGCGGGGCAACGGCGCGAATCAGGATGCCGCCTTCGATGAGTTCGAGGCGGGCGCGGCCCTTGATCTGGTACTGCTCGAGATATTCCTGCGGCACATGAACGCGGCCGGCCCGGTCGAGCACGACCAGCTCCTCAAAGGTGTCGTGCAGCCCACTGCTGCCCACTGCTCCATTGTGGCCTGCCGCCCCTTCCTCGCCGCCGTCGCCGTTGGCGCCGTTCGTGCGTGCCTGGCGGACGGTCTCGCTGGCCAACATGCCGTCGCGAATGGCGACGACACGGTCGACCTGCTTGGCAATGGCCGGGTCGTGGCTGACGATGATGGTGGTGATGCCCATCTCGCGCGTGAGATGGCGGAACGTGTCGTAGATCAGCTGGGCCGTCACCGTGTCGACTTCGCCCGTCGGTTCGTCGGCCAGCAGCAGCGGCGGATGGTTGGCCAGGGCCACGGCGATGGCAACACGCTGCTGCTCGCCGCCCGAAAGCTCGGAGAGCTGGTGGTGCTTGCGCTGTTCCAGTCCGACCAGGTCGAGCAGTTCGTCGGCACGGCGGCGCTTGTTGTGGGCGAGGCCGGCGACGGTCATGGGCAGCATGACGTTCTCCACCGCGTTGAGATAGGAGATCAGGTTGCGCGTGCTCTGCTGCCACACGAAACCGACCTTCTCGCGGCGATACTTGTTGAGCTGGCTGTCGGTCATGCGCAGCAGGTCGTTGCCGTCCACGCGCACGCGGCCGGCCGAAGGCCGGTCCAGCCCGCCCAGAATGTTCATGAGCGTCGTCTTGCCGCTGCCGGAGGCGCCGATGATCGACATCAGCTCACCTTTTTCGATGGTGAGGTTGAGCTCGCGCAGCGCCACCTGTTCCAGCCCGGCAATTTTGTAGATCTTGACGAGCCCGTCACACAAGATAAACGGTTCTTCGGACAAACGGAACTCCTTTAGACAGTCTCGCCAAGCTTGATGGCTTGGAAGACCTTCATACGCATCAGCAGGACGATCAGCACGGCAAACGCCACCAGGAACAGCGCGCCAAACAGCACGTACAGCCGGTTGATGGCAAACCATGCGATCTCGACCTGGTACGGCGGCACATTGGCCGTCGCGCCGGTGCCGATCTGCAGGTACGGAATAAAGGCCTGGCTGATAAAGACGCCGATGGCCGTGCCCGCGCCCAGACCGAGCAGGATCAGAAACGCCAGCTCGCAGATCAGGAAGATGGTCAGCTGCATGGTCGACAGGCCGATGGCCCGCAGCGTGCCCAGCTCGATAAAGCGGCGGCGGAACGAGAAGAGCGCATAGAGCAGGAAGCCCAGCACGGTCAGCAGCGCCGAGGCCATAAAGCCGACCGAGAGCACGCCAAAGAGCCCTTGGCGTTCGGGCTGCTGCAGCTCCTTGGAGATACGGTCGCTGGACGCATCGTAGTCAAAGACGGTGATCTCGAAATTGCGCAGGTCGTCGACCATCTTGTTGTAGTCGGTCTCGGGGGCAGTCTTGACCCACACCTCGTAGGGCTGCTCGCCGCCGATCTGTTCAAAGATATAGTCGAGGTTGCCGATGATCAGCGGCTTGTCTTCTTCCTGCTTGGAGTACCAGGTCGGGAAGTAGTCAAACGTGCCGACGATCTTCATCGGCCCCTCGTACGCGGCGCCGGAGGCGCTGATGCGCACCTGGATCTGGTCGCCGACCCGCAGGCCCGCATCGCGCAGCTTCTTGCGTTCCACGAGGACGCCGTCGGAGGCGATCGCCAGCGAGTTCATCAGGGCGCCCAGCGGCGCAGAGGCAAAGTCGGGCCGCCAGAAGGCCACCTTGGGGAAGTCGACGCGGTCGACCCCCATGATGGTCGAAGACACCCACTGGCCTTGGACCTGGACGGCGCCGGGGAAGTCACCCACCCGCGTGGCCGCCAGGATCTCCTTGGCCTTCAAGTGCTCGGAGATGGGCAGGAAGACCCACTGCGGCGTGCTGTCATCCACGGCGTTGGGATCTTCGGTGGCCGTGGTCGAGGCCGTTGCGTCACCGCCCGCGCTGTCGCCCGTGGCGCTGGCGCCAAACGGGCTCATCGACGACTGATTGGTCGCACCCATCTCGACCAGCCGGGCGTCGGCGCCGACGGCATAGTAGTTCTTGTCGTACAGGTGATTGTCGAGCGTCTGCGCCAGCGAAGCGGTAAAGACCGAGAGGCCGAGCGTCAGCATGAGCAGGACCAGCGGCGTCGTGTAGAAGCCGGGGTCGCGCGCCAGATAGCGGGTCGCCAGCAAGAAGCCGACGCTGCGCGTGCGTGCGGCGATCCAGGCGAAGATCGCCATGATGATCGGCAGCAGGCGCAGCACGATCAGCGTGAGGGCCAGCGCAGCCAGCGCCGGCAGCAGGAAGAGCAGGGGGTTGTCAAAGATGTCGCCGCCGCTCTCCGTGTTGGGCGTCAGCACGCTGCCCTGCTGGCGCAGCAGGTAGATGCCGTAGGCAGCCGGGATCAGCAGCAGCACGTCGAGCCAGGCACGCTGCCACCACGGTGCGCGCACCGTGCGCGCCAGTTCCTGCTTGTAGCTGATGATCGTGTGGCGTGATGCGCCCAGCGAAGGCAGCACCTGGGCGAGGACGGTGACGCCAAGCGCAACGGCGCCAAACTGGACGGCGGTGGTGGTCAGGCTGATACGCAGGTTTGAGCTCGAGCGTGAAATTGAGAAAGCTCTTGGTGGCGCCGATCGCCTGCGCCACCCAGGTGCTGAGCGACGCCCCGACGATCAGCGCAAAGCCTGCCAGCAGCCCGGCTTCGAGCGCCGCGATGCCCACGATCTGGATCGCAGTCGCGCCGCGGCTGCGCAGCACGGCGATCTCGTTGCGCTGCCGCGCCACCGACAGGCCGACGACCAGGCTGATAAACGCCAGCAGCAGGCCGATGATGGGGATGCTGAAGGCGAAGAGCAGGATGTTGAGCACGCGTGCCGACTGCTGGTAGTCACGCAGCGCGTCATAGGGCGAGATGTCCAGCTTGGTGTTGGCCAGCAGCGTGCTGGCGCGCAGCCGGATGCGGTCCATGGCCGCCACGAGCCGGTTGGCGTCGGAAGCATGCACCTGTGATCCGTCCATCAGCCAATACCAGACGATCTGCCCGATCTCGTCGGGCAGCAGCGACGTGATCCGCCCCTGGAAGGTGGCATCGTTGACGAAGAGCTGCTTGTCAAAGACCGTCCAGGGATAGAACCAGAAGGGATCCTTGGTGTCCTTTGGGCTCCCAGATGCCGCTGATCCGCACGGGGATCTGCACGTTGCGGGTGCCCCCGTCGGTCTCGATCTTGCGGAAGGTCACATAGTCTTCGCCGGCCTGGATGCCCAGGTCGTCGGCCATCGTCTTGCTGATGGCGGCCTCGGCCGGATCCTCGGCATTGGTGGAGGCCGGCGCCGGTGGACCGCCTTCGACGTAGTTCACGTGCTCGTCGAAGTTGCTGGCCGTCGAGAAGGTTACCCAGGCCATCGGGTCGCGGGCATTGGCATAGGCGCCGCTGGCGACGTCGGCAGCCGGGAACAGGCGGAAGCTGTCCGTCTTCATGTAGCGCACGGAGTCGTTCTGCGGCAGGCCAAGCTGGTCGACCGCCGGCCCCGTCATGTAGGCGTCAAGGTCCTTGACGTCCTCCCATTGCTTCAGCCCGTAGAGCGAGCCGGAGTAGCGCCACATAATGGCAAAGGGCGGGCGCGAGTAGTCGCCGGTGGTCTCATCCGTCTGGCCCAGGTTCTCCTGCAGGATGCGGTAGTAGACGGCATCCGAGTACAGGGGAATGCTCATGATCAGCGCAATCGATGCCACCAGCCCGAGCGCGGTGGCCAGCGCCAGCCAGCGCTGTGCAAAGATACGGCGTACCGCGATCTGCAGTGTCGCCCATGTGCGTAACAGGAAATTCATCGGGTGCCTGATGTTCTGAACAGGGCCACTATCGCCGCCGAATCACGGGCCGACCACGGTCTGGCCGGCTTGCAGCCCTTCCTCGATCTCGACGCGGTCTTCGGCCTGGATGCCGATCTTGACGTCCACGCGGCGCTGTACGTCGCCATCTTGCACCACGGCGAAGCGGCGGCCGTTAAAGTTGCGGATGGCCTGCGGCGGCACCCAGACGACATTGTCTTTGCTTTCGATGATGGCGGTCACGTTGATCAGGTCGCCAAGCGCAAAGCCTGCGTCCTGCGTATTGCCGTCGATCGAAACCCGCGTGCTCTTGTCTTTCTCTTCCAGCGTCTTGCCGCTGCCGCCGCTGCCATACGGATAGGGGAGGCGCCGAATGCGAACCGGTGAGCTTCTGCCCGGGGCGGCTGGCCAGCTCCATCGTGACCGGCATCCCTTCGGCCAGCAGCTGCAGCTGGTCGCTCAGGATGTTGGCGCTGACTTCCAACTGCGTCGGGTCGGCCAGCGTGGCGACCGGCGCATAGGCGGTCACCGCCTGGCCCGGTGTCAGCGCCAGTGACAGCAGCAGCCCGTCAAACGGCGCGATGATCTGCGACTCGGCGATCGTTTCATTGAGTTTCTGCACCGCATACTGCGCACGTTCGAGGTCGCCGGTGAGCAGCGGGCTGACATCGGTGCCGATGCGGTCAAGCTCGACCTGCGCCAGTTCCACTTCCTTTTCCGCCGCCTCGACTTCGGCGCGCGTGCTGTGCCGGTCGGCCTCTGTGCCGTCGTAGCGAATCTGCGCGAGCTCCAACCGCTTCTGCGCTTCCTCACGGTCAAACTGGAGGTTGCGTTTGGCCTCGTCCAGCGTAACCTGGGCGCGCTGCAGCTCCAAGTCGGCTGCCTTGAGGTCACGTTCCAGCGCGTCGATTTCCAGTTCGGCGATCACGTCGCCCTTCTTGACCGTCCTGGTTGCGCTTGAAGAAGACCGAGCGAATATGGCCGTCGGCGCGGAAGAAGAGATCTTCTTCCACCACGGGCGAGATGCGCCCGGCGAACTTGGTCGACTTGACCACCGCGCCTGTCTGCACCTGGTACGTCGGTTTTAGTGCAATGGCGGTGGTGGGAATGGGGGTGGGCGTCGGCTCGCCTGCCACCTGTTCGCTGCGGGTGGCGGGCAAGAGGGCGCAGCCGGCCAAAAGTGTGACGCTTAGGGCCAGCGACGCGATGGTTACGGCAAATTTGTGCTCCACGAGAATGCTTTCTGAACGAGATGTTGCCTATGTCCCGGGGACGCCGACGGAAGCGTCGCTTCCGCGCCGTCCCCGGGACATTCAAGGGACATTAAGCGCGTTATCGTCGCGGCTGCAGGAGTTGGAGGATTCCGTCCAGCAGCGCTTGGGCGACGACATTGGTGGACAATGTTTGGCTATTTAGCTTAAACGTAGTGACCGCTAATTGTCCATTTCCGTATGGCATCGTTGCGAGCAGGGACGCAGGCTTGTGGATCCAGCCGAGGGCAAGCCCTGCCCAGCTGTGGCTGACAAACGCCCACGCCGGCAGGCCGGCGAAGACGGCATCGGGCATGATATCGGCGTATTCCATCTCGAGCAGCGGCTTGCCGGGCAGGGCCGCAAACGGCCCGCTCTTGTTGAGCCAGCTGAAGGAGGTCGCCCAGTCGCCTTCCCAGTGCGTATTCGCAGCGCGCCGCAATGGCGCCGGCCGGGAGACGAATGTTGCGGTTGGCGGCGCTGGCGGCAGGGCTGATATAGGCGCTGGCCGTCGTGGTCTGGCTCGCCTTCATGCTGACGGCGAAGTCTTCATCTGCCAGCAGCAGGACGCGCGCACCCTTTTGGACTGCTTCCTGGACGCGGCGGGTATAGCGCTGCGTGATCCAGATCGGATTCTTGGTGCCGCTCTTCCCGTTAGAACCGTTGCCCACCTTGTAGCCAAGATCCTCCAGCGCCAGCGTGAGGCTGCGATCGTCGATCACACGCAGGCCCAAAGGGGAAACCGTGGGCTGCACGCAGGCAAGTTCGACTGCGTTTGCCGCAATCGTTGTGCCGTCGGAACTGCGCCAATGGGCTTCGACCGTCACCATCCCCGGTCCGGGCAGCGTCACGTCGACGATGCCGCCGGGGGCCGGGATCCGGCCCTGCTCGCTGCCGGCGCACCACTCGATGACTCCCTCCATGCCCAGGCCGTCTACGCCAAAGGCGTGCAGTTCGACACGCACGCGTTCGCCGGGCCGGCCGCTCCACTGCTGCGGGCGGATGACGACGACATTATCCTGGTTGATGGACGTAAAGATCGGGTCGAGGGTCTGCTTGACCTCGCGCTGCATCGTCAGCAGGCCGTTGCACTCCCAGTGTACGTCGGTGAATTCGGTGATGACGTAGCCGCCGACCTCCGGCCGCAGGCGCATGCTGGAAATCTCATAGTGCAGGCTGCGCGCCATGTGCTCCTGCGAGTTGGTGATGAACTGGTCAAACGAGCCAAAGACCTTGCCCAGGCCAAAGTAGTCAAAGCGCTGGCGCATGGCGTGGGGGTGGACGATGCCTTCGCCCCATTCGTGCCCGGTCTGGAACCACCACGGGTCGCCGCCGTGTTCCTTGAGCGAATCGGGATCGGGCAGGCCCCAGTTGCCAAACTCGGAGACGATCAGCGGCAGGTCGGGGCGGCGCTGGTCGAGACAGTCGGCATACCAGATCCACCGGCTGCTGCGGCCGGCAAACTCGTCGACCCACTCGATCCCATTCGTCGGAGTGGTCGGGGATGGCCTTGTAGGGATGGTAATCCTCGAGATCGCCGGCGACGTGGGCATTCGTGCGGCAGGCCGAGTTGTCGACGATCAGGCGGGTGGGGTCGATCTGCTTGGCGGCATGGTAGAAGTCGATCAGCCAGGCACGATGTTCGGGGTTCCGGCTCAGGTCCGTGCCCCAGTTCTCGTTGATCAGCGTCCAGGCGATGATGGAGGGGTGGTTGCCAGTCGCGCTCGATCATCCCGTCAAAGGTGGCCTTGGCGCGCCGGTCGGTGGCGGGCGTGAGCAGCACCCAGTTGGGGATCTCGGTCCAGACGAGCAGGCCGAGGCGGTCGGCCACCTCGTAATAGCGCGGGTCCTCGATCTTGATGTGGATGCGCAGGCAGTTGAGCCCCAGCGCCTTGGCCTTGCGTGCCTGGTCTTCCAGGAACTCCACGCTGGGCACCGTGTAGATGGTTTCGGGATAGTAGGCCTGGTCGAGCACGCCGCGCAGGTAGATCGGCTCCCCGTTGAGATAGATGCGGCCGTCACGCGCCTCGACGGTGCGGAAGCCGCAGGTATCGCTGTACGTGTCCTGCACCTGGCCGCCTGCGCGCAGCGAGGTTTCGACGCGGTACAGGTTGGGCGTATCCGGGCTCCACAGGGCAGGGGCGCCCGCAAGCCTGGCCTGGCCGTGCCCCGCCGCGTCCAGGGCTGCCTCCGCCACCTTGTCGCCGTTGGGGCCGTAGACCACGGCCTCTAGTGCCGCGTCCGGGGGCAGTGCGCCGCTGAGTGAGGCGGCGATGACGATGGCCCGGGCGGCAGGTTCGGGGAACAGGCGTACGTTGCGGATGTAGGTGCTGGCCCGCTGTTCGAGCCATACGCTCTGCCAGATGCCGCCGATAGGCCCATACCAGCTCTGTTTGCCGTGGGGGATCTCGCTAAACGGCGTGTTCGGGAAAGCGCTGGCGGTCGTCGCTGGGATCTACCACGCGCACGACCAGTTCGTTGTCGCCGTCACGCAGCTGCCTGGTGACGTCGAACTCGAAGGGGAGGTACCCGCCTTCATGTTCGCCCACCTTGCTGCCGTTGAGCCAGACCTCGGCGCAGTAGTCGACGGCGCCAAAGTGCAGGATGGCGACACCGGTGTGACTGCCGGGGGTGTAGGTGAAGTGGCGGCGGTACCAGGCGACGCCGTTGACGAGGCGTAGGTCCTCAAACTGCGCCTGCCACGGCAGCGGAACCTGGGCGGTGCGCCACTCTTGAATGGCGGAGATATCGGCGCCGTCGTTGGGATCCAGCTGAAAGTCCCAGGCGCCGTCAAGCGAGATACGTGTGCGGATGCTGCTCATAATCGGTACTCCATACGTAAAGTGGGTTGCAGTAAACACTCAGGTAAACAGTCAAGCAAGCACCTGGGTAAACATCCAGGCGCTTAAGGGCTCGGGGCCATAATCGTTTCAGGCCGCAGCACGGTAGGGACGTCGTCTGCGAACTCTACGCCGCGCAATGGAAAGCCGGCGCTGGCCGCCGGCCACGTACCCGGCACTGGGCGAGCGCCAGGCATGATAGGCGATCCACAGGCCACCGTCGTGGTCGCGAAAGAACGAGCCGCCGCCGGGGCCGATTTCGCCGCCAATGTCGTTGCTTGGAATCGCAAAGAAGGGCTCGTCAAGCGGCTTGCGGCACGGGCCGCTGGGCCCGTCACAGACGGCGTACCCAAGGGCATAGTCGCCCCCTTCCCACCAGTTGCCCGAGTACATCAAGTAGTACACGCCGTCCTGCAGCACGAGGCTCGGGTTCTCGACCAGCGGGCGCTCCCACTCCTGGTCGCGCGTGATCAACTTGACGGGTTCGCCCAGCAGAGTACGGCCGTCGTCGCTTAGCTGCTGGCTGTAGATATTGGCGTCCCGGTTGAGCGCGTTGGCGTCGCTTTTCCACACCAGGTAGAGGGAGCCGTCGGCGTCCATAAAGGGTTCGGGATCGATCGATCCGCCTTCGTCTAGCTGGCAGATGAACGGCTTGTCGTTGGGGTCGACAAAAGGCCCGTCGGGCGCATCGGCCACGGCATAGCTGATGCACTGCCGGCCGGCTTCTTTAAGGCGCGTCACATAATAGAGGATGTACTCGTCGCCTCGCTGCAGCACGCTTGGCGCCCAGGTGAGGCTGGCATTGCTCTGTGCCCACGCCGGGAGTTTTGGCAGGGCGTCGCCGTCCTCCCCGGCACGTTCCCAGGTGAAGAGGTCTGGCGAATAGATCACCTGGACGTTGCGGCCGCCGCTGTTGGTCGCGTAGGCGTAGTAGCCGTCCTCGGTTGGCAGCACAAAGGGATCGGGAAAGTCGCGGTCAAAGACGGGGTTCGTGTAGGCTGGATAGGCCGGTGCGGCGCCGGCGGCCTGGCCAACGCGCTCACAAGCGTTGGCAGGGTTCGCACGGGCGCGCAGCCAGAAAGCAGTGCAACGGTTAGCAGCACGGCAGCAATTCGTTTCAGTGGATGGTGGTGGATGGAATGTAAGTGGTAACGCATGGGTCGGGCGCGTATGTCCCGGGGACAGTGCGAACGCAGGCGTTCGCACCACGTCCCGGGGACATTCAGGCGACTCGGCAGCTAGGCGGGCTGCCGGCGGGTCGTCAAGACCGTAAACGAGAGCGGCGGAAGCTGCAGCGTGACCTTGCCGTCGGCGACGGCAGGGGGCTGAATGGGCTTGGCCCGCAGGCGGTTGGGCTCATCCCACGTGTTGACTTCCTTGACGTCGGTGCCGGTCAGCTGCCATGCCTCGGCCACACAGTCGGGGCTGCCGTTCTGCCACACCACATCCGTGACGACGGCATCGGTCTGGCTGCGGTTCACGATAAAGATTGCCCCGTTGCCGGTGGCCTCGTCGTAGCTGGCGGAAACGTCGAGCGCGGGCACAAAGTCGAACTGCTTGGTCTCTACCTGCGGCGCCTTGACCAGCGCGTCCAGCGCATGGCCGCTGGCGTTGTTGCTGAAGAGCTTGAAGACGTCGTACGACGGGAACTTGAGCAGGCCGTCGCTCTTCGTGTGCATCCAGGAGATGACGTTGACGATCTGCGCCACGCAGGCGATCTTGAGCACGTCTGACTTGCGCAGGAAGACGTTGAGCCATTGGCCGACGACCAGGGCATCCTCGAGGTTGTACTGCTCCTCGGCCAGGTGCGGCGCCTCGGTCCAACTGCCTTGTGTCGGGTCGCCCTTGTACCAGACCTGCCATTCGTCCCAGGAGAGATAGACGTCGTGCTTGCTGCGGCGCTTGGCCTTTACATAGCGGGCAGTGGCGGCCAGCGTGTCGACATACTCTTCAAAGAGCAGGGCGTTGGCCAGGTAGCTGGCCGTGTCGTTCTCGCGGTTGCCGGCGTAGTAGTGGATCGACAGGTAGTCGACATATTCGTAGGCATATTCGAGGGCGATGCGGTCCCACTGCGGGTACGTGGGCATGCGGTCGTTGGAGGAGCCGCACAGCACCGTCTTGATCGTCGGGTCCTGCCACTTCATGATCTTGGCGGCTTCGAGCGCCTTGGCGCCGTACTCGGCCGCGCCGAGGGCGCCGATCTGCCAGGGGCCGTCCATCTCGTTGCCGACGCACCACAGGGGCACGTTGTGCGGGTCACGGTAGCCGTGTGACGGCGCGCAGGTCGGCGTAGTAGGTGCCGACGGGGGCGTTGCAGTACTCGACCAGGTCGCCGGCGGCCTGCGGCGTGCCGGTGCCCATGTTGACGCCCAGCATCGGCTTGGCATCGATCTTGCGGCAGAACTCGATAAACTCGTTGGTGCCGAACTGGTTGGTCTCGATCGACTGCCAGGCCATCTCACGGCGGCGCGGGCGCTTCTCCTTGGGGCCGACGCCGTCCAGCCAGTTGTAGCCGCTCAGAAAGTTGCCGCCCGGGTAGCGGATCGCCGTGTACTTCTGGTCGCGCAAGGCATCCATCACGTCGGTGCGCAGCCCCTGTTCGTCGGCCAGCGGCGACTTGGGGTCATAAATGCCTTCGTAGACACAGCGGCCCATGTGTTCGGCAAAGCCGGCGAACAGCAGGGGAGAGATTTCCGCAATTGTGCGGTTGGTGTCCAGATAGATGGACGCTTGGTTGTTTGACATGTAATGCTTCATTTCCTTTTGGTACTGAATGCTACGTTCGCTTACTGCCCCGCCATGCCGGTCGTCGTGATGCCGGCGATGATCTGGCGCTGGAAGATAATGTAAAAGATCAGGGCGGGCACCGATGCGACAAAGGCACCGGCAAAGGCAAGGCCGCGTTGAATGTAGCTGCCCTGTTGGAGCACCACCAGGCCGATCGGCAGGGTCAGGTTCGGTCTGCTTGTTCAGCACGATCAGCGGCCAGAACAGGTCATTCCACAAGCCGAGGAAGGTGAAGATCGAGAGCGCCACCAGCGCGCCAGCGCACCAGCGGCAGGCAGATCTGCCAATAGATGCGAAACCGGTTGGCGCCGTCGACGCGGGCTGCGTCCTCCAGTTCCTTTGGCACGGAATAGAAGTGCTGGCGCAGGAGAAAGATGCCAGTCACCGAGGCAGCGGCCGGCCACCAGATGGCGTTATAGGTGTCAAGCATGCCAAACGTGCGCAGCAGCAGAAAGACAGGGAATCAGGGTGATGGCCGCCGGGATCATAAGGCTGAAGAGCAGGAGCGAAAAGAGAAGGCTCTTGCCGGGAAACTCGAGACGGGCAAAGGCATAGCCGCTGAGCGATGAGACAATGAGAATAATCACTGTGCCCACACTGGCCACCAGCAAGCTGTTGGCGAACCAGCGGGCCAGGGGCAGCAGGGGGTCGGCAAAGATGCGTTGGAAATTCGCCAGTGTTGGCGGGATGGGGATCCACCGGATGGGCAGCACAAACTGGTTGGCCTCGGTTGTAAATGCCATAGAGAACATGTACAGCAGCGGTATGATGATGACAAAGGCCAGCGGGAGAAGAATCAGCCACATCAGGATCGCCCGCTTCGCGTCTCTGCTCATCCCTTTTTTGCCCTGCCGCCGATTGACAGTGGTAGTTGCAGCCATGATTTGCCAGTTTCCTCCTGGTGGCCTAGTACTCTGCGCGGCGGCGCATGAGCGAGAACAGGATGACCGTCACGACGATCATGATGAGCGCCAGGACGACGGAGATCGCCGACGCATAGCCGTAGCGGAAGTACTTCCACGCCGTTTCATACAGGTACTGCACGACCGAGCGGGACTGCGTTGCCTGGGCCACCGCCCGTGATGATGTAGGGCTGGGCAAAGACCTGCATATGCGCAATAAACTGGGTAACGACGACAAAGAACATCGTCGGCATGATCAAGGGAATGGTAATGTGGCGGAACGATTGGAGCACGCCGGCGCCGTCAATCTTGGCGGCTTCGTAGAGCTGCTCCGGAATCCCATGGAGTCCCACGATAAAGACGAGCATGGGAAAACCAAATGTCCACCATACGGTCGTGATCGACAACACCGGTATGATCAGTGTCGGATCGCTGACCCAGTTGACGCGGGGAACCGAGAATGTTGACGAAGTAGTAGTTGATGATACCGAGCTGCGGCTCCCGTGCACGCGAATGGCGATGATGCCGAGCACGGAAACGGACAGGATGCCGGGCGCATAGAAGAGGACGCGGTAGAAGTCGCTCCCCGTGAAGCGATGCTTCAACGCTGCCGCCACGACCAGCGCCAGAAACACATTCATGATCACCGTCAAGATCATGAACCAGAACGTGTTGCGCAGCACCTCCCAGAAGACCTGGTCATTCATCAGCGCCTGATAATTCGCCAGGCCTAGCCAACGCTGCGTCGAGAGCATGATCTTCCAGTCGAAGAGGCTGATCTGCAGGCCGCGGAAGATCGGGTAGAGCAGGAAAAGAGTGAACAGGACAAAATGCGGCAGGATGAAGAGATAGTTCGGCAGCTGACTCTTCAACGTCTTCCACCGCCGGCTCTTGTCCGTGGCGGAGGTACGCTGGGGCGCCGCGGCGGCAGTCGATGTGGCCATAGTGAAGTTCTCCAGGCTCAGATAGGCGAACTTGCAGGCCGGTGTAGGTAATACACCGGCCTGCACACTCATGACAAAGAACTAGGGGCAATCCAGGATGGCCTGGACTGCCGTGTTGCCTTCGGTCAGGACCTGGGCGACATCGGCGTCGCAGGTAGCGATCGTATCGCCAATGGCTGTCTCCCATGTGGTCTGGATCTCGAGAAACGCGGGCTCGCCGTGTCGGTGCGGCCGAACTGATTGAACTGGTCGGCGGCGGCGGCCACAGACTTGAATCGCCTGGACTTCGGGCTAGCGCCTGTACCGACTTGAGGGCGGGCACCTGGCGGAGTAGCTCCCAGTAGGCGCCGTTCTCGTCGAGGTACTTGATTAGGCCGTACGCCTGCTCGCGGCCCCCATCATCGACACCGGTCGGACCGAGAAGATGTGCGGGTCGAACTTGACGGCCTGCTTGCCGTCGGGGGCATAGGAGTTAACAAACGACGGCACCGTCACGGCGGCCACTTCCGGC
>CAWBRX010000014.1:0-116429 GCA_963791135.1 uncultured Chloroflexia bacterium
TTTCTGCGCTGATTGCCGTGCGCCTTGCCCCCACGCTCTTCGCGTTCCAACCGCACGCGGCAGATTGCACTGCTCCTGACGGCAGCCCTGATCGGGCTGGCCACCCCGATGCTCTTTTATTCCACCATGTTTTGGGAGCATACCCTGTCCGTGGCGCTGCTGCTGCTCGGCCTGTGGCTGGCCCTCCGCAGCGGCCAGGACAACTGCGGCTGGTGCGCCGTCGCAGCCGGCGCCGCCGTGGGATTGGCGGGATTCATGCGGACGGAGCAGATGTTCGCGGGGCTGGGCATCCTGGCCGTCTTGACCCTCTGGCGCTGGTGCCAGGGCCTGCGCATGGGTGTCAGCCTGGCGGTCAGTGACCGCGGCCTGGATGGCCTTCAACTATGCCATGATGGGCTCCTGGATCAGCCGCCAGTGGGGTGCAAACACTTCGGAACTCACCAACGCGCTCTTCCCCGGCCTTACCGAGGCCGGCCTTCTTTATGTCCCGTACCTGCTGTTCAATGCGCCTGAGATCATCGCCTATGACCTCGGTACACCCTTGCTCGTACTTGGCACGCTTTTGGTTGCTGCTTGCCTAAACATCCCTGAAGTGGTAGCTGTTGGCAGCATGTTACGCCGGCCTGGCCGTCGTCTGTGCCGTCGTCTTGCTCCAACCCGAAGGCTATCGCTCGGTGCACGGGGTGGTGGTGATCGCCCCGCATATCGTCTGCTTCTCCTGGCTCTACTGTTGCTGGCGCCGGAGCCAGGTGGCCCATGGCCGTCGCCATGCTCAGCGCCGCCGCCTTGGTGGTGTTACTGGCCTTCGTCGCCCGCAGTTGGCTGGCGGCCGGCGGCCAACGGTGGGCTCACGCTATCTGCTCGTGCTCTACCCACTGCTGACGATCGCGGCCGTGGCGGGCCTGTCCGCTGGCGCCGCCCTCGCCAGGTGCGCCGCCACAGTTTCCTGCTGGCGTGCTCGCCGTTCTCGTGCTGATCGGTGCCGGCTTTCAGGTCCGGGGCCAGGCCGCCGTCTGGACGACCGTCCAGAATTATCGCTTGACACAGCTGGCTGGCGGCCAGACAGATCTCACCCCCAAGCTGACCGACTGCATCTGGTTGCCCATGGTGATTCCCAACCTGTATTGGCGCGGCGATTTTTATGCCCGCACGAACGGCCAGGACCCGGCGGCATGGCAAGTCCGGCTGTCGCAGCCTGGGTGCTGCTGCCGGTGAATGGCTCGACATGGACATGTGCACGCCTGGACCGTTGGACCAGATCCAGCGTCTGCGGCAGGCGAACCCTACCGGCGTTGACCTACGCCCGATTGAAGGCGCCCAGTAGGTGGCGGGCACACCGGGCACTCGAAGCCGCCGAGTGTGCTGGTTTGCGCCTGATTTTGTGCAGGATGCTTGCCAAGGTCATAATGTGCTGATTCGATCCACGACAATCGCCGGAATATTCGCCGTGTGCGCAATGAATGGTTAGGCTGCTATGGTTAGGGTCTGTATCGCTGCTACGACCTTTCCCCGCTGGGAGGGTGATGGGGAAGGTGCCTTTGTCTGGGGACTGGCGCACGCCTTGGTGCAGCAGGGGGCCGAGGTCCGCGTCGTTGCCTTGCATTCGCCAGGCGCCGCCACTCATGAGGTGATCGACGGTGTCGAGGTGCTGCGCCCGCGCTACTGGTGGCCCGAGCGCCAGGAAAGCCTGCGCCGCGGCGGCGGCGGTCTGCCGGTTACGCTGCGCGATTATCCCTTTGCCCGCGTGCAGTTCCCAGGCTTTCTGGCCGTGTACAGCCGGGCGGTGGCCCAGGCGGCCCGCACCTGTGATGTCCTGCATGCCCAGTGGACGCTGTCGGGCGCCGTGGGCCTGCTGACACGCTGGCGTCACCAGCGGCCCATCGTCGTGACCGTGCAAGGATCGGATGTCTACCAGATCCCCAAGCTGCCGCTGGGCCGCGGCTTTACGCGCTGGGTGCTGGACAACTGCCAGCAGGTGACGGCGCTGAGCACGTCGCTGCAGGAGGCCGCCGCTGCCGTCGGTATCCAGCGCGAGCGTGATCGAGGTGATCCCAAACGGCGTGGACGTTGGAGCCCTGGACGCCCCGGCTCCTTATGGCGAGCGTGAGCCGGTGCTGCTGTTTGTCGGCTACCTGATCGAGCGCAAGGGTGTGCGTTATCTCCTGGAGGCAGCGCCGGCCATCCTCGCCCAGCATCCTGATCTGCGTATCGTACTGATCGGCAAGGGGCCCGAGGAACAGCGGCTGCGTGAACAGGCCGAGGCACTGGGGATCGCAGGTTCCGTCTCGTTTGTGGGCTTCCTGCCGCATGCAGAGGTGATCGAGTGGATGCAGCGTGCGCTGCTCTTGGTGCTGCCTTCGGTGGAAGAGGGCCAGGGCGCGGTGCTGCTCGAGGCGCTCGCCGCCGGCACGCCGGTGGTGGGCAGCAACGTAGACGGCATTGCCGAGGTGATCACGCCGCAAGTCGGGCGTCTCTTTCCCGTGGGGGATGCCGCGGCACTGGCGGCGCAGGTGAATGATCTGCTTGCCACTCCCACCTGCTGGCAGAAGGCAAGCGATGCGGCCCGCAGCCTGGCGTTGGCTACCTACGATTGGCGCGTACTGGCGCAGCGTTATCTCGCCCTGTATGGTGCGCTAAGGAAGTGAAGGCAGTGACAGACTGACAGTACGACAACCATCACCCAACATAGACTCGGATCGCGGGTATCAGCCAGGTTTCTTCGCCCATTCCGAAGGGGTGCGCGACGAGGAGCGGCGGCTGCGCAAGGCCGCCAAGATCCGGCTTGCCCTCGCAGAACTTTGGCTTGTCCGTCAATGACGGGGTCTGCCTGGATGTGGGTTCATCTTCCGGCATCATGACGGCGCAGATCGCCCCGCTCTTTGGCTACACGGTGGGCCTGGACTACGACGTGACGGCGCTGGCCGCCATTGCACCGCAGGACCGGATAGCCGTGGACTATGTACGCGGCGACGCCATGGGCCTGCCGTTTGGCGACGCCTGCGTCGACGTCGTGATCTGCGCCCAAGTTTACGAGCATGTGCCCAACGATGTGCAGCTGTTTGCCGAGATCTACCGTGTACTTAAGCCGGGCGGTATCGTCTTCTTTAGCGGCCCAAACTGGCTGTTCCCGGTCGAACTGCACTACAACCTGCCCTTCCTCCACTGGCTGCCCCAGGCATGGGCCAACACCTTGCTGCAGGCGCTTGGCGCCGACGACCAGTATTATGAGAAGTCGCGCCATATGTGGGGACTGCGGCAGCTCATGCGGCGCTTCGAGATCTACGATGTTACGCTTGACCTGATGCAGTCGGAGACATTGATCGCAACGCCCTGGCTGCGTGAAGCTGGCCGGGCGGCTGCCGCGGCCGCTGTGGTCGCTGCTCTACCCCTGGCTGCCCAACTTTAACTGGATTCTGCGCAAGCCCCAGGGGGCGGAGGTAGCCAACGCAAAGCGAGGCTCGGGTTTGAAGAATATCAAGATCAACCCGCGCCTGAAGACCATCCTCTATCGTATCGGGCTTGGCCTGGGCGTCGCCCTGTTCGTCTACCAGGTGTGGCTGGCCGTCATGGCGTTGCGCAGCAACCCGGCCCCTCTGCACTATGGCTACTTGGCGGCGCTGCTGTGCTTGGACCTGGCCGCGTATGTGCTGCTGATCGCCGGCTGGGGAATCATTACCCGTGCCTTGCGCCTCAATTTGTCGGCCCGCCACATGTTCGACGGCTACGTTTTGGCGTTTTTGCCGCGCTATATTCCGGGCAGCGTGTGGGGCTACGTCAGTCGCGGCGAGTGGATGCAGCGTACGTGCGGGGCCAGCTACTGCGCAGTCCACTGCGGCTTCGCTCATGGAAATCTCCGTGCAGTTTGGCACGGCCGGGTTGGTCGTGCTGGGGGGCATGGCGCCGGTTCATTGGCGGCTGGCCGCCATTGTGCTGGGCGTCTGTGCCTTGGCCGTACCTTGGTGGCTGCTGCAGCGCCTCTATTTGCGCCGGCAGCAGATCTCGACCGCGCGCCTGGCGGTGGCATGGCTGCTGCTGTTCCTGCTCTATGCGGTCTTCTGGACTGTGCATGGCATGACGATCCTGATGGCACTGCAGGCCGTGGGCACCGGCGCCACCCTCACGCTGCCGGCGGCCGTTTTTGCCTTTTGCAGCTCCTGGCTGGTAGGTTTTGCCGCCATCCTGGTGCCCGCCGGCCTTGGCGTGCGTGAAATGACGCTTTCGGCGCTCCTGCAGCGCATGACCACGATTTCTGCCGGCGATGCATCGCTGGTCGCCGTGATTACCCGCCTGGGGATCGTGGCTGCCGAACTCATCTTCTTGCTGTTTGCCGCCGCCCTGATGGGCTTCGACCATTGGCGTAAACAACGCCTCGCCTATGCACCTGATCATCCAGATTCCCTGCTATAACGAGGCGGAAACCCTGCCTGCCGTCCTGGCCGACCTGCCGCGCGTCGCTGCCGGGCGTGGATTGCATCGAGGTGCTTGTCATCGACGACGGCAGCACGGACGCAACGGCGCAGGTCGCGGCGCAGCTGGGCGTCCAGCACATCGTGCGCCACCCCACCAATCAGGGCATCGCCGCCGCATTTCAAACCGGGCTGGATGCCTGTCTCGCCCGTGGGGCCGATATCATCGTCAATACCGACGGCGATCATCAGTACCCAGGCCGCGAGATTGAAAAGATCGTGCGCCCGATCGTGGACGGAACCGCCGACATGGTGGTTGGCGACCGGCAGACGCGTGCCATTGAGCATTTTTCGCCGGTCAAGAAGCTGCTGCAGGCGTGGGGAAGCTGGGTCGTGCGCATGGCGTCGGGCACCGCCGTTCCCGATGCCACCAGCGGTTTTCGTGCCCTCAACCGCGAGACAGCCCTGCGTCTGATGATTTTGACCCGCTACAGCTATACGCTGGAGACGCTGATCCAGGCCGGCAAGAAAGGGCTGCGCGTGACTGCCGTGCCCATCGACGTCAACCCGCCGACGCGCGAGTCGCGGCTGGTGCGCAGCACGTGGTCGTACGTGCGCCGCCAGGCGTTGACGATTCTGCGCATCTACACTCTCTACGAGCCGCTGCGCTCGTTTGCGCTGCTTTGCTTCGCCCCTGCTGGCCGTGGGCGCGTTTCTGCTGCTCCGCTTTGTCTATTATCTACCTGACCGAGCAGACGTATATGGGCCGCCACGTGCAGTCGGTGGTCGTCGGCAGCATGCTGGTCACCGTCGGTTTTCTGATCGTCCTCTTCGGTTTTCTGGCGGACGTCAACGCCACCAACCGCTATCTGCTTGAGCAACTGCTCTATAGGCAGCGCAAGCAGGAATTCGAAAAGCGTGATCGTGACGAATTGTCCAATTTAAATGCGCATGAATATACACGAGTGCGCTAAAGAATAACCCTTTCGTTGTATTGCATCGTGGACCCCTGAAAGCTACTATGAATCGTGAACGCAGCCGTTCTGCTGGCTCTGGAAACCAGTCCGGGGGGCAGCTGCAAACAACAATGCGATGCAATCGAGTTCGATAAGGAGAGAGTTATATGCGATTTATCCCGGCAAGGCGGAAGCTTGCCATTACTGGTGTGATGGCCTCCTTGGCCCTCGCCAGCATCGTGGTGGCAAGTGCAGCGTCGACCAGCAAGACGCTCAGCACCAACTTCACGTTGGTGAACCTCACCAATGGCGCCAATACGGCCAACATCAGCTATTACAAGCCCGATGGCTCGCAGTGGCGCACACCTGAAGTCAAGTCGTTCACGACGCTTGGCGAGCAGGCAATCTACCGCCAGTACACCGACGCCGACTCTGTCGGCCGGGTCCGGCTCGGTCGTCGTCGGCGGCCAGGGTGCATTGGGCGCCGTCGTGCAGATCCGTGCTTTGAACCAGACCCCCACCAGCGGCGCGTACTCGGGCGCGACCAGTGGTGCGACCAGCGTCAACATTCCGCTGGTTTCCTACCAGGGCAATTCGGCCCAGGGCACGACCAACTCGCAGATCATCATCCAGAACACGAGCGGCACTGCTACCAACTTCGCCGTGGACCTGATCAACCGCGACACGGGCAATGTGGACAAGACGTTCAACTCGCCGAGCCTGCTCCAGCCGGGCGCTTCCTACACCTTCGACATGGCTGACAACGCCGTCGGTCTGCCGGCCAACTGGTTCGGCTCGGCGGTCGTGCGCGCCACGACGGCCGGTGGTGAAGTGACTGCGGTGTCGAACTTCTTCCTCGGCGCCGACACCATGCAGACGTTCAACGGCTTCACGACGACCGGCACCAAGTGGTCGGCCCCGTTGTTCACCTCCCGCCTGGGCAATGGCCTGAGCACGCCGATGACCGTTCAGAACCTGAGCGGCGGCACGATCCCGGCCAATGCGATTACTGTCAGCTGCACGCCGAACGCGGCCTCGGGCGTCAACACCCCGATTTCGCTGACGAACACGACCGAGATCAAGAACACGGCCGGCTACTCCTGGAACCCTGTCGTGGACACACTACGATTCCGACCGACTTCCAGGGCTCGTGCACGATCAACACCGGCACCTACGCAGACCGTGGCGTTCGTCCAGATGCGTTTCATCGGCACGGCCAATGCCGCCGCCTATGAGGCCCTGGATGCCAATTCCACGAACACGACCGTGGTCGTGCCGCTGGTCCTCAAGCGCCTCCCGAACGGCTTCGCCACTGCCGTGACCATTTCCAACCTGGGCACGGCGCCGGCGAAGGTGGTGCTGACCTACAAGCGCTCTTCGGACACGCCGGCTACGGTTGGGAACTGCGATGCGACCTTTGAAGCGACGATTCCGGTCGGCGGCAGCATCGTCCAGAACCACCGTGTCGCCAACGGCGTCGTCAACTCGGTGCCGCAGATCGACGACGGCTGCACGGCCTCTCTGACGGTCACGCCCAAGGCGGGCACCACTGCTCAGCCGATCGGTGCGTTCGTCCAGATCACGGTGATCACCCCCGGCGCCCCGGGCGACACCTACATGGCGCATGATGCTTTTAGCATCCAGTAAGCTTTAGGTTTGCTCTAAGAACAGAGATGGGTTACTGTGTGCCTCTGGCACTGGGAACCCATCTCTGTTTGCGTGTGGAGCTTGATACTCACCCTGTTACTCAGGTTCTCAGTCGAAACCCTTATGTTCAAGAGAAACGTTCTATTTGCGTCGCTTGCAGCTGCAGCACTGCTGGCGCTGGCGCTCGCCGGCTGTGGTGGTGATGAGCCACAGCCGACAGCTACTCCGCCGGCTGCACCGACAGCCGCTCCGCACAGCCACCAGCGCAGCGACTGCCGAAGCGACCGCCGAAGCTACAGCCGAAGCTACAGCCGAAGCCGGCAGCGCGCCGGTATCGCCGCTTACACAGCCCGATTCGCCACTGGCGCCCGAGTCCCCGCTTGCTGCCCCTGCCAACGCCACTATGCCGCCTGCCGTCGACGCCAATGGCAGGCCGCTTCACGACATAGATGCGATTCGCCGGATCGCAGCCGCCAACAAGCCCCCGACACCGCAGCCGGGCAAGGCTTCACTGAGTGCTCTGCTGTTCTCGAATTCGTGGGGCCAGGTGATTCCCGGCAACCTGATCTACTTTACGCCCACCATCCAGGAAAACGGCAACGAATACCCGCCCAGCTTCTTCAGCGGCCCCGACCAGGCGAAGGGCGATATTCCGTTCTACTCCGACGAGTACGGCCGCATCAGTGCCGACGACGTGACGCCGGGCCGGTACGTGTTGGCAGTTTGGACTGTCTACGACTACATCATCATCGAGGATCCCAGCAATCCGGGTTCGGCAAGGATTTTCGACATCAAGCCGGGCGACCAGATCGACCTTGGCCTGATGGAACTCGGTTGGCCGTAATTCCAGCTGGCAGTAGACATGCCCAATAAACGAAAGGCCCGGCAGAATGCGGCGCCATCTTCATCAGCGTCTATTCTGCCGGGCTTCTTTATGCTTACCGCGCACCGGCCTGTGATTCGACCTTGTTGCGGAGCTTAGCTCTTGGGCTGAGCCGGAAGAACCTTGGCCCTGTGCCGGGTCCTTTTTGGCGCCCCAGCTGCCAAAAAACATCTGGCGCAGCAGGCCGCCTGATGGCTGTGCCCCGGCATCTATCACGGGCTCCCCAACCGCCCAGTCGTGCAGTTGTGCTTGTTCCGCCCAACGCTCACGTTCGGCACGGCTGTCGGCGATCGCTGCCTGCAGTGGATGGTCGGCAGTCTCATCGCCGGCTCCGCTTTCGCCATCTGCCGCCAGCCACGCCTTCCAGGCCGCCAGCTCACGCTCAAACTGCTCGAGACGCATCAGCAGGTTGGCGCGGTTGCCGCGCATCGCCGCATAGAGGTTTTCGGCAGAGCGCCCACTGTCTGTGCTTTGGGCAAAGGTGCGCCCTGCCAGCCGGCGCGCTTCGGTCCAGCCGGGCGAAGCCGCCAGCATGTGGACGGTGGCCAGGCCCAGCAGCTGCGGCAGCTGTTCCACGCCCGCGATCAGGCCATCGTGCTCCACGGGATCCATAAACAGCGGCTGTGCCCCGACGCTCTCGACAAAGTTGGCAGCCAGTTCCAAGGCCGATGGATCGGTGGTGGCGCCCGCCGCCACGACAAACGTGGTCTTATCAAACAGATCCGCCCGCGGCGTCACCAGCCCACCGATACCGTTGATGATCGGATGGCCGACGACGGCATGACCCCGGCTGCCTGCTGGCCCGCCGAGCTTTTCTTCGATCATCTGTGCTGCCGGCTGCAGCACATCGCTCAAGACAAAGACGAGGGCGTTAGGCTGCACGTCCTCACGGATCAGGTCCAGCGTTTCGGCGATCTCGCCGACCGGCATGGCGAGCACGATCAGGCTGGCCGGCTCGCACGCTGCGTGCAGGTTCCACTCCACTCGCTGCACCACGTTGTTCTTGCGCGCCAACTGCGAGGCTTCCGGCACTTTGTCGTGGCCGACAATTTCTGCCTGCGCAGCTGACCGCTGCAGTGCCAGGCCCAGGCTTGCTCCGAGCGTGCCGAGCCCAAGGATCGTGATAATCGGCTTTGCCATAGATCTTAGTTCCTTCCATCGGCCCACTGCAGGCGGGCCAGGCAGTTGCGAGCGGAGATCAAGTCAAAAGGTTCGTTGTCACAAGGTGCATGTGCCGCATGCTGCTGCCTGCGGCGTCAGCTGCAGCACTACTTATCTTGATGGTGGGCAATCAGCCAGCAGGTGAGGGGGCTGCAGCCGGCCTCATTGGCCCATGCTGCGCCGATCTGTGGGTGCGCAAGGTGAACGAACAGCGCGTAGCGCAGGCTGGCTGCTGGCTGTGGCGAAGCCAGCCGCACCAGCAGATCCGGACGCCAGGCCTCCAGCAGCACGATTGGGCCGCGCATCCACAACCCCAGGTAAGCTCCGGCGTCGTCGGCCGCCACCTTGCCAACATCGTGCAGCAGCGCAGCGGCAGCAAGGTCGGGCGGTCGTTGGGCCGTCGGCTTGCAGCGCCTTGACCACGCGCAGGCTGTGTGCCTGCGCATCGACCGGCATCCGCCGAAACAATTTGCCCGCTGCTGGATCCGACAGGCGAGAGCACTTGTTCCACCAAGCGATAAGTCTTGCGCCGTGACGGCGGCGCGCCAGCCGTTGAAAAACTGTGCAATCCGATAGCGCGCCCTCTCGGTCCAGTTCGCACACTCTCTGTGCGAACTGCCCGCGTCCCACGCGCTGCCATCATATGAGCCCGACGATACTCGCCAGCATTCTCATGACCATGGTGGTCGGCCCTGTAATGAGCTGAGGCGCCAGAAAGATCACGGCAAAGAGAATGAGCGTGCCGTACTGCGTGATGCCATAAAATGCTCGCTGCGCGCCGTCCGGCAGCAGCGCAAACAGCACGTGCGAGCCATCCAGCGGCGGAATTGGCAGCAGGTTGAAGACGAACAGCAGCACATTGATATCGGCAAAGAAATAGAGCAGGTTGAGCCCCCAGATTCCCACCATGCTGTCGGGGCCACCCAACGCATTGGCAAACACACCGCGGGGGTCAAAAAAGAGCCGGATCAGCACCAGGCTGAGCGTCGCCAACAGCAGGTTGCTAAATGGGCCGGCGATGGCGACGAGAATGGAGCCGAGCCGAAGATCGACCGTGATGTTGCGCGGGTTCCAGCGCACCGGGCGTGCCCAGCCAAAACCCACCAGGTAAATGAGCAAGGCGCCAAACGGGTCGATATGGACGAGCGGATTGAGCGTATAGCGCCCTTCCAGCCGCGGCGTCGGGTCGCCAAGCTTGACCGCCGTAAAGGCGTGGGCAAACTCGTGAAACGGCAGCGCAAATAAGACGATGGCGGTCGTGGCCAGCCACCACATGGGATCGCTGTAGCGCCCCAGGCCGCCGCCGCTCGTGAACATCACGACCACGCCGTAGATGATCAGCACGCCAATGCCGCCGATAAAAATCTTCTGTCCCTGGGTCAGGGAATTCCAGCGTTGGCCCAGTGAGCCTCCAAACATGGTTACTCCTCTTATGCGGGCTGTTTCGTTTGACGCCACGCATGCTAGTGCAAAAAACACCGTTTACTGCGCGATTATAGCATGAGTATGTTCCGCCTGTTTGTGATCATGACAACGAACCAAGCGTAAAATACCCTACGGACAAGGCCGTGTAAGTTGCAAAATCCGAGTTTGTGCATATGATACATCTGTGTCGTTTCCGCCAAGCCGCTCGCCAAGTCGCTCGCCAATCGCCCGTCGGGCCGTTTGCTTGTGCTTGGCCTTCTCAGCTTGGTTTTCCTCACCTTAGCCATCGCCACTGCACTCCATTTGGCTGACCGCCAGGTTGCCAATGTGCCCTTGGGGCCCCAGCAGGTTGTGCATACGGTGAACCCAAAGGTTGGCGTGCACACCCGGCTCACTGACGAAGTCGAGCCTTGGAAGATCAAGCGCACGCTGGCAATGGTGCGTGAAATGGGCGCCCCCTGGGTGGTGGAATACTTTCCCTGGGCCTATATCGAAGAGCAGCCGGGCCGCTACAATTGGGTGCACGCCGACCAGGTCGTCGACCATGCCGCACGCCAGGGGCTCACCTTGATTGCCCGCTTGGGCTATGTACCGCAGTGGGCGCGTCCCACAGACACCTCGCCGCTGTATTTGGACGAGGAACACTTTGCAGACTTTGCTCGTTTTGCTGCTGCCTTTGTCAAACGTTATCAAGGAAAGGTGCGTTATACTATTATCTGGAACGAGCCCAACCTGGCGCTTGAATGGGGCTATCAGCCGCCTGATCCGGCGAAGTACACGGCCATGCTGCAGGCCGTATACCCTGCCATCAAGGCTGCCGATCCTGAACGTGCAGGTGTTGGCAGGAGCTTTAGCTCCCACGCTCGCTCCGCCCGGCAGCGAAGCCGGTATGAATGACCTGGTCTTCCTGCAAAAGATGTACGACGCGGGCGCCGCAAACTACTTTGACATCTTAGCCATCCATGCCTATGGCTGGCACTTTGCGCCTGATGAGCCCCCAGACCCGGAGGTCATTAATTTCCGGCGTGCTGAACTGCTGCATGATATTATGGTGGCAAACGGCGACGGCAATAAGCAGGCGATGATCACAGAAGGTGGCTGGAATGATCACCCGCGTTGGACCCGTGCAGTGCGTCCAAGCCAGCGCATTGTCTATACCATCCGGGCCTATGAACTGGCAGACAAGGAATGGCCGTGGCTTAGCGCGATCTGTCTTTGGGTTTTTCGCTTCCCATGGGACCAGAAATCGTATCAGGATTACTACACATTCGTACGCACCGATTTTGAGCCGAAACCAATTTACACGGAGGTGCAGCGCTATACCCAAGGATCGGCCCAGGGAACGGATGAGTGAAACGACACAAATGGCTTTGGCTCGTTCTTGCTGCCGGGTTGGCGACAACCCTGTTGGTCTGGCTGTTGTGGTCCGGTCAAGCATCGCCTCTCAGTTCGCTGCTGCCGGCCATGCTCCGTCGCGATACCACCTGGCAGGCGATGCAGGCACGCAAGACATGGCGCGTCGGTATGGACCCCAGCTTCCCACCGTTTGAATCGCTCGATGCCTCTGGGGCTCCACAGGGCTATGATGTGGAACTGGCACGTAAGCTGGCTGCAGGATGGGGAATGGAAGTGGAGATTGTTTCGATCGGATTCGACAGCCTCATCGACGCGCTGCAGGCCGCCAAGGTCGATGCGATCGCCAGTGCCTACCCCTACGATGCGCGCCTGACCCGCGACGTTGCCTTTTCGCAGCCGTATTTCGACAGCGGGCTGCGGTTAGTCGTGCCCGTAGGGTCCGCAATTCGCAGCCGTGCCGACATGAACGGGAAACGCGTAGGGGTAGAGTGGGGGAGTGAAGGTGACATGGTTGGACGCCAGTGGCAGCGTGATGGCATCGACCTCACATTAGTGCCCTATGAGACGCCGCAGGACGCTGTTGCTGCCCTGGCTGAGGATCACACTGAAAGTCACAGCGAGAACCGGGCTGTTGATGCGATTTTGGTCGACGGCGTGACGTTGCAGCAGGCACAGGCAGCAGGTGCGGCGCTCATTGCCGCCGGGGCACCCGTCACCAGCAACCCGTACGTGATCGTAGTGCCAAGGCGAGCGCACGACCTGCTGCAGCAGGTCAATGCCGGCTTGGAGCGGCTGCGGGCGAACGGCGAACTGAACATGCTCGAACAGGAGTGGTTCGGCCGGCCCTAAATACATATTCTGTTGTGCACGAATTCGGTCCATACGCCGACGACAACGAAGTTACTCTGTGATAATGTGCAGTCGCATCTGCGAATGCGCAGTTGTATGAAAGCCCCAAAGCGCGGGAGTACACTATGGCCAACGGCGGCCTGATCTCAATTGGTTTGTGTGCTGATACTCATTACTGGCCGCAGGGCCATAACTTCGTAACCTCGGATGGCAGCCTGCAGCTGCAGGGTTCGACACAGGATTTGCTGGCGACCTTATTTCAGGAACTGCGCCGCGCGCGCTTGGACATGGTGCTGCACCTGGGCGATCTTACCTGCGGCGGCGGCACCTATGATATGGCGCCGGACGTATTCACGACGACTGTGATCGACCTGTATCGCAATTATCAGAGCCTTGACCTGCCAGTCTACGTTCTGCCCGGCAACCACGACAGCCTTCCCGGCGCCGGCGGCTGGGAGGTCTTTCATGATGTGTGGGGACTGGAACCTGGCCTGGGCACCACAGTAGATTTGCCGTTGGCGCGCCTGGTGCTGCTCAACACGCACGGCCACTCGCCGGCCCAGATTGCCCAGGCGCAGGAGTTCGACCCCGTCTACGGCTGGGTCAGCGATGCCGAACTCGAACGCTTCGAAACCGCGCTTGCCACGGCAGGTGATTTGCCAGTCCTTATTTTTACGCACCAGTTGCTGGCGCCTTGGTCAAACCAGGTGGACTGGCACGACTACTTTGCAGTTCGCAATGCCGCCGCCGTGCGTGCCGTCCTCAGCCGCCACTCGAATGTGGGGGCCGTGTTTCAGGCGCATGCCCATCGCTTCGACGTGCGCCGGCTGACATTGGGCAAGCATGAGTGCACGTTTGTCATTTTGCCTTCTTTGATTGAGTACCCGCTTGCCTGGATCCAACTGGATCTTGCGCCGAACCTGCTGCGCATGCGGTTGCGCCAGCTGCCGCTGCCCGAACTGCGCGAGGCAAGCCGCACCAGCGGCAGCGGCCAAGAGTGGCGCTGCCGGACGCCGCGAGTGGTGGGATTTGACGATTCCTCTGCGCCCGGCGCCTCTTCAGTCCACTGCCGCGCATCCAGCTGCGATCTCGAGTTCAGTCCACCCCGATTCGGTGCCTTTAGATTCCAGGCGCTGACACACATGTGAGGAGTGTTATTTTGGGCACAGCGAAAGCAATGTCGATCAAACCACTGTCCTCCGCGCAACTGCGTCGTTGCACGGATCCGGAACAGTTGAGTTTTGATTCGACGGCAGATTTGCCGGAGCTGCCGATCTTCGTCGGCCAGGAGCGCCCGATCAGCGCGATACGTTTTGGCGTCAAGATGGATCGGTCCGGCTACAATATCTTTGCCCTGGGCCCCGCCGGTTTGGGCAAGTTCACGCTGGTACACAGCGCCGTACAGGAGCGCGCCGCCGCCGAGCCCCCGCCTGCCGATTGGTGCTATGTCAACAACTTCGGCCAGCCCTATCGTCCCAAGGTGCTGCGCCTGCCAAACGGCATGGGCCGCCAGTTTCGCAGCGACATGGAACGGTTGGTCGACGACATGCAGACTGCGCTGTCTGCCGCCTTCGAGAGCGAGGAGTACCAGGCGCGCCGCCGTGCTGTGGAGGGTGAGTTCCAGGACATCCAGCAGGCGACGTTGATGGAACTGCAGGAACAAGCGAAGCAGCGCAACCTTGCCCTGCTGCGCACGCCGGCCGGGTTGGCATTTGCGCCGGTCAAAGACGGCAATGTCCTTCCGCCGGAAGAGTTTGAGAAGATGCCGGAAGAAGACCAGAAGCGCGTGCAGGCTGACGTGGAAGTGATGCAGGAGCAGCTGCAGAAAGTGCTCGGCCAGGCGCCACGCTGGGAGCGCGAACTGCGCCATCGCGTGCGCGAACTCAACCGCGAGGTGGCCGCCGTGGTGCTCAATGATTTGCACGGCGAAATTGTTGAGAAGTATAAGCGATCTGGCGGACGTCATCGCCTTTCTCGATGCTGTGCGCCATGATGTCAACGACCACTTGGGCGACTTTCTGGTCGCAGGCGAGAAGAAACATGAAGCCGCCGACGGCGATGGCCAGGCTGCCTTTATGGAGCCGGTTTCGCCTCTGCGCCGTTACCAGGTCAATCTGCTGGTGGACTCGGCGGAAATGACCGGCGCACCGGTGATTTACGAGAGCAACCCCACCTATCTCAACCTCACCGGGCGTGCCGAGCAGATGGCACAGATGGGCGCGTTGATCACCGACTTCATGTTGATCAAACCCGGCATGCTGCACCGCGCCAACGGTGGCTATCTGATCCTCGATGCGCTGAAGGTCCTGACCAGCCCCTATGCTTGGGAGGGTCTCAAACGGGCGCTGCAGTTCGGTGAAATCCGCATCGAATCTGCCTTGCAGATGTTGAGCCTGACCAGCACCGTTTCGCTCGAACCTGAGCCGGTGCCGCTGGACGTCAAGGTAATCCTGTTGGGCGACCGCATGCTCTATTACCTGCTCTCGGAAGCCGACCCCGATTTCAACGAGCTGTTCAAGGTAGCTGCCGACTTCGCCGACGAGATGGTCCGCAACGGCGAGACGGAACGGCTGTATGCCCAACTGATCGCCCAGATTGCCCGCAGCTGTGCGCTGCGTCCGCTCGACCGCGTGGCCGTCTGCCCGGGTGCTGGATCACGCCGCCCGCCTGGTCAGCGATTCCGAACGCATGACTACGAATATCCAGGCGATCGTCGACCTGCTCCAGGAAGCCGATCACTTCGCCGGCGAGGCCGGATCGGCTGTGATCCAGGCAGAGCATGTCGAGGAGGCCATCGACGCACGCATTTTTCGCAACAACCGGGTGGCAAACCTGCTGCAGGAAGAGGTGCTGCGCGAAACGATCAACGTGCAGACCCAAGGTGAGGTCGTCGGACAGATCAATGGGCTGTCCGTGCTCCAGCTGGGCAACCTGCCTTTTGGCCAGCCGTCGCGGATTACGGCGACCGTACGCATGGGGCGCGGCGATGTAGTCAACATCGAGCGCGAGGTGAATATGAGCGGCCCCTCTCACTCTAAAGGGGTACTCATCCTTTCCAGTTTTCTCAATGCTCGTTATGCGCTCGACCAGCCGCTTTCGCTCTCGGCCAGCCTCGTGTTTGAGCAGTCTTATGGCGGCGTGGACGGCGACAGCGCCTCTTCGACGGAGCTGTATGTGCTGCTTTCCGCCATTGGCGATATTCCCATCCGCCAGTCGCTGGCTGTTACCGGTTCGGTGGACCAGCTTGGACGGGTGCAGGCGATCGGGGGCGTCAACGAGAAGATCGAGGGGTTCTTCGACCTCTGCAATGCGCGTGGTCTCACCGGAGATCAAGGTGTGTTGATTCCTGCTGCCAATGTCAAGCACTTGATGCTGCGCCAGGACGTCGTCGACGCCGTAGCCGCCGGGAAGTTCCATGTCTATCCGGTCGACCATGTCGACCAGGGCATCGAACTGCTGACCGGGCTGCCGGCCGGCGTACGCGACACAAAGGGCAAGTATCCCAAGGGATCCGTCAACCGGTTGGTGGAAGATCGGTTGACCGAAATTACGAAGAAGCGACAGGCTCTGGAACGCAAGGGCCAGGTCCGGAACAACACGCCGGCCAAGAAGTTGGGCAAGACGGCCGATGGCGAAGCGGGCGATTAGCAGCCAGGTAACAGCCATTTGGCAGTCAATTCGCAGTCAATTCGCAGTCACTTGGCAGGCAGGCGGAAGCAATCATGACGGAAGATATGTCGTCTCAATCCGAGGCAAGTTCGGGCGCCGAAGAGCGCTCGCATGAAAGCGAACTGCTAGGGACAGAGGCAGGACCGCCGGCGCCGCTCTCGACAGCAGAAGTCGAATATATCCTGGTGGCACTCGATATGTCACCGCACAGTGAAGCAGCCTTGGCTGCCGCCGCCGAACTGGCGGCAGCACTGCGGCTCGAACTGCGCGGTTTGTATGTAGAGGATATCAACTTGCTGCGCCTGTGTGGGCTGCCGTTCGGCATCGAATACGGCTCCTTCACCGCCAAGCCGCGCCGGATCGAGCAGAATCACCTCGAACGCGAATTTCGCATGCAGGCATCGCTGCTGCGCAAGATTATGGCCGAAGTCGCCGGCCAAAAACGCATCACGTGGTCGTTCCAAGTCGTGCGCGGTGGTGTGACCGACCAACTGCTGGAGGCCGCGACCTCGGCGCGCATGTTGAGCCTGGGACGCGTCGGGCGCTCGCCCGGCAAACGTACCGGCACGACGGCACAGGCTATTGCCCAGCGGGCACAGCGGCCGGTCGTTTTTCAGTCACGCCAGCGGACCCTGCACGGGCCCTATACGGTCCTGTACACTGGTTCGCCCGCCGCCTACCGGGCCGTGAACTTGGGTATGGAGCTGTCGGCTCAAGAAGAAAGCACATTGAAAGTGCTGGCTCCCACGTCCGAGTTGGCCGAGGGCGCCCAATCATTCTTGGTGGAGAACTATAGCACCCCCAATGCCGTCTATGAGCGGGCAGCCGCGCTGCGCGACCTGCTGGCGGCGATCGACAGAAGCGGCGTGGTCATCCTGCCTATCGAGGCTGCCGGCTGGCTCGACGAAATTCCCTTGACGGTCATCGTTGTACCGTGACGCTGCCGATTGCGACCTGGCCGTCGCCTGCTGACAGGCCGCCTGCATCCGTTATGGGCAGACGCAGCGCGCCTGCACTGGCCGTCTCATACAAGCCCACCCACAACTGGTAGTCGCCGGCCGGCAGATCGGCCGGCAGGTTCAGTGCAAAGGTGCTCACAACCTGGTCTCCGCGCCGCCAATGGCTGGTCGGGAATCGATCGCCGGCCGGCGCGCGGTCGTAGCCTGCGACCTGCCGGCCCTGGGCATCGATCATATGTACATAGGCCGTGTAATCGGTGGCCGGCTGGCCGGTGGCGTCCCAAGCGATGGTAGTGGTCAGGACTGTGCCTGCCTCTAGCGTATTGGCCGGCACGTCATAGCCTGACATCTGAATAACGTTACCAAACACCGCTGTCGCCGGCTGGAGATCGAGGGCGCTAATGTCGGGCGGCTGCCATGGCGCAAGTTCGACGGCCGCGACAAAGGGCGTAACCTCGGCCCCATCAAGGGTATGCGCCTTGAGGGGCAGGTTGCCTGTATCGGCGCTTGCTGGGTCGATGAGGCCGGTATATACCCGCGCCAGCAAGGGTGAACCGGCCTCGATTGGCCCGCGGACCGGCACAAGGTATGGGTCGGCGTACAGTGCGCCAGGCTGCCACCTGCTGCTGGGATTACGGCCCCAGCCGGGATGGCTCGTGAGGTTTGCCACCTCGTGGCCGTTCTCGTCGAGGAACTGGATAAAGAGTTGGTAGTCCTGCCGCAGCGGCTCTGCGGCCCGCCAATACAGCGTGACGGGCACCCGCTCGCCCGGATGGTAGCGGCCGGTTCCGACCTCAACCCCGGCAAGTTCGACCGGGGCATCCGCATCAAAGAGGATGTTGACCTGCTTTGCCGCCTCCGGCAGCGCTGCTACCGGCCGCGGTGCATTGTAGGCGCCCGGGAGCAGCCCCAAGAGCGCATAGCAGGACATGCCCACCAGCACCGCCAGGATGGCCGCCCAAACTGCCCAACGCAAGGCGCGCGGCCCCCACTGCAGCCAGAAGTCCACCCCCAGCGGCAGCAAAATGCCATAGGCAATCATCCCGGGAAAGATCAATCTACCCTGGCTGCCCGTGGCTTGCAGGGTCCAGTAAATGAGCAGGAGGAAGATCAGCGCCGCCCACGCCAGCAGCAGTACCAGGACGCGCAACCGTCCCTGGTCGGCGCGCGGGGCCGGCGAACGCCGTACGGTTTGGACCACTGCGCCCACCGTACCGGCCGCCGCCACCACCGTCAGCAAGTCCGCCGCCTGGTAGAACCAGTCCGGCAGCAAGATGTTGAACCAGCCAAAGAGACCCCAAAATGAATAGCGCAGCCCCCGAAACTCCGGCCAGAAATCCTCGAGCGTAAGCGGCTCCGTGCGGCGCCCGTTGATCGAGGTCAGGTGGCCCAGGCCGCTCCAGTCCCCATAGAGTGTGATGTTGCGCAGGAACCACCAGCCGGCAATGGCAGCCGCGGGCACGGCCACACAGACTGCGGCTTGGAGCACCAGGCGCCAACTGCGCCGCCGCCAGCCGAGAAAGAGTACTGCCAGCCCCGCCAGGGGAACCAGCCCTAACCCCTGCAGCTTGCTCAACGCGGCCACGCCGATCAGCACCCCCAGGACAACCCACTCCCACCAGCGGATAGGTACAGTCCCCGGCTTAGCCAGGAGCCGCGCCAGCCAATAGACAGCGGCCGCGCACGCGGCAATGACCAGGGTATCATTGGTGAAGGATGCGCTGATGAACAGAAACTGCGGGATAGCGGCCACGAACGCGGTCGCCAGCAGCGCAAACACGTAATCAGTACGCCGCTTGCCGGCGGGTGCCTTCACGCCCAATTCGGCCGTGAGATAGACACACCACAAGGTTATGGCTCCCAGCAGCAGTGAAAACCAGCGGCCAACGTGCAGCGCCAGGTTGCTGCCGACCAGCGCAGGCTGGCTCCCACTGTAGAGCATAAAATTCTTGTTGCCCGGATCGAGCGGGTCACCGATGTTAGCGCGCGGGTTGCGCACGGCGATGTCTGCGAAGTCACCCTGGTCGATCCCACGCGTCAGCCAGCCGGTCAGCAGGTAATAAAGCGGCGCCTGGCTGCCCTCCTGGGCCCAGGGCCCTGTTTCAACTGCACTCTGCACCGGCAGCCAGTTGCCCTGGGCGATGTGGCGGGCAAAGCCATAGTGAAACGGCTCGTCGGGCGTCTCAAAAGGCGGCACGACCATGCTGTAGGCAAACCCAAAACACAGGAAGATCAAGATGATGATCCCTGCTGCCATGCGGCTGCGCCGCTGCAGCGCCCTCGCCTGGACCGGCCCTACGCTGGGCTCGGCGGGGGCTGCTGCCGGCAGAATCGTTGCAGGCGCTGACATCAAGGCAGCCTCACAGTCGTGTTGTCTATCTGCACGGCACCATCCGCAGCCTTCGTCACCGGCAGCTTTTCCAGCGTTTCCGCATCGTACATCTGGAACGTAACATAGCGTTGACTGCTTGCGGCCGGCGGCTGCAGGGGCAGGCGGAAACTCCACATATTCGAGGATCGTCTTGCCCGGATCCCAGTAGAGGGTGGGGATGTCGCCCTCATACGGCTCGCGTTCGAGCGACGACAGTACCTGCGTGCTCCCGTCGGGCGCCTGCTCCACCAGCTGCACGATGTACTTGTAACGGCGCTGCGGCTTCTCCACCACCTGCCAGTAGAGGCGCATCTGCGCCGGCAGCTCTCGTCAGCCACGGGATCCAGGCTGTAGCCGGCCAGCCGCACCAGGTTGCCGTACTCCGCCGTCAAGGGATGCTGGACGTCCGCGGGGAGCTGCTCAAAGACAGGGATCTTGGGCAGAAATAGAAATGCGTGCAGCGAAGAATGGCTGAAGAACTTGGCGTTGCGCACGCGCAGCATGTTGTCGGGCAGCCACTTCTCGAGGTGCCACTCCTCGTCAAAGTAGGGATGGGTGCCTGACTTGAGCACCCAGACCCGATCGTACTTTTCTCCCAACGTGCGCAGCCAATCTTCTGTGTCGTCCATGCTGCGCCCCAGCAGCGGAATCCCGTAGATGCCGATCGGCTTGTCTGCCTGCTCGTCAGCGCCGATCCTGCGCCTGATCCCCCGTCTGTTTGTGCAGGAATGCCACCGGCGACGGTTGTGGGTGGTACGTAATACTCGAAGATGCGCCAGGAGGATGGCGGGTAGAAGAGCACGGCGTCTCCGGGCATGATGCGGGTAGACAGGTAGCTGCCAAAGGTCTTGTAGTCGTCCTTGGCATACTCTTCGAGCGTGTAGTAGTTGACCGTGCTGTAGCCGATCGCCACCACGAGTGCGAGCGTCAGCAGCCCGCCGGCCCAGCGCTGCCAGCGCCAGAGCAGAGCCAGGCCCCCGCCGCTGAGCAGGATAAAGGCTCCGACCAGCAGGCTGAGGTGGCGCGCGTTCATGTACAGCGGGCGAAACTCGTTGAGCACAAGCAGGATGGCGATCGGAATCACGAAGAAGGCCGGCAGCACCCAGCCGCCCGCGGCGATCACCCGGCGCGAACGCAGGCCCCACACGGCCCCGGCCAGCGCCAGTGCGCCAAACACCCAGTCGATCCACCAGACGCTGCGCCAGGTCTACGCTCAGACCGAGGCTGAAGGCGTTAAGCAGGTCGGGCACGAGCATCGCCAGCGAGATGGAGGCGAAATTCTGCCCACCTCCCTGCGCAAAGATCGTGTAGGCCCCGTAGGCGCCCACCAGGCTGCCCACGACCAGCAGTACGGCGGCGGCGATCAGTGCACGCAGGAAGTTGCGCCGGGCTAGCCAGGCAAACAGGATCAACGCATGTACCGGCAGCAGCAGCACGGCATAATAGTGGGTAGTGAGAAAGATAGCTTCGGCCACCACAAACCCGATCGCAAAACGACCGTCCAGCTCCCTGTCTTCCGTCGCCCGCAGCGCCAGGTAGGTGGTAAGTACGGCCAGCGCCGCCCACAGGGCATAGGGGCGCGCCTCCTGCCCATACCAGAGCATGAAGGGGCTGATGGCACCCAGCAGCACAGCCAACCAGGGTGCTGCCGGGGGCGCAACATCGCGGCGCAGGAGCCAGCGTGCCAGTACCCACAGCGACGGCACCAACAGGGTCGCCCCCATCACCGCCGCGTAACGGACCACGAATTCACTTTCGCCCGCAGTGCGGATCAGCGCGCCTTGTAGGAGAAAGGAGAAAAAAGGATGCTGGTCGATCGTCAGCAGGCTGCTGAAGCCATCACGAATCCACAGCACGCCGCGTAGAATATCGAGCAGCGGCTGCTCGGCGCGCTGCAGCGACAGGCTTTCATCCCACCAGAACGCCTTTGCATCCAACTGGACCACCACGTGGGCGTAGGACAGCAGGATCAAGCCCAGCAGCAGTGCACGTTGGCCCCACGTTTTCAAAGTCACGTTCATGGTTGCGTTTCGCCGATCTGCAGGTCGGCCAGCAGTATGTCTTGCCCGGCGCTGCTGTCGATCGGCGCCCCGGTCGCCGGATCATAGAGGCGCAGCGTAAGTTTGTAAGTCCCGGCCGGCAGGTCTTCCGGCAGCAAAATGCCGCGCTGGTCGGTGGCGGGCTGGCCGACAACCCAGGCGTTGGTCGGCGCAAACCAGTTCTGCGGCACATAATCGACCGTGTAGACAGGTTCGCCGGCGGCATTGGCCAGGCGCAAACTGAATTTGTACTCGGGGAGCTGCTGATTGACAAACCAATGGGTGCTCACGCGCAGCAAATCTCCCGGGCGCAGCTCGGCCGGCGCCGTGTCCGCACTCTGCAAGGTGAGTGCCGGGCCAAAACTGATGTCGAGCGGATGATCCTGCAGCCCTTCTTGTGGGAGCCCGTAAAGCAGCACGCGGAGACCGTTGTGTTCGGTGGGGTCAGTCGCCCAGGCCTGGGTCGCCAGCCACACCTGCACGGCGGCTGGTGGGTGGAAATAGAGCACCTCCCACACGCGTGGGGCCCCTTGCAGCAGTGGGGCCAACTCTTTTCCTACCGTATCATATGCCGCATCCTGCAGGTACCCCACGGCGTGTACGGGTACATCGGCTTTGAAATAATGCTTGAACACCTTCTCCGGATCCGGTCCATCGACCAGGACCACGTCCCCCGGCTGCAGATCGGCGGCAATGCGCTCCGCCGCCGCCCGGTAATCGGGCTTGTGCAGCGACGTGTCTGTATAGAGGCGCTGCACGGCCAATCCGTTGCCGAACACCAGCAGTCCCGCCAGCAGCAGCGCCGGCGCAGCAAGCCAGTAGCTTTGCTGCGCATGAGGTTCGCGTGCCTGTCGCCTGTATGCGCGCAGGTCGAGGAGCCCAATTCCGCCCGCCACCAGGAGCAGCAGCGGCGCCGCCAGGTAGATCGTATAGCGCTCATGATAATCAGGGTTGCGTACGGCCAGCGCCATCGCCGCCGCCCAGGGTGCCAACAGTGTGACCAGCAAGTAGGCGGCAGCCCCCATGCGTACACGCCACCAATACACGGCGCCGCCGATCGCCAGTGCGATGTATACCCACGGCAGCCACGTGCGCCAGGGCGCCGCCAGTCCATCGCTGACCGTGTACGCCAGCCAGTAGCGCCACGGCAGCTGCCCGGCGTCTCCCCCTTGGCGCCAGCCTTCAAACCCAAAGATGCCCAGTGTATGGGGCAGCCAAGGTAAGAAGAGCAGGAGCGCAGCGGCAGCGGCCAGCGCCCAGCGGGCGAAACGGCGCAGATCGCGGCGTACGGCAAGCCAGCCTACGGCATAGACTGCTTGTGCCAGCGGCAGCAGTGCGCCAAACAGGTGCAGGTAGACGACGCCTGCCGTGGAGAGCGCATACAGGACTGCCCACCAGTTGGCGTGCCGGCCAGGTTGTTCTCCGGGTCGTTCGAGCACCTGCCATTGTGCCAGGCAGGACGTAAGGGCCGCCGCCAGCAGCCATGCATACATGCGCGCTTCTTGCGCATACCAGATCTGAAACCCACTGGTCGCCAGCAGCAGTGCCGCGACGACGGCCACCAACGATTGGCCTGAAGGGTAGGGCCTCTCAGCCGAACCGAGCGATAGACCCAGGCGGAAAATCAACGCTACCGCCAGCACGCTGGGCAGCAGCGAGAGCCAGCGCAGCGCTATATCGCTGCTGCCGGCCAGGGCCAGCCACCAGTGCAGCAGCACAAAGTAGCCTGGCGTGTGTTCTACCGGCATATTGCGCAGCATCTCGGCCAGCGGCTGGCTGGAACGCAGCAGGCTGATGCCCTCGTCGCTCCACAAGCTCTGAAAATCGAGCCGGTAGGCACGCAGGGCAAAGGCGGCGAGGAGAATGGCCAGCATCGCAAGCCGCACGGGCAGTGCGCTTGCCCGTACAGCCTGCGCCGGCCGTGGATAGACGGCGCTCATGCAAGGGAGAATTGTAACACGGCTTTCGCAGGATGCCCCCAGCTCGCATATAATGGATGTGTCACCGCAAGGAGAAGAGGCCGCGGCCAAGATGGATTACTACGAGCTGGAACTCGCCCGGCGCGAGGATGAACTCGAAGATATGCGGGAGGCAGAGCGACAGGAAAATCGCTTTCTGTTAGCAATCATTGCCATCCTTGCGGGCGGCGCCGGCGCCGCACTGATGCTGGCAGGCACCGCCCTGCTGGCCATGCTCTTTGTGCTGAGCTACCCAGGCATAACGAATTCTGTCCAGGTATCGACTGCAGCCCCTATGCCAGTTGAAGTGCCAACCGAAGTGCCAACTGAAGTGCCCGCTGATGTGCCGACCGAAGTGCCGACAGTCGTGGCGGCATTGCCATCCGTGCAGGCGGACGCGGGCATCACCGAGGCGCCTGCGGACGCAAGCGCCGGTGAATTCCCCTCAGGCGGCTTGGGGTTGTCCAGGACAGAGTGGGAATCTATGTACGGACCATCCATCGGCATGGTAAACGGTGCTGCGCGTTACGCCGCGGATGGCGCAACGACGCTCGACGTGATCTTTCTCGACGATATGGTGCTGTCGATCGATTGGCAGACCACACAGCCGATAAGTGCCGACGCAGCGATGGCAAGCGGACAAGCACTGCTCCCCGCCGATGTCAGCCAGACCAGCAGCTACGCGCCGCCTGAACGACCGGAGGCAATGGTGTATGTGTACGCCAGCGAAGCGCTGGCGCAGCATCTTGGCAGCGATCCAAAATGGTGGCGCGGCGGCGAAACCGGTACGCTGCTGCTGCAAGTTGACCTTACCCCGGCCGGCGTAAACCGGCTCTTCGTGAGCACCGGCAGCGCAATAAACAGCAATGCGGGCAGCAATCCGTAGCGGCACTCCCGCCGCCATGTGGAACAAATCCAGCATTTGCAGTATACTGCGAGCAACTATCATCCCCATGCTCCATCATTGAAGGAGGCTGGCATGACGGCAAAGTCCAGACGTGTCCCCATGAGCAATGTGGACAAAGCATGGCTGGAAATGGACAGCGCGACAAACTTGATGATCATCAACGGCGTGATGTTGTTTGATGACGTACTTGACTTTGAGGAGCTGAAAAGCATCCTCGCCGAGCGGTTTGTCGCCAAGTACGAACGCTTTCACCAGCGCATCGTCGAGGGCCCAGGCGGCCGGCTCTATTGGGAGGACGATCCCCATTTTGACATTCGCGCCCATGTACGCCGGTATGCCTTGCCGCACCCCGGCGACATCGCCACGCTGCAGACTGTAGTCAGCGCCATCGTTAATGAGCCGCTCGATCGGCGCAAGCCGTTGTGGCGTTACTTGCTGATCGAGAACGTCGACGGCGGTTCTGCTATCCTTTCGCGCCTGCACCACTGCATCGGCGACGGCATTGCGTTGATCAAAGTGCTGCTCAACATGACGGGCGGTACGCCCGCCGAGTCGCTGCAGGTGCTGCAAGCCCGCCGCCCCCGCGTCCGCCCGCACCCAGCCCGGTGACACAACTGTTCAACATGGCCGGTTCCGCGGTCAAGACAGCCATGTGGGCAGTGCAGGGGGTGGCAAACGAGACTTTGCAGACTCTGGAAGACCCTTCGCACCCACTCGCGCTGCTGCGCTCAGCCGGGATCATCTCGGCCGCAAGCGCTGCGATCCTGGCCAAACTGGTCATTCTGCCGCCCGATCGCAAGTCAGTCTTCAAGGGTGATATAGGGGCGATCAAGCGGGTGGTCTGGTCACAACCGTTTCCGCTTGAGCGCATAAAGGAGATCGGTAGGGCCCATGGCGCCACGATCAACGATGTCTTGGTCGCGGCCGTCGCCGGCGGGCTGCGCCGCTACATGGTCGAAGTAGGTGACGACACCAGCGCCGGCGACATCACGGCCATGGTGCCGGTCAACCTGCGCCCCGAGCACGATACGAGCCTGGGGAATGAATTCGCCCTCGTGTACTTGAGCCTGCCGGTCAGCCTGGCCGACGCTTACGACCGCCTGATGCTGACCAAGCGCCACATGGATGTGCTCAAGAATTCGCCCGAACCATTCCTGGTCTACCAAATCCTGGGCGTAATCGGTACGCTGCCGGGCGATGTAGCCAAGCAAGCTACCTCTTGGTTTGCGGCCAAGGCGTCGGCCGTCCTGACCAACGTGCCCGGCCCACGCCAGCAGATCTATTTCGCCGGTCTGCCGCTCAAGGAGATGATATTCTGGGTGCCACAATCGGGCAATATTGGCTTGGGGATCAGCATCTTCAGTTACAACGGTAAAGTGACGTTGGGGCTCATGGTGGACGAGCACTTAATCCGTGATCCGCAGCAGATCATCCACGGCTTCGAACTTGAACTTTTAGACTTGGAGCGCCGCCTGCTGCCTGAGCCAGCCAGCAGTTCGAATGGGACACCTGCCGGCGGTGAACTGCTGCCAGCCAGTGAGCCCGCGCCGTTTGAAGGATGAGAGCTTGATCTGCAAGCGGGTCGCCGCCGATCTGGTGGTATTGGTTTGCCTGACACTGCTGCCGGTGCCTGCCTTGGCACAGGCAGTGTCAACGCCCAGTCCGTCCCCTGGGCCCACAGCCTTAACATCCCCAACGCTGGCGCCAACTTTGCCGCCGACGAATGCCGGCCTATCCGGCAGCCAGCCGCCAGCTCCGGCGGGTGAGCAGCCCGGTGAGCGCCTGTTCCAGTCGCCCTTGGCGCCGCCGGCCGGCGGCCTGATCACTACGGCTACGCCTACGCTGTTGGTTACGGACACACCAACTGCGACGTTCAGCCCAACTCCCACCGACACTCTCGAGCCGACCGCAACCGCAACACCTTCACCTACACCCACTGCGACTATTGCGCCGCTGCAGGTCTCCCCGCTGATCGCACAGGGTGAAACCCGCCTGCCCGACGATGGGGCCTTGCTATGGATCGGCGCTGCTGCCCTCGTCATTCTGGCCGGCAGCGCAGTCCTGGTTGTTGCCGAACGCCGTCAGAATCATTAGCTTCCTGCCCGCGCGCGGCCAGTCGCAAGCCGGTCGCAAGCCGGCCGCATGCATGTTTTTAGTGTCCGCCCCTCTCCAAAAGATTTGTTTGTGCGGTCGCGCCCGCGGTATAATGTTCTTTATGCCTTTTACCTTGCATGCGGCCTGGCATCGTGCAAACGAGCCATTTGCAGACGGAAAGTTTGTATTTTGGGCGGAAACGCTCGACTTTCAGCCGATCTCACGGCCCGATGCTGCCCACGCCAGCAACGCTTCCCGCCAGCGCCAACCCAAGCCACCTTCTCACCCCGGCCAGCTGCCAATTCACCAATTGCGCAACTTGATCGCCGAAGACGTTACGCATCTTGCCGTACACGAAATGCAGCCGACGACGACGACGGCGTGGCTGCCCAGCCGCGACGGGAACCCGGTTGCGCGGCGCAGTATGGTGCAGTCGACGGGCAGATACAACCCTCTCACCGGCGCCACGGGCGGTGAAGCGCCTGGCGCACCCGCAGTTGCTGCGGCTGCCCCACTGACGTTGAACTGCTGGCAGATCACGGGCCTGACGCTCGATCCTTTGTCGTCGCTTGTGTTCCTCAGCCAGCTGCGCCAGCAGACTGGCAGCCGCGCCGTGGCCGCTGCGCGCAATGAGCGTCTGCGCATGGGTAACGACCTGCTTTACTGGAGCAATGCTGCCAAGTTCGCGCTCGAAATCCTGATCGGCCAGCATTATGTGCCGGCCATGCGCATGAACGGCGGCTCCACGTTGTATGCTCTCTGGCAGCCGGCGCTCCTCGACGATCGCATGAAGCGCCGCTTTACCGCATTGGTCGAGACGATGCCGGCAGTCTGCCGTGCCTATGCGATCGACAAGCTGGAAGATGCGGCGGCGCCGGCGAGCCTCACCGAACACTTTGTCGCCACAGTGGTGGACGCGGCCGTACGTGCATGGGGCAGCGGTCACGCCGTCAATGGCAGGGCAGCGATCAATGGCAAGAATGGGGCCAACGGCCATGGCGTGGATCTGCCGCCGGGGCTGGTCGAGACGACGCCGGCGCTGCTTTGGGTGCGCCAACTGCGTGCTGCCAGCCGGTCGCTGACGCTGCCGCCCCAGCCCGCGCATAAACTGGTGCAGGACTGGCAGAGCTGGATCGAGCAGCTCCACGTCACAAGTGACGCGAATTTTCGCATCGCATTTGAACTGGTCGAGCCGGAAATTGCCGGCGCACTCTGCTGGTTATACGGGTGCCTTGGGCGACCTGGGTAACGAGGGCGACTTTGCCGGCGATGCTGCTGGACCCGAACGCAGTGAGTGGACGCTGCACTTCACTCTGCAGGCGCGTGACGACATGCGCCTCGTCATTCCGGCCGCGCAGATCTGGACGGCCTACAATGGCGTGCTGCGTTACGGTGGCCGCCGTGTCGACCGGCCGCAGGAGCGCCTGTTGGCCGGACTTGGCGCCGCCAGCCGGCTGTTTGCGCCCATTGAGCGCAGCCTGCGCACGCCACGACCTGAACGGGCCATCTTGTCTCCGGCCGAAGCTCATCGCTTCCTCTGTGAAATCGCCCCGCTGCTCGAGAGCAACGGCTTTGGCGTGCTGCTGCCAGAGTGGTGGAACTCGCGCCAGCGCACCTCGCTTGGTGTACGCTTGCGACTGTTCGCCGACGAGAACTCCGTGTGGACAAGCAGTGATGATGATCGGTCCGATCTCCCTGAGAAGCGGCGATCGCGCGGCACTACCCCTGTGCGCTACGCCTGGGAACTGACGCTTGGCTCGCAGCGGATCAGCCAGGAAGAGTTCGAGAAGCTGGCTGCGCGCAATGTGCCTTTGCTCAAACTGCACGGCCAGTGGATCGAACTGGATCCGGAACAGGTAGCTGCCGCCAAGCGCTTCCTGGCCGAACGCAAGGCGACGGGAGAAATGTCGCTGCTGCAGTCGATCCGGATGGCGCAGGCATACGTCGAGCAGGCCGGCGATGTACGCACGCCCGCAGTCCTGATCGATGGTGGGGTGCTGAACGGCCAGTCGTTCGACGGTGCTGCCAATGGCACTGCCAACGGTGCTGGCGCAGTGGTCGCCTCAGACGTCATGCGCAACGGCGAGCACAGTGCGGATGCCTTGCGGCTTGAGGCGGTTGACGTAGACGGGTGGCTGCGCGGCGTGCTCGAACAGCTGCGGACGCAAAAACTTCTAAGCGAACTGCCTGAACCGGCTGGCTTTGTCGGCGAACTGCGCCCCTACCAGCGCCGCGGCCTGGGCTGGCTGGTTTACCTGCGCCGGTTGGGCCTGGGCGCCTGCCTGGCCGACGACATGGGGCTGGGCAAGACCGTGCAGGCGATCGCCATGCTGCTGCATGAACGCGCAGCAGAACTCCCCTGGGAATCCGGAAGAACGGCAGCCTGCGCTGCTGATCTGCCCCACCAGCGTGGTTGCCAACTGGCGGCGCGAGGTCGAACGCTTTGCACCTGGGCTGCGCATTCTTGTGCACCACGGCGGCAGCCGGCACGAGGGCGAAGCATTCTTGCAAGCACATCCAGGACCACGATATCGTGATCACCTCCTATGGTACGGCGCGCCGCGACGTCGAAGTGCTCCAGCAGGTGCACTGGAGCGACCTGATCCTGGACGAGGCGCAGAACATCAAGAATCCCAGTGCCAAGCAGTCGCAGGCCGTGCGCCGTTTTGATGCCCGCAACCGCGTGGCGCTGACCGGCACGCCGGTCGAGAATCACCTGACTGAGCTGTGGAGCGTGCTCGAGTTCCTGAATCCGGGCTATCTGGGTAGCCACGAGCAGTTCCGCCAGCAGTTCACGGTGCCGATCGAACGCTACAACGACGACGAGCAGGCCGCCGAATTGCGCCGCCTGGTGCAGCCCTTCCTGCTGCGGCGGCTCAAGTCCGATCCCACGATCATCTCGGATCTGCCGGAGAAGAACGAGATGGTCGTCTATTGTTCGCTGACCCAGGAACAGGCCGCGCTCTACGAAACGACCGTGCACGAGGCGCTGGCCAACCTGGACCGCACCGACGGCATCCAGCGCCGCGGCCTGGTGCTTAGCCTGCTGACCAAGCTCAAGCAGATCTGCAACCACCCGGCGCATTATCTCAAAAGCAAGGGGCCGCTGCTGCACCGCAGCGGCAAGCTGGAGCGCCTGACTGAAATGCTCGAAGAAGCGCTGTCGGTAGGTGACCATGCGCTGGTCTTCACGCAGTTTGTCGAGATGGGCACACTGCTGCAGCACCACCTGCGCGAACGCCTCAGTACCGAGGTGCTCTTCCTCCATGGCGGCACGCCGGCCCTGCAGCGCGACCAGATGGTGCAGGCCTTCCAGAGCGACGATGGCCCGCCCATCTTCGTTCTCAGCCTGCGGGCTGGCGGTTCGGGCTTGAACTTGACGCGCGCCAACCACGTCTTTCACTTTGATCGCTGGTGGAACCCGGCGGTGGAGAATCAGGCCACCGACCGGGCATTTCGTATCGGCCAACTGCGCAATGTGCAGGTGCACAAGTTTGTGGTGGCCGGGACGCTCGAAGAACGGATCAACGACATCATCGAGAGCAAGCAGGCCCTGGCCGACTCGATTGTGGGCAGCGGCGAGAACTGGCTGACCGAACTTGACACCGAACAGCTGCGCGAACTGCTGACGCTGCGCCGTGAGATGCTGGACGAGTAGTGCATGACGAATCAACAGACCAACAACGCCTGGTGGGCGCGCCGCTGGCAGACCTGGCTTAAGCAGCTTGGCTTGGACTCCGATGCCGAGGGGGGCCTGCGCGGCTGCCGTGTCAAGCGCATGGAGATTTCGCCCGGCCTGATTCAGGCCCAGGTGCAGGATCGCGAACTGGGGGCCGTGGCGGTGGAAATTCGCCTGCCCGTGCTCCAGGATGCGCAGTGGGAGCGCGTGATCGAAGCCTTGGGCGGCCAGGCGATCTATGCCGCACAACTGCTGGCCGGCAACATGCCGCCCGAGATCGAAGACGTGTTCGCCCAGGCCGGCGCGTCGCTGCTGCCCGCGTCGCTGGACGAAGTTCAGCAGAGCTGCAGCACCTGCCCGCCGGGCGCCAGGCCCTGCCGTCCGCTCGCGGCCGTCTACTGGCAGTTGGGCGAGATGGTGGAGGAAGACCCGTGGCTGCTGCTGCGGCTGCGCGGGCGAGATCGCCAGCAGGTGCTGACCAGCATTCACGAACGGCGGAACATGGGCGCCGAGCCTGCCAACCGGCCTTCGACACCTGCGTCACAGCCAGGCGATGATGCGTCGGGTGGCTTCTACACGCCGGTTCCGGGTAGCGCGGCCGCTGCGCTGGACGAGACGCCTTCGCTGGAAGACCAGATCGGCGACTATCTGGGGCCGGCGCAAGGTCTTGGAGGAAATCCACCACCACTTGTCGCGCCCGGTGGTCGAACTGGCGCTGCTGCGCCGCTTGGGCCCGCCTACGCCTACGTCCGACGGCCAGGACGCCTATGGGCAGCTGCAGACCGTCTACCGCCGCGTAACCGAGCGCGTATGGGCATTAGCATTTGACGCCGGCACTGACAGCAGCGGCACATCCGCCGAAGACACGGAAGACACCGACGAGCCGGCATAGCCCCGGGTCCGCAGTGCCTCAGGTGCCTATCCCGGCCCCATCCGCCTTGCCCGCAGCCGGATCATCGACCACTCAAACAGCCCCGGCGCCGCCTGCGCCCCCCATACGAACAGCCGGTCCTTCCAGGTAACATAAACCTCGCGTTGGTTCTTCTCGATCCCGCGCAAAACTGCCTGTGCTACACGTTCGGGCGGCGTAATGCCCATCAAGCTGCCGCGCGGGCGCGCGGGTGTATCTGCCGGTGAACGCGCCCCGGCTTCGCTGACGAGGAACTGCTCGTTAAATTCGCTGCGTGTAACCCCCGGCAGTACTGTCACCACGCGAATGCCGGCCCCTGCCAGCTCCATGCGGGCCGCCAGGCTGAAGGCGTGCAGCGCCGCTTTACTGCCCGTGTACCCTGCGGAAGAGCCTACCATGCCCAGCGACGGCAGCGTGACCTTGGCGAGGATGCTGCTGATGTTGGCGATCGCCCCTTCGCCCTGCCGGCGCATCTGGGGAATCACAGCCTGCATGGCGAACTGCGGGCCAAAGAGATTGACGTCAAAGAGATAGCGCAGCTCACGCTCCGGCAGGTCGGCCACATCGCCTTGCAGGCCGACACCGGCATTGTTGACCAGGATGTCGATCCGTCCGTAGCGCTGGAGGGTTTGATCCACCAGCCGCTCGACCTGTTCGCGGCGGCTCATGTCCGTCGCCATGACCTCAGCTCTGGCGCCATAGGCGGTGGATAGCTCACGCGCCAGCTGCTCCAGCCGGTCCGCGCGCCGTGCCGCCAGCACCACATCCGCGCCGGCGGCGGCCAGCGCCTGGGCCGTCGCCGCGCCAATGCCCGAACTGGCCCCAGTGACGATCACGACGCGGCCGGCGAACGTCTCCCAGGCACGCATGCGGGTCATCCGATCCGCTGGATTTGGGCGCCGAGGCTGCGCAGCTTCTGCTCGATGTCCTGGTAGCCGCGATCGATCTGTTCGACGTTGCCGATTTGCGTCGTCCCGTTGGCAACCAGCGCCGCAAGCACCAGCGCCATGCCGGCGCGAATGTCGGGGCTGCTCACGTGCTGCCCCGTAAGCCGGCTGGGGCCGACCACGACGGCGCGGTGCGGGTCGCAGAGGATGATTTGTGCGCCCATGGCGATCAGCTTATCGACAAAGAACAGCCTGCTTTCGTACATCTTCTCGTGGATAATGACCGTGCCCTGCGCCTGCGTGGCGGTCACAACGGCAATGCTCATCAAATCGGGCGGGAAGGCGGGCCAGGGCGCGTCGTCGATCTTCGGGCACAGCGCCGCCGAAATCCGGCCGCACGCGCAGCTCCTGATCTTTCTCGATAACCAGCGTATAGCGTTCGTCGGGGGGCGCGGCGGGCTGCTCCTCGAGATGCATGCGCACGCCCAGCCTGTCGACGAAGACCATTTCCATCATGCGCAGGTGCTCGGGCACGACGCCGACGATGCGCACTTCCCCGTCCGTGATCGCACCCATGCCGATGTAGCTTCCCACTTCGACAAAGTCCGGGCTGATGTGAACTGCCGCTCCACCCAGCCGCGGCTGCCCTTCGATGGTCAGCGTGTTGCTGCCAATGCCCTGGATCGGGCAGCCCATTGCCACCAGCAGGCGGCAGAGATCCTGCACATGCGGCTCGCTGGCGGCGTTGCGCAGGACGGTCGTGCCCTCCGCCAGGGCCGCAGCCATGATGCCGTTCTCCGTGGCCGTGACGGATGCCTCGTCCAGGAGGATATCGCGGCCGTGCAGGCGATGCGCGGCGCTCAATTCGAATTTGCCGTTGTGGCGCAGCTGGGCGCCCAGCGCGTTGAACACCTGGAGGTGCGTATCGATCCGCCGTCGCCCGATGTCGTCGCCGCCCGCCGTGGTGTTGACGGCAAAGTGGCCGTGCCGGCCCAGGAGCGGCCCCATCAGGGTGAGCGAACCGCGGATCTGGCCAAACAGGTGGGGGTCTGGCGCTGTGGTCCCGACGCCGCGGGCGCACAGCGTGACGGAGTTGTCGTGCTGTGTGATGGCAACACCCATGCCGCCCAGGATCTGGAGCAGTGTGCGTACGTCGCCGATCTGCGGCAGGTTGTGCAGCGTGACGGGTTCATCGGTGAGCAGGCAGGCAGCCAGCATGGGCAGGGCGGCGTTCTTGTTGCCGATCGGGCGGATGCTGCCGTGCAGCGGGTGACCGCCCTCGATGAGAAACGACGTCATGGTGGATTCAATTCCTTTGATGGTGACGGCGTGTTCCGGCGCCGGCCTGGCTTGTCTGTTACTGGTGAAACGTCCCGGGTGTAGCCGGCGGTTCCTGCCGGCACGGCCCTGCACATGATCGGCAAACGTGCCGCATTGTACCTACACCCATTCTCAGATTGCCAACTAAGCCCATTGTGGGAGGAGCGTCTCCGTGGCAGGGGCTCTTCCGGCATAGGCTGCCAGAACACCCGTTCGTTTTCGAGGCGTCGCCAAACTTCGGAATATACGGGGGATTATGCTATAATTCTCCTCTGAATTTAGCCGTGTTTTTCACCACGATTCGGCAGGTGAGGTTTGGGTGTTATCGACTGTTTGTCGGCCGGCTATCGCTACTTGGGTTGGCGGCTCGAACTGATCCTGATACCGATCGTGCTGGACTTGCTGCTGTGGTTGGGACCGCGTTTCAATGTCGCACCGTTGTTCGACCAGTTTGCCGGCATCATACCGGAACCTGGCAGCGACTGAAGGGGTGACACCCGAGATCGGGCAGATGGTGAACCAACTGGCCGACAGCATTCGCCAGATGGGCGAAGGCTCCAACCTGCTCAAGGGATTGGCCAGCGGCACGCTGCTGCATGTGCCGAGCCTGCCCGTGGTCGCCGCCAAGTGGCTGCCGCATTGACAGCATCGACGTCACGACGGTAGGCGAGGCGACGATCTGGTGGCTGCTGTTCAGCTTGGTCGGCCTGCTGCTGGGTGTGATCTACTTGACGCTGCTGGCGCGGCGGCTGCCGATCGGCAGCGTGGCGGGTGCTCCGGTCGGGCAGGTGGCCGTGGCGGTGCTGCGCCATTGGCTGCAGGTCATCGGCTTTGTGATCATCGTCGGCCTGGGGCTGCTGATTGCTATACTTGCCGGTCAGCTTTGTCGTCGGCCTGATGATGTTGGTCAGTCCCGCCATTGGTTCGGCGGCCGCAGCGTTGGCCGGCGGGTGACGCTGGTTGTGTTTTTCTATCTGTATTTTGTGACTGCAGCACTGATCATGGACAATGTGCCGCTCACCGTGGCGATCATGCGCAGCATACGCCTGGTGCAGGAGAATTTCTGGGCGACCTTGGGCTTTATCGTGCTCAGCAACCTGATTGGCCTGGGCTTTGCGCTGCTGCTGGTCCAACTGGCCGACCTAGCCAATGTGGGCGGGATTTGTGGCGATCGTCGTCAATGCCTATATCGGCACCGGCTTAAGCCTTGCGCTGCTGGTCTTCTATCGCTCGCGTGTCATCAAGGGCGCAGATATGGCTCATTTCTAGGCGTCAACCGGCATGCGGGCGTCCAGGCTGAGATACATGGTAAGTAGGAGGAACGACTGTGATTGAGCCCGAATAGCAGACTAGCTGCACAGGCAAACTACACCGCCGATCAGATTCAGGTGCTCGAAGGCCTGGAGGCCGTGCGCCGCCGCCCCGGTATGTACATCGGCGGCACCGACGCCAAGGCGCTGCATCACATGGTCTTCGAAGTCGTCGACAACTCGATCGACGAGGCCATGCAGGGGCGCTGCGACCGCATCCGGATCATCATCCACAAGGATGACAGCGTCACCGTCGAAGACAACGGCGCCGGCATCCCGGTCGATATCCAGAAGCAGACCGGCATGCCGGCCGTGACCGTCGTCATGACCAAGCTGCACGCCGGCGGCAAGTTCGGCGGCGGCGGCTACAAGGTCTCCGGTGGTCTGCATGGCGTCGGCGTCAGCGCCGTCAACGCGCTGAGCACGTGGATGGAGACCAAGGTCAAGCGCGACGGCAAGATCTACCGCCAGCGCTTCGAACGCGGCATGCCCGTCACCGGCGTCGATGTGATCGGCGAGTGCGACCCCGACGACACGGGCACGATCCAGACCTTTATGCGCGACGACACCATCTTCCAGGTGCTCGAGTACAACTGGCACACGCTGGTCACGCGCTTCCGCGAGATGGCGTTCCTGACGCGCGGCATCGACCTGCAGCTTCGTCGACGAACGGCCCGAGCCGCAGCGCGAGATGAACTTCCACTTTGAGGGCGGCGTCAAGTCCTTCGTGCGCTATCTCAACAAGAATCGCGCAGGTGGTGCACGAACCCGATCTACATCGACATGGAGGTGGAGACGACGCAGGTCGAGGCCGCCATCCAGTACACGGATGGCTTCACCGAGTCGGTCTTCGCCTTTGCCAACACGATCAACACGCCCGACGGCGGCACGCACCTGACCGGTCTGCGCACGGCCGTGACGCGCATGATCAACGACTACTCGCGCAAGCAGGGGCTGCTCAAGGAGAAGGAAGAGAACTTCACCGGCGACGACACACGCCAGGGCATGACGGCGATCGTCAGCGTCAAGGTGGTCGAGCCGCAGTTTGAGGGGCAGAACAAGCTCAAGCTGCTCAACAACGAAGTGCGCTACCACGTGGAGACGGCCATCGCCGAGGCCATGGGGCACTGGATGGAAGAGAATCCACGCGATGCCAGCGGCATCTTCGAGAAGTGCCGCACGGCCTTCCGCGCGCGTGAAGCGGCCAAGAAGGCGCGCGACCTCGTCATCCGCAAGAGCGCGCTGGAAAGCCTGACCCTGCCCGGCAAGCTGGCCGACTGTTCGAGCCGCAACCCCGAGGAATGCGAAATCTACATCGTCGAGGGCGACAGCGCCGGTGGCACGGCCAAGCAGGGCCGCGACCGCCGCTTCCAGGCCATCCTGCCCTTGCGCGGCAAGATTCTCAACATCGAGAAGACGAGCCTCGACAAGGCGCTGGCCAACAAGGAGATCCAGGCGCTGATCACCGCGCTGGGCACCAACATCGGCGAGAACTTCGACCTCACCGGGCTGCGCTATCACCGCATCATGCTCATGACCGACGCCGACGTGGACGGCGCGCACATCCGCACGTTGCTGCTGACCTTCTTCTTCCGCTACATGGAGCCGCTGGTCGCCAACGGGCATCTCTACATCGCGCAGCCGCCGCTCTACCGCGTCGCCGTCACCCGGCAGGACAACGGCAAGACCAAGAAGAGCAGCGAGTACGTCTACGACGAGAAGGCGCTGGAGACCTGCGCAAGGAGCTGGGCGACGCCAACGTCAAGATCGAGCAGCGCTACAAAGGCCTGGGCGAGATGAACGACGAGCAGCTCTGGGAAACGACGATGAACCCGGCCAACCGCACCGTGCTGCACGTGAGCATCGACGACGCCGCCGAAGCCGACCGCACCTTCGACATGCTCATGGGCAGCAACGTGCCGCCCCGCCGCCGCTTCATCCAGACGCACGCCAACCAGGCACGGCTGGATATTTAGGTATCGATCTGAACTGTGAAGAGGGGAGGCTCAGGTGAGCTTCCCCTTTCTTTTTGCCTGTGCTGATGGGACATGACTTGACTGGTAACATATGGTATATTCTCTTAACGAGGCAGGCTGCAGTCAGGTGCGGTTGCTCCTCTGCTCAGTATAGGAGGAATGCAATACATGCGTGAACCACAAGTCCAATACGTCTCTGACGAACAAGGAAAGGTGCAAAGTGTGATCGTTCCCATCGAACTGTGGCGCGAAGTTCTGTCGGAACGTGAAACTGCCTACCTGCTCAAGAGCGAAACGATGAGACAGCGTTTACTGGCGGCAATTCAGCGGCAGGAAGGCATTGCACTTGAGGATGCACTTGCGCAGCTTGGAATTTGACCCAGCGGGTTTCGAGGACTTGGCGTGGTGGGTTGACAAAGACCGCAGAACCGCTCTTCGCATTATCAAGTTGATCCAGATCGGTTCAGCGGATCCATATGGTGGCCTGGGCAAACCGGAACCACTCAAACACGAACTCACCGGATGTTGGTCACGGCGTATCGATGACGAGCACAGGTTGGTATATCAGGTTCTGAGCGACAAGATTCGTATCCTTGCTTGCCGATACCACTACTGATTTGCATGCAGGCGCACAACCGAGCTGATGTCCGTGCGCCTTCACTCAATTTGGCAGTTGTTACCCATTCAATTTCAATCTCTTCCGATCAACATTGTCAGAAAAGGAGAATAACCATGCGTAAACCCATGTGGTTCGTGCTGGTGCTGGCACTGGTTCTCGTGCTGGCGGCCGGCTGTACGGCAGCGGCCCCGGCTTCCGCACCCGCCGCCGGCACCGAAGCCGGCACTGCCGGTGCCACGGAACAGGGCGCAGCAACCGGTACGGGCGCCAGCCCGATCACGGTACGGCTTGCGCACCGTGTCGGAACCGACGCACGCTCGATCCCAACCTGGCCCAAGACTTTTTCTCGATCACGCCCGTCGAGCAGCTGTTCCTGGGTCTGACCAACCTCAACAACGAGACCGGTCAACCGGAGCCGGAACTGGCCGAAGAGTTGGGACGGTGTCCGATGATGGATTGACCTGGACCTTCAATATGCGCGAAGGACGCCGTCTGGAGCGACGGTACGCCAGTCACGGCCAAGGATGTCGAGTACAGCGTCAAGCGTGCTGTCAAGCCCGAGACTGCGTCGCCCTACGCCTATGTGCTGTACCTGATCAAGAACGCAGCTGCCATCAACCAGACCGTCGTTCCCACCGACACGTACGACATCGACAGCCTCGGCGTCAAGGCGCTGGACGACTACACGGTGGAGTTTACGTTGGAAGCTCCGGCCCCTTACTTCGAGTCGATCTCCAGCATCTGGACGATGCGCCCGGTGCCCAGTTGGGCTATCGAAGAGTTCGGCGATGCCTGGACGGATCCGGCCAACATCGTGGTCAACGGCCCCTATACGCTCAAGGAATGGAAGCCGGACGAGAAGCTCGTCTTCGAGAAGAACCCCACCTACTTCGACGCGGACAAGGTGCAGATCGATCGCTTCGAAGTTAACATTATTACCGATCAGAACACCGAAGTGTCGCTCTACGAAGCCGGCGACCTGGACGTGGCCGGTGAGAGTGCGACATCGCTGCCGATCGAAGCGCTGACCGCGCATCCGCGCAGATGCGACGCTGAGCGCCGAGCTGCATGAAGGCCCACGCGCCTCGACCACCTATGTCGGCTTTCACCATGACCAAGCCGCCGTTCGACAACGTGCTGGTGCGCAAGGCCTTCTCCGCTGCGATCGACCGCGAGACGATGGTGCAGTGACGTGGTCGGCTCCGGCGTGCCGGCGACGCAGTTCGCACCCAAGGGCATCTTTGGCGCCCCCGATCCCGAAGTCGGGCATGGCTATCGATCCCGAACAGGCCAAGGCATGGCTGGCCGAAGCCGGCTATCCCGACGGCGAAGGCTTCCCGACGGTGACCTACCGCTACTTCTCCAATACGTTGGAAGACTCCATGGCCCAGGCCTTGCAGGCCATGTGGAAAGAGACGCTCAACGTCAACGTCGAGCTGGAGTCGATGGAGTACCCAGCTTTCCAGGCCAGCACGGCGCCCAGCGTGCCGGTGGAAGAAATGCCGGACATGTGGCGTCTTGGCTGGGGTGCCGACTACCCGGATGAGAACAACTGGGTCTATGAGGTCTTCCACTGCACGGACAGCCAGAATCGCCCGCGCGCCGCTTGCACGCAGGCTGACGAACTGGCCAAGGCGGCCGGTCGCGAGACCGATCCGGCCAAGCGCATCGAGATGTACCGCCAGGTGGAGCAGATGATGTTTGGCGACGAAGTGCGTGTGGCTCCGTACTATCATCGTGGCTTCACGATCCTGACCAAGCCGTATATCCAGCGCGCCTATCCGACGTTCGCCCCGGCGAACTGGGATACGTGGAAGGTGACCGAGCACTAGGAATGATGAGAGGGTGAGAGGTGCGAGGCTGATCGCAGGAACGTTGGCGTGCACCCTCTCACCCCCTCACCCTCCTGCACCGTTTGCAGGAGCAACTAGCCTATGTTTCGCCTCATCGTCCGCCGCCTCCTCTGGTTTATTCCCGTCTTCTTTGTGGTGACGGGTATCACCTTTTTGACCATGCATGCCCTGCCGGGCGGGCCGTTTGACTCAGGAAAAGACACCGCCGGCCCTGGTGCGGCAGATGGAAAATGCGTTTGGCCTCAACCGGCCGATCTACGAGCAGTACTTTATCTGGCTCAAAAACGCGGTCCAGCTGGACTTTGGCCCGTCGCTCAAACAGCGCGGCAAGCCGGTGTCCGGTTTCCTGCTGCCCGGCCTCGCGGTTTCGGCACAGCTGGGCATCTTTGCCCTGCTGTTTGCGCTGGCCATTGGGCTTCCTTCCGGCATTATTGCCGCGTTGCACCGCGGGCGCTGGCAGGACCGCGCGGCGACATTTGTCGCCATCCTCGGCGTGTCGGTGCCGGCGATCGTGCTGGGGCCGCTGCTGGTGTGGCTGTTTGCCCTGACGCTGGATTGGCTGCCGGTCGCCCAGTGGGTCGCCCTGCAGGACGGCATCATTCCCTACGCCAGCCATCTCATCCTGCCGGCCATTACGCTGGGCGCAGGGCTCTCGGCCATCGTCGCCCGCCTGACACGCGCCAGCCTGCTCCAGGTGCTCGGCGAGGACTACATTCGCACCGCCCATGCCAAGGGCCTGGCGCGGCGCACGGTCACCATCCAGCCATGCGCTGCGCAACTCGCTGATTCCCGCTCGTCACCTACCTGGGGCCGCTGACCGCCGCGGTGCTGACCGGTTCGCTGGTGGTCGAGCAGATCTTTGCCATCCCCGGCATGGGCCGCTATTTTGTCAGCAGCATCACGAGCCGCGACTATCCCATGGTGATGGCCGTGGTCGTGATCTACGCCTTTATCATCGTCATGGTCAACCTGTGTGGTTGATATTCTGTACCTGTTCATCGATCCGAGGATGCGTCATGGCAACTAGTTCTGCCCAGACAGCCGCCCCTGCGCTTCCCGCTGCACCGCGGCGGCGTTCACGTTCGCTCTTGCAGGACACGCTGCACGGCTCTTCAAGGATCCGGTGGTAGTCGTCTGCATGCTCTATCTCGCCCTCTTGCTGGTCGTTGCCCTGTTCCCCGCCGTCTTTGCGCCGGCGCCCTACGACCAGACGAACTTTCCTGAGAAGTTGCAGCCGCCCGGCACCGTCGTGACAGACGGCAAGATGGCCGGCTTTACCTACTGGATGGGCTCCGATAAGCTCGGCCGCGATGTCTACAGCCGGCTGATGTACGGCACGCGCGTCTCGATGGCCGTCGCCGTACCTGGGCGCCGCCATCAGCTTTACGATCGGCGTGAGCTAGGGCTTGGTCGCCGGCTACAGCCGCCCGCGCATCGACAACATCATGATGCGCATCGTCGATATCATCTACGCCTATCCGACGCTGATCCTCATCATCCTGCTCCAGGTCTTTCTGACCGCCCTGGCCCAAAAGGATCCTGCGGACATGCGGCCGCTGGAGCGGCTGTTTGTGGACCTGGACCAGAATTCCGGCGGCCTGTTTTTCGTCTTTGTCGCCATCGGCGCGGTGAGCTGGCTCAACATGGCCCGGCTGATGCGCGGCCAGGTGATGCACTACAAGGAGCAGGAATTCGTCCAGGCCGCCCACGTGGTAGGGGCGAACGACCGGCGCATCATGGGGCGTCACCTGCTGCCCAACGCCATCGGCCCTTGCATCGTGGCCGAGACGCTGGCGATTCCCACCTATATCGCCACCGAAGCCTTTCTCAGCTTTATCGGCCTGGGCGTCCAGCCGCCGACGCCCAGCTGGGGCAGCATGATCGCCGACGGCTACGGCGCCCTGCGCACGGCCCCCTGGCTGATCTTCTTCCCGGCCCTGGCGCTGTCGCTGACCATGCTCGCGTTCAATTTCCTGGGCGACGCCATTCGCGATGCCCTGGACCCCAAGCTGCGCGACCGGTAGGTTGTTGTGTCGGGAGCAAGGCGCCTACACGACCTGTATGCCTTCCCCGCTCACCACTTCGCCGATCTGCCAATACGCCTGCTTGCGCTCGTCGCAGGCGGCGGGAAGGTGGCCTACGTTGGCGGCCGGGCACGGCCAGCAGCAGCCCGCCGCTGGTCTCCGCTTCCCAGAGCAGGGTGCGCTGCGCCGGCGTGACTGTCCGCGGCCATAGCGGACATTGATCGCCAAAGTAGCCGGGGTTGCGGCCGGTGGCGCCTGACATGTAGCCGGCGGCGATGTACGTCCCACACGCCGGCGAGCACCGGCACGCGCGGCCGCATGCACCACAAAGCCGGCGCCGTTCTGCCGGTGGGCGGCGGCGGCCATTTCGCTGCCGTGCCCCAGAAGGCCAAAGCCGGTGATGTCGGTGGCGCGCTGCACACCGGCCAGCCGTCCTGCCTGCGCGGCCGCCCGGTTCAGCCGCAGCATCGAGTCGATGGCAGCGTCGAGATGGCTGAGGTCAAGGTCCGGTTTGCCCTGCCGTGTGCCGTGCCATGCCGGTCTGCTGCCGCTCTCGCCGCTGCCCGTGACCTTGGCGGCCGTCGTGATGATACCGGTGCCCAGCGGCTTGGTCAGAAAGAGGGCGTCGCCCGGCTGCGCACCGCCCTTGCGCATGATCTCGGTCGGGATGGATGATGCCGGTCACGCTCAGCCCGTAGAACGGCTCGGGGCTTTTGATCGTGTGACCGCCGGCAATGGCCGCCCCTGCCTCGCGCACCTTGACGGCGCCGCCCGCAAAGATTTGGGCCACGGTCTCCGGCGTCATGCTGTCGGGGAAGCCGGCAATGTTGAGGCAGAACAGCACATCGCCGCCCATGGCGTAGACGTCGCTCATGGCGTTGGCCGCGGCGATCGCGCCGTAGGTCCACGGGTCGTCCACCACCGGCGTGAAGAAGTCGGTCGTCTTGATCAGGGCGCGCGTGTCGTCCAGGCGGAAGACGGCCGCATCGTCCGGCTCGCCCAGCCCCACCAGCACATCAGGATATTCGTTGCCGGGAAGAACCCGGCCAGTTGGCGCACGACCTGCGCTAATGTCCCTGGCGGGAGCTTAGACGCTCAACCCGCGCATTCGACCAGCGCGGTCAACGGCTGTTGCTCGTTCATGCCATGATTTCCCTAGATCTGAATAATGTTCCACACGATCCAGCTTACCACGATGAGGGCAATGCACCAAAAAGAAGACGCGCAGCCCGGCACGAAAGACGGCGTCGTTGTGCCTTTTGCGCATCTTGTTTCGCCTTCAGCGCCTTCTCCTGCTGCTCCTTGCGCGTCTTCGCCGAGCGACGAGCGCAGATCTTTGCTCTTGCGCCAGTATGGCCGGATCGAGATACCAAAGCAGGTGAACAGGACCCCGATGATGATGCCGACAAGATCAGGAGTAGCGCTTCCATAGCCTGATTCTACATCCGCAGGCGCCGAATGGCAAACCTACGCCCTGCTACGCGAGGAAGCGCGCCCAGCGCTGTTCGGCGCGCTGCGGCTTCGGGTTGTGCGCCATCTCGATCGCCAGGTCGGCCATCGCCTTCACCGCCCACTCGAAGTAGTGGGGCGTGATGCTGTTGATGTCCATGTCGGGGGCCGGGTTCATGAAGTCGATGGCATAGGGCACGCCGTCCTTGATGGCGAACTCGATGCTGTTCATGTCGTAGCCCATGACGTCGTTGATCAGCCGGGCATCGTGCACGATGCGCTCGCCCAGCTCGGGCGAGAGATGGTCGTGCTCGACGATGTAGCGCCGGTTCTTGGGATCATACTTGATCGGCATGATGTTGTTCTGGCCCACGCAGATGCAGCGCACGAACTGGTCGAACTCGATGAATTCCTGCAGGATCATGCACAGCGTGCCGGTCTCGTCGTAGGCCCGGATCAGCTCGTCGAGCGTGTTGACCTTGTAGACGTTCTTCCAGCCGCCGCCCCAGGCATCCTTGAGAATGGCCGGCAGCCCCACATAGCCGACGATGGCGTCCCAGTCCAGCGGGTAGACCAGGTTGCGCAGGCTCTCGCTGACGACGCCTTCCGGGTAGGCCTTCATCGGCAGCGCCATCGTCTTGGGCGAGGCCAGCCCCAGCTTGCGTGATCAGGCCGGCGCCAAAGAACTTGTCGTCCGCGCTCCACCAGAAGGGGTTGTTGATGCAGTAGGCGCCCTGCAGCATGGCATTCTTCAGGTAGGTGCGGTAGTACGGGATCTCGTGGCTGATGCGGTCGATCAGCACGGCATACTCGCACGGCTCGTTCATCTTGGTGCCGCCCAGCTTGGCGTATTCGGCGACGACGCCGGCGTTGCGGCTGTTGACTTCCTCGATGAATGCCGGCGGAAAACTCCACTCACGGCCGACGATCACACCGACTTTCTTGACGCTCATGTGGTCCCCCGTTTAGAACAGCGTGGATGGATTATGTTGTTCAATCATGCCCGCAAATATACTGTGCGCACCATTTGCTTCCAGTAGGGCCAGTCGTGGCTCCAGCCGGCCCATTCGCGGAAGGCATGCGGTACACCCTTGGCCCACAGCGCCCGGCTCAGCGCCCGGTTGTTCTCGATGTTCGGATCGTGCTCGCCGGCCACAATGATAATGTCCATGCGCCGCATCGCCTCAAGCATGTTGTGGTCGCTGAGGTTGGGCACATAGTGGCTGGGCGTGTTGAAGTAGATGATTGTCGTCGTAGTAGCCGCTGAAGAAGCCGGACATATCGTACTTGCCGCTCAACGCCAGCACCCGGCCAAACAGATGCGGGTGGCGAAAGGCGATGTTGACGGCATGATAGGCGCCAAAGCTGCAGCCGTGGGTCATCAGGAAGGGATTGGGATTCTTGGTCTGCGACAGCGGCAGCACCTCGTTGAGCATGTACTCCTCGTACTGCACGTGGCGGTAGATGCGCCCGCCCGGATGTGCCCAGTTGTTGTAAAAGCTCTCGCTGTCGACGCTGTCTACGCAGTAGAGTCTGCAGCCAGCCGTTGTCGAGCTGGTCCGCCAGGTTGGCCACCATGCCGCGGTCTTCATACTCGTAGAAGCGGCCCATGCTGGTGGGAAAGACCAGCACGCGCGCCCCGGCATGCCCATAGATCAACAGTTCCATGTCACGGTTCAGACGCGGGCTGTACCACTTGTGATATTCGCGGTGCATAGCGATGCCTCTGGCCAGAATCTTGTGGTTTGGATGGTTGCCGGATTGGTGGATCGTCCTGGCGATTACCGTTCGCCGCCTAGCTACGTGACATTATTCGATGATAACGACGCTGTGCCCATCGTGGTAGCCACTCTCACTGCGGTTGGGGTTCTCAGGGTCACGCTGCCACGTTCCCGCCGTACTGGCACCGCTGCCTGACTCAAGCCAGAAGCGATACAGATGTTGCCCTTGCGGCAGCTGCACGGCTGCGTGCCACCAGCCGCTGCTCGCCGGCTGCAGCGGCAGCCGGTACGGCAGCCAGTCATTGAAGGAACCTACGAGGCTGACGCAGTCGGCCTGTGGAGCATAGCAGCCAAAATAGACGATGCCCGTTGCGCTTGGGGGCTCGTTCAGCGTAAGCACCGCCAATGTACCCTGAGCAGCCCATTTATGCAATTCATGTTCGCGCAATTCATGTTCGCGCATGCGCACGCCGCTGCGCGGGAAGCCCGCCAATCGGCCCCCGGGTGCACGCAGGGCTGCCGCCACCGCCGCGGCCGGCTGCAGCAAACCGGCGCCGGTCTGGCGCGGCAGAAGGTGGGCAGCGGCAGCGCACTGTCGACGAGGATCTGGCGCACCTCGTCGCCCCGTCAGCGCCGGGTTGGCCGCAAACATCTGTGCCGCCACGGCCGATACCTGTGCCACTGCCACGCTGGTACCGTCCACGTGCTGGTAATAGGGATGCACCCACTTGTGCGCGTTCATGCGCCGGCGCAGCGCATGCCAGACCTCCGGCATCATCGCCTCCGTCTTCTGTCGGCTTGCAGGACGTGGCGCAGCCGGTCGATCAACGATACGTCTCGCGCAGAATGCGGGCTGGGCGGCAGGATCGGGGAAGGCAGCCAGCGTGCCAGCGCCAGCAGTCTCCGGCTTGCGCAGCAGGCTGTGCTCCCAGGGCACGGTGCCGTAATTGTGGTGATAGAGCTCAGTGCTGCCAGGTCTGCGCCGGTCGTCGAACGCCAGCGCACGGTTGCGATCGTCCACGCCGCCGACCGTCAGCACGGTCGGCGTCTGGGCCGGCGCCAGCAGCTCTTCGACCCCACGGTTGCCGGCCGCCGCCGCCACGAGGACGCCGCGCTGGGCCAGGGCATGCGCCGCACGGCAGACCGGGTTGTGCTGCCAGGGTTCTGGGATAATCGCCGCCCACGCTGATGTTGACGACGCGCACGCCGTAGCGCTGCCAGTTGTCGTCGCGCAGCAGCCATGTCAGCCCGCGCAGGATGTCTTCTTCCGGGATGCGGCCGCCGCCGCGCCCGATCTTGATCGGCAGAATGGAGGCCGCGGGCGCATAGCCACGAGTAGCGGCCGCCGCTGAGCAGCCCGTTGCCCGCCGCAATCGCCGTCGTCATCTGGCCGTGCCAGCTGTCGCCGGCACTGTCCCACAGGCTGGGCACGTCGAGCCCGACCTGCTCGCCGTCGTCGGTCAAGTCTACATAATCGACCAGGCGCAGGTCGGCCGGCCGCAGCAGGTCCGCCACTGCCGTTCGCTCGAGCTGCTGCCAGGTCAGGCGTGGGTCCCCGTGCCAGGCTGCGGTGCGCAGGAGATCGGGGTGTGGATAGAAGCCGCTGTCCAGAAAGGCGATCGTCACGCCGCTGCCATCGAAGCAGGTATAGTCGGGCAGCCGCTGCGGCTGGCTGAGCACGGTCTCTTCGGCCGGGTGATAGTAGGGAAAGGTCGTGATTGGCTCGGTTGTGGTATGCAGGCTGTCGGCGCTGCGCTGCGCGGCCAGAGCGCTGCTGCTGCGCAGCAGGCAGGCCGGGCAGATGCCATGCGCCGGCGACCAGCTTGGGTGCTGCTGCGCGACGATGGCGGCGACAGGGCCGTCCAGTTGTTCCTTAGCGATAGGATGCGCGGATCGCTGGGCGTACCGCAGATGGGGCAGGCAGTCAAGGTCACAGCTTCGTTGCCTTGCGTTTCACCTCGTCCCAATCTACGCCAAAGCCAAAGCCTGGCTCGCCTGCGTCCGGGTTGCGAAACTCCAGCAGCAGGTCAAACTCGTGGCGGTCGAGCAGCCGCGCCTGGTCACCCAGGCCCTGTGGTCATCTCGGCGACGACATGATAGGTTGCGCCCGGCACGCCGTTGCGCATATGCAGCGTCGTCTCGGCGCGCTGTTCGGCATGTTCCATCATAAAGACGCTGGCAGTTCTCGATGCCGTCCGGATTGTAGATCACGACTTCGAGGTTGGGTGTTCCTCTTCCTGCACCGCCGACAGCCACAGGCGCGTCCAGATGCGTTTCAAATCGGGGTATGGGTAGAGCACGCACGCGCTCGATGCGCAGCGGCTCGTCGTCTTCAAAGAGCGGAATTTCCATTGCTCCTCGCAGTACATGCCAGTGACATGCCAGTGATATGGCGGGAAGGCGTGGGAGTCGAACCCACCGCAGCCGGCTCAGCGCCACCTGCCACCGGTTTTGAAGACCGGGGCATCCACCGGGACACATGCCTCCCCACGCAGCATTATTTAGCACGCGCCAAACTTCCGCCAAATCGCGTCGTATCTTCCGGCGGCTATTGGCAGCCCTGCTGCAACTGCTGCCCGGCTGCAATTGCGCTGCCCTGTTGGTTTCTGTACAATGCGGAGGATATGAACGCTATCACGCACCGATTATTGGCAGTTCTATTGTTGAGCAGCTTCACGCTGGCCGGCTGCCAGGTCTATGGCCCCATCAGCCCGCTGCTCGTCGTGGAAAAGGTCCTGCTCAACGGCAGTTCCAGCTCAGGTACGCAGGGAGCTCTCGCCCCCACAGCCACGCCCACCACCGCTGCTGAAGCTGCTGCACAACCGACTCCGGCTGCAGCACCAGACACAGAACAGGCGGCGCAGACAGGCGTGACTCCTACCGCCACGCTCGCACAAACCGACACGGTTCCCGCTGAAGAAGGCGTAGTTGCTGCCGTGACTACTGCCGACTACTCGCCGACAATGCCGGTTGCGCTCTCAATTCCGGCCGTCGACCTGCAAGCACAGGTGACGCCGATGGGGTGGGAACCGGTACTTGATCGATGATCAGGTGAGCACCCGCTGGGTGGTGCCCGAACAGACTGTCGGCTGGGCGGTCAGCAGCGCGGGCGCCGGTGAACCCGGCAATGCGATTATTGTCGGCCATCAGGCTGTGGGTGCTGCCCTCTTCCGTCCGCTGGCATTGGGCGAGGTCGTGGCAGGCCAGGAGATCCTGTTACAGTCCGCTGACGGTGTGCAGCATCGTTACCGGGTCACCGAGGTTTCCGATCCCATTCCTGCCATCGGCGCCTCCGCCGACGAACTGGCGCAGGCGGCTGCATACCTGGCTCCGACTATGGATGCACGCTTGACGCTTGTCTCCGGCTGGCCCGCAGATGCGACCACTCACCGGGTGTTCGTCGTGGCCGAGTACGTTGGGGCCCAACCGTAGGGAGGCGGAGACGCCTACCGCCGGCGCCTGAAAGCTTGTGCTGCTGGTGACCTAGCCAATGAAGCCTGACCAACTGCGTGCCACCCCCCCACGCTTCTCTATCGTGGTACCCATGCACAATGCCGGCGCTACCATCGAACGCTGCCTCGATGGGCTGGCAGGACAGACCATGTCTCCGAGCCGGCTGGAAGTCATTGTGGTCGATGCCGCTTCCTGCGATGACGGCAGTACGCTGTGTTGCCGCCTGGCAGCAGCACAATCCGGAACTACCCCTACGACAGTTGTCTTCGCCGGTGGCTTCGTTGGCTGCTGCACGCAATCTTGGCGTCCAGGAAGCTTGCGCGCCGGTCGTCTTGTTTGCGGAAGCCGACTGCGTCCCTGCACGCCGCTGGGTAGAGACAATGGCCGCTGCATTTGCCGACCAGCACGTCATGGGCGCCAAGGGCACATTCCGCACGGAACAGACGGGGCTCGTGCCGCGTTTTGTCCAGGCGGAATATGAAGACCGCTACGACCACATGCGGCGGCACGCCGTCATCGACTTCATCGACAACTACTCGGCCGGCTACCGCCGCCAGGTGTTCCTGGCAAATGGTGGGTTTGATGTGGAGTTTGAGGCATGTGAAGATCAAGAATTGAGCTTCCGGCTGGCGGAGAAGGGCTACCGGCTGGTCTTTGCGCCCCAGGCAGTTGTGACCCACCTGCATGACACCTCGCTTGCGGAGTACATGCGGCGCAAGTACGCGCAGGGTTTCTGGAAGGCGCCTCTCACCCATCTCCACCCTGAACGCATGGTGGAAGACACGCATACGCCGCAGGTGCTGAAGCTCCAGATCGTGCTCGTGGGCTTGATGCTTGTGCTGTTCCCCCTCCTTGTCCTCGGCCTTTGGTGGCCGCCGCTCGACTGGCTCTGGCTGGCCGAACTGGCACTCGCCGGCCTCTTTCTGGTTTCCGCGGCCCCTTTCTTAACTAAGCTGGCACGGCGTTCGTGGTCCCTGGCTGCCGCCGGCCCCTTCATGCTTGCCGCCCGTGCCTTGGCGCTGGGCAGCGGCTACCTGGCCGGCACAATCCAGTTTGCCGGTGCGCTGCCCGGCGCACGCCGGCCGGTAATTCCCGGCTGGAAGCGGTTTGCCAAGCGTGGCATCGATATCGCCGGCGCCTTGGTTGGCCTGGCTATCGCGGTCCCGCTGGTCGCCGCCGCCGCGATGGCGATCAAGCTGGATTCGCCGGGACCGATCTTCTTTGGCCAGGTGCGCGTCGGCGAGAATGGGCGCAGTTTTCGTATCCTCAAGCTGCGCAGCATGGTCGACGGCGCCGAGCAGCGGCTCGATGCCCTGATCGACCTGCAGCAGCTGGCGCAGGAGCCGGCGTTCAAGATCGTAGACGATCCGCGCATTACGCGCGTCGGGCGCATTTTGCGCCGTACCAGCGTGGACGAGCTGCCGCAGTTCTACAATGTGCTGCGGGGCGAGATGAGCCTGGTCGGCCCGCGCCCGGAAGAAGAGCGTATCGTGCAGCTGTACACCGACTATCATCGCCGCCGGCTGGCCGTCAAGCCCGGCCTGACAGGGCCGATGCAGGTCAGCGGCCGCGGCGACCTGCCGTTCTCCGACCGCCTTCAACTGGAGTTGGATTATATCGACAATTACAGCCTGCGCCGTGACCTGTCGATCTTGCTGCGCACCGTGCCGGTTATTCTGCAAGGCAAGGGCGCACACTAGATGAACGTTTGGGCCTTCCTGTTCTGGATCGGCTGCGCCATCGTTGTCTACACCTATGCCGGCTACGGCTTGCTCGTCTACCTCTGGGTCCGCTGGCGCTGCCCACAGCGCTTGCAGGCCCCGCCGCAGTTGGCCGATGAAGACCTCCCGCCCTTGACATTGATTGTCGCCGCTTACAATGAAGCCCCGATCTTGCCCGCAAAATTGCGCAATAGTTTGGAACTGGACTATCCGCGCGAACGTCTTGATTTGGTGTTTGTAACCGATGGCTCCGACGACGGCAGCGAGCAATTGCTGCTGGAGCAGCCCGTGGGGGCAGAACGCCGGATGCGAGTCCTGCACCAGCCGCGACGCCAGGGCAAACTGGCGGCAGTTGCCCGGACCATGCCGGCCGTGACGACGCCGGTAACCGTCTTCAGCGACGCCAACGCCATGCTCAATCGCGAGGCGCTCCGCAACATCGTCAAGCACTATGCGGATCCATCAGTCGGCATCGTGGCGGGTGAGAAGCGGGTGCACTTTGCGCAGACAGCAGGGGCTGAAGGCGTGGGTGAAGGCGTATATTGGCGCTATGAATCTACCCTGAAGCGCCTGGACGCTGCGCTGTATTCTGTCGTAGGTGCTGCCGGCGAGCTCTTTTCCATACGCACGGCGCTGTATGAACCGGCGCCGCCAGATACCATTCTTGAGGATTTCTATTACTCGCTGCACATTGCCATGCGTGGCTTTCGGGTTGCCTATGCTCCGGACGCCTATGCTGTGGAGGGGCACTCGGCTTCGCTGCAGGAGGAATTTAAGCGCAAAGCACGCAATGCCGCCGGCGGGCTCCAGGCCATCGTGCGCATGCCGCAGCTGCTAAACCCTTGGCGCCACGGCGTACTGAGCTTTCAGTACGTTTCGCACCGTGTGCTGCGCTGGACCTTGGCACCGCTGCTGCTGCCCATCGTCTTTGTCGCCAACCTGGCCCTCCTGCCGTCAGGGATGCCGCTTTACATGGCACTTATGGCGGGGCAGCTGCTATTTTACGGTGCTGCTATTTGTGGTTGGTTGCTTGAGCAACTTGGCGTCAAGATCAAACTGTTTTATATTCCGATGTACTTCTGCCTGATGAATTACGCAGTCTACGCTGGTGCACTCAGGCTGCTGCGACGGCGCCAAGGCGTCGTGTGGGAAAAAGTGCAGCGCGCGTAGCGCAAGATATACTCGATTCCATCCGAACCATTCGAGGAGATTGTTCATGCCTAGCCCATCAAATACGACGCAAGGACTGGCGCGATCCGCGCGCCGTCACTGGCTGCTGTTAACCATCGCCGGCCTCGCTTTTGTGGCCCTGCTGGCGGGCCAGCCGGCTTTCGCCGCCGATGTACGGCCCGATGTCAACCAGACTGTGCCGCCGCCGACTCCGCGGCCGGCGAGCGACAGCAATAACAACAATAATAACGACAATAACAACGACTCCAACAATCAGTCGGACACCAGCGGCACGGCAAGCTCGCAAACGGAAGCGCCCACGGCTGTTGTGACGGAGACGGCCCCGGCTGCCGGCGCGCTGACTGCGGTTGTACAGGTTGTATCGCTCAACGTCCGGCAGGGCCCCGCCACTACCTATCCGGTGGCAGGGAAGCTGGCCGAGGGCACTGAGATCACGGTTGAAGGCCGTAATGAGGCGGGCGACTGGTGGTATATCTGCTGCATCGCCGGCGGCGACGCACGCGGTTGGGTCAGCGCTGCGTTGGTGACACCCAGCTTTGCGGCCGACCAGGCCGCAGCGCTGCCGGTGGTTGCCAGTGAGGCTGCCCCGGCCGCTACGCCGGCGCCGTCCACAACCGCAGCGACTACTGCAACCACTGCGACGACGACAGGTGGCGTTCAGGGCACAGTTGCCGGCGTGAATCTCAATGTGCGCAGCGGCCCAAGCACCGACGACACCGTTCTGGGCAAGCTGCGCGGCAGCGACACGGTCACCGTTTTGGGCCGCAATGCCGGCGGCGATTGGCTGTACGTCTGCTGCATTGGCACGCCGGCCAGCAACGGTTGGGTAAGCGCCCAGTTTATTACCCCGGCCTTTGCTGCCGGCGATCTGCCCGAGGTGGGTAGCGACGGCCAGGCTGGGACCGACACTGATACCTCTGCTGCCGGCGGAACCGAAGCATCGACCGCCACCGGTGATGGCGCGCAAGCTGGCGCCGCCACAGGCACGGGTGCTTTGACCGTTGCCATCGCCCAGCAGCCGCCGTTTGCCGTGCAGGGACGTGAGATAGCCCTGATCTACACTGTGAGCAACGACGGCAGCGAGGACCTCACGGACGTCGTGCTGAGCAGCGAACTGCCTGCTCCGCTGTCGTTGATCGTCGCCACCGCAGGTTCCGCCGGTGAAGTAAGCCAGGCCGCCGGCAGCCCGGCTGTCACGGCGACCTGGGCCGCACTGCCGGCCGGTGCATCGGTCTCTGCCACGGTGCGCGTCGCGCGTAGCCGACGATATTCCGAACGGCACTACCTTTGCCAACCTGGCGTCGGTCACAGCCGGCAACGGCGAGACGGCCAGCACCGGCATCACCATCGGTATGCCGCCGTCTCTGCTGCCCGAGTTCTGGTAAGCCGACCCGTACGGGTCCTGGTAGGGGCGTGGCTGGGCGAGAGCCGGGCTGCGCCCCTTTTATGTACAACTCTGCGGCAATGCCTCATCTGCCACCATCTTCACCTGTTATGCCCCACGCCCCCGCTGGTGAACCAGTGCAAGACGCGCGCCAGTCAGAAGCGATGCATTCGGCTCTGAATGCTGTTGTAGCCGCAGGGGTCAGTGCGGCTGCATTTCTGCTCTATCTTTTCTCACTGGCACCTGGTCTCACCTGGGCACACCAAGGCGCCGATGGCGGCGAACTGGTGACAGCGGCAATCGTCAATGGTGTTCCGCACCCGCCTGGCTATCCCCTTTATATGCTGCTCTTGCAGACCTGGTTGGCGTTCATAGGCCTTGTGCTGCCCCCGAGTGACCTGAACTGGCGTGGTGCGCTGCTCAGCGCCTTGTGCGCAGCGCTGAGTGCAGGCGTGACATATCTGACTGCCCGGCACTTACTGCGTCAGAACCGCCATGGATCGCTTTGGGCGGCACTGGCTGCGCTTGCTTGGGCAGTATCTCCGCTGCTCTGGCAGCAGGCAGTGATCGCCGAAGTGTATGCCCTCCACTCCTTGCTGTTGGCGCTGTTGGGGTGGGGCGTCTTGGTACATCCCGAAAAACTGTGGTATGTTGTAATTACGGTAGCGTTGGGCGTCGCCAACCATTTGACGTTTGTGTTGCTGCTGCCGGCCGCTTTTTACATCTTATGGGTACAAAGGAATCGGCTGCTCAGAACGCCAGCCCGGCGGACATTGGCGGCTGGCACTGCTGATTGCCGGTGCATTTGGGCTGGGGCTGCTGCTTGGCGCACTGCTCTATCTTCGCATCCCGCTGGCAGCCGCCGCGGCACCCCCGGTCAACTGGGGCTACGCTGACAACTGGGATGGCTTTTGGTGGCTGGTAAGCGGCGCTGCCTATCGTGGTTACCTGTTTGCTTCACCTGCAAGTTCGCTGCTCTCGCGCCTGGCAGGCTGGGCTTACACGGTCACGGCGCAGTACACGCCCGTAGGGCTGGCCGTCGCCTTGATCGGCCTTGCGCACTGGGATCGAACGGCCGGTTACCTGCGCAACTTCAGCCTCCTGTGGGTTACGCCGGTAAGCGCCTATGCCTTAGCCTACTACACGCGTGACAGTGACATCTACTTGCTGCCCGTCGGTTGGATAATGGCCCTCTGGCTTGCAGTGGGCCTGGCGCAAATCGATGGGTGGGTTGCGCAGCGGCTTTCCAGGCCGGAAGACCAGTTCTCAGCGCAGCCGAGCGGCTGCTGGCTGGCTGGTGGCAGGCGTCGCCTGTCTCGGGCTGATACTCTTGGCCGTGTGGCATTGGGATGATAGTTCGCTCGCGGGCGACCAGGTGGCGCGTGATTACTTGCAGCAGGTAAAAGCCACGTTGGAGCCCACCAGCATCGTCGTCACACTTGACGATCGTGAGACGTTCGCCTTGTGGTATGGCGCATGGGGCAGCCGAGAGCTGGAGGGTGTCACGCCGATAAACGAGTCGCTGTATCAATTCGACTGGTATCGTCGTTTGCAGGGGGACTTACACCCTGAGATACCTGGAATCGCGCAGTCTGTGGATGCCGTTGTTGCGGCAAACCGGGGAAAACGGCCAATCTATTTTGCACAAATGCCTGCCAATATTGCGCAGACAGATGTCACGCAGGTTGGCCCCTTATGGAGACTAAATGACTAATATGATAACCAAACTTTGGCGGATTTTGCGTTGGTTCAGTGTCTTTGTCCTGTTGGCAGTCGCTGCCGTAGGCTGGTCTAGAGCACAGGCCGCTCTCTCCGGCGGCAGCAGCTGGGAAGGCGAACTGTCGATCGGCGAGGTTGGCGCACGGTTGGGGCCGTCGCTGCCGTGGCTGCTGGGTATGGAAGGCCCACGCACCTACCTGGTGTTGGTGCAAAATCGGGACGAACTGCGTGCAACCGGCGGCTTCATCGCCGCAGTGGGCCGGGTGTCCGTCGACGGCGGCCGCTTGACGGACTTTGATTTTGAGGACAGCTATGCCTTGTACAGCGACCGTGGCACCTATCCGCCGGCGCCGCAGGCTATGCAGCAGTTTATGGACATCCCGCTCCTGGTGATGCGTGATGCGAACTGGTCGCCGGATTTCCCGACGACGGCACAGGTCGCACGTGCGCTGTATGCTCAGGAGACCGGCACGCAGGTCGACGGCGTGTTTACCGTAGACCTCAATGCCGTCAAGCGTCTTATTGGTGCCCTGGGTGCGCTGGACGTGCCGGGCGCGGACGAGCCAATTACGAGCGACAACATCGAACAGCAGGTCATCCGTTTCTGGGAGAAACCGGTCGGCGCCAGCACGAGCATCGCTGCCGGTATGAACAACGAATGGTTTGGACAGCGTAAGGACTTCATCCCGGCGATCGCGCGCGAAGCGCTGAACCGGATTCAAGGTGGAGATGTCAACTACGGTGCACTGCTGACTGCCGTACAGGCCGCCATGGACGAACGCTCGATCCAAATCTGGGTGAACAATCCACAGGTGCAGAACGTGATGGTAGAAGCGCGCTGGGACGGCGGGCTCCACCCCCAGCCTGGCGCTGACTTCCTGGCGGTCGTCGATACCAACATGGGCTACAACAAGGTCGACGCCGCCATCGAGCGATCGCTGGCTTACAGCGTGACCTGGCCCAAAGGCCCGGACCAACCGGCCTTGGCAACAGTAACGATTAGCTACACACATCCCATTACGACGCCTGATCCCGGCTGCGACCAGTCGCCGCGCTACGGGACTTCCTACAGCGATATGATTGCACGCTGCTATTTCGACTACGTGCGGGTGTTTGCACCGGCGGGCAGCGAGCTTGTCACGGCGAAGGGGATCGAGGGAGAAAGCATCATCAGCCGTCGCGGCGAGACGCGGCACCCACGAGTTTGCGGGCTTTTTCGTGCTGCCGCCTGCGAGCGAACAGCAGGTATCGTTTACCTACCGCTTGCCGGCAGATATTACGCCCGACAACTATCGCTTGCTATTCCAGCGCCAGTCAGGTACGCCGCCGCTGCCGCTTACTCTCCATGTCGATGGCGCAGAGCAGGCGACGACTGTCGCCGAAGGGTGGCTGGACTGGTCTGCCCCACAGCGCAATGTGACATCCGGTTAGATACCCTGCACGCCCACGTGCCAGAGTAGCGGCACGTGGGCGTGCGCACTAAACGATGGCTCTGACGAGGTACTAGGCGCGCTGCGGTTCAGCCGCTAGCTGCAGCAGATGCGGCAAGATCACGCCGCTGCGCGCCGGCAGACACACATCGGCGCGCTCCGAAAGGTGCGTTGCTTCGGGATTGATCTCGATCACGGCGGCGCCGTGGTGCTGGGCTACGAGCGGCAGATGCGCGGCGGGATAGACGACGCCGCTGGTGCCCACGAGCAAAAATACGTCGCAGCGTTCGCTTTCGTGCCAGGCTTTGTCCAGAATGCGGCCTGGCAGCGGCTCGCCAAACCAGACCACGTCCGGGCGCACTGCGCCGCCGCAGCTCAGGCAGCGCGGTGGGCGTGCCGCCCGTTTCTCGGCGGGCAGCAGTTCGTGCTCGAAGCCGCAGACGTTGCAGCGGAAACGGTTGATGCGACCGTGCAGGTGCAGCACGCGCCGGCTGCCGCCCCGTTCGTGCAGATCATCTACGTTCTGTGTCACGACTGTGAGAGAGGGAGCGCTGTGCTCAAGCTGCGCCAGTGCCCGATGGCCGTCATTAGGCTGCGCACTCTCGACTGCCATCAGGCGGTGCATATACCACTGCCAGACCATACCGGGGTTGGCCGCAAATCCTTCCTGTGAGGCCAACTGCTGAGGGTCAAATCGTGACCACAGGCCATCAGAAGTGTCGCGAAAAGTAGCGACACCAGATTCGGCGCTTACGCCCGCGCCGGTCAGGCATACAATTCGTTTTGCTTGGCGGAGCAAACGTGCTGCGGCTTCCAGGGGAACTTCCAGCTTCTCGTTCATAGGAGCCACCTTGGGATATTTTGGGCTAGCGCCCACACGTTTGTTGTGAAAGAACAGGTGTGAAAGAACTGCTTGTCGCACGACCGATCGTACAAAGACAAGGGGCAGGCATCTAGCCGATGCCTGCCCCCGCTGTGCGTATCAGGGATGCTTCCTTATGCGCTCGGGTGATGACCACGCCGCCGAGGACCGGGCTCCAGCATAAGCTGTCTCCCTACTACCGGCGGTGGGCATCGGCAGGCTCAGCCTGCCAGGCTTACTTCTGTCTTCGGGTCGAAGATGTGGGCGTTCGCCATGTTCACGGCCAACTGGATGTCGTCGCCGGTCTGGGCGCGTACACGCGGGTCGACACGGGCGATGAACTGCTTGTTGTCACGGGTGAACAGGTACAAGAAGATCTCGTTGCCCATCATTTCAATCACGTCGACCTTGGCCGGCATGTCGGACTCGAGAATGCCAGGCGCCACATACGGCTTGGCGTGGATGTCTTCCGGGCGGATGCCGAAGATGATCTGCTTGCCCTTGTGCGGGCGCCACTCTTCAACCTTGGCGGGCGGCACTTCCAGGCGGAAGCCGCCGGCGTTGATCTCCAGCTTGCCGTCGCTCTCGACGAGCGTGGCGTCAAAGAAGTTCATGCTCGGGCTGCCGATGAAGCCGGCAACGAACACGTTGCCCGGATGATCGTAGAGCACCTGCGGCGTGTCGATCTGCTGCAGCAAGCCATCCTTCATGACGGCGATGCGCGAGGCCATGGTCATGGCTTCGACCTGGTCGTGCGTCACGTAGATGAAGGTGGTGGCGAGGCGCTGGTGCAGGCGGGTCAGCTGGGCACGCGTCTGCACGCGCAGCTTGGCATCCAGGTTGGACAGCGGCTCGTCAAAGAGGAACACGGCCGGCTCGCGCACGATGGCACGACCTACGGCCACACGCTGGCGCTGACCACCGGAGAGCTGCTTGGGCTTGCGGTCCAGCAGGTGGCCAATGTCCAGAATCTCGGCGGCTTCCTTCACGCGGCGGTCGATCTCGGCCTTGGGCGTCTTGCGCAGCTTGAGGCCAAAAGCCATGTTGTCGTAGACGCTCATGTGGGGATACAGAGCGTAGCTCTGGAACACCATGGCGATGTCGCGATCCTTGGGCGGCACATCGTTGACGACGCGATCGCCGATCAGGATGTTGCCTTCGGTGATCTCTTCGAGGCCTGCCAACAAGCGAAGGCTCGTCGTCTTGCCGCAACCCGACGGACCGACGAAGACGAGGAATTCCTTGTCTTCGACGTGAATGTTCAGGTCGTTGACCGCCGTGACATCGCCGTACCGCTTGAAGACATGGTCAAACGTCACACTTGCCATTCAGTTTTTTCTCCTTGTTGTCAAACAGATACAGTTTGAACCTAAGTATGGAGGGACGCTAGGGAGCAATCCTGATGTGTCCAGTATAGCACAGCCGCAACAAGGCTTGCAACTGCTATAAATCATCAACAGCAGCCGTCTCGCTTACAGAAATATGACAATTTGCGGACGCGTGTTCCTGTCGTTTGCTACAAATGCCCGTTGCCTCCCTCGCGGCATGTGCTACCCTATAATTGCCTGAAGTACAGCTTACGGAATACGAGCGGCTAAATGTGGAAAGAGCCATTTGGGGCTATGAAACCAGCATGAATACTGACATAACCGCCACTACTACGGCACCAACTGCCGCATTCTCGACGGAGTACATTTCGCCCATGACGTGCGAGTGGGTAAACAGCGATGTACATATTTTGGTTGTGGACGACGAACGCCTGATGCGTGACCTGATGGCGCTCTCTCTGCGCCGGTTTGGCTATACAGTCGAGGCGGTTGCCGATGGGCGCACGGCCTTGGCCATGCTGGAAAGCGAGTACTTCGACCTGGTCATGCTCGACGTGGTGATGCCGGACATGGATGGCTTCACGCTGCTTAGCGAACTGCGTGCCTTTTCCGATGTACCGGTTATTATGTTGACGGCGATGAACCGCCAGGAAGACGTGGTGCGCGGCTTTGAATTGGGAGCAGACAACTATATCGCCAAGCCCTTCAACTTCAAGGAAGTGGAAGCGCGTATCCAGGCCGTGCTGCGCCGCGCCATCCACCTGTTGGGCGGCACCGCCTTTGAAGTTGCTACCTATGGCGACCTGCATATCTACAACGCTGAACAGCGCGCCGACGTGGCCGGCCAGCCGGCCGATTTGACGCCTACCGAGTTCGCGCTTCTTGCTTTCCTGGCCAAGCGCGGCGAGCGTCCGACAAGCAAAGAGGAACTGCTGCAGGCAGTCTGGGGGTACAGCGGCAGCGACAACCTCAACCTGGTCGAGTTGGCTGTGCGCCGCCTGCGCACCAAGATCGAAACCGATCCGAGCCATCCCAAGCGCGTCGTAACGGTGCGCGGGGTAGGCTATAAATATGTGGCACAACCCGATCTCACAACCGTAAACCGCGGTTTTCGGGCTCCCTAGCTGCGAATGCGTGGCACGATTGCCTGGAGGGTAGTGACAATATAGTCTATATCCTCCTCGGTGCTGCTGCGGCCGAGGCTGAAACGTAGGGCGCCGGCAGCGTCGGCCGCGCCAATGCCCATCGCCTCTAGCACGTGGCTGGGGCGCTGCGCACCGCTGGAACAGGCACTGCCGCTGCTGGCGGCGATGCCCGCCATGTCAAGAGCAATGAGCATACCTTCGGCGTCGGCACCGCGCACGATGAAGCTGGCATGATTGGCTAGCCGTTCTGTGCGGGAGCCTGTCAACGTGACATCGCCAACGGTTGCCAGAATACCCTCGATCAGCCGTTCACGCAGGGGGCACTGGCGCGCCATTTCCTGCTCGCGCTCGGCCTCGGCCAGTTCGAGCGCTTTCGCCATCCCGGCGATCAGCGGCACATTTTCGGTACCGGCGCGCCGCCCGCCTTCGTGGCTGCCACCCGTCTGCTGCGGCCAGAACGGCGTTCCCTTCCGCAAGTAAAGAAAGCCGGTCCCCTTGGGGCCGTAGAATTTGTGGGCGCCAGCACTCAAGGCATCCACCTGCAGCTGGTCAACCTGCAGCGGCAGCTTGCCCGCAGCCTGGACTGCATCCGTGTGCAGCGGCACGCCGCGTGCCCGGCACAGCCGTCCTACTTCTGCGAGCGGCTGGATAGTGCCCACTTCGTTGTTGGCGAGCATCACGCTGACCAGTGCAATCTCGCTGCCGTCGCCCAGCGCTTGTTCGCATGCTGCGAGGTCGATGCGTCCTGCACTGTCGACAGGGAGCAATGTCAGTGTAAAGCCATAGTGATCGCGCAGGTCCTCTGCTGTCGTCAAGACCGCGTGGTGCTCGATCGGTGTCGTCACGATCCGCGTGGCGCCGGTTTTCACGCGGCGGGCGTGGGCGATGCCGCGCAGGGCGGCGTTGTCGCTTTCGCTGCCGCAGCCTGTAAATACGATCTCGCCAGGCTTGGCCCCGAGTAGGCCTGCTATCGAGCGCCGTGCGTTCTCCAGCGCTACATTTGCCCGCCGTCCAATGCGGTGAATGCTGGAAGGATTACCGAAAAACTCGCTGAAGTACGGCAGCATGGCGTCCAGTACCTCGGGGGCAACCGGTGTCGTCGCCGCATGGTCTACATAAATCTGCCGTTGTGCCTTGTCGTGCTGGTGACTGTTCATCATCTTTCTCCATTTTAGCATATCGTGGCGACGAGATGCTGCTGCAAAAGATCGACAACTCTTGGGGGATCGGCCCTGCCGCCGGTACAATAGCGGCAGTTTCGATACAAAACTTTAACATCCTGAAACAGGCATACAGAATAAGGGGGATTACCTTGCTGCAAGGGACTGCTTCGGTTGTGTTGGCGTTACTGTTCAGCCTCGTCGGCATCGGCTTTGTCGTCTGGCAGATGCGGCGCGTCTTGCGTGAAGACCAGGGCAACCAGACGATGCGCGAAATTGCCGGCGCCATACAGGTCGGCGCATCCGCCTTCCTGCGCCGCGAATACACCTATCTGACGGCTTTTGTGGTCATCGTGGCGCTGGTAATCGCCGCTTTCCTGAACTGGCAGACGGCCTTGGCCTTTATTGTCGGCGCGGTGATCTCGGCTGCGACCGGCTACCTCGGCATGTATGTCGCCGTGCGCTCCAACGTGCGCACCGCCGCCGCCGCCGTGCGCAGTCTCAACGACGGCCTGCGCGTGGCCTTTGCATCGGTTCGGTCATGGGCATGGCGGTGGTCAGCTTCGGCTTGTTGGGGCTGTCACTCGTGTACCTGCTCTTTAGCGGCGACATCCAGAACGATATCACCTACATCGCCGGCTTTGGTTTCGGCGCGACCAGCATCGCCCTCTTTGCCCGTGTCGGCGGCGGCATCTACACCAAGGCAGCCGACGTCGGCGCCGACCTGGTGGGCAAGGTCGAGGCCGGCATTCCCGAGGATGACGCCCGCAACCCCGCCGTGATCGCCGACAACGTGGGCGACAACGTGGGCGACGTGGCCGGCATGGGCGCCGACCTCTTCGAGAGCTACGTGGGCTCGATCATTGCCGCCGCCTCGCTGGGCGTCGTGATGACGTCAGCCTCGGCCAGCCCGTATGCTTATGTCGGTCTCCCCTTCCTGATCGCAGCCGGCGGCATCATCGCCTCTCTGATCGGTTCCTTCCTGGTCAAGACCAAGGAAAATGCCACCCAGGAGGAACTGCTTGGCACGCTGCGGCGCTCGGTCTGGGCGTCCTCGGGTATCGTGCTGGTGCTTTCGGCGCTCCTGGTGCTGCTGTCCGGTGTATCCTTTAACTACTTCTGGGCGATCCTGATCGGTCTTATCGCCGGCAACGCTATCGCCTACTTTACCGAGTACTACACGTCTTACACCAACAAGCCCACCCAGTCGATCGCCGACGCCGCCGAGACAGGTGCTGCGACCATCATCATCCAGGGTATGGCGGTCGGTATGAACAGCACCGCTGCCCCGGTACTGGTGGTCGCCATCAGCCATCCTATTTGCGCTCTGGTTTGGCATCACTGGCGACCCCGACATGGGTATCACCGGCGGCCTATATGCTGTCGCCCTGGCCGGCGTCGGTATGTTGAGCACGCTGGGCGTCACCCTGGCGACCGATGCTTATGGCCCTGTGGCCGACAACGCCGGCGGCATCGCCGAGATGAGCGGTCTGCCTCCTTATGTGCGCGAGCGCACGGACGCGCTCGACAGCCTCGGCAACACCACCGCTGCCACCGGCAAGGGCTTTGCCATCGGCTCGGCCGTGCTCACGGCCTTGGCGCTGATTGGCGCCTACATGCAGGCAGCCGGCATGACCACGCTGGACATGCTGCGCCCGACCGTGCTGCCCGGCCTGCTGATCGGCGCCATGCTGCCGTTCCTGTTCTCTGCTCTGACCATGACGGCCGTAGGCCAGCGCGGCCAAGGAGATCGTGCTCGAGGTGCGCCGCCAGTTCAAGGAAATTGCCGGTATCATGGAAGGGACTGCCCAGCCGGACTATGCGCGCTGCGTCGACATCAGCACGCGCAGCGCCTTGCGTGAGATGATCCTCCCCGGCGTGCTGGCCGTGGCTTCGCCGCTGCTGGTCGGCTTTATCCTCGGCAAAGAAGCGCTGGCGGGCATGCTGATCGGCGCCACTGCGGCGGGCTTCTTGCTGGCCGTCATGATGGCCAATGCCGGTGGCGCCTGGGACAACGCCAAGAAGTACATCGAAGCGGGTGAGATGGGCGGCAAGGGCTCCGCTGCGCACAAGGCTGCCGTCGTCGGCGACACCGTTGGCGACCCCTTCAAGGATACCAGCGGGCCTTCGCTCAACATCCTGATCAAGCTGATGTCTATCGTCTCTCTCGTCTTCGCCGCCGCTTTCGGCGCCGGCCTGCTGACGTTCTGAGTTCTTGTACCTGCACCTGGCTTGGCGCTCGCCGGCACCATCATGGTGCCGGCGAGCGCCAAGTCAGGAGGGGTGCTACTTTCCGTTTAGAACAGCCGGCGCGTACATCCACTGCAGCGCGGCGCGCTGGCCAGTATTCGTCTGCACCCAGGTCCGGTGCCTGGTAGGGCCGCGGGAACTGGTCGATATCGTCTGATACGCCTGCGTTAATTCCTGCGTCGATAGCCGCGGAACCCACCAGCAGGTGGTAGCCATCGGCTGCGAACTTTGGGGCGCCGGTGATTCCCCCGCTCTCAACATACGTCCCAGAGTTGTCGACATTCATGCTGTTGCCCTGCCACAGAACGCCTGCAACAGTTGCGCTTGCCCCCTGGGCTACGCTGATACCGACGCTCTGGCCGGAGATGATCGAATTGGTAAGCGTGACGATCGAGCTTGGGCTTGTGCCCGCAACTCCAAAGGCGACTTGGATGCCCATCCCGGCATGACCGGGTAATCCCGCCACTGTTGTGTGGAGCATGTCAACTGCTGCGCCACCGATGCGCACGGCCGCACTGTCGCTGGCAGAATTGCCCAGGAAAACGTTGTTAACCGCGCGGACGTTTGGCTGCAAGTCGATGCTAAGTCCTACATAGCCATTGCCAACAAAGCGATTGCCTGCCACAAGAGCCGAACTGTCTGGTGGACCGAATGAGTTTGGTCCGATACGGACGCCACCTAAGTTGCCCTCAAATTCGTTGTAGGCAATAACGTTCTCGCCAGCGCTGTGCCAGATCCACAGCCCACTCCCGATGTTGTTAACAAATTTGTTGCTGCGGATGATTGCATCACTTAAGACAACCAGCACGCCCCCGCTGCCTTCCATTCCGGCGTTGCCTGATATGACGTTGTTGACCATTATCAGTTTGCCGTTCCAGCAGTCGACGCCCCCCGTTAATTCGGCCGAATTGTCAGAAATGACATTATTGAGCAGGACACTGTTACTCCAGTCGCTGACAATGCCTCCTCCAGTGCAGCAGTTGACCGCCGACATGCCATAGACCCTGTTGCCCACAATTCGACTACCCTGCACCGTAGCGTTGCTGTGATACAAATATATTCCGGCGGCACTTGCATACGACGTGTTGCTCATCGCGACGCTGTTCTCAAGGCGCAGCGTTGTCGATACCACGTAGAGCCCGCCGCCGGCATCACGGCCGCCGAAGAGCTGTTCTCCACCTGACGCCAGGCCGTTCATTATCTGAAAACCGGAGATCTCTACCGTAATCGGCTCGAGGGCACCAAGAAGATAGGCCACGCGCCCCTTGTCTTGAGCGTCCAACACAGACGGATTCGCGGTGGGATCGGGTGGTGCATCAAAGTCGGGGGCCAGATAGCCCCCGCGCAGCGTGAGTGACTTGGTGATGTAGACGATCTGGGTAACGGCTTCATCGCCAGGCGCACCAAAGCGCGGGCGGTCATGCAAGTCCTTGTATACACCTTTTGCCACGAGGATGACGCCGTCCGGCGGTGCTGCATCGATTGCAGCCTGGATGCTTTTGTAGCTACACTGCGGCGGGCCGGCCGGGCAGACTGTATAGTCGCCGTCCGCCGCGTACGCTGTTTGCATGGCCGACAGCAGCACTACTGATATTGCCAAACTAAGACACACCGGCGCGATCAGTCGCAACATTTTCATGGCCATGTCCTCCGCTCTAAGGTCTGATGGGAACACTTACCAATTATAACACAATAAAATTGTGGTGGTGTTTGGAGCCGGTTGCCTGGCGCAGCCGGCGCCTGCCTTGACGCTTTCTGCTGCTGTTGACAGTGCGCGATGCTGTCTGCTACATTAAGCACCAATCTCGGACCAAGAATCAGCGATTCTTATCAAATGTCGCATGCTGTGCAGGACTATGCCCAGTCTGGCAGGGCGAGCTTCGCACATTCGTACATATTATTAAGTGCCGCGCACCCTCAGCTATTGAGTAGAAGGAGTCCGCCATGAGTAACACGCGGAACGCCGCCAAAGTAGGCGTGTTTGGAATCGGGTTGGCCGCCTACTGGCCGCAGTTCGAAGGTTTGAAGGAACAGCTGGAAGGCTACCAGCGCACGGTCGAGGAACGCCTGGCACAGATGGGCGGTGAGGTTGTCTCGGCCGGGCTGGTCGATACAGCACAGGCGGCTGTCAAGGCCGGCGACCAGTTTGCACAGGCCAACGTGGACCTGATCATCTGCTACGTTGGCACCTATTCGACCTCATCCCAGGTGCTGCCGGCTGTGCAGCGCCGCAAGGCGCCAGTGTTGATCCTCAACCTGCAGCCCCTCCCGGCGCTCGACTACCCCAATACCGGTACAGGCGAATGGCTTTCGGCGTGCTGTGCCTGCTGCGTACCCGAGATCTCCAACGCCTTCGCCCGCAGCCGCATCCAGTTCAACGTCGTCACTGGCCTGCTCAACCCCGCCGCAGGCCACGCCCAACAGTACTACGACCGCGCCTGGCGTGAGATCGAGGAGTGGGTACAGGCGGCCGGCGTTATGCGCGAACTCAACTACAGCCGTATCGGCTTTCTTGGCCACACGTACCCCGGCATGCTCGATATGTATTCGGACTTCACCATGCATCACGCCCAGCTCGGTGCCCACGTCGAGGTGCTGGAGATCGACGACCTCCAGGCACGCGTCCAGGCGGTGCAGGAGGACGAGGTGCAGGCCAAGATCGCCGAGATCAAGCGCACGTTCGAACTTGCTGCGCCCGGCAAAGACAAGATCTCCATGCCCGTCACGGATGAGGCGCTGCGCTGGTCGGCCCGTGTGGCCGCCGGCCTGGACAAGCTGGTCGCAGGACTTCGACCTCAACGGCCTGACTTATTACTACCGGGGCCTCAACGGCAACGAAAGTGAAGAGTTGGGGGCATCGCTGATCGTCGGTAACTCGCTGCTCACGGCGCGCGGTGTGCCGGCCTCGGGCGAGGGCGACCTCAAGACCTGTATGGCCATGCTCATCATGGACCGGCTGGGCGCGGGCGGTTCGTACACCGAGTTCTACGCCATGGACTTCAATGAGGACTTCATTCTCATGGGCCACGACGGCCCCGGCCACGTGGCCATCGCCTCGGGGAAACCGCTGCTGCGCGGCCTGGGCCTCTTCCATGGTAAGCGCGGCTACGGTCTCTCCGTCGAGTTCAATGTCCAGACTGGTCCCGTCACGATTCTTGGTATGACGCAGACGGCTGACGGACGTCTCAAGCTGTTGGCCGCCGAAGGCGAATCGATCCCCGGCCCTCGACTGGAGATCGGCAACACCAACTCGCGCCTCAAGTTCAGTCTCGACCCCGCCGAGTTTATGAACAACTGGTCCGAGCAGGGGCCTACGCATCACTGCGCCCTGGGCGTCGGCCGCCAGGTCAACAAGATCCGCAAGCTGGCCCGCCTCCTCGACCTTGAATTGGTTGTCATCGGCTGACGCCCCCGTGCCTGGCTCGCCCCAACATGCCGTTCCAACAGGGAGCCGGCCGGGGCGAGCCTCGCACGTTTTGCTCGAAAGGACTCACCTATGAATCGTGTCGGCTTTATCCTCAAGGTCAAGCAGGACAAGATCGAAGAATACCAGCGCCACCACGAACAGGTGTGGCCGGAGATGCTGGACGCGCTGCGTGCGGCCGGCTGGCACAATTACTCGCTCTTCATGGCGGAGGACGGGCTCCTCTTTGGCTACTTCGAGACTCCGGTGGACTTAGCCACCGCCAATGCCCAGATGGCGGCAACCGAAGTCAACGCGCGTTGGCAGGAGTATATGGCGCCCTACTTCGAGTCGCCGAACAATGCGCGTCCCGACCAGATGCTGGTGGAACTGCAGGAGGTTTTCCACCTGGCCTGAGCGAAAAACCGAACAAGTGTTTGACATTGGGGCGGCGGCGTCCTATACTGATTACCAACTATACGAAATCTCTTCCGAGTTGGAGGATGGTATGGCCGACCCAATAAGTGAACCTGACATCACCCCTGCCGGTGGTAGCACGACCCAAGACGCAGAGCAAGATACAGGCCAAGACATGGTCCTGACCCCGCCCCTGCGTGCCAACAGCACGCTTGCGGCGGGCATCGCTGCCTTTGACGAATACATGCTGCGCAAGGGCTTCAGCGAAAACACGATCAAGGCTTTTCGCAACGATCTCAAGATCCTCTCCGGCTTTATGGAGAGCGACGTCAAGCTTTACCAGATCAGCACGCAGAATCTGGAAGATTATTTGGCGTGGATGCAGAGTGAGCGCAATATTCCTTGCAGCGCCAAGACGCTGGCGCGCCGCATCACGTCGATCAAGGTCTTCTTTGGCTGGCTGCACGGTATTGGCGTGCTGGGCACCGATCCTGCGGAGCCCGTCGCCCAGCAGCCGGCGCGCCCGCCTTTGCCGGTTATCCTGCGCGACCAGGATATCAGCCGTCTCGTGCGCGCCGCCCAGGATTATCTCTGGTCCCGTAACAGCCCCGATGCACGGCCCTATATGCTGGTGAGCCTGCTGCTGCAAACCGGCATGAAAAAGGCCGAGTGCTCGCGCCTGCTGGTCACCGATTTCAACTTCGAACGCCCCCAGGCGCCGGAAGTGACGATCCGCTACGCCGGGGAGGAGCAGGCACACAAGAACCGCATCCTTGCGCTCAACCAGACCATCACACCGGTCTTTAACCAATACGTCGACCAGTACAAGCCGGTCGACTTCCTCTTCGACTGCACGCCGCGCAACCTCGAGTATGTGCTCGACGAAGTGGGACAGAAGGCCGGTATCCGCAACATCCAGGTCGGTTTCGAGACCCTGCGCTGGACCTGTGCCGTGCGCGACTATCGCACCGGGATGCCCGAAGAACGCCTGCGCCAGAAGCTGGGACTTAGCAAGATCTCGTGGCGTGAAACCCGCGAGAAGATTTTCCAACTCGCCGGCAGATAAGTATATTCCGCACCCTATGACGCCTAACCTCTCCGGCAAAACCGCCGTCATCACTGGCAGCGGCCGCGGCATTGGCCGCGGCATTGTCCTGGCGCTTGCGCAGCGCGGCTGCAACGTCGCCGTCAACTACTTTCGCCACCGCGAGGACGCCGAGCAGACCGCTGCTGAGGCTGAGGCGCTTGGCGTCAAGGCCGCCGTCATCAAGGCCAATGTCGCCAAGGAGGACGAAATCCGCGGCCTGGTGGACGAAGCCGCCGGCCGGTTGGGCGGCGTGGATATCTTTGTCGGCAACGCTGCCAGCGGCGTGATCAAGCCGATTACCGACATCGACGCCAAGGCATGGGATTGGACGCTCAACATCAACGCCCGCAGCATCCTGTTTGGCGCCCAGGCCGCCGTGCCTTATATGCGGCGACAGGGGTGGGGGCGTATCATCACCATCACCAGCATCGGCAGCCGCCGCGTTTTCCCCGAGTATGGGGTCGTGGGCGTCAGTAAGGCTGCCATCGAAGCCGCGACCCGTTACCTAGCCGTCGAACTTGCCCGGGAGAACATCATCGCCAACTGCATCAGCCCGGGCGTCGTCCTCACAGGCGCGCTTGACTTCTTTCCTCGCCGCGACGCCATGATCGCCCACGCCGAGCAGCACACCCCTGCCGGCCGCCTCGTTACCCCCGAGGATGTCGGTAACGTGACGGCCTGGCTTTGCAGCGAGGAAGCACGCATGATCGTCGGGCAGACGATCGAACTGGATGGCGGCTACAGCTTGATCCTGGAGTGACGGCACACAGCCGCGGTGTGTCCCCTGCGACGCCGTGAGAAGCGCACGTAGGCGTGCGCACTAAACAATTGCTCTTGACACAGTACTGGCGCTGCTGCCTGGCACTACGTCACACCAGGCGAATCTTTGGAAATTTCGCCTGGTCGAACTCCTGCAGCCTCTGCGGTCCCAATGCGACCAACTCGGCGTGGATTGCCTCGCTTGCCGCCCGGAACGCGGCAATATCAATCCCCTGGCAAATAGGGGGCAGGGCGCGCAGGCGTGGCAGCCCGCGCCGCAGCAGCTTGATCGCCCCCGTCCAATTGCCGCGCTCGATTTGCAGAAAACCAACACCGATCTGGAGAATGCCCTGGTACATCTCACGAATAGGGCGCTGCTCCTCAAGCCAGGCCTTCTCCAACCATTCGTGCTGCTCAAAGTACTCGCCGGCGTTGAACTCCTCGATGCCGTGCCGTGCCAGCTCGCTCAACGGCGCATCCCAGCCGGCGGGATAGACGACGGGGGGCTGCACATGGCGCTGGACGACCGGCACCAGTTCTTCCATCATCTTGGAACGCGCCCAGGCATGATCTGCCCCTGCCTGCCGCGCCCGCTTGAGCGTCTCCACTTCAACATGGCTGCCAAAGGCGAAGATCGGCGTCTGTGCCGTATGCGGGCGCAGCTTGCAGCGGCGAATCGCCATCTCCCACTCACCTGCCACATTCAGGTCGAGCAAGGCCAGCACTGGGAAATAGCGATCGACGGCGGCGACAAACTCATCCGGCGTGTCGACAATGATCGGCTGGCCGCCGCACGCGCGAATGACATCGTCCAAGCGCGCCCCAAAGAACAGGTCAGGCTCCAGGCACACCACGGCCGGACGACCTGTGCTCTGATCGTCTGTTATCCCCTGCGCGCCATCCACTAGCATATGAATATCCTTTCCTAGAACGCTTCCTGGAAGCATGCCAGAAAACGCTGCGCCTATTCTACACCGAACCGGTGTTTCCTCGCGTGCGTAGGGTGTTTGGTATACTGCAAGTACTCAAAATGTGTGAACTTTCTGCTTCACACGATACTTATCCAAACTACCTGGACTTTTCTGACTTTAGCCGCGAAAGAAGATGCAATGTCCAACTCTTACGATGCTTTGACCTACGACCAGGCGTTTGCCGAACTCGAGATTGTCCTGGCGCAGCTTGAAAATGGCGATTTGCCGCTCGAACAGACCCTAGCTCTGTATGAGCAGGGCGTGGCGTTGGCTAACCTGTGCGCCCGCAAACTGGCCGATGCCGAACTCCGGGTCCGCCAGTGGCAAGGGCCCGATGCTCCCGGTGACCAGACCAAGGCGTTTGAGGGCTGGCAAGATAATTAGCCATGCGTGCGCTGTTCAGCAACGCCGCTCTTTGGCTGCCGATCTCAGTGGCGCTTGGCGTCCAGGTCTACAAAATGCTGGCCGACTGGATCCAGACCGGCCGCCTCGATTGGCGTGTGCTTGGAGCCACCGGCGGTATGCCCAGCAGCCACTCGGCCATGGTCACCAGCCTGGCCACAGTATGCGGCTATCAATATGGTCTCGACAGTGCCGCCTTTGCCGTCGCTACTGTGCTCGCCCTCATCGTCATGTACGACGCACGCGGCGTACGCCAGGAAAGTGGCAAACAGGCGCGTGTCATCAACCAGATCGTGCAGACGCTCTTTACCGGCCATCCCATCACCGATGAGGAGCTCAAGGAACTGGTCGGCCATACCACGATCCAGGTGATCGTCGGCGGGTTGATCGGCATCATTTACTCGCTGGTTTACCTTCTTTTTCGTGATCGGTTCTAGATCCCCCAATTTTTATAAAGTTTTTCCCATTAATAGCTTGTCGAATTATTGGCCCCATGCTATGATGTGCGGCGTTATTACAAATTCGGCCCCGGCTTATGCGCGGGGCGTGACCTGGACTGCAGCGGAGGATTCATGCGACGTATTGTGCTGATTCAGCCCCGGCGCGACGGCCGTGTCTTTGGCAAGTCGCCGGGTTCCCCCTATACCTTGATGCGACTGGCTTCGCTGGTTCCGGCAGAAATCCCGGTGGAGATCTGGGACGAGAACGTGCGGGATATCGATCTCAGCACGCTGCGGGAAGGGGATTTGGTCGGCATTACGTCGATGACCGTGACCATTGAACGCGCCGAGAACATCGCCCGCCGCGCCATGAAGCAGGGTGCCGGCGTGGTGTTGGGCGGTGTGCACGCTACCCTGATGCCAGAGCACTCCTCTACTTTTGCTCACAGCGTCATGGTCGGCGAAGGCTATTTTACCTGGCAGCAGTTGATCAAGGACTTTGGTGCCGAGGGCATCAAGGGCATGCAGCCGCGCTATGAGGACGAACGCTGGGCGGACCTGGCCGGCCTCGCCACGATCACCGATCGTGTCATCAAGATGGTAGACGAGAACAACAACTACTGGACGCCCTACCTGGAGATCACCCGCGGCTGCCCGCGCAACTGTGATTTCTGTACGGCCATCCGTGTCAGTGGCCGCCGCATGCGCCTGCGCCCCATCGACGAGGTAGTCGACGAGATCAAGCGCCGCCAGATCAAGCGCTTTTTTCTCACCGACGACAACTTCGGGCTTAACTTCACCACCGATCCGGACTACTGCGCCGAGCTGTTTGAGGAACTAGCCAAGCTCGACCTGCACGGCTGGACCTGCCAGTCTGAGATGAGCGTCGCCAAGCATCCCGACCTGCTCGAGATGAGCGTCGCCGCCCACCTCGACAAGCATTTTATCGGCTTTGAGAGCGTCAACCCCGATAACCGCAGTTCGCTGGGCGGCAAATCCAAAGGTATGGCCGACAAGGCGCAGGATGCCATCCGCATCATTCGCAGCACCGGCGTCGGCGTAGTCGGCTTGTTTGTCATGGGCTTTGACTCAGATACGCCTGCTACGTTCCAGGCAATGTGGGACTTTGTGCGGACAAGCGAGCTGGACAGCGTGAGCACCACGATGCTGACTCCCTATCCCGGCACACCCTTCCGCGACCTGGTCGAGCGTGAAAACCGCCTGCTTGACGTGCCGTGGAGCCATTACGACACGGCCCACGTCACGTTCGTGCCCAAGAATTTTACCGTTGATGAACTGCGCAGCGCCTATGACTGGCTGTGCCGCAAGATCTACAGCCCCTCGCAGATTGCGCGACGCGGCGTCCGTTCGTTGGGCCGCTACCCCCTCTCCAAGGCCGGCAAGAAGGCCTTTGGCAGCTTCAGCACAGACTACGGCTACCGCCGCACCTACGCTTATCGCAACGCGCTGTAGTCTGAACCTTGATTCGTAGGATTAGAGGGTTACCATGATTACGTTCGCTAGTTGCAGAGAATCATGGTAATCCCAGAAATCCTACGAATCAAGGTTCAGGCGGCACTTCGATCTTCATGATGGTTTCGCCGTGGTCGATCGTCGTTACATAGGGAAGGTTCACCTCGCGAAAGATGCGGATCGCATCCTCATTGTCGGGCTGAAAGATCGCTACCATCATTTTGACGTTCATCTGCTTGGCCAGCAGCACCAGCCGGCGCATTAGCTCCGTCCCTACCCCTTGGCCTTGAAAATCGTCCCGCACCACGATGGCCGCCTCCGCTTCAGGCGACTCAGGTGCAGCTGGGTCGCGCGCCAGCCGCACGCTGCCGACGATATGTTCACCTGTATCGTCTTTGTAGACGGCCACGAGGGCACCCGCGACCGACTTGTTGTCTACGTCCGCCAGTTCGAGCGAGCGCTGATGAATCACCTCGTCGCTGACGTTCTCGACGCCAATGTGAAAGCGGCGGCGGCGCGTTTCGGGCGTCAGCAGGTGAAACATTTCGACCAACAGCGGGGCGTCGCTGGGACGTAAGAGACGCATCGTGAGCTTTCTTCCATCGCGCGTGGTATAACGCGGGCTCACGTTCTTAAGTTTCGTTTTGTAACGTTCGACGTTCTGCTTGTGCAGCATGTAGTACCTTCTCCGTGATTCTCTCCTCTACGCATACCAGGAGAGAATTGGTTCAATCGCAAGGTCCGCTAGTGTCCCCGCTGCCTGGCAAGGTGGCCATTCCGTGCGCAGATATGGCTTGATCGCCTCGCTGCTCGCCACTGGTCCAACGACGATACTTGCCATGCCCGCCCGCTGCGCCGCCTCTATCCCGTGAATCGTATCCTCGATGACCAGGCAAGCCCCAGGGTTGGCCTCGACGGCGGCCGCGCACCGCAAGAAGAGCAAAGGGTCGGGTTTGCCGCGCGGCAGGCGGTAACCCGACAGCAGCGCATGAAAGAGATCGCCGACCTCAAGCACGTGAATCATGGCGATGATATTGGCCATCGGTGCCGACGAGCCGATCGCCTGGGGCAGCCCGAGTGCATGAACGTGTGCCAGCCACTGCCCTACTCCCGGCAGCAGGTCGAGCGCACCAGGGTGCAGCAAACTGCGGTATGCGGCCTCTTTTTCTTCCGAGACCTGGCTAATCTTAGCAGACGTGAAGTCCGGCATCTGTTCAGCCAGGATTTCGAAGTTGTTGCGACCGAACCCGTGCAGAAACAGCTCATGCGTGTAATCGACCCCGTGATCTGCCATGGTCGCCCGCCACGCCTGGAAATGTAATGTCGCCGAGTCCGTGATCGTGCCGTCTAAATCCCAAATGACTGCCTGGAGTTTCACAACCGCCCCTTCTGTGCGCGCAACTGCTTTCTTTTTGGTTTCGGCAATTGTAGCACAGCGTGAGGAATGAGAGGGTGAGAGGGTGAGAGGGTGAGAGGGTGAGAGGGTGGACTAGGGGCGAGATGTCATTCTCACCCTCTCACCCTCTCAGTTCTTTGCTAGCACGTCCAACATTTCGTTGGCTTTGACCAGCTTGACGCGCGGCTTGCCCTGCGACTTGCCGGCATTCACTTCGTAGGCGTCGATCGTGCGCCACTCGTCGGCCGTCACATACCGCACCCCGCGCTCCTTGAGCAGCGCAACGGCGGCGTTGGGATCGGGGTCCTCGCAGCCCTGCAGCTTGCCTTTCTGCAGATCTTCAAACATGCTGTTGACGGACTCGATGGAATCGGGCTTGTTGGTGCCGATGACGCCCGTGGGTCCACGCTTGGCCCAGCCCACGACGTACTCGCCGCGCACGACCTTTTCATTTGCCGGGTCGAACACGCGCCCCAACTCGTTGGGAATGGTGCCCTTGCGTGTATCATACGGCACACCCGGCAGCGGCGACCCCTTGTAGCCTACCGAACGGAGAATCATCCCTGCCGGAATCGTCTCATACTGTCCTGTGCCGCTGGCGATAATGTCGCCGCCGGCCACTGCCGCGCAGTTGGTTCTTCTCCATCTTGACAGCCACGATCTTGCCGTCCTCGCCGATAATCTCCACCGGCGAAAGCAGGAAGCGGAAATGGACGCGCCGCGGCTTGCCCGTTGCGCCGATCTCCGCATAGGCACGCAGATAGTCCAGGTTCTTCTGCATGCCCGTGTCGCCCTCGATCGAGGCGCTGCTGGCACGGTCGAGACGCAGCTCATTGTCCAGCACGATCGGGTCGGCAATCGCCAGGTGGCCAAACTCGCGGACTTCGGCGTTGGTAAACTTCACCTGTGCCGGTCCGCGGCGCGCCACGATGTAGATGTCCTTGATGTTGCTCTTCGCCAGCGCTTCCAGGGCATGGTCGGTGATGTCGGTGCCCTTCAGTTCGTCCACGGACTTGGCGAGGATGCGCGCGACATCCATGGCCACGTTGCCTACGCCCACGACGATGGCCGCCTCACAGCTCAGATCGGGGTTGAGATCCCGGAAAGTCGGGGTGGCCGTTGTACCAGGCCACAAACTCGGTGGCGGACAGGCTGTTGGGCAGATCTTCGCCGGGTATGCCCAGCCGCCGGTCCGACTGGGCGCCGGTGGCATAGAAGATCACGTCGTAGTGGCGGCGCAGATCGTCGTGGGTGATGTGCTTTGCCGAACTCGACATTGCCAAAGTAGCGAAAGCCGGGATCGGCCGCCGTGCGATCATAGGTCTTGGCTACTGCCTTGATGTTCTGGTGATCGGGCGCGACGCCATAGCGCACCAGTCCGTGCGGAGCGACCAGCCGGTCAAACATGTCGACCGTGACCGTATGCCCTTCTTCTTTCAGCAAAGCCGCCGCGGCATAGAAACCTGACGGTCCCGCCCCCACGATCGCGACGCGCAAGGGGTCGCTCTGGCGTTGCCAACGTCGTAGCCACTCAATCTCTCCTTTGTTGTGTGCCGTCTTACTCCAGGTCGTGATAGGCAAAGCTCCAAGAGTTTTGGGCTGTTACGCCTTCTTGAGCATGTTTCCAAACTGGCGGGCCAGGGTGAAGATGGCAATGGCCAGTGTGAAATAGTCCATGGGCCCTAGCTGGGCAACCGCCTGCATTGGATTGCCGTCGTCGTCGTTTTCGGTTGCCTCGCTGGCTACCCAGGCAAACGTTGCTCCCAACAGGGCGCCGGCACCTATCCCGATAAGCATGGATCGTAGTTTCGTATTCATGTTGCTTAGTCCTTCTGCTGCGCATTATTGGCGCGCGGCCATAAGTTGTAGAGGATCGCCTGGACACGGCTGGCCTGCCCATGGGCGCGTGTCACCGGCTCGGCCGCTACGGCGCTGTACTTGCGCGTCTGGTCGCGGACGATGCCGCTGTAGTACTGCCCCAACTTCAAGTAGCGCGGCACCGTGCGGTTGACGACCATCATCCCGCGCACGGCAAAGAAGAGGATCGCCAGCGGAACGAGGCCGAGAATGAAGGCCAGGAAACACAGCCAGATGATCGACAGATTGGTCCAGGTTGTCAGGTTCAACAGGCCTGATAGGTCCATACGTCACCCCCTGCCTGTATGTTATCAGATAACCGACAAGCATCCGAACTCATTGTCTGTCATGATGGATTTTGGAGAATGACCACATGATCCCCCCCCATGCGGGCCGGCAAGTGGCAGCCGCTGCCCCGTCTCATCATACAGGCCGACGATAATTTGACGCCAGCCGTCCGGCAGCTGCGTAAAGGTTACTGTATCGACGATCTCCTCGCCCGCCAACCAGGTCGAAGTCGGGCGCCCTGCCTTGCTGCGGCTGTTGGTCGACTTGCGCTACGAGGCTGCCGCCGGCATCCAGCGCCTGCACGAAGACCGTGTAATCACGCTGCCCGTTTTGTTCCGCCTTCCAGCGCAACTGCAGGCTCTGCGGGGTGCCGTTGCGTGCGCCAACACGGCAACGTCTTGCAGGACGATGCCGTTCTGCCATTGCGCACGCCAGGTGCCTGCGTCCTCTTGCCCTGCCCCGATCTGCTGGGCCGGCGGCACCGTTTCCTCTGGCAGTATGCGGATCTTCGCCAACTGCACGCGGTCGCCTGCAGGGTTCCCATTGGCATCGAGTACTGCGAGACGTTCCTGGGGCCGTAGGACTGGGTAGAAGCCAAGCGTGAGGGTGGCGAGCGTGTCCGTGATCCTGCTCGTGGCAGGGCACTCGTTCCGCAGTCTGGGGTAGATCTCATAGCGGTCGGCAAAGGTTTCGCCCACCTGCCATTGGCGCGGAGGATGGCGGCCCTGGTACGGGATGCCGTCGAATTGGTACAGGATGCGATCGTCGCTGCCTACCAGGTGGATGAACAACGTGTAGTCTTCGGGCACGGGCTCCACCGCGCGAAAATAGAGCGTGACGGGCAGCGGCTTGCCGAAATCTGTGGCGGCGCCGTCGGGCAGGTCAAACCCCACCAACTCCATGCCGCCGCTAAATGTGGCGTCGACAGTTCGCTCAGGCGTGACGGGGATAGCAAGTGCCGGGGGCGTAGCATAGGTGGTCTGCACGGTTTGATACTGCCATATCCCTACCGCCAGCATTGCGGCGCCGATGGCGAGCGCCGCCCATTCCTGCAGGCGGCGCGGCAGCCATCCACTCCACCCGACTGCGAGAATCGTCGCAACAGCCGCTGCAGCCGGAAACAAGAGCCGTCCCTGCTCGCCCGCAATCATAATGCGGATCCATATGGCAAGGCTGCCTACCAGCGTCGCACACCACACAAATGACAGCGCCAGCGCACGGACAAGGTCGCCGCTCTCGCCATGTCTGCGGGGCGCCAGCCACTTGACGAGTACGATAAGACATCCCGCCAGCGCCACCCACAGCCCCAGGTCTACCAGCTCGAAAAAGCCTGCCGACGCCCGCACGCCGTAGCCAAAAATGCCGGTATAAGTGCGCGTCAGAAACGCCAGCCGCCCCCAAAGCTCCCCAAGACTCAACGCTTCTGGCCGTATCAGCCCAGGCAGCAGCGTGCGAATGGGCTGCATGGGGAACAACTCGCCGGTTGTGGTGACATTGTGTGCAAACTGGGCAGCTGTGATAGCGAGGAATCCTCCGGCCACCGCCAGCCCTTTTGCCAGCAGATCCTTAATTACCGTGCTTGTCGACTCCAGGCTGCGCCAGTTCCATGCCGGTCGCAGCAGCAGGGCAAGCATCGCCACGGGCAGCAGCGTGATGACGCCGCTGTATTTCGTAATCGTCGCCAGTCCGCACAACGCCCCCACCAAGAGCCAGGCCCGCAGCCTTGCGCTACGGGCCGCGGCGGCGGCGGCAACACTCACCGCCGCTGTCGACAGCGCTGCTGCCCATATGTCATTGGTGATCGTCGTGCTGCTAAACAAGAACTCCGGGTTGAAGGCGACGATGGCAGCGATGGCAAGCGGCAGCCCAATTCTTCCCTGAAAGAGGCTGCGGGTCAGCAGCCAGGTCGCCACTACCATCAGCAGGCCTCCGGCCAGGCTCACGCCGCGCGCCACACGCAGCGGCCATAGCACTCCGGGAGCTGCATCCGGCGGTGACACGGTTGCCCGCTTGCCTAGCCCTTTCTCAAAGTAGGGGGTCTGCACTGCCTGCTCGTAGGCGACCGTAGCCTGCACGTCGGCCCCCGGCAGCAGCGCCGCGACCAACGCATAGTATAGAGGCGGCTGCTGGACCAGTTCGTGCGAAACCAGCGCGGTCGGCAGGTCGTAGGCCGGAAGCTGTGGGTGATCGTGCAGAAAGGCTACATAGCGGAAGTGGGCTCCGGCATCCGGAGCTTCCAAGTCAGGCGTGGCCAGCCCATAGGCTGCCGCCAGGATCAAATAGGCGCCAAGAAACAGCGCCAACGCCACCAGTTCACCGCGCCCCATGCCTCGCCTACTCGAGTGTTGCATGGAATCTTAGCCTACCATAATTAGTCCAATATCTCAGCTTTTGCTAAGATGAACGGTTAGGTATCTATGAAGCCGACCGCGAAGCCGACCGCCCCATCTTTTAACCGCGCGTGGCCCTACGCCGTGCTTGGGCTGATCGTCTTGGCCAGTCTCCTCGGTAACTTGTTCTGGCTGCAGCAGAACACCGTGCAGTTGGGACACGATGCAAGCGCTCATCTCGCCCGCACCCTCAAAATGGCCGAGGCAATGAGCCCGCTCTCGCTCGGGAGCTTTCTTCGTGGTTTGACCATCACCGATTTCCGCCCACCAGGCCTCTACCTGGCCGCGCAGCCGTTTTACTGGTTGTTCGGCCGTTCGATCGACAGCGCCCAGTTGGCGAATGTCACCATCCTGGCACTGATCCTCGTCTGCACCTTCGCCCTTGCGCGCTTCATCCTTGACGCGGCTGCCGCCGGCGGCTCACTTGGCCTCTCCCGCGGCGGTGCCAACGCACTTGCCCTGCTGGCAACCGCCATGACCGCTTTGCTGCCGATGCTGGTAGCGATGAGCCGCCTCTTCTATACCGAAACCCTGGTGACTCTGTCCTTGGTGGCTGCAGTCTATTTCTTGCTTAGGAGCCAAGGTTTCACTCGCCGCGCCTGGTGCGTCGCACTGGGCGTCGCACTCGGCATCGGCCTGTTGGCCAAATGGACTTTGCCGGTGTACGTGGTTCTGCCACTCTTGCTCGTCGCCTGGCAGTCCCCCCTGCGCCAGGCAGCTGCACGGCGCTCGCCGTGGCGACAACTGCGACCAGGATGGGAAGGCCCAGGGCGCGGACCTCTGCCGTGGCGCACCCTCGTGGTGAGAATAGCCTTGGCTGCGCTCGCCGCTGCGCTCGTGGCCGTGCTGCTTTACTGGCCCCAGCAGTCCCTCTGGGCCAATACACTGCTCCATGGCTGGCTGCTGCCGGCGTGGTTTATTGTCTGGTTCGCCCTTTTTGCGCTGCTGCTGGCGCCATCTACCTCCCTGTTCAACTTGCTGCTAGCGCTGGCGGTCGCTGCGGCGATTGCCAGCCTGTGGTACCTGCCGCGTGCAGGCTTCGCGTTCGAACTGTCAGACGTTGCCTTTGGCACGGGCGGTGGCGACTTTGAGGTCGCGGATTGGTCCAGCTTTAACCAGTATTTTCGCTATTTTCGCCTCTTCTTTCAACATCATCTTGGGCTGGCTATCGGGCTGCTGATCTTACCCGCCGGCCTGCTGCCCTGGCTGTGGCGCGGCCGCAGCTGGCTGCAGGCGCTGCCGGGCTCGCTACTGCTCTGGGTGGCCACCCTTTCACCCTTTCTACTGCTCATCGCTACTTCGCAGACAAACTCGCGCAACCTTGTCCCGATTCTGCCCCTGTTCGCCATCCTCGCCGTGTTGGGTTTGTTGGCTTACCCGCGGCGTTGGCGCTATGCATGGGCGACTGCATGGCTCGCCATCCTGTTGTCGTTCTGGGCCCTGGCCACCTTTGATGGCCTCAGCACGCTCCATACGCAGACAAGCGTGTTTTGGCCGGCGCAGACCTACTCAGTGGCTCCCGCCAGCGGCGTTACCGATCCTGATTTCTGGATTGTGCCCGATGTGCTGGACCAAGTCACGCCAATCGTCGCTCCAAGCGGCGAGATGACAACAACCCTCGGCGTCATGCTGGACCTGGCCCCACTGCATTCCGGCAGTTTTGAGTACGATATAATCCGCTATGACAAGCCCATTGATTTGATCACCTTATCGAGTCCCCAAATCGGCGCAATTGCAGACGTCGTGACGAACAAGTGGCTGCTGATTAAGGATGGCGATAATCGCGAGTTGAACGAGCGGCAGCGGGGTATCGTCGGCCAGATGCTGGCGCACGCGCCCTGGTTTACCAGCCTCTACAGCCTGGTCAAGAGCTATCCATTCCCCAATGGCGAGACCGCTTATCTGTACCGGCGCGCTGCCGGCCCGGCGGATCCCTACCAGTTTTCTACCATCGTCGGCACCGATCTGCCGCCGGTAGCCGACGCAATCCGCAGTTGGTGGAGCCCGCGCACTGCCTTAGCCTATGCCACGCCTGAAACCGCGGTATGGCTGGGCACGCAGGCCCTGCCGCCCGACGAACATGCCATCATTCCTGCCGGGGACGGCGATCTGGAGGCAGGCGATCTGGCGGGGATTGGGCGGACGCTGATCGTCGCCTCTCGCTATCGCACGTCTGACTTCCAGGCATGGCTGGACCGGCAGTTCCGCTACATTGCGGAAGTGCGTAGCGGCGAGTTTGCTGCCTCACTGTACGGTCACTTGGATCACCTGCTGGCACCCGTCGCCGTCGACGCTGCCTGGCCAGAGTTGAGCATTGCCTCCTTGTCCACCTGGCCTGAGGTTCGGCCCGGCGACCCGCTGCCTGTCGACGCCAGGCTGGCGGGCCGGCTCGACGGTACGTGGAAGATATCTGCACGCCTCCTTGACGGCTCCGGCACCGTGCTGTGGCAGCAAGACACTTCCGCAGCGGGCGAAGATGTCTCACTGACATTATTTGTGCCGCCAGGCACCCCCCCGGGAGAATACACGTTGCATTTTGTGGTGTACAATGCGGCGACGCAAGAAGTCGCGGCGGACGCCGCCGGCCGGTCGACAACGCCGCTGGCGACGATCAAGGTTGTGGAGTGACTGTGAGTAAACGCACCCTCTGGAACGTGGTTGTACCGCTGCTGGTCGCGGCGGTTGCCCACGTTTTCTTGTTCCTTCCCCTGCCCACTGCGCTGCAGCCGCACCTGCTACAGGCTGTGGCGGCACTCGTTTTGGCCGGTTTCCTGCCGGGCGCCCTCCTGGTTCATGCCCTGGTCGGACAGGGCATCGCTCCGCCCAACTGGTGGGAACGCATCGTCTACAGTGCCGGTGCCGGCTACATTGTGCTGGTGGCGGGCATGCTGGCCCTTAGCTATCTGCCGGGGGGGCCTACTCGGGCCGCGACACTGTTCCTGTTTGACGCCGTGACGCTGGTCCTGATCGCCTGGGTAGGGTGGCGCGGCCGTGCGCACTCGACGCAAGTAGAGGCGTGGCCCCTGATCGCGGATCGTCGCTGGCTTCTGGCCGGCGCACTCGTGCTGCTAGTGGTCGCCGCCGTGCTACGGCTCGGCAACCTCGGTTACTCGGATTTTCAGGGTGACGAGGCGCGCGCCACGCTGCGCGCCGCCGCCACCATCCAGGGTTACGAGGATGTCCTGTTTCTGCATAAGAAGGGGCCGACCGAGATCCTCCTGCCCACGGCCCTCTACACCTTGACCGGCCATCTCACCGAGGCCACCTCGCGGCTGCCGTTTGCTCTTGCCAACCTGGCTGCCTTGTTTGCCGTCTGGCTGCTCGGCTGGCGGCTCTTCCACCCGCTGGCCGGCTGGATCGCCGCCATGTTCTTTGCGCTGGACGGCTATTTTATCGGCTTTGCCCGCATCGTCCAGTACCAGAGCGTCGTCCTCTTGATGACCGTGCTGGTCGTGTTGATCTTGTATCGCGTGGTGCGGCGGCCGCAGGCGTTGGTAGGGTATCTGACCTTGGCCGCGCTGCTGCTGGCAACCGGGCTGCTGTCGCACTATGAAGGCGCGCTCGTCGCCCTGCCTGCCGCCGTACTCTGGGGTGTGTTGATCTGGCAGCAGCGCCGCAATTGGCGGCCGGTTGCCGTCGCCACGTTGATAGCGGCAGCTGCTGGTGGTGCCCTCTTAGGCGCCTTCTACGTGCCCTATGTCGTCAACCCCCGTTTTGCCGCCACTTACTACTATCTGACCGACCGCCGCATTGGCGGCAGCCCGCCCTACAACAACCTGCTCGACGTTTTCCTGCGCACCACGCTTTACAGCACCACCTACTACGTGCTGCTGCTGATCGGGCTCACGGTGGCGGGGATGCTCCGCATCTTTTGGCGCGGTCTGCGCCGTCCTTGGGCGCTGCTGGCGGGTGCAGCAACCCTGCTTTTGGTGGTCGTCACCTTCGTCAACCCCGGTTGGCTCACGATCGGCGACCGCGACTGGATCATCGTGCCGTTTGCCGTGCTGTTTGCCGCGCTTCTGCTCACACCCAAGCAGACGTTTGAGGAGCGCGTGCTCTGGCTCTGGTTCGCCGCCGTCATGGTGCTGGCACTTTTCCTCACCGAGAAGCCGCGCACGCATGTGTACACCTTCTTTATCCCTTGGCTGTTGATCTGCGGGCAGGTCGCCGCGCTCGGCTACGGCTGGCTGGCGCGCCATTTCAGCCCGCGTACGGCCATGGTCCTCGGCAGTGCTGCCGCGGCGATCCTCATCCTCGTCTTTGGCAACTATGCCTATCGCTACTTTGTCAGCACCGAAGAGGTAATGCTCAACTATTTCGAGCGCCGGCCCCCCGGCTACCTGGTCACCTATGACGAGCCGGACAACAAGGCCCGCTTCGGCTTCCCGCTCAACAACGGCTGGAAGGTGATCGGCGAGCTCTACCGCCAAGGCGACCTGAGCGGCTATTTCGACACCAACGAAAAAGAGGCTTGGGTGCCGGCCTGGTATTCGCGCGGGGTCGAACGCTGCCCCCGTGACGCGCAGTGGTTCTTCGAGATTCGCAACCTTGAACCCTGGAGCACCGACGATGCGCTGGCGATGGAGCACTATCTGCGCCAGGGCTTTGAGAAGTGGGGGAAGGTGCAGGTCGAAGACCGCGACAAGATGATCATCTACAAACGCACCGGCAACCACCAGGACTTCCCGACCCAGGCGTCCAACGAGGGTCTGCGCACTTTCCGCTTCGAGGATTTTGCCGATGCTTTCGATGCCGATGCCGGCCCCGATTTGCCGCTGACTTACCCCAGCGTCGATCCGGCGATTGCCCATCCGCTCAACTACAACTTTGGCAACCAGATCACGCTCGAAGGGTACGACATCTCCTATCCGCAGCCACTCAAGCCGGGCGACACGATTCGGCTGACGCTCTACTGGCGCGGCCAGCAGCCCATCCTGGCCAACTACAAGGTCTTTAACCAGATGTATGCTGCGGACGGCAAGATGCAGGCGCAACGCGACGGCTACCCCGTGTGTGACGGCCGTGAGACGTGGCGCTGGGACCCGGGCGAGCTCATCACCGACGTCTACGATATCCCCGTGGCCGCCGACGCCGCCGATGGCCTCTACCCGCTCTACACCGGCTTTTACCTGGAAGATACCGGCGACCGCCTGCCCGTGCTGGATGAGGCGGGCAATGAGGTTGGTACCCAGGTCCATGTGACCGACGTGCGCATTGGAGTCGAATGATGACGCCCCGAACCTCCCAGGCTTTGCGCACATTCTGGATCATGGTGGTGCTTTTCTTCTGCGCCTGGATCCCACGCGTCGTTGCGCTGGACACCTTTGTCACAGTCGACGAACGCAAGTGGCTGGCGCGTTCGGCCAATTTTCTCTATGCGCTGGCGCATGGCGACTTTGCCAACACCTTCCAGCGCGAACATCCGGGTGTCACGGTCATGTGGGCAGGCGCCTTGGGCATCTTGCAGAAATTCCCCGACTTCCTGCAGCAGTCGCCCGGCTACTTCACGTGGGACAACCAGATGATCGAGGCCTGGCTCAAGACCAGCACCACGCACACGCCGCTCGAACTCCTGGCGGCCGGCCGCTGGTGGATCGTGCTGGGTGTCGCGCTGCTGCTGGCGCTCTCGTTTCTGCCCATGCGCCGCCTGCTGGGCGATGCCTTGGCGGCCCTTGCGCTTGTCATGATCGCCTGGATGCCCTGGTCGGTGGCCCTCTCCCGCCAGCTGCACCCCGACGGCTATGTTGCCAGCATGATTCTTTGTCGCGCTGGTCTTCTTTCTCTCCTGGCTTTACACCGGCCGCCGCACCGTCGACCTCGTCGTCTCCGGCATTTTTATGGGTCTGGCCTGGCTGACCAAGACGCCCGCCGCCTTCCTCGTGCCCATCGGCGCCATCCTGATCGCCATCGAGCTCTGGCGCTACTATCGGGCTAAGAGGTCGCCCTCTCATCCTGCCGAGCCCTCACCGGTACGTGCTCTCTTGCTCGGCTACGTCATCTGGGGCGTCGTCGCCTCCGCCACCTTCTTCTCTGCTGTGGCCTTCTACGTGGGTCAACCCGTTGGGCACCTTTGCCAAGATGACGGCCGAGATGGAGGAGTACGTCGGCGGGCACGTCAACCCCAACTATTTTATGGGGCAGATTACCAACGATCCGGGGCTCATCTTCTACCCCATCGCCTACTTCTTCCGCATCACGCCGGCTACGGTCGTCGGCCTGGTGGCGGCAGCGGTTGCTGCTGCCCGGCGCAGCAATCCCCTCGATCGCCCGCTTGTGCGCCGCGCGGCAATGGGCTTCTTCGTCTCCGGTATCGTCTTCGTGGCCTTGATGAGTCTTCCGGCCAAGAAGTTCGACCGCTACATCCTTCCCGCCTTTCCTGCGTTCGAAGTGCTTGCGGCACTGGGCTGGATGGCGCTCGCTATGTGGATCGGCTCCTGGTGGGCGCGGCGCCGAGCCGCCAAGAGTGGCGCCCCGGTGGAGGACACTGCTGCGCTGTCCACCACGCGCCCCTTCTTGGTGGCCGCCGCCATTACGCTGTTTGTGGGCGTGGTACCCCTGCACAGCTTCTTTACTGCGCTCCACTCCCCCTACTATCTCACTTATTTCAATCCCCTGGCCGGCGGCAGTATCACCGCACCCAAGGTCATGATCATCGGCTGGGGCGAGGGACTGGATCAAGCTGCCGCCTGGCTGAATGAACAGCCGGACGCCGAGAAGGAGCGCATCGTCTCCTGGTATTATGACGGCCCGCTCTCCTACTTTACCAAGGCCGAACCGTCGGGCGTTCGCTACGGCTCGTCGTTGGCCTGGCTGGACAATGACTTTGTCGTGCTCTACATCAACCAGATCCAGCGTGACATTCCCTCCAAGGAGGCGGTGGACTGGTACCTGTCCCAGGAACCGGCCTACCGCGTCGACTTTGGCGGCATTGAACTGGCGCGCGTGTATGACATCCGCGGCAAACCCCTGCCTCCCTTTGTCGGCCTCAACGTCAACAGCGCCGCCAACTTTGGCGACAAGATTCGCCTCCTGGCGCACGAACTTGATAAGCAGGCGGTCGCGCCTGGCGACGAGATCTTTGCCCAGCTCTACCTCCGCAGCCTTGCCCCTATGGACATCAACTACAACGTGTCCGTGCGCCTGGTAGATGCCCAGGGCAATCCTATCTGGAGCGAAGACGGCTGGCCGTGGGGCGCGGCGACGCGCGACTGGCCCGTCGGCGATGTCCGCCCCGACGGTCACCATATTCGCGTCCCCGCCAGTACGCCGCCGGGCCTGTACAAGCTGACCATGTCCTTCTATGAGCCGGCGACCCTGGCGACGCTGCCTGTCCTTTCGGCGACTGGCGGCGCGCTGCTCGACCCCGGCACACGTGAAGTGGCCTTGGTCCAGGTCGGCGACGCGCCTGCTGCGGCGACCCAGTTCGAGCAGCCATGGCAGTTCGACCGCTGGTTTGCCCTCTCGGGTGCCAGCTTGCCCGGCAGTTTGCAGGGCGGCGACGTTCTGCCGCTGCAACTGCAGTGGGACAGTCTCGAAACCACGCCGACCGACTACACGGTCTTTGTCCATGTGGTCGGCCCTGACGGCCAGACCGTCGCCCAGCAGGATTGGCAGCCGCTGCAGAACTATGCGCCTACGCACCTGTGGCATAAGGGCCTGCGCCTGGTCGACGACCGCTATGCCATTCAACTACCTGCGGACCTGGCGCCCGGGACCTATACGGTGCAGGTCGGGATGTACACCGACGCCGGCCGCCTGCCGGTTACCCGCAATGGCGAACCTGCCGGCGACTACGCCGTTGCCGGCACATTTGAGGTGCCATGACCCGGCTCCGGCGTCACCTGCCGACAATCCTTGGTCTCCTTGCGCTGCTGGTCTTTGCCGCCTGGCTGCGCTGGCGCTACGCCACCGAAATCAGCCTGTATGTCGACGAGTTCACCACGCTGTGGGCCGCCAAGCGCGTCATGGCGAGCGGCGTACCGATCATGCCCAGCGGTGTGCTTTACACGCGCGGCCTGCTTGCGACCTACGTCACGGCCCTGGCCGGGCTCCTGGCCGGCGGCCTTACCTACACAGTTGGCCGGCTGCCCAGCCTGCTGTTTGGCCTGGCGTGCATCGTCGCCATCTTCGCCGCCGGGCGCCGTGAGTGGAACAGCCGCGTCGGCTGGCTGGCTGCCCTGGGGCTTGCCCTGCTGCCCGAGGCGATCGTCTGGAGTGCCCGCGCCCGCTTCTACGCGCAGCTCCAGCTCTTCGCCCTGCTCACGATGTGGGCCGCTTACGCCGCCATCCAGTACAGAGGCGCGCGTAGGGGCACGAGGTCCGGCGGAACGATCGCTCGCCGCAGCGGCGGCGCTCGTTCCGCCGGACCTCATGCCCCTACCAGATCCTTCGGCGCGCCGCCATCTTCTCTTCGCCGCACTGTTCGTCCTTGCCCTCTTCTCGCAAGAGCAGATGGTGCTCCTTTATCCCTCCATCTTGCTTGCAATGCTGGTGTGGCGCGGCTGGCGTTATCTCCTTCGCCCGCAGGTTTGGCCCGCCCAGGTCATTTGCCTGGCTGCGATGGGCGTGCGCTTTGCGATCGAGATCCTGGGCCAGCCCGGCTACTTTGAGACCATCCAGGCACAGCGCCCCTACGTAGGGTTGATCTTCGATCTGCCTGCAGCTTGGAGTGCCTACGCCTCCTTGCTGGTCGCGCCCGAGCGCCTGCCGTGGACGCTGTTTGGCCTGCTGGCGGTGGCGGTTGCTGCCGCTGGCCTGGGGCAAGGCGCGCTGGCGCATGGCGCGCGGTTGCCCCCTATCACCAGGCGACGCTCTTCTTCGCCTTCCAGTTCCTCTTTATGCTGGGCTTCATCCTGTTCTTCGTCGGCGGCCAGTGGCGCGAGACCCGCTACCTGTTTCTCGTCCAGCCCGCCTGGCTGCTCGCCGGCGCGGCCGGCGCCGTCTGGGGGATCGACTGGCTGCTCGCCCGCCTGCTGCCAAGCATTTCCTCGCCGGTGGCGTGGCGCTGGGCGGCGACCGGGTTGGTGGCCCTGCTCCTGGCGCTCAGCCTATGGCAGCCCGGCGGAGGCCGTGCTGGGGCGGCAGGTGGAAGGGTACGACAAGGTGCTGGCGTACGTCGCCGAACAGCGGCAGCCCGGCGACGTCGTCATGTCGCCCCAGCCGCCGGCCTGCGCCTTTGTCCTGGGACCGTGCGACTACTACGCCGTGCAAAGGGTCTACGAGGAGTTTGTCGTGCCCAAGGGGCTGGCTGCCGGCGGCGAGCTTGTCGACCGCTGGTCCGGCGCCCGGCTGCTCAACGATGCCGCCGCCCTGGCAGAGGTCATCCAAACGGCCCCTGCCGTGTGGTTTGTCACCGACCGTTTCCGCCTGGCCACGCGCTACGACGAGGCCTTTCTGCGCACCGTGCTGGAGCAGTTTGACATAAGTTTTGAGGAGCGTGGTGTTGTGGCCCTACGTGCCCAAGGCTGGCGCGCGCAGCCTGCGTATGGTGGTCGACGAAGCGCTGCCCGCACCCCTCGCCGCCGGCCCGCTCTCCGTCACCCACTGGGCGCACACCGCCGCCGTCCCTGGCCAGGACCTGGCCGTTACCCTCACGTGGCAGGCCACCGCGCCGATCGACCGCCAGATCAACACCTCGTTCCGCCTCGTAGACGGCGAGGGCAAGGTTGTCGCCCAACAGGACGGCCCCCCGGCCCGCGGCATCATCCCCACCAATCTCTTCTTCGCCACCCCGCTGCCCGACAGCAAGACCCTGCCCCTGCCGGCCGATCTTGCCCCCGGGCAGTACCAATTGCAGGTAGTCGCCTACGACGTGGACACCGTGACGCCGTTGAGCGAGCCGCTTGTCGTGGGAACTGTGGAGATTACCGACTGACCGCTATGCGTAGCGGTTGGGATCGTCCACGCGCAGGCAGAAGGCATGCGCTGAGTACGCGTCAATCCTCAAGCCGTGCGACCGCCTGTGCAGGCGACACGATTTCTATGCCGCGCCAGGGGTGCAGCGCGTGCAGATCGTCGTCGCCGCTGATAATCCAGTCAGCGCGGCCTGCCAGCGCAGCTTCGAGAAACTTGTTGTCCTTAAGATCACGGCAGTCTTGCACCTGTATCTGGACAATGACAGGTTCGCCGACCGCTTGCAGCAGGGCAAAGAGCGCCGCAATGTCATCGGCGCTGATGTGGTAGCGGCGCTGCATCCGCGGCCTGCTGAACACATTTAACACTTCGTCAAGCATGGCCGCCGAGTAGAGCGGAATCAGCCTACCACTGCGCGCCTGTTCGAGTACGCGGCCTGCTGCGCTCTGCCGCTTGATAAACGCGCTGACCAGCACGTTCGTGTCGATCACAGCGCGCATGTGAGCCACCGTATCAGCCAACTGTGTCAGCCACTGTGTGACTCTGCGCGCGCAGCTTCAATATCGGCGGCAAGTTCCGCTTCGTCTACGCTGGCGTTCAGCCGCGCGAGCCGCGCCCACACGCGGTCAAATTGTGTCAGCACCTCTTCGGCTTGCGCCGCTTGCAGGCGCTGATACTCCTGGTAGGAGATCAGCACGGCTTCGGGCCTGCTGCCGCGCGTCAGCACAACTGGCGTCTGCTGCTCCACCACCTCGTCAAACACGGAGCGGAAGCGCCGCTGAAGTTCGGTGACGCCGATGATTTTGAGCATGGACTTTCCCTTTCTCTCGGTCAGCAAGAGCAGTTCGATCAACTCCGCGCCGACGCCAACACATATCTCAATATGTATTATAGCACAGGGGCGGCAGTAATTGCAGGGAGATCTGGTGACTGCTTGAAATACGCACTCTTTGCTGAACCTATAGATCGGCTTTCCTAAAGCGCCAACCCATCCTGGTCTATTGTCTCTCCCTCCGCCCTTCCTTATCCTCATACCACGCACGAGAACGATAGTGTGGAACGTGAATGCCTTGCAGAAGGAGGCAGGGGATGATGCGGATGATTGTCGGCTTTGACCCAACCAAGGCGCAGGCGGCGATCGCCGAACTGCGTGACGAGTTGGCGCCTGGCGTCGAGTGGCGCGTGCTAAACTTTGACCAGAATCCCAACGGTGTGGAGCCGAGCCGTGGCCAGGAGAAAGCCGAAGACCATGGTCTGGCAGCCAACCTGTTTCACCGGCTGACCGGCTGGCTGGGCAAAACCAGTGCAGAGGCTCGCCGGCAGGAACGCAAGCCGCTCAGCGGCCAGCTGCCTGAAAGCGATTCTTTGGCGCTTACCCCGAGGAACTCGCCTACCTGCGGCATGCGCCCGCCCGCAGCGGTACGGTGATCCTGGTGACGGCGCCTGAGCTGCATGCCACAGAGGTTCGCCTGTGGGCCCTGCGACATGGGGGCTTTGATCTCGCGCCTGTCCCGGCAGGCGTCAACCAGGCGTAAAGCGCAGCCTATGGCGGAAGTGCCCGAAGTCGAAATCCTGGTACGTGACCTGCGCCAGGCTGTTGTGGGGCGGCGCATTGAGCAAGTAATGCTCCCGCAGCCGGTGGCAGTGCGCTTCCCTTCCCCCGAAGAATACGCCGGTACCTTGGTGGGCCAGACCGTGCAAGGCGCACGGCGTTGGGCGAAACATATCTGGGTGCCGCTCAGCAATAACCTGGCAATGGAAATCCACCTGATGCTGTGGGGAACGTTGGCGCTGGTGCCTTGCAGCCAGTTTGTCGTGCCCGAGACGATGGCCGTCTGGCAGTTGGACGGTGGCGAGGATCTCCGGCTGATCGACAAGCTGGGGTATGCGCGCACTGCTGCCGGCACACCTGAGACATTGATCGAACGGCTCGACTTGCGCTCCTTGGGGCCGGATGCGCTGGAACCGGGCTTTGATGACCAAGTGCTGCTCGATCGCCTGAAGCCGCGGCGTGGTGTGCTGAAGACGGTCCTGCTCAATCAACGGGTCGTGGCGGGGCTGGGCAACCGCGATGCCGACGAAAGCCTGTGGCTTGCCGGCATCGACCCGCGTCGTACGGTCTCATCGTTGAGCGAAGAGGAGATCGTTAAGCTCCGCTCTGCTATGGATCAGGTGCTGCGTGAAGGACTCGCCTTGCGCGGAACGCAGCGCGACCTGTTCGGACGCAAGGGCCAGGCCCAGCACGGTCGCTATGTCTTCGAACGTACCGGCCGCCCCTGCCCGCGCTGCCAGACTCCCGTCGCCAGCACCCGCATCGGCGGCCGCAACACCCACTTCTGCCCGCGCTGCCAGCATTGAGCTGTTCCGTGCGAGGCTCGCCCCACCGAGCTTCAGGTTGGCAAAGCCACTTGGGGCGAGCCAGGCACGCGCTTTAGCGGGCGATCAGGCGCCGCCGGCGCCCTTGGTTTCTTGGCCGCTCTGGCCGCCTGCTTCGGGATCTTTCCCTTCGTAGGTTTTTGGATCGCGCCCGAAGGTGACGGTGGAGTCGACCAAGCGCTGTGCGACGTGCCCCGTTAACTGCTCGGAGGCAAACCGCCACGCCCAGTTGCCCTCGGCCCGCCCCGGCAGGTTCATGCGTGCTTCGCCGCGCAGGTTGAGCAGGTCCTGCAGCGGTACGATGGCATAGAGGGCCACGCTGCGGAACGCCGCGTCGATCATCGACCAGGCAATGTCGTGCCCGTCCGTGCGCAGGTAGCGGCGGGAAAAGTCGCGCTCGTGGTCGTTCGCCGTGCGCTCGTACCAGCCCCACGTCGTGTCGTTGTCGTGCGTGCCGGTGTAGACGATGAAGTTGCGCTCATAGTTGTGCGGCAGGAACTTGTCGCTCGCATCCGTGCTGAACGCAAATTGCAGGATCTTCATTCCCGGCAGCCCGAAGCTGTTGCGCAGCTCGACCACGTCCGGCGTGATCTCCCCCAGATCCTCGGCGATGATCGGCAGGTTCTCGCCCAACTCGCTGCGCACGACGTTAAAGAAGTCGGCCCCGGGCCCCTTCTTCCACTCGCCGTTGACCGCCGTCTCTTCGCCCGCCGGCACTTCCCAGTAGCCGGCAAAGCCGCGGAAGTGATCGACGCGCACGATGTCGTACAGGCGCAGCGCCGCACGCATGCGCCGCAGCCACCAGGCGTAGCCGTTCTTCTTCATCGCCTTCCAGTTGTACAGCGGGTTGCCCCACAGCTGGCCGGTGGCCGAGAAATAGTCCGGCGGCACGCCCGCCACGACCGTCGGGTGGTACTGGTCGTCGAGGAAGAACTCCTTGGGATTGGTCCAGGCGTCGCTCGAGTCCATCGCCACAAAGATGGGGATGTCGCCCACGATCTGGATGCCCTGGCTGTTGGCATAGCTCTTGAGCGCCAGCCACTGGCGGTAGAACAGCCACTGGTTCAGCCGGTGGTTGTGCAGCGCAGCCGCGTGCGCCTTGCGTGCGTCGTTGAGGGCCTGCTTCTGCCGTGCCCGCAGCGGCATGTCCCACTGGATCCAGGGCGAGCCGTTGTGCGCATCCTTGAGCGCCATGAACAACACATAATCCTCCAGCCAGTCGGCGTTGTCGGCAACAAACTGGCCAAACTCGGCCTTGATCTCGGCCGAGGCACGGGCGTCAAACTGCTCGGCCACGCGGCGCAGCAGCGGCATCTTCCAGGTGTAGATCGCGCCGAAGTCTACCATGTGGCGCGGGAAGTCGGGCGCGTTGTCCAGTTCGGACTGGTCGAGCAGCCCCATCTCTACCAGCGCTTCGAGGCTGATCAGATAGGGGTTGCCTGCAAACGAGCTGAAGCTCTGATAGGGGCTGTCGCCGTAACCGGTCGGGCCAAGCGGCAGCACCTGCCACAACGTCTGGCGCGTCTGTGCCAGGAAATTGACCCAATGATAGGCCTCATGGTTGAGCGTGCCGATGCCGTATTTGCCCGGCAGCGAAGTCAGGTGCAGTAACACGCCGCTGCGTCGCACATCCTGCATGGGGAATCCTCCAGTGCTAATGGCTAAAGGGTGAGACTGGGTAATAGGTTTTGATAATGCCATGTCACTAACATCACGCCGCCGATAAAGACCAAGGTGCAGATGATGACCCAGATCCATTCCCATCTTTGGCGCTTTACTTCCGCCAAGGGCTGTGCCCCATAGCGCACGACGGACGGCGTTTCGTACTGCGGCATGATGCCGAGCCCGACCAATGCGCCGCCCAGCAGCCCGCCGATGTGCCCCCAGTTGTCGATATAGCCCGCACTCAGCCCAAAGAGCAGGTTGATCACGATCACGACGATCATGTTTTGTAGAATTGCCCGGCCTTGCGATGCCGAAATTGTTGCGATAGCGGAAGAAGTAGACCGTCGTGGCGCCGATGATGCCAAAGATGGCGCCGGATGCACCGACTGAAACCGACTGCGAGAACGCATAGCTCAACAGGCTGCCAAACAACCCGCCCAGCAGGTAGATAATCAGGAAGCGGCGCGGCCCAACATAGGCTTCGAGCATCGGGCCCAGCGCAAACAGCGCATACAGGTTGAACATCAGGTGGAGGATGCCGTCATGCAGCAGGGTGGCCGTAAACAGCCGCCAGATCTCGCCTTGGGCGATATACGGGTTGACTTTGGCGCCCAGGTCCACCAGTGCACGAATATCGGCGCCGGTAAAGGTCATCCAGCTGCCGTAGCGTACGATGCCGTAGACGACCTGCACAAAAAAGACTGCCAGCAGTACGCCAAGGATGAAGCGGCTGACCACCGGCTTGGCCATGGGTACAAAGAACGTCGGCCGCTCTTGTGGCAGTGGCACCTGCGGCGGCATGTTAGGCGGCATATTCGAGGGCACGTTCGTAGGTACCGGCGCAGGTGTGGGTGTTATTGGCGCCTTCTTATCGGGTGGCAAGTCGGGTTGATACATGAAAGTTGAGCCTTGCTAACGTTACAGAATCACGGGCGTCCAGTCTACCCGGCTTTTTTCCGCCTTGATAATGCTGAGCACCTGGTCCACCGTTTCTTCGAGCGCGTCTTCACGGTTGATCACCACGTAGTCAAATTCCACGATGCGCTGGAGTTCGCCCCGTGCCGTGACGATCCGCATCTTGAGCTGGTCCGCTTCTTCTGTCTTGCGCTCGCGCAGGCGCCGGACCAGCTTCTCTTCGCTCTCGGCCGTCAGGAAGATGGTGACGGCATTGGGCACCAGCCGGCGAATGGTGGCCGCGCCCTGTACGTCGATGCGCATGATCACGTCTTTGCCGCTTGCCAGCGCCTCGCGCACGTGCTTCTTGGGGATGCCCTTGTAGTCGCCATAGACCACGGCATGCTCGATCAGCTCGTTCTTCTCGATCATCTCGGCAAATTCGCCCACGGTCACAAAGTGATAGTCGACGCCGTCGCGCTCTCCCGCTCGCCTGGCCCGCGTCGTCGCCGTGACGACAAAATAAAAGGGATAATCTGTTTGCTTTAGCTCCTGCAGCACGCTGTCTTTGCCGACGCCGGAGGGACCGGAAATGACCACCAGCACCGGGCGTGGGTTGTGCAGGCTCTGATACAACCCTTCGACATCTTGCTCTATGTCATGCAAACCGAACAACGGCATCCGCAATCTCGCAGTCTACGAAATTCTTGCCTTATAATCTTGCCTAGATTATTCAATGCCTGTCAGTATATGCGATGGACTGTGACGCCGTAAAACGGTTACCCTATCCAGTCGCCTTGAAACGAGGTGTGCATGCCGATCTACGAGTACAACTGCCTGGACTGTCGCCGCCGTGTGAGCGTCTTCTTTCGTACCTTTTCCGAAGCCAGCGACGATGCGGCCCGCTGCCCGCGCTGCAACGGCAGCAACCTGCGCCGCCTGGTGAGTAAGGTGGCCGTCCTGCGCTCGGAAGAGAGCCGGCTTGACAACATGGCCGACGAATCATTTATGTCCGGCCTGGAGAACGAAGACCCACGTGCCCTGGCCGGCATGATGCGCAAGATGAGCGATGAGATGGGTGAGCCGCTTGACCCCGAGATGCATGAGGTCGTGCAGCGCCTCGAGCGCGGCGAAAGCCCCGAATCGATCGAGCAGTCGATGCCCGACCTTGGCGGTGGCATGGACGATGGAACTGGTGGCGGTATGGAGCGGTATGGGCGGTGGGGGATTCGCCGACGACTTCTAGACGCTAGATCTTTTCGAACCGATCGACGGCCATCACAAAGATCGTCGCGCCGCCGACATGCTTCTCGACCGGCGTCGGAATGTGCACCTCGCCCGGCTCCATGACCGGCGGCAGCGGCGTCACATACTGCACCCGGCTGGGGCAGCTCTCACGGAAGATGCCGAGCACCTCGTCGACCTTAATGTCGTCTACGCCGCAAAAGATCGTCGTGTTGCCCACACGCAAGAAACCACCTGTGCTGCTGGTCACCGTCGCCGAGAAGCCGCGCCGTGCCAGCCGGTCCAGCACGTTGCGCGTGTCGTCGCTGTTGATGATTGCCATGATCAGTTTCATGTCTTCTCTCCTTTTCGCAGCTCCATTCAAACACAGCCCGTAGAAATGGCGAAATACTGCTACGGAAAAGTCTCCGGGACATCTACAGCGTGCCTGCACAGTCCCCTAGTACCTTGTCACACGTCATCGTTTAGTGCGCACGCCCACGTCGCGCAGCTAAACACAATTATGTGTGACACACTGCTAGGTACTACCGACTTAACGTATCAACCCGCGCCAGGATCTGCGCGTGAATCGCTTCTACCGGTTGGTCCGCATCGATCACCAGCCAGCGCGCGGACTCCCCCGCCATCTCGAGGTATCCACGTCGCACCGCCTCGTGATAGGCCAGCGTCTTCTCCTCGATCCGGTTCCACTCTTCCGCTGCCCCAGCCCGCTTGCGCGCTAATCCTTTGCGCACATCCAAATCCAAGTAGATCGTGAGATCGGGTGTCAGCCCGCGCGTGGCATAGGCAATCAGCTGGCGCAGCGGGTCCAACGGCTGGCCGTGCCCATAGCCTTGATACGCCAGCGTGCTGTCGCCGTAGCGATCGCACAGCACGATTTGTCCACGCACAAGCGCAGGCCTGATGACCTGATCGACCAACTGGGCACGCGCCGCGTTAAACAGCAGCGCTTCCGCACGCTCGCTCATCTCCGTGTGCTGTGCGTTGAGCAGCACGCTGCGCACGGCATCGCCGATCCGCGTTCCCCCGGGCTCACGGGTCATCACGACTGTCCTGCCCGCGCTGTCGTCAGGGCCGCTGCCAGCAACCCGATCTGTGTCGTCTTGCCGCTGCCCTCGGGTCCTTCGAAGGTGATAAATAGGCTCAAGTTACTTGCGAAAGATGCGCACCCGCCGGTACGGTTCGCGCCCGTAGCTGTGGCTGATGAGGTTGGCGGCCCGCGCCAATTGGTGCTGCTGGCTGCGGATGGTCGCCGACTGCGGGCTCAACTCGATGTCGTCCGACGAGCCGTTGAGCACACGTTGGATGCCATCCTGCGTCTCGCGCATCGCTTCGTCAAACACGTCGACCGGGTCGGACGGGATGTGAAAGATGTCCACCAGGCACTGCTCCATCTGCGTCACGGTGTTGCTGCGCAGGATGTAGATGGGAATATTGCGGCGCTCGGCCTCGAGAATCGGTGCCGGCTGCTGGCGATAGTAGTTCTTGATCGTCATCACGGCATCGGCAGCGTTGAGGTTGTCCACGATCTGCACCGGCACCTTGAGCGTGCTGGCCGCCGTGCGCAGCCGGTTCTGCCCGATCCCGTAGGGGTAGATGCGAATTACGTCGCGGCGTGCCGGTTCGGGTGTGGGCTCGTCATCTATCTCGTAGTGGCTGCCGTTGCTCGGCACTGCCACCTGCTGGCGTGTCTCTTCGGGTTCGGCGGCGACCCGGCGTTTGCGGCGAACGTCCCCCAAATTCAGACTGGTACGCGCCTGAGGTCTCCTCGTAGCGCTGGATCTGCACCTGGCCTTCGTCGTTGAGCATGCGCTCCTCGGGCAGCAGCGGCCGGTCGCGCAGAATGGCATCCACGGCCGCCGCCACGTTGTGATGGATCACCATGTGCTGGCGGTCCTTGATCTCGATCAGCACGTCAAACGTGGGCGGGGCGCGCCGTTCGAGCACGCTCTTCTGCGTGCCGCGGCGGCGTGCCTCTTCGTCGGAGAGGGTCACCGATTCGATGCCGCCCACCAGGTCGCTCAACGTCGGGTTCATCAACAGGTTTTCGAGGTTGTTGCCGTGTGCCGTCCCGATCAACTGCACGCCGCGCTCGGCGATCGTGCGGGCTGCTACGGCCTCCAGCTCGCGCCCGATCTCGTCGATGATGATGACCTCGGGCATGTGGTTCTCCACTGCCTCGATCATCACCTCGTGCTGCAGCGCCGGCTCAGACACCTGCATGCGCCGCGCCCGGCCGATCGCCGGGTGCGGAATATCGCCGTCGCCGGCAATTTCGTTGCTCGTATCCACGATCACCACGCGCTTGTGCTCGCTGCGCAGGCGTGCCGCCTCACGCAGCAGCGTCGTCTTGCCCACGCCGGGGCGGCCCAGCAGCAGGATGCTCTTGTCCTGCGTGACGATGTCCTTGATGATCTCGATCGCGCCGTAGACCGCACGTCCTACGCGGCAGGTCAACCCGATCACGTCGCCCTTGCGGTTGCGGATGGCCGAGATGCGGTGCAGCGTGCGTTCGATGCCGGCACGGTTGTCCTGGCCGAAGTCGCCGACATGCTCGACCACCATCTGCAGGTCGGCAAGGGTGATCTCGTGCTTGCTCAGCACCATCTCGCCGTCGCTAAAGCGCGCCTCTGGCAGGCGGCCCAGGTCCATGACAATTTCGAGCAGGTTGCTCTTGCGCTCGGATTCCTCCAGCGCCTGGGCGATGCGTTCGGGCAACACGGAGAGCAGCAGGTCTAGATCGTCGGTGATCTGAAGTGTATTCATACTGGCTAAGTTACGTTCGTCTGTCACAAAGGGTTCCCTATTTTGGTCCGCGCCTTGCCTTGCACCCGGTTGCCGGGTACGAACGGTGTCGGCACGATTTCTCCCGTCGGCTCCAGCACCGTGGCGGCCGCCGGCATTGCCTCGCGCACCCATTTAGCGACGTGCTTCACCATCTTGACGCGGTCACTAAACGGTGCAAAGCCATAGTCGGACAGCAAGGGCGACAAGCCGCCCTGATAGTCCGCCACGGCCAGATAGACTGGGGTGCGCCAGTTATTCTCCCGGATCACGCTGAGGCCAATACACAACAGCTGTTCCACTACTTCGGTAGTGGGCAGCAGTGGGTCTGACCACCACTGCAGCCACGACCCGCTGACGCCCGTCGCAACTTGCACGTCCCCAATATGCTGAGCCCATTGGCCAACACGAACGTAAGTCCACGTTCGCCTAGCCAGCTGCGCAGGATCGGCACACGTTCGCCGGTAAGTCCCTGCCAGCCTTCGGCCTGCTGCACAAATTCGGGCACGCTGTGCATATACAGCTGCGTCAGTGCCCATTCGTCTGCATCGGTACGGTAGCGCACCGTCGCCTTCACCTGTTGCCGGTAATTCCCCAGCGTAGGGGTAAAGAGGCGCCAGATTGTCTGGCGGCTGTACACTTGGAACCCCACGCCTGCAAATGTGTTGACCGGCAACGGCTGGTCCGACACGTCGGCATAAATGCGCAGGATGCCTTGCGTCATGACATCGTGCAAGTAGGCGGACAGCAGCTTGCTCCAGGTGGCGGGATGGCCTGCGGGCGCGTCCAGACCGGGCGACAGGCACAGCACGTCTGCCTCCGGGCAGCCGGGCCGCTTCTGCACCTGCAGGAAACCGCTGTTTACCAAGCTATGACCATCCTGGCGCAGCACGTAAGTGGTCACTTTCGCATCGCCCCAGGGTATAGCGGAACCCAGTGCCGCGCGCATGACTGAATGCGGTTGCAGCAGTGTCTGGACGGTGTGAAACTTAGTGGCCTGCCGGTTCAGGCGTTGGATCAAGTACAGGTCGCCAGGTCTAAAAGGGCGAATCACTGAATGAATGTCTCCGTGGTGAATCCTGCTGGCATTGTACTTGATCTTTGAGTGCTTGACAAGTAACCCACATCACAACTAACATTATGTTAATAGGCCGTTAACGACGGCGGCCTATCCTTCCATTGCGGTCACCACACCGAATTCACGGTTTACGAAAGCGAAGAAACGTGGTAGGATCTTGAATCCGAAAGGGTAGTTAACACGCACCACCTTACCCGCCTCAAAACAACAGTCCAGATCTGAAAGGAGTAGTACTGTATGCGATCCAAAATGTTGGGCTTGCTGGTCGTCTTAGCTTTGCTGCTGGGCACGTTCGGCACGGCATTTGCTCAAGAAGCGCCGGCGCCCTTCTGTGGAAACCTGTCCGAAGAAGACTGCGCCATGCTCAAGGATGCCCAGGCCGCGATGATGGAAGTATCGTCCTACCAGTCGTCGGCCACCTATAAGGCGAACGTCTCCGGCATCCCTGGCCTGCCCGCCGACCCGATTGACGTAAATGTCGGCGTCGACGGCGCTTTCGCGATGGACGAGTCCGCTATGGCTGCCGCCCAGGGCCTCGTCGGCAAGGACCAGCAGGCCGTTATGGCTGCCCTGGCCGAAGATGCTCAGCCGCTGGCTGACCTCATCAAGGGCTGGAGCGTCGATGCGACGATCAATGTCGACATGACGCCTGCATTGGCCGATGTCGCAAGTGCCCAGGCCGGCGTGCCCATTCCGGCAAGCGCTTCCGTGGGCTTGATCCTGACCGGCGGCGTTCTGTACGCCGACCTGAGCGCGTTCGCGGACCTGGGCGCTCCTGAAGGCTGGATCGGCATCCCGGTCGGTGAACTGCTGCAGGCGCAGGTTGATGCCGGCGTCTTCAAGGAGGCGGCTGCCCAGATGGACCCGGCCAATCTTGACCCGGCCACGGCTGCTTCCCTCGGCCTCACCAGCATGGTGACGAACCCGCAGGCGTTTGAGAAGTTCATGACCGTGGAGAAGAGCGACGGCGCCGACGGCTCCTCTGTCTTCACCACCAAGCTCGACGTGGCCACCCTGGTCGCCAGCCCCGAGTTTGCCGACATGGTCAAGGGCCTGGCGGATTCCGGCGCTTTTGCTGAGTCCGGCCTGACCGCGGCCGACATCGAAGCCAACCTGCCCATGCTGGGCATGATGGCCCCGATGATCTTCGCCGACCTGATCATCAGCAACTCGACGACGATCGACGCCGACAGCCATGTCACGAACAGCTCCAGCGAGATCAGCTGGGACCTCTCCGGCCTCCTGCAGATGGCGGCTATGAGCGGTCAGCTCCCGGCGGGCATCGATGCCAGCAAGCCTGTTTCGATGAGCTTCACCAGCAGCGTCGACAATTCCGATTTCGACGCCGAGCAGACGATCGAAGCCCCGGCCGATGCCATGATGATCCCGGCCGAGTCCTTCTACGCCCAGCCAGCCCAGTAGGGGTAAGGCAACGCAAGAAACTGAGTTTCTACAGAAGCTCGGTTTCTGCCTATCGTAACGCCGTAGCGTAACATCGCAGCGTAACACCGTAGTAGAAAGCAGCGCCGGCGATCCCAAGATCGCCGGCGCTGTCTCTTTATCAACCTTACGTTCTATCTTGCGAAGGAGCCGAGTCCACATGCTACGCAGGCTGATCTGTGTCATTTTGGCGGCGCTGCTGCCGTTGCTCGCCGCTGCCCCCGTCTTTGCCCAAGACAACTCCTCATCCCTCCCCGTCATCTGCGGCGACCTATCCGAGGAAGACTGCGCCCTGATCGAAGAGTCGACTGCCGCTATCCGCGACCTCTCTTCCTACTCGATCGCCGCCACTGCCGATTTCAGCATGACCGGGATACCCGACATGCCCGCCGATCCGCTGGCCGTGAACCTGCAGATGGACGGCAGTTTCGTCGTCGACGACGCTGCCAAGGCCGTCGCCCAGCAGATGAACTCGCTCATGCTCGGTGCGTCCCCCGAAGACGCAGCAGCCATGGGGAGCAATATGCAGGACATGCTGCGCGACCTGTTTGGAGGGATGGATTTTGACATAACGTTCAAGTATACGCTGCCGCCCGAACTGGCTGATGCCATGTCCCAAGACTCGGAAGTGCCGGTGCCCGAGACATTCTCGATCGAGGTGCGCCTCATCGACGGCAACATGTATATCAACGTCGCCGATCTGCCGCGCGCTCGACCCTTCCATGTCGGAAGAGATCACCTCCGACTGGATCGGCTTCGACTATGTCGGGCTGCTTGAAATGCAGATGCAGCAGGGCAGCATGGAAGAGGACCCCGCCGCTGCCAGCGCCGCAGCCGGCCTGGCCGTATCGCAGTTTATGGCGGAAATGAAGCCATACATCAGCGTCGAACGGCTGGATGATGTCGACCTCGGCGGCCAGCAGGGCGCTGCGTTTTCCTACGCGTTCGACATCGTGGGCTTTCTGACCAGCGACGCCTTCCGCACCGCGGTCGAAAATATGCTTACCGCCTCGGGCGAAGACGTGTCCGCCAGCGACGTCCAGGAAGGTATCTCCATGCTGAACTTCGTCGCCCCCATGGTCTTCCGCGACCTTGAGATCAAGGCCGGCACAGAAATTGGCCTGGAAGATAAGCTGATGTACTCCCAGACTTTTGATTTCTCCTGGGATCTCGCCTCGCTGGCGCAGTTTGCCGCCATGAGTGACCCATCCGCCGCCGCGGCCCTGGGCGACGCCCAGCCTGCCGTCGCCTTCAACTTCAGCGGTGAATACGCCGACTTCAACGACGAGATGATCTTCGAAGTCCCCGAAGACGTCCAGATGATCCCGCTGGAACAGCTCGCCCCACCGGATACGAGCGCGGTGTTCTAGTCTGACACCGCCAGTGCCTGGCTCCGCCCACAAGATCTCACGCTACACGAGATCTTGTGGGCGGAGCCAGGCACTAATTCCTCTACGCGTACGCCTCCACCGGCAAACACGCGCACACCAGGTTGCGGTCGCCGTAGACGTTGTCGATCCGCGACACGTAGGGCCAGAACTTGCGCTCGCGCACCCAGGGCACCGGGAAGGCGGCCAGCTCGCGGCTGTACGGCCGGTCCCACGTCGCCCGTCACGACTGCCGCCGTGTGGGGCGCATGCTTGAGCGGGTTGTTCGTCCGATCCATCCGCCCCTCTGCCACCGCCTGGATCTCCTCGCGAATGGCGATCATGGCCTGGCAGAAGCGCTCCAGTTCGGCCAGCGACTCGCTCTCGGTCGGCTCGATCATCAGCGTGCCCGGCACGGGGAAGGACATCGTCGGCGCATGGAAGCCGTAGTCCATCAGCCGCTTGGCGATGTCCTCGGCCTCGATGCCCGCGAGGTCCTTGAGCGGCCGCGTATCGAGGATGCACTCGTGCGCGACGCGGCCGTTGGCCCCCTTGTACAGCACCGGATAGTACGGCTCCAGCCGCTTGGCGACATAGTTGGCGTTGAGAATGGCCATCTTGGTGGCCAGGGTCAGCCCTTCGCCGCCCATCATGGCGATATAGGCATAGGAGATCGGCAGGATGCTGGCGCTGCCCCACGGCGCGGCCGAAACGCTGCCCACTGACTCTGCGCCGCCCACGCCGCCGACCACGGCGCTGCCCGGCAGGAAGGGCGCCAGGTGCTCTGCCACGCAGATCGGTCCCACGCCCGGGCCGCCGCCGCCGTGCGGGATGCAGAAGGTCTTGTGCAGGTTGAGATGGCAGACGTCCGCGCCGATGCGGCCGGGGCTGGTCAGCCCTACCTGGGCGTTCATGTTGGCGCCGTCCATGTAGACCTGCCCGCCGGCTGCATGGATGAGCCCGCAGATGTCGACGATCGCCTCCTCGAAGACGCCGTGCGTGGAGGGATAGGTCACCATCAGCGCCGCCAGCTCGGCACCGTGCTGCTCGACCTTGGCGCGCAGATCGTCCAGGTCCACGTTGCCATGCTCGTCACAGGCCACCACGACGACGTCCATGCCGGCCATCACCGCACTGGCCGGGTTGGTGCCGTGCGCCGACGATGGAATCAGGCAGATGTGGCGATGGGCTTCCCCACGCGCGGCATGGTAGCCGCGGATGATGAGCAGCCCGGCATACTCGCCCTGCGAGCCGGCATTGGGCTGCAGCGAGACGGCGGCAAAGCCCGTGATCTCCGCCAGCCATTTCTCCAGCTGGGCAAACAGCTCGCGGTAGCCGGCAGTCTGCTCGGCCGGCGCAAAGGGATGAATCCGGCCAAACTCCGGCCAGGTGATCGGGATCATCTCGGTGGTGGCGTTGAGCTTCATCGTGCACGAGCCGAGCGAGATCATCGAGTGCGTCAGCGACAGGTCGCGTGACTCCAGCCGCTTGATGTAGCGCAGCATCTCGTGCTCGGTGTGATAGGTGTTGAAGACCGGGTGCGTCAGGTAGCTGCTCGTGCGTGCGTGCGGCTCGCGATAGCTGGATCCGCCTGGCGCGCCAAGGCGGCGAAATCAGGTCGCATGCTCGTCGCCAAAGGCAGCCAGGACAGCGCGCGCAGATCGTCGACCGTCGTCGCTTCGTCCAGCGCCACGCCCACGGCGCCATCGGCATAGTCGCGCAGGTTGATCTGCCGATTCAGGGCGGCCTGCACGATTGCTTGCCTGGGCGCGCGGACCGCCGCTGACCTTGAGCGTGTCAAAGACGGGCCCCTGCGTTCACCGTGTAGCCCAACTGCTGCAGCCGAGTGCGCAGCATCTCGGCCAGCAGGTGCGTGCGCTGCGGCGATCCGCCGCAGCCCTTCGGGTCCGTGGTAGACGGCGTACATGGACGCCATCACGGCCAGCAGCACCTGCGCCGTGCAGATGTTGCTGGTCGCCTTCTCGCGGCGGATGTGCTGCTCGCGCGTCTGCAGCGAAAGACGCATGGCCGGCTTCCCCTGCGCGTCCTGCGATACGCCGACCAGCCGGCCGGGCATGATGCGCTTGAGTTCGTCGCGGGTGGCCATAAAGGCAGCGTGCGGGCCGCCAAAGCCAAACGGCACGCCAAAGCGCTGGCGTTGCCGATGGCGATATCGGCCCCAAACTCGCCCGGCGGCCGCAGCAGCGTCAGCGCCAGCAGGTCGGTCGCGACGACCACGAGCGCACCGGCGGCATGGGCCCGGGCGCAGAAGCCGTCCCATGCATCGATGCTGCCTTCCGTGTCTGGGTACTGGACGAGTGCGCCGAAGGCGCCGGCAAAATCGTAGCCCTGCGCGTCGCCGACCACCACGGTGAAGCCCAGCGGCTCTGCCCGCGTGCGCACGACGTCGATCGTCTGCGGGTGGCACTTGTCCGAGACAAAGAAGGTGTTGCCGTTGTGGCCGCGCTTCTGGCCGCGCTTGCACATCGTCATCGCCTCGGCGGCTGCCGTGCCCTCGTCGAGCAGCGACGCATTGGCGATGTCCATGCCGGTCAGATCGGCCACCATGGTCTGGTAGTTGAGCAGCGCCTCCAGGCGGCCCTGGGCAATCTCGGCCTGGTACGGCGTGTACTGCGTGTACCAGCCGGGATTCTCCAGGATGTTGCGCTGGATCACGCCTGGGACAAGCGTGTCGTAGTAGCCCATGCCGATCAGCGAGCGGTAGATCTGGTTGCCGGCGGCAATCGCGCGCAGGTCGGCCAGCGCCTGCGATTCACTGCGGGGCGAGTCCAATTGCAGTGGCTTGGCCAGGCGGATGTTGGCGGGCACGGTCTCGTCGATCAGGGCGTCGAGCGAGGGCACGCCCAGCACCTCGAGCATGCGCTCCAAGTCCAGCCCCGACGGGCCCAGGTGGCGGCGGGCAAAGGTGTCCAGCGGCGCCAGCAACGCGGCCGGATCAGAATCTAGCACTGAGCCGGTACCGATAGGGGACTCGATGGAAGGTGTGGTCATTTTCGCTGCTCCATTGAAACGCAAATGTACGGCAGTTGGATTGCCGTAAGAACGCACAAAAAACGGGCAATCCAAATGGATGCCCGTTGGCTCTGTCTTGGACCTGAGAGATTGGACGGGCCTGGGATGGCCCATCTTGCCCCATGGGTGGCCGGCTTAGCACAACCCTTGTGCGGCGCCCGGCGCTTTCCAGAGCTGCTGCCGGATTGCGATCCTTTTGCCTGAGAGTGTCACGCGGGGCGTGTGGCTCGCTACCCCACGCTTGCACCTTCGGCGATCGGTCGGCGGGGAGCGCCACCGATACTCTCTCGCAATACAGTGTCAGCGCTATTTTGTTGCGATGGAGATTGTACCATAACTTTGTCTTGCGCACACAACATGGTTCTAAAACGCAAGCCGATCGTCAGCTTACATTTTAGAGGGGCGTGCTACACTCATAGCCACAAACTTGTCACGACAATCCCCCAGGTTTTACATCGAGGCTGCCATGAAGTTCGACATTCAGCGTCGTATCGCCTCGTGGATGTTGGTACCCGCCATTCTCATCGTCCCGGCATTTATCTCTGGCATCAGTATCTGGAACAGCTGGGGCCCGCATTGGCTGCTGGTTTCAATTGCGGTCACGGCTGCGCTGCTGGCACTGCTCATCGACTATCAGCGCGCCGTCCGCTGGGCACTGGTAGGTTTCCTCCTGGGGCTTGTCACCTCGCCAATTCTGCTGCTGCTTCCGCAGTGGGACCGGGCGTTGTTTGCCTGGTGGATCATTGCGGTCGCCTTGCTGACCGCATTTCTTGTCCCCCTTTTCTGGGCAGGACCCAACCCGCCGCCCAAACAGCTATCCTTGAGCCGGTCCCCCCAGAGCGAGGCAGAGAAGGCATTAGATCGGCTGTTGTCAAACGTGTCGCCGCCGCCGAAAGCATGAACCGTGCCTGGCTCGCCTCCATAAATCTCGCCAACCCCATGTCTCGTTGGGTGAGCCTCGCACGAACTGCGCCTTACCTTGTTTAGTGCGCACGCCCACGTGCGCTCCTTTGTGAACGTGGTGCGTCGCCTGCGCCACCCGGAGATTCGCACATGGGCGTGCTATCTGAACGGACACGGTGCTCACGCGCACCGCTACGCTGTCGTAGCCAGCCGGGTGTACACCTCAAATCGTTCTCCGGTGGGGTGAAAACCGAGCGATCGATAGAGGGCCTGGGCGCGCTGGTTGTCCGCCTGCGTATTGAGCACTGCTCTCCGGCAGCCCAGATCTGCCGCAGCCTGCAGCCCGCCTGCCAGCAGCTGGCGGCCGATGCCGTGGCCGCTCCGGGCTGGATGCACTGCCAGCCTCGCCACCTGGGCGACATCCTCTCGGATCGTCAGTGCCAGGTAGCCGGCCAGGCTGCCTTCCATCTCCGCCAGCGTCAGTTGGCCAAACAGCACCAGCTGGCGCAAGTCGGCCGGTCCCATATGCCACAGCACGTTGAAACAGGCGGCGTCCAGCAGCGCCAGGTCCCCGATGTCGGCCACTGCGGCCGTGCGCAGCTCTGCAGTGGTGGGAAGCAGCTGCAGTTCCGGCGCGCTGGGGTCGAGGTGCGGCAGTTCAAAAAATATGACTTCCTCGGCCAGGACACAGCCCCCCGCCAGCAGTGCACGGTTGTACCAGGGCTCGCCCCCGTAGGCGATCAGAAGGCGTGTGCGGTGCGCCGCGCCGGCACACCAGGCATCCAGCAGATGATGCAGCGCCGCGCTGGGCGACACGCCGTTGCGAAATGCGGCGGCACGCAAGAAGACCCGATCCGGCTCCGCTGCAGGCAGGCTGGCGGGGCGTGGTTCAGGATAATACGCGACCAGCGCATCGATCTGGTTGCGCTGCAGCGGGCGCACGGCGTCTGGTGCAGTGTCTGGCGCAGTCGCCAGCAGCACGCTGCCGGCCTCTACCAGTATGGCCAGGTCCTCGTCGCCAAGACCGATCTGGCTGCGGTTGGCGCCACGGACAAGCGCCTTCACCGCCGGCAGGTCGGCGGCCGTGGCTGTGGTTACGGGCATGCAGCTTCTTCCAATTCGGCTCAGTCTGTGGGCGGCATGCGCATCGTCCCAATACCAACTGCTGCCGCCCCCTTGATAGCTTCAGTATATCGTGCATTATTGGGGGCGGAACGTTTTTAAGCAAGTTACCTCAACGAGTCTGCAACCACTACGAAACATATTGCGCGTACGCTGAACACGCCTTCGCCATCCCACCTTTGCACCTCTGGGCCCTGAAGGCACCGACTGACTGAGATGAACTCAACACGGAGCAGCTATGTATTCGTTTGATATGACATCCGAACAAAAGATGCTCGTGGAGACTGTGCGCCGCTTTGCCGAAAAGAATTTGCGCAGTGTCTACCGCGAGGCGGAAGAATCCAAGCATGTGCCGCAGAACGTGGTGCAGATGGGCTGGGAGATCGGGCTGCTGCCGGGCGCCATCGACGCCCAATATGGCGGCTATGGCGAGTACTCGGCGCTGACCAGCGCCCTCTACCTCGAAGAGCTGGCTTGGGGCGACCTGGGTATCACGCTCCACCTGCTCACCCCCAACCTGTTTGCCCTGCCTGTGGCGCAGTTTGGCAACGACAAGCAGAAAGAGCAGTATCTGGAGAAGTTCTGCGACGAGAAGTTCCCCAAGGCCACGGCGGCGCTCGTCGAGCCCGTCGTGCAGTTTGACCCTGCCGAACTCAAGACGACGGCGGTCAAGGAAGGGGACAACTTCGTCATCAACGGCAAGAAGACCTACGTGCCGCTGGCCGACAAGGCCGAGCTGTTCCTGGTCTACGCCGACGAAGGCGGCACCACGCAGGCCTACATCGTCCCTGCCGCTGCGCCCGGAATCAAGGTGGGCAAGCGCGTCAAGCTGATGGGGATGCAGGCCCTGGAGCTGTTTGAGGTCGAGTTTGAGAACGTGAGCTGTCCCCAAGGCCAACCGCCTGGGCGGCCTCAAGGGTATCCGCATTCAGAAGCTGCTGACGCTCAGCCGCATCACGCTCGCCGCCCTGGCCGTGGGCCAGGCCCGCGCCGCCTACGAGTATGCGGTCGAGTATGCCAAGACCCGTGTCGCCTTTGGCGAGCCGATCGCTCATCGCCAAAGCATTGCCTTCCTGCTGGCCAACATGCGCATCGAACTCGAAGCTACGCGCCTCATGGTCTGGGAAGCTGCCTACAAGTATGACAGCGACGAAGACGCCAGCAAGGCCGCCTACCTGGCCAAGCAGTACGCCGACAAGATGGTGCTCGAGGTGACCGACGGCGCCGTCCAGGTCCTCGGCGGCCACGGTTACGTGCGCGACCATCCGGTCGAACTTTGGCTGCGCAATGGGCGCGGGTTTGCGACGTTGGATGGCGCGGTGATTGGGTAACGGAGGAGACATAACCATGGCAATCGAATTCAAACTGCCTGAGACGATAGAGAAGCAGCTGCGCGGCGTGCAGCTGGTGGCGGAGAACGTAATGCGGCCCGAGAGCCGCCGGCTGGACGACAACGAGCACGAGCGCCCCGTGCGCTTCGTCAACATGATGCTGCCGCAGATGCAGGAGATGGAAAAGGCCAACATCGCCGCGGCCAAGGCGCGCGCAGCGGCCAAGAAGGCGTGCCATGCTGGCCGAGAAGGTCAATGGCAACGGCTGAGTGGCCACGGCGTCGCCGTCATGGATGCCCTGCCGCCGACGAAGAGAAAGAGAAGAAGCCTGCCATCGGCACGCTGTTCCTCGTCCACATGCTCGAGATGCTGAGCTGGGGCGATGCCGGCCAGTACCTGTGCTTCCCTGCCGGCATGTTGGGCGGCGCGGCGATCAAGGCCGTGGGCACGCCCGAGCAGATCGAGCGCTTCCTCACCCGCTTCACCGAGGGCGAGCCCAAGTGGGGCGCCATGGCCATGACCGAGCCGCAGGCCGGCTCGGACACGGGCAACATCCAGACGACCGCCACCTTTGACGCCAAGACCAACGAGTGGGTGCTCAACGGCCAGAAGATCTTCTGCACCAGCGGCAAGCTGGCGCTCGAGGAGTCCGACGGGCTCGTGGTCGTGTGGGCCACGATCGACAAGAAGGCCGGCCGCGCCGGCATGAAGCCCTTCGTCGTCGAGGCCGGCACGCCGGGCGTGATCATCGCCAAGGTCGAGGAGAAGCTGGGCATCCGCGCCAGCGACACCGCCACGATCATCTTTGACAACGCGCGCATCCCGGCCGACAACATCCTGGGCGACGCCGAGGTCAAGACCGGCGAGGGCAACAAGGGCTTCAAGGGGGCGATGAAGACCTTCGACACCACCCGCCCGATCGTCGCCGCCAGCGCCATCGGCATCGGCCGCGCCGCCTTCGAGTTCACGCGTGACACGCTGGCCAAAGAAGGCATCCGCATGGAATATGGCAAGCCGCGCCACAAGCTCACCAGCGTGCAGGTCGACCTGCTCGAGATGGAGGCCCAGCTCAAGGCCGCCTGGCTGCTGACGCTCAAGGCCACGGCGCTGCTCGACGCCAAGGAAGAGAACAAGCTCGAGTCCTCCATGGCCAAGGTCAAGGCCGGCAAGGCCGTCACCTGGGTCACGCAGAAGGCCGTCGAGCTGCTGGGCCCGCTCGGCTACAGCACCGAGTTCCTCGTCGAGAAGTGGATGCGCGACGCCAAGATCAACGACATCTACGAAGGCACCGGCCAGGTCAACACGCTGGTCGTGGCGCGCGAGATTCTCGGCTACACCCGCAACGAGCTGAAGTAAGCCTTTCCGCACACGTCTCCGCATACGTCCCTCAACCCCAGGTGCTGCGTCCCTAGTTGGCACCTGGGGTTTTTGTTTTTCGGTGTATACTCTCCTTGCCACTTTCCGCATGCCTAGCGAACCGGCATTTAACCGAGGAGGACACCATGGCACCTACGCAATCCACCATGACAGCCGAATTCCTGTATTACAACCGCTGGGCGAACCTGGTACTGCTCGACGCCTGCATTGGACTCGGCGACGAGCAGCTTGCTGCTGGGCTGCCGGGCAGCTTTGGCACCATATATGACACCTTCGTGCACATTATCCGCTCCGAGGCGGTCTACTATCGCAGGCTCACCAAGGTGCGGCTGGAGCCGCCTTTTGCCTGGGACAGCCGTCCGACCTTGGCGGCCATGCGGCCTTACGCCGAGGAAGTTGGCAGCGCAATGGTTGCTGCCGCCGAGCAAGTGGACCCTGCCGGCGTGGTCGAAGAGGAATGGCAAGGGCAGATCTACCATTACCGGGCCGCCACGCTCTTCATCCAGGCCGTCAACCATGGCGTCGAGCACCGGACCAACATCACAACCATCCTGGTCCAGCAAGGCATCCAACCGCCCGCCGTCGACGGCTGGGAATACAATACGCGCCATCCTGACCGACTGGGCGCATCAGCCGTCTTCATCCTAAATCGAGCAAGTCCCATAAATTCTACGAATCAAGGTTCAGACCCCTTCGCCTTTGTCCCTTATAATGAAGTAGCCGCATCGCCCACCGTGCGGCGCCAGACTACCCACTAGCCAACCTGGAAAGGAACATCATCGTGGCTGCGAATCTAATGGATCTCAGCGGGCGCGTCGCCGTGATTACGGGCGGCGGCCGGGGCATCGGGCGCGAGACGGCACGCGTGCTGGCGGGCGCCGGGGCGCATATCGCCATTGCGGAGCTGGACCCCGCCACCGGCGAGGATGCTGCGGCCGAGATCCGCACCCTCGGCCGCGACGCCATCTCCGTGCCGACCAACGTGCGCAGCTCCGCCAACGTCGACGCGATGGCCGCGCAGGTGATGGAACATTTCGGCCGGATCGACATCCTGGTGAGCAACGCCGGCATCGCCCACTGCGTGGCGGCGGAAGAGACCAGCGACGACGACTGGCTGCGGGTGATCGACATCGATCTGAACGGCGTGTTCTGGTCGTGCCGGGCCGTGGGTCGCTATATGATCCAGCGCAAGTCCGGGGCCATCGTCAATATCGCCTCCATGTCGGGCGTGATCGTCAACAAGCCGCAGCCGCAGGCCGCCTACAATGCCGCCAAGGCCGGCGTCATCCATCTCACCAAGTCGCTGGCGGCGGAATGGGCGCCGCACGGGATCCGGGTCAACGCCGTCTCCCCCGGCTACGTCGCCACCGAGATGACGCTGGGCAGCTACCACAACTTCCCCGACTGGGCCCGCGCCTGGCACTTCATGACGCCCATGGACCGGATCGCAACCCCGATGGAGATCGCCCAGGCCGTCTATTTCCTGGTGTCCGACGCCTCCAGCTACACGACCGGCAGCAACCTGCTTGTCGACGGCGGCTATACAACTTGGTAGGTTCGTTAGAAGGGCCACCGAATGAATTCGGTGCTAGCGGATGCAAAACCCACTAAAGTGGGTTGGCGTACCCTGGGAGGTGGTGTGGACCAACCGGCTTTGCCGGTTTTGCGTGGGCTAGCGCCGAATTCATTCGGGTGGGTCTAGCGGCGGGCGGCTGCCAATATCGTGACGCATACCCCTCCCGCCTGGCCTTGTGTCTCCCTATGCTATAATGTGGCTATGGCTTACGAACTCTCCATCGATAGCATAGATCGCAGCTCCTTTTCAGTTGTTGCACTAGACGGCGACTCTGACGAGTTGGCCTTTTGGCTGTCTCGTACTCCCCAAGAACGAATTGATCACATCCAGCGCCTGCGTCAGATAAACTATGGCCATCGAGCTTCCGAACGACTTCAAAGAGTTCTTGAAGTTGTTGAATTCGTACGCAGTTGACACTGTTCAAGTGAAATGGTCGAGCTATGATCATACAAGGCGCGCCCGATCGCTACTTTGATCCCGACCCGCAGCAGAAGAGCATCGCCCTCGAGCTGTATGCCGGCATCCGCACGCTGCCGATCGTCTCGCCGCATGGGCACGTGGACCCGGCGCTCTTCGCCCTGCCGGACTATCACTTCGCTAATCCGCTGGCCCTGCTCGTCGCCCCCGACCACTACCTCCTGCGCATGCTCTACGCGCAGGGCGTGCCCTACACGCAGCTGCTGGACATCGACGACCCGCGCCAGGGCTGGCAGACCTTTGCCGACCATTTCCACCTCTTCCGCGGCACCCCCTCCGGCCTGTGGCTGGCGCACGAGCTGGCCGGCGTCTTTGGCGTGGAGGAAAAGCTGGACAGCAGCTCTGCCCAGCGCATCTACGACCAGATCCAGGCTGCGCTCGCCGCGCCGGGCTTCACCCCGCGCCGGCTCTTCGAGGCGTGGAACATCGAGGTGCTGGCCACGACCGACGCCGCCACCGACACGCTCGACCAGCATGCCGCCATCCGCGCCTCGGGCTGGCACGGCCGCATCGTGCCGACGTTCCGGCCCGACGGCGTCGTCAACCTGCTCAACCCCTCCTGGGCACAGCAGATCGCACGCCTGGCCGCCGTCAGCGGCGAGCCGATCCGTGACTACCGCTCCTATATCCGGGCACTGGAACAGCGCCGGGGCGCATTTAAGGCCATGGGCGCCACGGCCACCGACATCAGCGCCGTGACACCCGCTACGCATCTGCCTGTCCCCGAGCGAGGCGGATTCCATCTTCCAACGTGCCCTGCGCGGCCAGGCCGGCGCAGCCGATGCCGAACGCTTTACCGCCCACATGCTGTGCGAGATGGCGCGCATGAGCGTCGACGACGGCCTCGTGATGCAGCTGCACTGCGGGTCGCTGCGCAACCACAACGGCCAGATCTACGCCGCCTACGGCCCTGACCGCGGCTTCGATATCCCCGTTGCCGCCGAATATACGCGCAACTTGCTCCCCCTGCTCGACCGCTTTGGCAGCCACCCGGGGTTGACCATTATCCTCTTTACCCTGGACGAGTCTGTCTACTCGCGCGAACTGGCCCCGCTGGCCGGCGCCTATCCGGCCCTCCGCCTCGGCCCGCCCTGGTGGTTCTTTGACTCCTGGAACGGCATCCGCCGCTTCTTCGACCAGGTGATCGAGACGGCCGGCCTCTACAACACCGCCGGCTTTAACGACGACACGCGCGCCTTTCTCTCGATTCCCGCCCGCCACGACCTGTGGCGCCGCGCCGCCGCCAACTGGCTGGCCGGACTCGTCGTGCGCAAGATGATCGACCGCGCCGACGCCGAGGAGATGGCGCAAGAACTCGCCGTTGGCCTCGCACGCCGCGCTTATCGCCTGTGATTCCGAACCGGAAATGCACCCATCGCGGCCGCTCTAATTGAGCAGTTGCACGGTTCCGCGGTATCCTATAGAAGGATGCAGGAATGAGTACTGAGACTTCAGCCGCTTCGAACGCCGCTAAGATCACCGCTCCGATCTGTGGCGCTTACGATTTCCACGGCCAGACAATCTTTGTGACGGGCGGATTTGGCGTCCTCGGCGGCGCCATGGCTGCCGCGCTGGCCGCCCACGGCGCCAACGTGGCCGTGCTCAGCCGCCGCCCCGGTGCTGCTGCACGCGTCGTGGCGCGGTTCGGCGCGGCTGCGGAGCCGGGCTGCATCTGGGGCGTCGAGGGCGACGTGCTCGACCCGGACGCATTGACCGCCGCCACTGCGGCGGTCGTCGACCGCTTCGGCGCCATCGACGGGCTGATCAACGCCGCCGGCGGCAACCGCCCCGAGGCGATCTCTAACCATGCCGCCAACCCCGCCCGCAGCTTCTTTGACCTGTCCCCCGATGCCATGCGTTGGGTCTTTGACCTCAACCTGATGGGCACCGTCCTCCCGTCGCAAGTCGTGGGCCGCCACATGGCCCAGCGCGGCCGCGGCGTGATCCTCAATATCACCTCGATGGCCGCTATCCGGCCGCTGACGCGTGTCGCCGCCTATGCCGCGGCGAAAGCTGCCGTCGGCAACTTTACCCAGTGGCTGGCCGTATACATGGCGCAGGAGTATGGATCCGCGATCCGCGTCAACGCCCTGGCGCCCGGCTTCTTTCTCGGCGAGCAGAACCGTGACCTGCTGGTCGACCGCACCAGCGGCGACCTGACGGCACGCGGCCGCCAGATCATGGAGCATACGCCGATGGGCCGCTTTGGCGACCCCGCCGACCTGGTCGGCCCCATGCTGTGGCTGATGTCGCCTGCCGCCGCCTTTGTCACCGGCATCGTCGTGCCGGTTGACGGCGGCTTTTCTGCCTTTGCGGGTGTCTAGGCGGGGAATGTCGAGCATGCCACCAACGTCCGCCCCTCTCACTGTTCGTCGTAGTGATGGGGGTGTCTGGCAGCGGCAAGACGACGGTCGGCGAGCTGCTGGCGGCACAGATGGGTTGGCCGTTCTACGACGGCGACAAGTTCCATACGCCCGAAAATGTGGCCAAGATGGCCGCCGGCACGCCGCTGACCGACGCCGATCGCGCCGGCTGGCTGGCCGTGCTGGCAGGGTTGATCCGCGACGGGCTGGCCCGCGGCGAATGCGGCGTCATTGCCTGCTCGGCACTCAAGGAGAGCGTACCGTGACATCCTGCGTGTGGATCCGGCGCGCGTGCACTTTGTGTATCTCAAGGGCAGCTTCGACTTGATCTGGGAGCGCATGCTGCTGCGCCAGAATCACTATATGAAAGCCTCGATGCTGCAAAGCCAGTTTGCATCCCTCGAGGAACCGGAGGGCGTGCTCACGTGCGACATCACGCCCTCGCCGGAGCAGATCGTGGACGCCATTGTCGCCGGGCTGGGGTTGGCAAGACCCTCCGGCTGATCTCTACGCCGCAAAGGTGCGGCGCCAATATAGATTAGGACGATTTTCATGACACCGCAAGAAAATCCCCCACCTGTCGCCCCCCCTGCCGCTGCAAGCCAGGGGTATGGGGCAGATACTGCCGCCGAGCACCGGGTCAGGTGTGGTGCTGGACGACGATCCCGCCGATCCCGTGCGCTCCACCTGGCACGCGATGGGGGTCGACGACGTCGTCGTACACCTGGCGGAGCCACGACCAGCTCGGGTTGACCGGTGAGGAGGCGGCGCGCCGGCTGGCCCAGTATGGGCGCAACGAACTCCAGGAGCGGCCGCGGCCCAGCTTCTGGCAGCTGGTGCTGGACCAGCTCAACAACTTTGTCATCATCCTCCTGATCGTCGCTGCCGTCATCTCCGCCCTGCTGGGCGACTGGGTGGAGGCGGGCGCCATCCTGCTGATCGTCGTGCTCAACGCCGTGCTGGGCGTGGTCCAGGAAAGCCGCGCCGAACAGGCGCTGGCTGCGCTCAAGAAAATGGCCTCGCCCGAGGCGCACGTGCTGCGCGACGGCGTCCACCGCGTCGGTGCCGGCGTCCGAGCTGGTGCCGGGCGACCTCGTGCTGCTCGAAGCCGGCAATTTCGTCCCCGCCGACCTGCGCCTGCTCGAGGCCGTCAACCTGCGCGTCGAGGAGGCCGCCCTGACCGGCGAGTCGGAGGCGGTCGAGAAGAGCGCCGCGCTCGTGCTGGACGCCGACGCCACGCTGGGCGACCGCAAGAACACGGCCTTTATGGGCACGACCGTCGCCTACGGCCGCGGCCGCGGCCTGGTGGTGGCGACCGGCATGCACACGCAGCTCGGCCTGATCGCCGACATGCTGCAGAACGTCGAGCAGGAGGAGACGCCGCTGCAGCAGCGGCTGGACGAGCTGGGCAAGGTCCTCGGCTGGGGTGCGCTGGCGATCTGCGCCATCGTCTTCCTGGTGGGCATCGTCCGCAGCGGCCTGTTTACGCAGCCGTTCACGGCTGCCACCACCGATGCCCTGGTCGAGTCCTTTATGATTGCCGTCAGCCTGGCCATCGCCGCCGTGCCCGAAGGGCTGCCCGCCGTCGTCACCATCAGCCTGGCGCTGGGGATGCGCGAGATGGTGCGGCGCCACGCCCTGATCCGCAAGCTGGCCTCGGTCGAGACGCTCGGCTCTGCCACCGTCATCTGCTCGGACAAGACCGGCACGCTGACGCAGAACGTGATGACCGTCACGCGCCTGTGGGTCGACGGCCGCTTTGTCGACCTGCCGCCGGCGCCCGAGCCGGGCGAGGAGTTCCTATCCAGGGCGAGGGTGTCAGCCTGCGCTCCTATCCCGGCGTGTCCACGGCCCTGTGGGTCGGCGTCCTCAACAACGACGCCCAGCTCGAAAAGATTGACTCCGGAAGCGAGGCGGGCGATGTGCCGTTCGCATCCGAGTCCGCCGGCAGCTGCCGCCCCCATCGGCTATCGGGTCGTCGGCGATCCTACCGAGGGCTGCATCCTGCTGGCGGCCGCCCACGGCGGGGTGCTGCAGAACGCGCTCAACCAGGCCTATCCTCGCCAGCAGGAGGTCCCGTTCGACTCGACACGCAAGCGCATGGTGACGGTGCACGACATTCATGCGCCCGACCCCGCCGACAGCTCGCCCCTGCACGACGATCTGCATCGCAGCTGGAGCGCCGTCGCCGTCAAGGGCGCGCCCGACGTGGTCCTGCGGCTGTGCACACGCATCCAGACGATGGACGACCAGGTGCGGCTGCTGGACGAGCGCATGCGCCAGGAGATCTTGGCGGCCAACGACAGCATGACCAAGGACGCCCTGCGCGTGCTGGGCCTTGCCTACCGCCTGACACCCGCCGCGCCCGACGAAGTGGAACCAGTCGAGCTGGAGCAGGACCTGATCTTTGCCGGCCTGATCGGCATGATCGATCCGGCCCGCACCGAGGTGAAGCCGGCGCTGGCGACCGCACGCAACGCCGGCATCCGCACCATCATGATCACCGGCGACTACCCCAACACGGCGCGGGCGATCGCCGAGGGCATCGGCCTGCTGCGGCCGGGGCACGCCGTGATGACGGGCGCCGAGCTCAACGCCCTGGACGACGCCGGCCTGGCGGCCCGTGTCGAGACGACCGACGTCTTTGCCCGCGTCTCGCCCGAGCACAAGCTGCGCATCGTCGACGCGCTGCGCGCCAACGACGAGGTGGTGGCGATGACCGGCGACGGCGTCAACGATGCCCCGGCCATCAAGCGCGCCGACATCGGCGTGGCCATGGGCATCACCGGCACCGACGTGGCCAAGGAGACGGCCGACATGGTGCTGACCGACGACAACTACGCCAGCATCGTCGCGGCCGTCGAGCAGGGCCGCGTCATCTACGCCAACATCCGCAAGTTCGTCTTCTTCCTGCTCTCGTCCAACGTGGCCGAGATCATGATCATCTTCCTGGCCACGCTGGCCGGGCTGCCGACGCCGCTGACCGCCATCCAGCTGCTGTGGCTCAACCTGCTCACCGACGGCGCGCCCGCCCTGGCCTTGGCCATGGAAAAGGGCGACCCCGACATCATGGCGCACAAGCCGCGGCCCAAGAACGAATCGATCGTCAACCGCCCCATGCGGCTCGGCATCGTCGTCCAGACCATCGCCCAGACCGCCGCCGTGCTGGGCGCCTTCCTGGTCGGCCTCTCTGGCACCTGGACATACAGATCCCGCCCGGCGCCAACCCGCTGTTGTATCTCCTGGATTACAACTGGCGGGGCGTCGACGTGCACACGGCGCAGACCATGGCCTTCGTCACGCTGTCGCTGTGCGAGCTCTTCCGCGCCTACACCGTGCGTTCTGAGCGGGTTTCGGTCTTCCGCCTCGGCGTCTTCTCCAACAAGTACATGCAGTACGCCGTGGGCGCCTCGATTGTGCTCCTGCTGCTCGTCATCTACGTCCCGTTCCTGCAGCCGGTCTTCAACACGCACATGATGAGCGCCACCGAGTGGACCTTGGTCCTCGGCCTCTCGCTCATCCCGGCCGTCGCCGAGGAGATCACCAAGTTCTTCCTGCGGCGGCGGCAGGGAAACGCCGAACCGGCAGGGGCATAGAGACCCTTCCAGGAAGACCGTCCACCAGGAAGACGGTCTTCCTGGAAGGGGATAATCCTGCCCCTCCGAAGTTGCCAGCATGGCCGGCGGCACGTGTTGGTTATGCCGGTTGGCTGACTTGCTCTTGCTGGTGCTTCGCTCCTAGGCTAGTGCGGGCCGCAAGCGGCCTGGTGGCATGCATTCATAAAGCTGCGACACGTGTTCTTAAGAATTGTGATACAATGACACTCGCATGCAATGCTCCATGCAAGATACTTTCGCTGGTCATTGCGACGACCCCGTAGAATCGGCGAGCAGTGTATTCTCCTCTGGATCGTCGCATCCTACCTCCGAATTGTATGCTGAGCGTGGATGAAGTTCACGGTGATGCCTTTCAGACTTGTCACCTTCGTGTCTGCATCGAGCCAAGCGACAATGTCTCAGCCCAATACAATCCCGGTCTTATTCCTTACCTTTGCACGTCTTGATTCCCCGGCGGGTGAACTGCCATCGCTCGCCCGCGAAGCCACAATTCTGCGCGATATACTTGAACAAGCACAACACCGTGGGGAATGCGAGGTTGTCGTGCGCGAGAATGTGGTCCCGGAAGAAATCATCAAGATTTTTCAGGATCCACGCTATCGCGACCGTGTCGCCGTATTTCACTATGCGGGGCATGCTAATCAGGATGCGCTGCTGATTGGGTTTGCCGGCGGTTCTTCACCTTTTGTCGGAGTACGCGCTTTTGCCGCTTTCCTTGCGCAGCAGCGTGGTCTGCACCTGGTGTTTCTCAACGGCTGCGACACAGCCGGACAGGTACCGCTATTGGAGGCGGCGGGAATACCGGTTGTGCTGGGTACAGCCACGGATGCTATCAGCGACGACGTGGCTTGTGGGGTCGCCGAGTACTTCTATCGCAGCCTTGCCGCTGGCAGCACCATCGAGCGGGCATATGCAGAGGCAAAGGCCTACTATGAGATGGATGAGAAGCGCGGTACTTGTCCATGGGCACTTTGC
>CAWBRX010000015.1:0-150675 GCA_963791135.1 uncultured Chloroflexia bacterium
CGCTCGGTCGAAGAGATGATGGGCGAGGTCGGCGAGGTCAAGGCCGGCAAGCACGTACTGAAATAGGGTGACATGACAGTACTATGACTGATACCTGGCGCAAGTACCTGACGGACTACAACGAGGGGCTGGGGCTGGTCTACGAGCGTTTTGTGCTCAACGACTTCCTGGCGGCCCTGCTGCAGCGGCATGCTATCAAGTCCGTGCTGGAGGCGCCGCTGTACGGCATGGCGGGCGTGAGCGGCATCAACGACGTCGTCTTTGCGCGCGCCGGCGCCACGGTGACGATGGTGGACGACACGCCGGAGCGCCTCGAGGGTGTGCGCCGCATCTGGCGGACGACCTGCACCTGCCGGCGGAGCTGGTGCTGCATCCCGCCCACGAAGCTGGAGCCGCCTGCCCTTTGCCGACCACAGCTTTGACCTGACGTGGCAGTGGGCAGGGCTCTGGTACATTGCCGACCCGGCCGAGCTGCTGCCCGAGCTTGTGCGCACCAGCCGTAACCTCGTGTTTGTGGCCATGCCCAACAACCTCCAGGTCGGCTACTGGATGCGCAAGCTGCTCATCGACCGCGAGTTCTTTGCCACCCACGACGAGAGCTGGACCGACATCAGGCGCATCCGCCGCATTCTCGAAGGAGCGGGTGCCGAGGTGATCGACCAAGGTGTGCTCGACGTGCCGCCCTGGCCCGACACGGTGATGCCCGCCAACGAGGTGCTCAAGCGGCTGGGCATTCGCTCCAAGCAGCTCGAAGACCAGTTCACGGGCGAGGGCTGGCAGTGGAGCACGATGGCCTATTACCTGGGCGAGCAGCCCGATCTGTACGACCGCGTCATTCGCTACGCCTGGCTCGACCATGCGCCGCTGCCCTGGCAGGTCAAAGCCGTGTGGGCGCACCACCGCTACCTGCTGTGCAAGGTTAGATAGTGGTATGGTGCGTGTCCCGAACAGGAAATGCACCGAGTTTGGCGCCAAATTTGACAGCGAAGCCGGAACCCTCTATACTACATACTTGCCGTTGATTGTGATGGCGTGTGTAGCGACACGTCGTCGGTGGTATCTTGTTCAGGCAAGATGCTGGAGCAGGATGTGGTCAGGCCCACTTGGAGGGATGGCCGAGCGGTCTAAGGCGGTTGTCTTGAAAACAACTGTGGCGCAAGTCACCGGGGGTTCGAATCCCTCTCCCTCCGCCTAAGGTCGCCTAGCACAAGCTTGTGGGGAGGTCGCATAGCCCGGTCGAGTGCGCCCGCCTGCTAAGTGGGTAGGGGTGATTAAACATCCCTCGAGGGTTCAAATCCCTCCCTCCCCGCCACAATCTTGTTTGAATTGTAGGTTGCAACGGCAACAAAATATGTCCCCGTAGCTCAGTGGATTAGAGCGCTTGGTTGCGGTCCAAGAGGCCAGAGGTTCGAGTCCTCTCGGGGATGCCAAAGGGATTCCGGTACATGCCGGAATCCCTTTTTGTTTGTGAAAGTTTGCGCAGATTGCCTGCAAATTGGCCTTTTGGGGGGCCTATGCTACACTGTTTGCACTTTGCGCTTGTTTGGGGCAGTCACCGTTTTCACCACGCATCGTGGGAGGTCTTCATGAAGTCTTCGCAACTGCGGCGCCACATGGGCTGGTTGTTGGCGGCCATGTTTATCGGCGTTGTGGTCCTGGCGGCATGTTCGCCCAACCCCAATGAACTGATCATCTCTCCCCAACTGGGCGAGCAGATGGCGGCCCGCGCGGCCGGCAACCAGGTCGTGCGTGCCGAACCGACGCCGGTGCCGCTGTTGTCCTCGCTGACGCCGGAGCAGGTTGTGGCCGGGCTCGCGCCTGACCTGGCAACGGCGATCGCCAATGCCGATCCGGCGCACGGCGAGCAGCTTGCGCAGCAGAACGGCTGCATAGGCTGCCACTCGATGGACCCGAAAGCGCAGATGACCGGGCCGACCTGGTACAACATCGGCAACACGGCGGTGGGTCGCGAGCCCGGCGTCAGCCCGGCGGCGTACTTGGACCACAGCGTCGTCAACCCGAGCGAGTACGTCGTGCCGAATTATCCCGACAACATCATGCCGAAGAACTTCGGCCAGATCCTGAGCATCCAGGACCAGGGCGACTTGATTGCGTATCTCCTGCAGCAGACGCAGGGCGCGCCGCAGTAGTGCTTCAATTTGTGTAGAGAGAAGCCGAGTCCTACAAGGGGCTCGGCTTTTTTTGTTCGGCACCGCAAACCCGTGCGAGGCTCGCCCACAGGTACGGGGTTGGCGGGTATGCTGGCGGCCAGGCACGAGATGCGCCCGATTCGTAACTTCTCTTTCGTAATGGGCGCAAAGTTCGTGCTATACTTGCACTGATGGCACAAGAGCGAGTTACCCCGGGTGTCTCAGAACGGCGGTGCCCTAATTGCGGCACACGCGTGGCGCGCACGGCGGAAAGCTGCTTTATGTGCGGCTACGACCTGCGCAACCAGCCGCAGAAGCGGCGCCGCTTGTCGTTGGTGGATGCCCTGCTTGTGCTGGCCGTGCTGGCCGTGCTCATCTTCTGGTGGCGTGTCGGCACCGAGTCTTCACGGGAGGTCGGCGAAGATGCGGGGGTGCAAGGCATCTTGCCTACCAGCATCCCGCTGATGGAGTCCACACCTACACCGCTGCCCACCGCCACGCCACTGCCCCAGCCATCGCCGACACCACCACCTGTTACAACCGAAACAGTCCTGGTCAAGCATATCGTCGAAGGCGGCGAAACCCTGTTGTCGATTGCGCTGCAGTACAACGTGACGGTCGACGAAATTCAGCAGGCAAATGGGCTGACCAACGAGCTGATCCGGATCGGCGACGAGCTGACGATCCCGGTCGTCCGCGAGAGTGCCGGCGCCGGCGCAGCAGGACAGGCGGGCAACTTTACCTATACGGTCGAAGACGGCGATACGCTGATCTCGATCGCGCTCAAGTTCGGCAGTACGGTGGAGGCTATCCAGCAGGCCAACAGCCTGGCCGGCAATGCCCTGATCCGGCCCGGCGATTCACTGGTCATTCCCGTCCAAGGGGTGCCGCCGGAAGCTCTGCAGCCCACGGTGGCGCCTACGACGCCGCCGGTCGCCGGCGTGCCGGCGCCGACGCCGGTCGTCTATGCTGCCCCACGGCTGCTGGCACCGCCGGAAGCTGCCGAAATTGCACGCACGGAGCCCGTCCTGCTCCAGTGGGCGAGCGTGGCACGTGCTGCAGCCCAACGAGTGGTATGTGCTGCAGCTGTTTGCCGCGCAGCCCCGGCGCCCGCCCGCTGTCGACGGCCTGGACCAAGGAAACCAGCTACCGGCTGGGCGCCGAGCTGGCGCCGGCCGAGGGCGAGCTGGCCGAGTACGACTGGCTGGTTTCGGTCGTGCGTGTCAATCCTACGGGCGACGGCCAGCTGGCGCTAGAAGCCGCCAGCCCGCCCAGCGAAATCCGCCGCTTCACCTGGAGGTAACCCCGCAATGAATCTGCGGCTGCAGCATGTAACGATTTCCCGGCCGCCGGGCGGTGACGCCGCCGCCCGCACCTTCTATGGTGGCGTGCTGGGGTTGACCGAAGTTGCGCCGCCCCGCAGCCTGGCTTCGCTGGACCTGATCTGGTACCGGCTGGCCGGCGAAACCGAGCTGCACATCCTGGTCGAGGAGCCGATGGGCCAGGACCATACCGGCCGCCACTTCTGCTTGGCCGTGGACGACGTCGTCGACCTGCGGGCGCGCCTGGATGCAGCCGGGATTACGACGGTAGGCGATACGCCCATCCCGGGACGGCCACGCTTTTTCGTGCGCGATCCGTTTGGCAACCTGATCGAGATCACCAGCATCGAGGACGATTACCGGCGGCTGGAGGGCTGACGTTGGCCGCGGGTGAAGCCGGCGTGTTTGTCGCCGGCGATCGGCCGGTCTTTATCGGTCTTGACCTGGCGTGGAGCAGCCGCAACCGCACCGGAGGGGCGGTAATCCAGGACGGCCGCCTGCTGGCGGCAACCGGCGTGCTCGGCAGCGACGCGGAAATTCTGCGCTTTGTGGCGGACCACCTGCCGGCGAATGCCGCTGCAGTGGTGGCCGTCGACGCACCGCTCTGTGTGCCGAACGTCGAAGGGCGCCGCCGCTGCGATCACGAGGTTTCGCTCACCTGGGGTGCGTATGAAGCCGGCGCTTATCCGGCCAACCGGCGACTCTTGGCGGTCGATGGGGTTGTGCGCGGCGAAAGCCTGGCCGCCGCGCTCGCCGCCGGCCATGGTTTTGCACAGGCTGCCCCGCTGCCCCGGCGCGGTGCGGGCCGCTATGTCTGCGAGGTATTCCCGCATCCCGCCCACGTTGCCCTGTTTGGCCTGACGCGCACGCTCAAATACAAGCGCAAATCCGGCCGCAGTGCCGAGGAAGCGGCCGCCGAGTTTGCCCGCTACCAGCAGCTGCTGGCCGGGCTGAACCGAGCCGATCCACCTCTCGCCGGCTTGGAACCTTGGACGAGCGTCGATCCTGCCGCGCTGCGCGGGCGCGCCCGCCAGGAACTTGAAGAGACGCTCGACGCCGTCACGTGCGCTTACGTAGCCTGGTATGCCTGGTGGCACGGGCCTTCACGGCAGCGCGTGTTTGGTTCTGTCGCCGAAGGTCATATCCTCACGCCGCTGCCTCCCCCCGGCGCAACAATACCGCCTGCCACAAGGAGAAACACGATGGCCCAAAACCCTGCACCCAAGCCTGAACTCCCGCCCGACACGCTCAACGCCCGTATCGGCGTGCTCACCCGCCGCGAGGTAGAGGCGCGTATGCTGGCACCGCTGATCGAGGCGCTCGGCGCCGAGTTTGGCCGCGAGCGCGTGATCGAGGTCGTGCGCGACACGATCGTGCGGATCGCCCAGGAGCAGGGCGCGGCGTTGGCAGAAGAGAAGGGCTCTGACGGCCTGGGGGCCTTTGCCGAGTCGCTGGACGCTTGGAAGCGCGATGACGCTATGGAAATCGAGATGTTGGAACAGGGCGAAGACGTGCTTAATTATAATGTCACGCGCTGCCGCTATGCCGAGCTGTATCGCGCCCTGGGGGTGCCCGAACTGGGCGCCGTCTTCTCGTGCAACCGTGATGGCGCGCTGATCGAAGGCTTTAATCCCGGCGTGGAATTCACCCGCACGCAGACCATCATGCAGGGTGCGCCGTTCTGCGATTTCCGCTACCGCCGCCGCCCGCAGCCAATTGCGTTGGACGATCGTGACGTAGCCCGCACGGGCGTGCGGGTTACGCGAGAGGCACGGGTGTGCCGAGCGCGGGAGGAATCATCCCGCAGCACCCAGGTTGCGCAGCGCCTGTTCCAGCACCAACACGGCCCGCCAGTACTCGTCCAGCGACACGTGCTCGTGCGGCGTGTGGTCGAGGCTGCTGTCGCCGGGGCCGTAGGCGAGAATCGGGCAGTTCCAGGCCGGCCCCACCACGTTCATGTCGCTGGTGCCGCTCTTGACGAGGAAACCCGGCTTGGCAGCTGGGTCGACTGTTCGCACGGCGCCGAGAAAGCTGCGCACGAGCGCGTTGTTGCGGTCGCCGCGAAAGGCAAGCTCGTGGGCGCGGAGCTGCAGCCGGATCGTGGTGAGGTTTCCGGCGACGACGATGTCGGTGTCCTGCTCCGGCACCACCGTTGGCCGCGCCGTCGTACCGACTTCGACGCCGGTGCGTTCTTCGGCCCAGGTGATGAGCGCGTCGGCAAAGATGTCGCCGTTGAAGTCGAGCGGCAGGCGGATGCCGGCCTGCGCCGTGACATGGTCGTGCATCGCCTCGTCGGTGCAGGTGTGCAGCCGGCGCAGGCTGGCGGAGAACTGGTCAAAGGTCTTGTCGCGGCCCTCGTTGCGGCGGGCGGCATAGGCGTCGAGCCAGTTCCAGAAATCGACCGCCACCGTGGCCACGCCCAGATCCGGCCCTGCGGTGTGCGCCATCGGCTGCGATGCGTCCAGCTCTACCAGCACGCGGCCCTTGTAGCCCAGCGTGACGCGTGTCCAGCCGCTCGGCTCGCCGATGATGCAGGCGGTCGGCACGGGCTCATGGACGCCGTCAAAGCGGTCGCGGATCCAGCGCGCCCCCTTGCTGCTGGCGGCCTCTTCTTCCACCGCGCCGACTACGACCAGCCGCAGGTTATGTGGCGTGCGCCCAGGCGCTGCCGGCAGCGCGCCACGGCCGCCGTCGCCGTCGCCAGCGGACCCTTGGCGTCGACGCTGCCGCGGCCGTACAGGACCGGACCGTCTTCGCCCGCTTCGATCCGCACCGGAATGCTGCCCGGCACCGTGTCGATATGGCCCAGCAGCACGACGACCTGATCGGCGCTCGCCGGCCCCATCTCGCCGACGGCGTTGCCCGCGGGGTCGACGTAGGCACGGTCGTAGCCCCCTGCGGCCATCTGCTCGACCAGCCAGGCGGCAGCCGCAGACTCCTGCGTGGATAGGGACGGAATGGCGACCAGGCCTTGCAGCAGGGCGACTGCGGATTGCTGTTCCATGGTTTGCCATTATCCTAGCGCTTGTGCGATTGCGTTCACGGCCATGTCAATCTCCTCTTCGCCTGCGATCAGCGGCGGCAGCAGGCGCAGCACGTTCGCACCTGCCGGCAGCGCCAGGACGCCGTATTCGTCCATCAGCTTCTTGAGATAGGGGCCCGGCTTCTGGCGCAGGTCGATGCCGATCATCATGCCCACCCCACGCACCTCGCGCACGACGGCGGTGTCGGCCAGCGCGGCGGAGAGCTTCGCCTGCAGCAGGTCGCCCATGCGGGCGGCGCGCGCGATCGATCTGCTCGTCCTGGTAGGTGGTGATCGCCGCCAGCCCCGCGGCGCAGGCCAGCGGATTGCCGCCAAAGGTGCTGCCGTGCGCGCCGGCAAAGAGCGCCGCCTGCACCCGCTCGCCGTAGGCGATGGCGCCCATCGGGAACCCTGCCCCCAGCCCCTTCGCCAGGCAGATGATGTCCGGCTGCAGGTCAAAGTGCTGGAAGCCAAACCACTTGCCGGTGCGCCCAAAGCCGGTCTGGATTTCGTCGACGATCAGCAGGGCGCCGCGCTCGCGGCACAGGCGCTGCGCGCCTTCGAGAAACTCGGCCGTCGCCCAGGTTGACGCCGCCTTCGCCCTGCACGATCTCCACGACGACGGCGGCGATCTGGTCGTCGAGCGCCGTCTCCAGCGCGTCGAGCTTGTTGTAGGGCAGGTGCACCACGTCGAGCAGCGGCAGGAACGGCTCGCGGTACTTCTTCTCCCAGGTCAGCGACACCGCGCCCACCGTGCGCCCATGAAACGACGAGCGAAAGGCGATGTAGCGGGTGCGCCCCGTGACCAGGCGGGCGAACTTGAGCGCGCCGTCGATGGCCTCGGCGCCGCTGTTGGCCAGGAAGACGTGCTGGAGATAGCGGCGGCAGCACTTCGACCAGCTTGGCGGCGAAGCGGGCGCGCACGTCGTTGTAGAGGAAGTTGGGCAGGAGATCAGCGTGTGCGCCTGCGCCGCAATGGCCGGCGTCAGCGCCGGGTGGCAGTGGCCGAGCATGGCCACGCCCTGGGCCGAGGTCAAGTCCAGGTAGCGGCGGCCGTCGGTGTCCCACAGGCAGCAGCCCTCGCCGCGTGCGATCACGGCTTCGCCGCGGCGTGCGGTCGTGCCGCCCAGGATGGCCTCTTCGACCTGGTTTAATGAGAGCGCCGGATTGGACGCCTCCGCATGAATGTTGCCTGCTAGCATGTTGTTCTCCTATTCGTACACGCCTGCTCCACTCGGGCACGGTGCACGCAGGCGGTCAGCGTGCCCCCACCTGCACGTGGGCGTGCAGGCTACGCGGGAGTAGGGCCACGCTCGCCTTAGCCAATATGTGTGCCGGCACCGGCCAGCGCCTGCGTGATCGGCTCCTCGACGCGGCCGTCGGCAAAGATCACCTTCTGGACGCCTTCGCCGATGGCCTCGACGGCGCCCATGACCTTCTTCTTCATGCGCCCTTCGGCAAACTGCATGAAGTCGTTGGCCTTGGCGCGCGGGATCTCGCGGATCAGCGAGGCCTCGTCGGGGAAGTTGCGCAGCAGCCCCGGCACGTTGCTGAGGATCATCAGCGCCTCGGCGCCAAAGGCGGCGGCCACCATGGCCGCGGCGCGGTCGCCGTCGACGTTGATCGCCTCGCCCTTGTCGGAGGCACCCGGCGGCGTCAGCACCGGGAAATAGCCGGCGTCGAGCAGCGTGCGCAGCAGGTGCGTGTTGACGCGCTCCACCGTGCCGGTCCAGTCGTCGCGCAGCACCAGGCGCTTGCCGTCGATGCGCACGCGCAGCGTGTCCTTGCGCGTGCCCTCAAAGATGCGCCCGTCCAGCCCGCTCAGGCCGACGGCGTTGACGCCGGCACGCCTGCAGCTTTTCCACCCACATCTTGTTGAGCTGGCCGCAGTAGACCATCTCGAAGATCTCCAGCGTGCGGCGGTCGGTGCGGCGGCTGACGTAGCCGCTCTCGCTCGTGACGAATTCGGGCGGGTGGCCCAGCGCTGCGGCCACCTCGTTGGTCGTTTCGGCGCCGCCGTGGACGAGCAGCAGTTCCTTGCCCTCGCCGCGCAGCTGACGATATCGCGCGACCACGGCGTCGATATTCAGATCCTTGCCGCCGCCTACTTTGATGACGATCATGCGTGTATTCATCCGTTGCTTGTGCACCCTCAGAGATGGCCGCACGACATGAGCGTGCGCACTGAACAGGTTCATACTCAGATCGGGTGCAGCCCCGGGAAGCCCAGCCCCGCTGTTTCGTCCCAGCCGTGCATGACGTTCATGCACTGGACCGCCGTGCCGGCCGCGCCCTTCATCAGGTTGTCGATGGCGCGCGATGGCCACAACGCGGCCGCGTCTCCGGATCGAACTCGAAACCGACATCGGCATAGTTGCTGCCCGCCAGGATCTTGGGTTCGGGGTAGCGATAGATGCCCGTGCGCTCCTTGACGATGCGCACAAAGGGTTCGCTCGCGATAGACCTGGCGGTAGGCCTTGAACAGATCCTTCTCGTCCGACACCCGGCTTGACAAAGAGGTGGGCCGTGGCCAGCACGCCGCGCACGTTGTCCACGGCCGTGGCGCTCAGGTGCACCTGCGGCTGCGCGCCCGACCTGCGCCAGCGCCTGCAGGATCTCGGCCGTGTGGCGGTGGCCGGTCGGCGCAAAGCTGCGCATGACGCCGGCGCGCTCGGGGTGATGGGTCGAGTCGCTCGACGGCGTTGCCGCCCTCGCTGCTGCCCACCTTGACTTCGCAGATGACGCCCGCGGCTCTCGTCCACCAGCTTGTTGGCAAAGAGCGGGTAGATGGCCAGGTTGGTGGCGGTGGCGTTGCAGCCGACGCCGCTGACATAGTGTGCGCCTCTGCAGCGCCGCCCGCTGCAGCTCGGGCAGGCCGTAGACGAATTTCTCGAGCCAGGCCGGGTTGCTGTGCGGCTTGCCGTACCAGCGCACATAGTCGTCGGGGTTGCGCAGCCGGAAGTCGGCGCTCAGGTCCACGATGCGCGGGGCCAGCGCCGGCGAAGTGCTCGATCTTGCTCATGGCGCTGCCGTGGGGCAGGCAGAGAAAGAGCAGGTCGGCCGGTTCCAGCTCGCTCGCGCTGACAAACTGCAGCTTGGTGCGCCCGCGCAGGTTGGGATGCGTGAAGTGGACGAAGTTGCCGGCGTTGCGTTCGCTGGTGACCTGCCGGACCACCACGTGCGGGTGGTCCAGCAGCAGGCGCAGCAGTTCGCCGCCGGTGTAGCCCGCTGGCGCCGACAATAGAGACGGAGAGTGGCTCGCTCATCGGTGCATGCCTCAGGCCGATGCCCCGGAGACCAGGGACACCCAGCTCTGCTCCGGCTCGCCGTTGGCCAGCCGTTGGCCGCCGCCCAGCCTTCCTTGGCCGACCTTGAGCGCAAAGTCCACGTACTTGGCCGGGATGTTGACGCCGGTGGGCGCGATGCTGTTGCGGAATTCCATCGTGTAGTTGACTTCGTTGATCAGCAGGCCGCGGTCCGGGTCCTCAAAGACGTCGATGGCCACGACGCCGCCGCCGACGGCCTTGGCCGCCGCCACGCAGATGTCGTTCAGCTCCGGCGTGACCGGGCAGTTGCTCGCCTTGCCGCCGCGCGCCGTGTTGGTGATCCAGTGCTCGGAGTTGCGGTAGATGGCGCAGATGGTCTCGCCGCCGATGACGAAGGCGCGGATGTCGCGCTGCGGCTTGTCCACGTACTCCTGGATGTAGAAGATGCTGTGGTGATAGGAACCCAGCATCTCCTTGTGCTCCAGGATGGCTTCGGCCGCCTCGCGGTCGTTGATCTTGCTCAGCAGGCGGCCCCACGAGCCGACGGCCGGCTTGAGCACGACCGGATAGCCCAGCTCCTCGATGGCCTCCAGCGCGCTCTCGGGCGTGAAGGCCACGAGACAGCGCGGCTGCGGCACGCCGGCCGCGGTCAGCGCGCTGGTCGTCTGCAGCTTGTTGCCGCAGGTGTCGGCGACCTGCGCCGTGTTGACCGTCTTGACGCCGCGGTCGTTGAGAATGTGCAGGCTGTAGAGGGCGCGGCCGTGGCTGATGCAGCGCTCGACCACCACGTCGAAGTCGGTGAACTGGTTGCTGAAGCGCGGCCCCTGCGTGATCTCAAAGATCAGCTGGCCGTCGTCGAGCAGTTCCAGGTCGACGTCTGCGCTTCGCAAACTCTTCAAAGAGCAGTTTTTCCTCGGCGCGCACGCGGCGAGTACAGAATGCCGACTTTCATCTTACTCGCCCCAGTCCTCTTCTTCTTCGGGCGCCGGCGCCAGCTCGATCGGGTCGATGCTGACGACTTCGAGATCGGCGCCGCAGTCGGGGCACTGGACGATCTCGTTCTGCATCACGTTCTTGAGTTCAATTTCGGCAAAGCATTCCGGGCACTCGGCGGTGCCGGACACGGTCTTGAGAGCCATCAGAGTTTCTCCTTGTGATTGAGTATGATTTCTGCAGCTACTAGCGATCTCAGAGGCTCAGCCGCTGCGATGACGGCATGTCGCTACGTATCACCGTCGATTACGGCATGTACTTCCGTGCGGCGTGCCGCCCAGGTCGGGGCCCAGGATGCCATCGGCCAGCGCCTGGCGTACGGCCTGCCTGCACGGCGGCCGCACGGCGCCTTCGCCCAGCGCCTCCAGCAGCTGCGCCGCCGCCAGGATCGTGGCCACCGGGTTGGCGATGCCCTTGCCGGCGATGTCGGGCGCGCTGCCGTGGACCGGTTCGGCCAGCACAAAGTTGTCGCTGGCATTGGCGCTGGACGCCAGCCCCAACCCGCCGACCAGGGCGGCGGCGGCGTCGCTCAGGATGTCGCCATAGAGGTTGGGCGCCACGACCACGTCGTAGCGCTGCGGCTCGCGGATCATGCGGTAGATCATGGAGTCGACCAGCTGCTCCTCCACCTGCACGTCGGGGTACTGCGCCGCCACGGCCAGGCACGCCTCGCGAAAGAGGCCGTCGGTCAGGTTGAGCACGTTGGCCTTGTGGACGATGGTCACACGCGGCTGCGGCGTGGTGCGTGTGACCGGCCCGGCGCGCGCGCCTGTTCGAAGGCCATGCGTGCAATGCGCTCTGAGGCCCGGCGCGTGATGACGCGCTGCGCCACGGCGGTGTTGCCGTCGTCCTCCAGCCGCTCCTGGCGCACGTAGAGACATTCGGTGTTCTCGCGCACGATGAGCATGTCGATCCCCGGCTGGCTGCCGGGCACCGGCATCGACGTGATCGGCCGCAGGTTGGCGTACAGATCAAGCTGCTTGCGCAGCGCCAGGATCGGGCTGCTGTAGCCCTCGACCTTGCCGCTGGGCGACTGGGTGGCGCCAAAGATGGCGCCGTCGCAGTGGCGAATGGCGGCGGCCGTGCTCTGCGGGAGGGCGGTGCCCGTCTGCTCAAAGACTTCCCACCCGGCCTGCAGCGGCACAAAGGTGAACGACAGCGGCAGCGCCGCCAGCACACGCTGGGCGGCGGGCACGACTTCTTTGCCGATGCCGTCGCCCGGAATCATGGCGATGCGATACGGTGTTTCCGTTACAGGTGCTTCCGTCACAGGTGTGTCCTCAGGCAACAAAGGCACGGCTGATCGCCAGCACCCCAAATATGACAAGAATAGCCGCCCGCCGCGCGGTTCACCCAAAGCAGCACGGTGGCATTGATGTGCGCTCGCAGCAGGGACACGCCCCCCGACAGCAGGAACCACCAGGCGGCCGAGCCGAGAAAGACGCCGACCACCATCCACGCCGCGGCCACGCGCGTCGCCGCCCGCCGTCGCCAGGCCGGCGCCGGCAAAGATGGCGACAAAGGCCAGGATGGTCATCGGGTTGGTGATCGTGAGCACGAAGGTCGACATGTACGCGCCGCCGATGCCCTTCGCCTCGCTGTTGGCTGCGCGCTGCGGCCGGGCTGGCGCAGGAACGTGCGCACGCCCAGGTAGCAGAGAAACAGGCCGCCCACCAGCGCCAGCCAGAACTGCTGCTCGACCAGGAAGGCGCTGACGAGCGTCAGGCCAAAGGCGGCGACGGCGCCATAGAACGCGTCGGCCGTGGCGGCACCCAGCCCCGACGCCAGCCCCACCAGCTGTCCCTGGTTGAGCGTGCGCTGGATGCAGAGCAGCCCGATCGGCCCGACCGGCGCGGCAATGGCAAACCCCAGTATGAAACCCCGCACAATCAAAGAGAAGTCCATATCGTCTCACCAGTTCCCTACCACGCGGCGGTCCTCCCTGCCGGTATTGCGCGACTACCTGCCGGTAGCCCGCGCGTGATGTTGGCGGGCAGATTGTCAAGGCCAAAGAAGGCGCTGCCCGACAATCTCCCAGCGGTCGGTCGGCGTCTGCAGCGCAAAGTCCTCACACACAAAGACGGCCGTATGGTCGCTGCGCCCGCGTGTCGACCCTGTGTAGAGGCCCAGCAGGCGGGGTTCACCCGTCACGATCGCCCCCGCCTCCTCATATGCCTCGCGGCAGGCCGCCTCGAGCAGCCGTCTCGCCCCGCTTCACCCCGCCTCCCGGGAAATGCCAGTTGTCGATATAGCTGTGATACACCAGCAGCACACTGTTGTCCTTGACCAGCATCATGCGTGCCCCGATCGCCACCGGCCAGATGGCGGCGCGCAGCACGTCGTAGCCCAGGTGCGCCACCGCCAGGGGCAGCCGGTGCGACCGAAAGTCGATCATGCGCTCACTGTCTCTGCTGCCAGCTTTCGCTTGACATACTCGACCAGGCCGCCGGCCTCCACGATGCCCATGACGCTGGCGCTCAGCGGGGCAAAGGCAAACTCGCCCGCCGCACAGCGGATGGTGTTGGCCGCCACGTCGACGGCGACGGGCTCGCCCGCCACGATGGCCTGCGCCGCCGCCGGGCAGACGATGGCCAGCAGCCCGTTGTTGAGCGCGTTGCGGTAGAAGATGCGGCTGAAGCTCTCGGCGATGATCGCCCCCACGCCGTTGTAGACCAGGCAGGTGGCGGCCTGTTCGCGGCTCGAACCGCAGCCGAAGTTGCGCCCGCGCCACCACCACGTCGCCGGGACGCACGTTGGCGGCAAACGTGGGGTCCAGGTCCTCCAGCGCGTGGCGGGCGATGTCGGCGCGCTCGGTCACCGTGTAGGTGTACTTGCCGGGGAAGATCACGTCGGTGTTGACGTTGTCCCCATACTTCCAGGCTCTGCCTTGGATCACCATGATTCCACCACCTCGCGCGGGTCGGCAATCACGCCTTTGACGGCCGAGGCGGCCACCACGGCCGGGTTCGCCAGGTAGATCTCCGCGTCGGGCGTGCCCATGCGCCCGCGGAAGTTGCGGTTGGCGCTGGAGATGGTCACCTCGCCCGGGGCCGGAATGCCCATGTGGTTGCCCATGCACGGGCCGCAGCCGGGCACGCCGATCACGGCGCCGGCCTCGACAAAGTCCTGGATGTAGCCCTGCTCCAGCGCCGCCTTGAGCACCTGGCTCGAGGCCGGGATGACGATAAAGCGCACACCGGGCGCCACCTGCTTGCCGCGAATCACGGCCGCCGCGGCGGCCAGGTCCTCCAGGCGGCCGTTGGTGCAGGTGCCCAGGAACGCCTGCTGGATGCGCGTGCCCGCCACCTGCGACAGCGGCACCACGTTGTCCATCGTGTGCGGGCAGGCGATGTAGGTCTCCAACTGCTCGGCTCGTAGTGGTAGCACGGCAGCATAGGTGGCGTCGGGGTCCGGGTACAGGCAGCCCGCGGCGATCTGGGCTGCGAGGTCGGACGACACTGCGCTTGCTCGCCCTTGCCGTGCCAGCCGTGCGCGCCAGCCGTTCCGCCAGGTATGCCACCGTCTGCTCATCCGGCGCCAGGTAGGCGTTCTTGGCGCCAAACTCGGCCATCATGTTGGGGATGACCATGCGCGACTCGAGCGACAGGGCGCTGATGCCGCTGCCGGTGAACTCGACCGACATGTAGAGGCCGCCGTCCGCGCCCAGGTCGCCGATCACACGCAGGGCAAAGTCCTTGGCCGTCACGCCCGGCGGCAGTTCGCCTTCGAGCAGTGATCAGCATGCTCTCGGGCACGCGCAGCCACAGCTCGCCGGTCGCCCAGAGCGTCGCCACCTCGCTGCGGCCGATGCCGGCGCCAAACGCGCCCAGCCAGCCGAAGTGCGTCGTGTGCGAATCGGCGCCCAGGATCAGCTGGCCGGGCAGCACGATCGCCTCTTCGCTCAGCACCTGGTGGCAGATGCCGCGGCCCACTTCAAAGAAGTTGCGGATGCCCTGCTCGGCCACAAACTGGCGGATCTCGGCGTGGTTCTGGGCGTGCTTGGTGGTCGGCGCAGGCACGGCGTGGTCCAGCGTGATCGCCAGCCGGTCGGGGATCAGCACGCGTTCCTGGCCAAACTGCTGCCAGATGCGGCGGATGGCGGCCGTGTTGTCGTGGCTCAGCACCACGTCGGGCCGCGCATCCACGACCTGGCTTATCTCGACATAAGGCAAACCCTGCGGCGCGCGCCAGTGCTTTCTGGGCAAAGGTCTGCGGCCTGGATTCGGAACTGCTGTTCTCAATTCCTGGCGTCATAGGATCTTCTCGTAGAAAACGCTGAGCGGATCGTCCCAGTAATCGCCAAAAGGCGGAATCTGGTAGTAGCCGCACTTCTCATAGAGCCGGCGGGCCGCATGGGAAATGACGCCCGTTTCCAGCCGCAGTGTGCGCACGCCCCGCGCCGCCGTCTGCCGTTCCAGGTACTCGCAGGATGCGCACACCCAGTCCGAGGCCGCGTGCATCCTCGTGCACGTACATGCGCTTGATTTCCGCATAGGGCGGCTCGGCATGGCTATCGTCATGGCTGCCGCCATACAGCACGGATGCGCCACAGCCCAGGGCCCTGCCGTTCTGCCTGGCCACGCAGAAGACCACGTGCGGCTGTGCCAGCAGGCCGGGGTCGACCATGTGGTTGCTCTCCGCCGGGTACAGCGCCGCGGCAAAGGCATCGGACAGCGCAAACAGCTCGGCCACCTCGGGCGTCAGCGGCGACTCGTCTCTGATCTCTACGGTATCTAGTGCAGGTCCCTGTATAGTGTCCTGTCCAGTACTCATAGCTCGCCCTCCAGCAGCAGGTAGGCGACCGCTGCCACCACGACGCGGTCCTGGATCTCGCCGCTGCGCACCGCCTGCTTGAGCCAGGCCGGCGTCACCCAGTGCAGGGTGACAAATTCCCCGGCGTCGCGTGTGTGTCCCGGCGGCTGGCTCCAGCCCGCGCACCCGGTAGATGTGGCTGACGGCCGTGCCCATGCCGGGGTTGTCCCACACGACGCCACAGTAGCGCACCGTTTCGGCGTCCACCACGGCCGGCGCATAGCCGGTCTCTTCGCGCAGCTCGCGCAGCCCGGCCGCCTGCAGATCCTCGCCGGCGTCCGCCAGCCCGCCGGGAATCTGCCAGACCACTTCGCCCACGCCGTGCCGGTACTCGCGTTCGAGCAGCAGTTCGCCGGCGGCGTTAAAGCCGATCACCCCCACGCCCACGCCGGCCCGTTCGATGCGCGTGTACTCGTACGAGGCCCCGTTGGGCAGCAGCACCGTGTCGATGCTCACGCCCGTCCAGCGGCTGCGATAGACTGCGTTTGTGCTCAGTGTCTGCCAGGCGGCAGGATCGTTTGTCACCGGACCACTTCCCCGTCTGCTGGCGCTTTAGGCCTTGAGATGCTCGATCGACTCGACCATTTCGGCGTCGACGTTGCGGCTGTGATACTCGCGCAGCAGGAAGTCGACGTCGTCCAGCGTGAGCCGCTTCTGGTCGGCCAGCGACTTGATCTCGGCCGTCACCTTCTTGACCTCGTCGTCGCTCAGGTTGAGCTGGAGCTGCTCGGCACGCTCCTTGATCGCGTTCCAGCCGGTCAGGCGGTGCGCCACGTGGATGTAGCGGCTCAGGCCAAAGTCGGCAGGGTCCAGGATCTCGTAGGTGCTGGGGTTGTTGAGGATCGCCTTGGCGTGGATGCCGGCCTTGTGCGTAAAGGCGGTGAAGCCGGTGATGTAGTTGTTGAACGGCACGTCGACGTCCACCAGGCCGGCCACGAAGTTGTCGATCTCGCGCAGCAGCGGCAGGTTGTACTTGGTGCGCACCTGCTCGGGGTTGTGGACATACATGCGTGCCACCAGCCCGCCCAGCGACGTGATGCCGTTGCGCTCGCCGATGCCCAGCACGGAGGTGTCGACATGGGTGGCGCCGGCCTCCAGCGCACAGAAGGCGTTGGCGACGGCACAGCCGGTGTCGTTGTGGCCGTGGAACTCGATATCGCAGCTGACGACGCCGCGCAGCGTCTTGACCAGGTCGTAGACCTGGCGCGGGTTGGCCACGCCCACGGTGTCGGCGATGCCGACCCGGTTGACGCCGATCTGGTCCACCGCCCGGTAGATCGTCAGCAGGTCGACCAGGTTGCTGCGGAAGCTGTCTTCACTGCTGAAGCGCACCTCCAGCCCCTGGCTCTTGATGAACTCGACGACCTCGCGGGCAGACTCGATGATATAGGGGATGTCCTTGCCGTGGGAGAACTCGCGCAGGAAGCTGCTGGTGCCAAAGACCACGTCGATGCCGTCGACGCCGGTGTCGATGGCCAGCTTGGCGTCGTCCATGTGGCAGCGCACGTGGGTCAGGATCTTCGTCTTTGAGCCCCAGCTTGGCGATGCGTTCGCAGTCGGCGTGGCTTGCGGGGCTGGCGGCAGGGGAGGTCAGTTCCAGGTACTCGACGCCAAAGGCATCCAGCAGGGTGGCGATTTCCACCTTCTGATCGCTGGTGAAAAAGGCATTGGCGAACTGTTCGCCTTCGCGCAGCGTGGATTCAATGATGGCGAAGTTTTCGAGGCTCATAGTGCAAGCTCCTGTGTGCAGATACAAAACACGAATGCAACGGTACCGGCCTTTGGGCAACAAAAAACCGGCCTATCCGTCTGGATTGGGCCGGTTGCTGTTCCCCATTGAGAGCAAGCACGGAGTGCCAGACGAAATTAGTCCGGGTAAGGCTTCTTGCTCTTCTTATTGGCGACTGCGCTGTGCAAACTCAAGTAGCTCATAGGTATTTATTGAACCGTGCGAGATTACGGCGATGTTAACAGAGAGCTGTAACGCTGTCAAATGGGATGTATGCAGATCAACGTGCATTGGTCTTGGCGATTCGCCGCTTACAAGCTTCCTCGATGGCCGGGAAATAGCGCTCCCAGACGAACATATTGACCATGCGCTCCTTGGCGCGCTGCATGTACTGCGTCGCGCAGTTGGGGCGACGCCATCAGCTGCTGCAGGTGCTCCCGGAGGGCAGCGACGTCGCCGCCCTTAAACAGCAGGCCGCAGGCGCCGTCGTCCAGCTGGTAGCTGATAAACCCGGCATTGCCCGATACGATCGCACCGCCGAAATACATCGCCTCGAGAATCGTGGTCGGAATGCCCTCGTGATAGGTGGGCATGCAGTAGATCGAGCAGGCGCGGAAACGCCGGTAGAGCGCTTCGCCCGACTAGGCTGGGTTGGATACTGACGCGATCCTGCAGGTTGTTGGCTTGGACGATTTGCCTCAGCTGCTTCCCGTACTCGGGGTCGGGCATCGGCCCCAAGATATCGACGCGCCAGTCGGGAAAGGTGGGGGCCAACTCCGCAAACGCGGTCAACAGGTCATGCACACCCTTGCGTGGAATGACCTGGCCGGCAAACAGGATCACCGGCTGGCGCTCCGGCGCGTACCCTTCTGCCCGCCAGGCCTGCTCGATCGCCTCCACATCGCGCAGCCAGATGCAGTTCGGCACGTGCAGGACGTCGGCGCGGGGTGCGTGGCGCTTGGAATTCTCACAGATGCTGGGGGTTTCGCCCATGATGATGTCCGCGTTGCGAAACGCAATGCCGTAGCGCAGCTCGCGCTGCAGCCGGCTTAGAAAGCGCTGATCGTCCCACGGGGCATCATAATAGTAGGAGTCCAGGCACAAGGCGTAGGGGTGTCCCCACAAGAACTTGGCAAGTACCGAGCCGTAGTTGTGCCAATCCCATACCCAGCTGAAAGGTGATATGGCCTTTGCGCCGGCGCAGCATGTCCAGGGCGAGACGCAGCATCCCGTTCCGCTTCGAACCGTTCCCGATTTTGTGTACGGGCACCGAGCCCCAGGCCAGATCCAGATCGCGGTTGCGATCGCTGAGGATGGTCAGTATGTCCACATTCCAGCCGGCGCGCACAAAGCCGGTGCAGACCATGTAGGGGCCGCGCATGGGCCCGGTCTTGTCAAAGCTCTGGACCGCATAGGTCATGCCGAGCGGCTGCATGCCGGCCTGCTTTTCTTGGCCCTCTTCTAGTTGCTGGTCAAGCTGCTGATCTGTGCTGGTCATTAAGTGCTCCGTTGGCGGCGCGGCTCATCTGCTCGCAGTTCGCAGGTGTATTATGCAACTTTTCCGGCCCCCTGCGTATTGTTAATTGATTACAAAATGAGAACACTGAATTGGTAACTGATTTAGATAGGAGTGTGCGTTTACGATGAGTGGGACAAGTAATAACCAGCCTGTAGTTGCAGTGAAGCAAGGTCCGGGCTGTTTGATTCAGATTCTGTGGTTCGTGTTTGTCGGCTGGTGGTTGGGCAGCTTTGCCGTCGCGGCCGCCTACCTGTTGTTCGTGTTCATCATCACGATTCCGGTCGGCATTGCGATCTTGAACAATATTCCGAAGATCATGGCCCTGCGCGAGCCGGACAAACTGGTGACGCCGTACGGACCCGTGGATAAGCCGCAGCACAACATCATCCTGCGGGCGTTGTGGTTCGTCCTGGTCGGCTGGTGGCTGTCTGCCATCGTCATGACCGTAGCCTATGCACTTTGCATGACGGTAATCGGTCTGCCGATCGGTTTCCTCATGTTCGACTGGGTACCCGGCATCCTCACCCTGCGCCGGTCCTAGTCTTAGTACCGGCAGCCGCTGCGCCCCACGCCCGTGATGTACGGACGTGGGGCGTTTTGTTTTACCCTTTTTTGTTGACCAGGACCTGGGGCAAGAATATGGGGTGCGCGTAGTACTTCACCTGCAGCACATAGTACTGCTGCCCTACCGCCCCCAGGCCGTCGGTGGCGCGCAGGATGACATCGTAGGTCCCTAGGGAATTCTTGGGCGGTGTTCCCTCCAGTTTGCCGGTACCATCCGGCTGCATGGCAAAGCTGAGCCACTGGGGTTTGGTCGTGACCACGATCGGCAGCCGTACGCCCGGCTGGTTAGGATCCTCGGCAATTGCCGTGTAGACGTAGCTCGCGTTGAGCCCCGCAGCCGGGTCTGGCTTCGTCAAGAATACTGGCGGCATGTTCGCCGCCTCATACGCCCCCATGTCGATCTGTGCCGGCGTGATACGGGCTGCGACGATGCGTGCGGAACCGCCCAGGTCCTGGGTGATGGCCGAGATCGTGGCGCCTTCCGGCAAGCTGGGATCGAACGCTGCGTCGTTGTTGCCTACGTCGAGCACAGGGGATGTGGGGCCGGCGTGGAAGTCGCCCAGGCTGGTCGGTGCTGCGGCCGGGCTCGGCGCAGAGGCCAGGAGAGGATCGCCGGTTTGTACATGGTCGGCGCAGTTGACACCCCCGCTGCAGCCGTCTTGCACGAGGCTGTACTGCACCGTGACGGCGCTGCCGTCGATCTGAGGGCTGCTGGGGGCGCTGTTGCCGCCGATCAGCGCATTGACGATGCTTGCCCCACCATCCAGGAGAAGACCGCCGCCGCTGCCGCCGGCCCGGTTGGCGGCAGCAGTAATATTCACCATGCGGATGCTGCTGTTTGCCGCGTAGAGCCCGCCGCCATTGGCTGAGGCGTAGTTGCCTGCAAGGAGCGTATTGACGACCTGCGCCCGTGTATCTTGTAGGAAGACGCCGCCCCCGTACGCAGCCTGGTTGCCTTGGGCTACTAAGGCCATCAGCGTTGGACCACCCTGGGCGGCATAGAGCCCGCCCCCCCGGTCCCCGGCGTAGTTGGACACCAGGCCCAAGCTGCGCAGCTGTGGTGCGCCGCCCGTTACGTACAAGCCGCCGCCGCACGCATAGGCACAACCCGACTCCGCGGTGCCGTTGGCGAGGCCGCCGGTGACGATCACCCCTTCCAGCACCGTTGACGCCTGTGCGCTGTTAATTGAGACGACATGCAGGGCATTGCCGCCGGCGATGCCCGCCAGGTCGGTGATCACGCCATTGGCGTTGACCCGGTCATTTGCCTCGATGTCGCCGCTGAGCACCGGGCGTGCCGTGCTTGCCTGGCGCTGGTCGCGGCGGGTCTCGGTGCCGGCAAAACCACCGTAGACGCCGACCCCATCGCCGATGGCAAAGGTGGCACTGCGTTCCGGACCACGCGTGGGCCGGTACACGCCTGGCCCGATCCATACTTCGCTGCCGGCGGCTGCGTCAAGCAGCGCACATTGCAGGTCGGGCACGGCATCGGCCCACGTCGTGCCTGCGGTCACGCAGCTGCGTCCGCCTGCCAGTGCAGCGACGCCACCAGCCGTCAGGGCACGATTGTAGACGCGCACGTCGTCGAGTATACCGTCCACAGCCATCTGCAGCGGTGCGCTGCCGATCCCTAAGGTGTTGGATACACCCTCTGTGCCCACCAGGCGCCCATTGATGTAGGCCGCCATGTCGCCGTTGATCTTGTAGGTCATGGCGACGTGCAGCCAGGCTCCGGCCGTAATGCTGCTCGTGATCACGTGCTGCCGGTTGAGGATGTCCCACGCTTCTGCCGACAGCGTACCGTCGCGTACCAACAGCGCGTAGCCGGGGCCAACCCCACCTCCCGCCAGCTTGGATGCGATCGACTGCGTGCCACCGCTGGTGTTGAGCCGCACCCACGCCGCTACCGTCAGCTCGTTTACTGGGTTGAGTGCCGGTGCGTTATTCACCAGGACGCCGGCGCCGAGACTGGTCTGCAGCGCATCAGGCGCGACAAAGAGCAGCGGCGCGTGATCGGCGGTGAAGCTCGCCCCATTCTGCAGGGCCGCGGTGAGGTCGTGGCCCGTTGCATCCAACGATGTGCCGCCGCCGGCTTCGTCAAATTTCCAGTAGCCTGCCAGCCCGTCGCCGTTGGCCGCTGCCACGATATAGCGGTCGCCGTACTCGTAGGTCCCCAAATCACAGCCGGCGGTGCCGTCGCGGTTGCCGTCGCGCGGGCGGATCACGCTGCGCTGGTCGACCATGCCTGTGCAGGCGCTGGCGGGTGCGGCGTCGATGGCAGGGCTGTTGGCCTGCAGCGCAAACATGGGTGTGCCGGCGCCATAGTTCCCAAGCGGCAGGAGGGCCGGGTCGGCCTGCACGGCCGGCGAGCAGGTGCCGTCGTTGTCGAGGTTGCCTGTGGGGTAGAACTGGATTTCCTTGTGGGGAGGATCGATCTTGCAGTTGCCCGCACCGTTGTGCGCGATCACGTTGTAGCGCAGCTGCAGCTTGCCGTTCTCCTGCCAGATACCCTCCCTCCCCACCTGTGCCGCGGAGTTGTAGGCAAAGGTGCTGTTCTGGATCACGACATTGGGGTTCTCATTTGGATTGTTGTTGCCATCGCCAAAGTTGAAATACTGGTCGATCGCGCCGCCGCCGCCCCTTTCCGGGTCCGGACTCAGGGCCTGGTTTCCGGCGAACGTAGTGTTCTGGATCAGCGCGCTGCCATTGTAGATCTCCAGCGCGCCGCCATAAGCCGCCGTGTTGCTGAGCAGGGCGCTGTTGGTGATCGTGAGATGGCCGGCACTGGAGATGGCCCCACCGCCGTTGCTGCCGGCGTTGCCGCCGACGATCGTGATCTTGTACAGGTGGAGGGAAGAGCCTGCACCGACGTTAAAGAGCCGGTTCTGGTTGCCGCCGCTGAGGATCACTGTCTGGCCGCTGCCGTCGATGGCAAGATGGCGATCGGGCACGGGGATTTCGTCCTTGACGACGATCGTGCCGCTGCAGGCAAACGTGACAAGCCCATCCGTCTCCACGGCTGTCGCCAGCGTGCCAGGGCCTGGGCCGTACGTTGTGCAGTCAGTTACTACGCCGCCGGCGGAAGCAGGAGATGCTGTCAGGAGCGTCAGGATTACCGCGAACAGCACGATAGAAGCAGAAGAAATGATAGGTTTCATAGCAAGAGGTCGCATAAATAAAGCCGTGTAGGAGTAGATACAGGTTCGAAATACCTTTCATAGCAGTGCGGCGATGGAAATATGCTGACGATTGCGAAAGGAATATTCTGTCACTAGTTTACTGCAAAAGTTCTCCGTAAGAATCTACGACTTGGCGCCAATCAACCTACAAAGTACAGGCGGCATGTATGGCGCACACCATCTACCGTATCACAACGGAGAATGCTGCACATCGTTCATTTTCTGTAATTCCTGTTTACAGCGCAGGAACATTTGCCTTAAGCTGTGGGATGAAAGAAAGTACGTTTGTACTTCTGCAAAGCAAGCGAGCCAGGACTGATGGTGTACTCAACCATCAGTCCTGGCTCGCTAATTTCGAACTGGCGCTGCGCTTACGCCGCTTGCGTCTCGATCGACGGTGAAGGTCAGTTCATCGCCGATGGCGTCCACCAGCACGTGATCGCCGCTTTCGACCTTGCCCAGCAGAATGTCCGTGGCCAGCGGGTCGGCAACCTTGTGCTGAATGACCCGCTTCAAGGGCCGGGCGCCAAATGCCGGGTCGTAGCCCTCGGCCACCACGATATCCTTGGCCTTGTCGGTCAGTTCGATCGTGATCTGGCGATCCTTGAGCAGCCGGCGCAGCCGTGCCAGCTGGATGTCGACGATCTGCCGCAGCTGTGCCCGATCCAGTGCATGGAAGACGACGATCTCGTCCACGCGGTTGAGGAATTCGGGGCGGAAGTGCTGCCGCAGCACCTCGCGCACGCGGCGCTCCACCTCTTCGTTCACCTCGGCAACGTCCAGGATGTACTGGCTGCCCAGGTTCGACGTCATGATCAGGATCGTGTTGCGGAAGTCCACCACGCGTCCCTGCCCGTCGGTCAGCCGCCCGTCGTCCAACACCTGCAGCAGGACATTAAAGACCTCGGGATGTGCCTTCTCGATCTCGTCAAAGAGCACCACCGAATATGGGTGGCGCCGGACGGCCTCGGTCAGCTGGCCACCTTCGTCGTAACCTACGTAGCCGGGCGGCGCTCCGATCAGGCGTGACACCGTGTGCCGTTCCTGGTACTCGCTCATGTCGATGCGCACCATGTTCTGTTCGTCGTCGAACAGGAACTCGGCCAGCGCCCGTGCCAGTTCGGTCTTGCCTACGCCGGTCGGTCCCAGGAAGATAAACGAGCCCACCGGCCGGTTGGGATCCTGCAGGCCGGCCCGGCTGCGGCGAATCGCTGCCGAGACGGCGCTGACCGCCTCCTCCTGGCCCACGACGCGCTCGTGCAGATAACCCTCCATGCGGATCAGCTTCTCGCGCTCGCCTTCCAGCAGCTTGGCCACGGGAATACCCGTCCATTTGCTGACCACGGCGGCGATCTCTTCGCTGTCCACCTCTTCCTTGAGCAGCGCACCCTTGGCTTGCAGCTGGCGCACCCGTTCGCTTGCCGCCTGGAGTTCGCTCTCCAGCTGGCGCATCTTGCCATAGCGCAGCTCGGCGGCCTTTTGCAGGTTGTAATCGCGTTCGGCGTGCCTCGATCTCGACGCGCACCTGGTCGATCTGCTCCTTCAGCGACTGCACCTGGGCGATGGCGTCGCGCTCGGCCTGCCAGCGCGAGGTCAGCTCGGCGCTCTCCTCCTTGAGGTTAGCCAGCGCCTGCTCGAGTTCGGCCAGCCTGTTCTTGCTCGCCTCGTCCTTTTCCTTCTTGAGCGCCTCGCGCTCGATCTCCAGCTGCATCACCTGGCGGTCGATCTCGTCCAGCGCCTGCGGCTTGGAATCGATCTGCATGCGCAGCCGGCTGGCCGCCTCGTCGATCAGGTCGATCGCCTTGTCGGGCAGGAAGCGGTCGGTGATGTAGCGATGGCTCAAGCGTGGCCGCGGCAATCACGGCGCCGTCGGTGATGCGCACGCCGTGATGCACCTCGTAGCGCTCCTTCAGCCCGCGCAAGATGCTGATGGTGTCCTCGACCGAGGGCTCGTCCACGAAGACCGGCTGGAAGCGCCGTTCCAGCGCCGCGTCCTTCTCGATGTGCTTGCGGTATTCGTCGAGCGTGGTCGCGCCGATGGTGTGCAGTTCGCCGCGCGCCAGCATCGGCTTGAGCATGTTGCGAGGCGTCCATCGACGCCTTCGGCCGCGCCCGCTCCGACCAGCGTGTGCATCTCGTCGATAAACAGGATGATGCGCCCCTCAGACTTGGCGATCTCCTGCAGCACGGCCTTGAGCCGCTCTTCGAATTCACCCCGGTACTTGGCGCCGGCGACCAGCGCGCCCAGGTCAAGCGCCACCAGCTTCTTGTCGCGCAGCCCCGTCGGCACGTCGCCCTTGACGATGCGCTGCGCCAGCCCTTCGACGATCGCCGTCTTGCCGACGCCCGGTTCGCCGATCAGCACCGGATTGTTCTTGGTGCGCCGGCTCGAGGATCTGGATGACGCGCCGAATTTCTTCGTCGCGGCCGATCACGGGGTCGAGCTTGCCCTTGCGCGCCTCTTCGGTCAGGTCGCGGCCGTACTTGGCCAGCGCCTCGTACTGCGCCTTCGGGGTTGTCGGTGGTCACGCGCTGGTTGCCGCGGATGCCGGCCAGCGCCTGCATGATGGCGTTGTAGTCGATGCCGTGGCGCTGCAGCAGCTGGCGCACCTTGGCCTGTGAGGAGGCCATCGCCAGCAGCAGGTGCTCGGTCGAGGTGTAGTCGTCGCGCATATTGGCGGCGATGTTTTCCGCTTCCTGCAGGATGGTGGCCGTATCGCGGCCAAGCCCCACCTGCACCGACGCGCCGGTGGCGCGCGACATGCGCGGCAATGGCCTGGGCCACGCTGCGTTCGACCAGCGAGGGGTCCACCCCGATCTTGTTGAGGATGGCCGGCACGACGCCGCCTTCCTGCTTGAGCAGCGCCTCGAGCAGATGCTCGGGCTCAATGGCAGATTGATTATATTGTTGGGCCAGGCCCTGCGCCTCAGAAAGCGCCGCCTGGGCTTTTTGTGTCAGTTTTTCTAATCGCATACGGAATTCACTCCTCTGTTTGAGTTGTTAGCCCCAGTATACGCGCGTGTGTCTGGTGAATACTAGAGGAGTGTTAGAGAGGGGTTAACGAATCGGTTTGAAGACGATTCTGCGAATCTGGTCTTGCTGTGGCGTACCAGTTGCAGTGGTAAAAGCGTTCATACCTAAATAGTACGTCTTCGTTCGCACCATATTGCCTGTCCGATCGAGCACAAAGACACTGACGCCTTGTCGCCTGAACAGGGAATTCTCGCCAGATGCGACGTAGAACTCGTTATTACCGGAGGTCGCCAGGTTGTCTGCCAGTGGCAACGTGGTCTGCGAAACGATGCGCATATCGTTGAGATCGACAACCGAGAGTTGGCCGCTCATCGATGCAGGGTTGCCGGCGCTGCCGACAACGGCGAACTGCCCATCGCGGCTAAACTCGATTTCGCCCATGAAATCGCCAAGCCCCGCGACTGTGCCCAACTGGCTGAATTCGGTCGTTGAATAGGCGGAAACTTGACCAGCGCCGTAACTATATCTTGAGAACAAGAGCCGTTCTTGGTCGGGGCTGACCGCAATGTCACTCAGGTAATTGCCCCCGATACCGAGCTGCGTACTCGTATTGACCTGTGTATCAATCAGGGTAAAGCTGTCGCAGCAGTAGATCAGCCGGCCATCGGCAGAGATAGCTGGGCCGCCGGGAATTGGGGCACCGCTCCATGAGCTGCCAGTTGTGATATTCACCGGCAGGTTGTCCAAGCGCGTGTTTGTTGACACGTCAAGCCGTTCGTTGCCCGCATACAACCGCGTACCGTCAGGTGCCACCACAAACCCGTTGCCCGGGATGTCGGTACTGAAATCTAGTGTGCGCAGCAGTTGGTGGCTGCTTGTGCTAAAGACCGTTCGGTCACTGAAATAGACTTCGGTGCCCTGTGGCGCAATTCCCACGATGTGGCGATCGGAGATCAGACCTAGAATCGTATCCGCATCGATGTCGATCACAATTGTCCCCGGTACGGCGGGTACTCCGGCGCCAAGTGCTACAGTATCCACATATAGCAGCCGTCTCGCAGCTGTTGAGTATGCGGGATCATAGGTGACGATCTTTGTCGTGGTCGTCTGGACACCGGTCTGATCGCGGATGGTCAAATCAATCAGGTTGTCGCCAGTTGCGAGTGTTACGGAAATTACGAAGTTGCCTTTAACGTCCATGGATTCTGCCGCCAGCGGAGAGCCATTGACTGTGACCTCGTTGGCAGTTGTGATTGTGTAGCCTGCTATCACAAACGTATCGAGATTCGTCATTATGTGTGCGGGCAGCGCGGTAAAGTCGATGATCGGTGTGTCAGGGATCGGCTGAGTCCAGTTATCGGTGAACGGCGCACCGTCAAAGACCTGCTGCATGCCAGACTTGAGCACCGCTTGGCTGTCCCAAATGCCCCAACAGCCGCCCAGTTCACCTTCAGTGGTCACCTTCCACCCCTCGTCGTAGGTTTCGAAATAGAAGGCATTCACGTCGTTAGTGCGGGCCCAAGCCATGAAGTTGTGGAAATAGTAGGCGGCGTTCTCCGGTGACGGCACAGCCTGGCCGATTTGTTGGCCACAGGATGGCCAACCCGTTTCCGATACCCATACCGGACGTCCACGACTTGCGCTCTGCAACTGCAGATGCTGGCGATGCAACGTTGCAACGGCGTAGTCCAGCTTTTGCCCTTCCCAATACGGATAATAGTTTGCAAAGACCAGGTCGACCGAGCCGAGTAAATCGGGATACTGGAGTAATATCCCATAAACGTCGGCCGAGGTTACCGGAACAGCCAAGCCTTCCGTTTGAATGTGCTGTTTGACTTCGGCAATGTAGCTGATCAGGGCGGTCTCGGACAGGTCTCTACGTAGGAGGACCTCGCTGCCCACAATAGCCAGATCTACGTTACCTGCGCTGATTTGCTGTTTGAGGCACTCAATCTGGGCGCGGTTGCTTTGCAGCCCGATGGCACTGGATTCGGGACCAAGCCATGCCCCTACTGCTGCTTTCAGACCCAGTTCGTGGGCAATTGCACCTACATTCTTAAGATCATCGTTGCAGGCAAAACTTCGAACCCACTTAGTGTAGGGTGCAATCTTGGTCAGCCGATCGCGCAGCTCCTCATCGGTGATTTGAGCGCCACCCAAGTTTGGATTTTCGCCGGGCGCAATGTAAGGGCTGAAATCTAAGCCAAAGACTCTGGCTATGGTCGTCGTCGGGGTCTCAGTTGGCGTAGATGTCGGCGTCGCCGTGCCGGTCGGCGTGACAGTTGGTGTCGCTGTCGACGTGGCGGTTGGGTCTGAGTGCCGGTTGAGCGTTTCAGTTGGTGTGGTCGGTCGGTGTTGTCGTGCCGGTTGGAGTTCCAGTTGGTGTAGATGTCGGCGTCGGCGTGTCGGTTGGCGTCTCAGTTGGCGTGGAGGTCGGCGTGATGTCGCCGTGCTGGTCGGGGTTTCGTCTGGAGAGACACCTGACGGTTCCGGATTTACGACCAGCGGCAAAAACGTACTGTAGTTATGGTTCGACAGAGTGTTGGAGTCTTGGGCGAATGTACGCAAAAGCCTTACATCTGAAAGGAGCGGCACTTGCGTCAGGATCAAGAAAAGCGTAGCCAACAATACGCAGCAAACAAAGCGGACTGTTCGAGGGCTGCAATGCACTTTCATCGGCGTACCTTCAATTGATGTGGGGGCCATTCATTTGAACTGGCCTAGGCTGCGAAGTTACAGTCGACTCTCAATCTGCCATCAGGGTCGGGTGGAGCTAACCAGTTAACCAGTTTTGGGCGCTGGAGCAGTGAGGTTCGAATTGCTTTCAATTTTGGCGGCTAAGCGGCAATGTCGATCATATCATGCGCAGCAATCACTATGATCGGCCAGTTGACCAGTACAGCCAATACTGGAACGGTTTGAGGACTTCCGGCGGATCCAAGTGTAGAGGGTACAAGATAAGGCGCCGCCCATATGGGCGGCGCCTCGTGTTGCCAAGGAGACTACGGCCGCGGGCAGCGGCTCAGCTTCGGGGACAGTACGATCACCCTGTCAGATTCCCAGCATGCGTGTCAGCTTGCGCACGGTAAACCGGTCGCGCAGGTAGTGGGCGTCGGCGATGGCCATGTCGCGCTCTTCGGTGCTGATGCCGATCTGGTCGACGCGGCTCGGCCCACCCGCCGTTTCGAGCAGCTTGGCCACTTCGCCGGCCGGCGGCACCTGGGCGGCGATCGCCTGGACGGCATCCCAGTTGTCGAGGATACGGCGCTTGAGCGCATCGTACTCGCTCGCCGTCAGGTCGAGGAAGCGGGCCTGGTCGCGGCTCACTTCGTCCGCCTCGCTGCCGTACGCGGCGCGAATGATTTCCAGTTCCTTGGCCCGGTCGGGCACGGTGGACGCTTCCAGCAGGTCGGCTACTTCCGCACGCGACAGCGAGCGCACGCGGTCGTAGAGGCCGGCCACCAGCACGGTGGCTACACCCACCTTGGCGCCGTGCAGGATGGCCGGGCGCCCCTCGCGCAGCAGCTTCATCTCCCAGAAGTGCGAGTAGTGGTGTTCGGCACCCGAGGCCGGCCGTGACTGGCCGAAGTCGAGCATGCAGTAGCCGGACTCGACCAGCGCATCAAAGAGCGCCCGCACGGCCTCCGGCTGGGCCTTGCCGATGCCTACGGCGTTGTCCGCACACTGCTGCACGGCATCCAGCGTGCGCTGGGCGATCGTTTCGTCGTAGGGTTCGTCCCACAGCAGCCGCCCCAGGCGCCAGTCGGCGATCGACGTGTACTTGCCCAGCATGTCGCCAAAGCCTGCCGCAATCATGGGCTGCGGCGCCGCGCAGAGGGTCCTGATGTCGCCGAAGATGGCGATGGGCGCGTGGCAGTAGACCGTCTTCTTGACGCCCTCGATGATCATCGGCGCGCCGATCGACGTAAAGCCGTCCACCGACGGTGCGGTTGGGATTGAGATAAACTGGCTGCGGGTGCGGTGGCTGACAAAGCGCGTGATGTCGGTGATCGTCCCCGAGCCCACGGCCACGAAGGTGCGCTCGTTCCGGTCCAGCGCCCGCATGACGGCAAACACGTGCTCGCCATCGGCGATGACCTCGGGGCTGGTCAGCAGGATCTGCTTGACGTCAAACCCCTGGGCCTTGAGCGCCTCGGCCACGGCCTCGCCTTGTGCCTTGTAGGTATTGGGATCCGCGACCAGGAAGAGCTTGCTGTGCCCCTGTTCGTTACAAAAGCGCACCAGGTGCTCGACGGCTTGCGTATCGACGGTCACGACCAATGGTCTATCTTGCGACATAAAGTCTCCTATTAAATCGTTTTGTTTGTGAGAATTTTCTCACAAGTGCAGGTGCGGGCCAAAAAAGCCACCAGGTGCCGGGGATGGGGCAACGTCCCCGGCACCTGGGCGTCTCTAGCTTAGAACTAGATGAATGCCGCGTTCGCCATGAAACTGTAGGGGTGGGCTGCTACGTTTTATAAAGGAGAAATTGCACCATTTCGTGGGGGTTTCCGGAGAAAGAACCAAGATGAGAACACGAATCTCCCTTGCCCTATGTGCCGCCCTGCTCTTGCTCAGCTTGCTGCCGGGTGCAGCACTGGCCCAGAGCACTGCGGGCTGCGCACGTAACGTGACCGTGGTCGCAGGTGACACGCTCACCGGCCTGGCAAATACATATCTGGACGATCCGCTCGCCTATAACCGCATCATCGCGGCCACCAACGCGGCCGCTGCGGCGGATGACACCTTTGCCACCATAAACGACGAAGGCCGCATCGTGATCGGCTGGAAGCTCTGCATTCCCGGTGCAGCCGCTGCTGCACGAGTGTCGACTGCCGAGGGGGGCGGCCCGGCCAGTTCAAGCGGCGCCGGCGTCACCCTCAATGCTGCGGGCACGGCAGCGCCCAGCGATGTCTTTACCTTCGACGGGGAAAAGCTGACGATCGATTACCTGCGCGAGCAGAAGTATCCCGGCAGTGACATCGTAGTTGAAGAGACGCTTGCTCCCGGTGTGAACTACGACCGCTATATTGTCTCGTACCGTTCGGAAGGTCTTAAGCAGTATGCGCTGCTGACCGTGCCGCAGGGCCAACGGCCTTCAACCGGCTGGCCGGCCATCATCTTCAACCACGGCTACATTCCGCCGGAGGTCTATCGGACGACCGAGCGTTACGTCGCCTATGTCGATGGCTTTGCCCGCAATGGCTATGTTGTCTTCCGTCCCGACTATCGTGGGCATGGCTTTTCCGAAGGTGAGGCACGCGGTGCCTACGGCAACCCGGATTACACCGTCGACGTGCTCAATGGCCTGGCCTCGGTCAAGCGTTTGGATTACGTCGATCCCGACGCGGATCGGCATGTGGGGCCACTCGATGGGCGGCTACATCACGCTGCGGGCTATGGTGACGGACCCCAGCATCAAGGCGGGCGTGATCTGGGCCGGCGTCGTCGCTTCCTACACCGACCTGGTCGAGCGCTGGAACACCCAGCGTTCGCTCTCCGACGCCGCACCAGCCGCCCGGCGCTGGCGTGCGCAGCTGCTGGACGAGTACGGCACACCCGAGGAGAACCCTGCGTATCTGGGCTTCGATCTCGGCCAACAGTTTTCTCAAGGACCTGTCAGGTCCCGTGCAGATTCACCACGGCACGAACGACGCCGAGGTGCCCGCCGAGTTCTCACTCAAGCTCTTCGACCAGATCAAGGCTGCCGGCAAGACTGCCGAGATTTACACCTACCTGGGCGACGACCACAACATCTCGCAGTCGCTGAACACCGCCATTCAGCGCTCCGTCGCCTTCTTCGACAAGTACGTGAAGAACGCCTGATATCGGATCTCGTGCCTGGCTCTGCCCACCGGTTATCGGATCGAACGAGAATCCGGTGGGCAGAGCCAGGCACTAGACCCCTCGTTCGCACTTTGCCTGCCACAGGCCTGCATGGTAAAGTGTTGCCAACAAGCAACCGGCAAGCAGATTCTGCCCGAAACGAGACTTCATGGCGGCGATCGTCGAACCAAATTCTAATGTGCAGGCAGCCGCACAGGGCCCGCCCGCAGGCCATCGGCGGCCTGACCTTTGACTGGCTGATGGTGGGCCTCAGCACGATCTTTCTGGGTGGGCTCTACCTCGACGGTTGGGCGCACAACCACGGCAAAGTGGACCAGTCATTTTTCACCCCGTGGCACGCCTTCTTCTATGCCGGTTTTGCCCTGACGGCGATCGTCCTGCTGGCGACGGGCGCCGTGAATTGGCGCCGCGGCTATACGCGGCAGGCGGCGCTGCCCGCCGGCTATGGACTGGCCCTGCTGGGCTCTGCCATCTTTGCCGGCAGGTGGCGTGGGCGATCTTGTCTGGCATACGCTCTTTGGCATCGAGGAAGATTTCGAGGCGCTCGTCAGCCCCACGCACCTCATGCTCGGCGTAGGTCTTGCCCTAATCGTCAGCGCACCGCTGCGCGCAACCTGGCACCGGCCGGGTGGCCGCGGCTGGCGCGAGTTGGGGCCGGCGCTGCTGTCGCTCTGCCTGCTCACCACGGCCTTTACCTTCTTCATGATGTTCTCGCACCCGCTGATGGGTATCATCGGCGGCGCCCGCCACAGCCACTTCAACAACAGCGTGGGCCAGATGGGCGGCATTGTCAGTCTCATCGTGATCGGCGGGCTGCTGCTCGGGCCTGTTTTTGTGGCGCTGCGCCGCTGGCGGCTGCCGGTGGGGACGCTGATCCTGGTGTGGGGTATCAACTGCCTCGCGATGGCGATCGTCGACTGGGGCTTGCCGTATCACGCTGCGCTCACCGGCGTCATGATCGTCGCCGTCATTATCTGCGACTGGCTGCTGCAGCGGGCGCAGGCACTGCTGCCGTCGCTGCAAGGGATACGCGTCTTTGCCTTTGTGGCGCCCGCCCTGCTCTTTGGCGCCTACTTCTTCGCCCTGCTGCTCACCGAGGGCTCACGCTGGTCGATCCATCTGATCGGCGGCGCCATCGTGCTGCCGGGCATCGCCGGCTGGCTGCTCAGCTACGTCGCCTGGCCGCCGGCCGTCCCGCCCGAGCCTGATGCATAACGATACTCGTGCGAGGCGCTGCCCACGAGACTACAGGTCGACAACTTGTCGTGGGCAGCGCCAGGCACGCATGCGGTAACCGCCCCTCGCTCGCCGCACTTACAACTGCTAACTACAATCCTTGTGCGGCGAGCCTGGGGCGATTTGGTCACGATAAAGCGCCGACTACGCCAGCAGGTACCCCGTCAGGAATAACCCGGCCAGCGGCACGAGCACGTAGAGCACTACCCAGGTCAGGACGATGGCCCCAAACGTGCGCCATACGCTGATCTCGTGCGCCAGCGAGACGGTGCGCAGCATGATGAGGCCCGCCCACACGAGGCCGATGAGCGCCAGGATGCGGGCGTAATAATGGATCGCGCCCGCCATCGGGACCGTCATGACCCCGGCCATGTCGGGGATGTAGAGGCCGATCAGCAGCACGAGCGGCGCGGCCGCCAGGGCCACGGCTGCAAGGTGCTTAGGCAGCGTTGCCCGGCCCCCCAGCAGCTTGGTGACGACCAGCAGCGCCAGGGCAAACAGCAGCCAGTCGCTGGCGAGCTTGAACGGCACCGACAGCCATGCGCCAAACAGGTGCACGACCCGGCTTGCCCGTGTGCCGATCGGCGGCTCGGCCTTGACGGCCTCGGCCCGGATATCCGCCGCCAGCTTCTCCAATTGTGCCGGAGTCGCCTCGAGCTGCTTGATCAGCTGGCCGATCGCCTCGGGCGCCAGCGAGAGCTTTTGCAGGATCTGGTTGAACTGCTCAGGCGTCGTCGAAAGCTGCGCCAGGATCTGGTCGAACTGCTCCTGGGTGATCGACAGCTGGTCCAGCATCGGCTGCAGCTGCGCCTTGGCCGAATCAACCGCCGCACTCGCCGCGGCAACGGCAGACCCTGCCTGCGCCTGCAACTGCTGAACCTGCTGAATTTGTCCGGCGGCTACGCCCGCCCGCTGGAGCAGCGCAGTCGCCTGTTCTGGCGTCACGTTCGCCCGCGTCAGCAGCGCGCTGATCTGCTCCGCCGTGGCCGGCGCCTGGCTGATGGCTTGCTCTACTTGTGCGGCGGTGACGGTGGTCTGTGTGAGCAGCTGCTGTACCTGTGAGTTCTGCTGCAACTGCGCCACCTGTGTATCCACCTGCGCACGGCCGGAATTCACCACTGACGTGACGCCCGCCACTACGCTGTTGATCTGCTCGGTGATGCCCGCTACCTGCTCTTGGATGACGGCGACGACGGCCTCCGTGGCCGATTGGGCATTTGTCAGCGCCGGCATCACCACGGCCGCAACCTCCGCTGTCGCAGTACGCGGCAGCGGAGACGGCCTGGTCGATCTGTTCGGGCAGCGTCAATTCCTGCAGCGCGTGGGGAATCCCCGCCAGCACACCCAGGCCGGCAATCAAGCCGACGATAACCAAGAGTTTTAAGGCGTACGCCGCATCAAAGTTGTCTAGTACGCTGCGTACGGCCTCGGTGCGCAGCTGCAGCACATGGGAATAATTGCGCAAAGCTTGTTTCATAATGGCTGTCTCCTTAGTCTTAGCGCAAGAGGCCGGAAAAAATGCTGAATGTACGCAGGCCGGTATCGACGTATGGTATCTGCTCGAGGCCATACGCGCCGCCAAAGAGCGCCAGCGCCAGCAGCACGGCCAGCCCGATTAAGTATGGCAGCAGAATGCTGGCCAGCGTGTAGCCGGGTGCGAGGCCGTGTGCGCTTTTGACTGCCTGATACTTGCCCACCAGCATCAACAGGAAGAGCAATGTGAGCGGGACATAGGCGCCGGGGACGGCTTCCACGACCAGCAGCAGGAGCGGGGCATACGCCAGCGCCGCCGCACCCAGCGTCTGCTTCCAACTGCCCGCGCCGCCAAACCAGCGCGCCAGCCAGTGGGCCACCGTGCCGTAAACAAACCACGCCAGCAGCGCGTCCAGAACCAGTGCGCCGATGTAGATACCCTCGTTCGTCGGGGTCGGAATCCCCAGCGCATAGCGTACGCCTTCCCACGAGAGCCAGTAGCTCTGGGCAAACTGCGTGGCGAACTGCGGCTCTTGCTGGACCTGGGTCTGGTACCAGGGCAAGCCGGTGATAAAGTTCTGCAGCAGGGTCTGTATCGACTCCAGGCGTGGCGATGCCAGGTAATCCAAGCCCCACCCGACCAGCCGTGCCACGATGACGATACCCAGAATAAGCAGCAGCGTGTAGAACCCTGTTTTCAGCGGGCTCGCCTGCGTGACCACCGTCGTGTAGGCGCGCTGATCGAGCAGCAAGGCTCGCCACGCCAGGCGGCGCGGCGCGGCCGAATCCAGTACCGGCTCTGCGGCGGCCGGAGCAAGCGGATAGTCCGCAGCGGAGACATCCTGCATCAGTGGCAGCATCTCCATTGCGGGCGGATACGAGCGTTTCAGACACGGCATGACCTCCTGAATTCACATGCGTTTGCGGTAAAGTTGCCGGCACGGACCTGCTACAAAGACGGATTCCTGTACCTAGATAGATAAAATAGATATGAGCGCGGCTGTATGTCACCCCCTATACTATGCGCCATGAGTTCTATCGGCCAAATAGTTCACTGTCCTATACCACCCCCAAGAATGTGAGTGCGTAACTTGATTTGACACGCAGCGGCGATTCGATTACGATCCGCCGCCACAACCGAATACGCAACTCTTATCCAGAGAGGCGGAGGGACCGGCCCTACGAAGCCTCGGCAACCCAGCGGCGGCAAGCAATGATGCGAACCGCAGCGCTACGGGTGCCAAATCCGGCAGACAAGTTCTGGAAGATGAGAGACTGCTGGCATCGTATTCTGCTACCCTCTCATTTTCCTGCATGAGAGGGTTTTTTGTTGTCTGTTTAGCATGACCATTCAGTGAGAACGAGGAAAAAGACCCATGAGCATTGACCGCCAACTTGGCTTTAACACCCGGCAGCTGCACGCCGGTCCGGCGCCCGACCCGACCACCGGCAGCCGCGCCGTGCCGATCTACCAGACGACCAGCTACCAGTTCCGCGACACCGAACATGCGGCCAACCTGTTTGCGCTCCGCGAGCTCGGCAACATCTACACGCGCATCATGAACCCGACGACCGATGTGCTGGAGCAGCGCATGGCCAGCCTCGAAGGCGGCGTCGGCGCCCTTGCCGCCAGCTCGGGCCATGCCGCGCAGACGATGGCCATCTTGACGCTCTGCGGCGCCGGCGACCACATTGTGTCCAGCAGCCGGCTGTACGGCGGCACCTACAACCAGTTCAACTACACGTTCCCGCGCATGGGCATCGACGTCACCTTTGTCGATCCGGCCGACCCGGCCAACTTCGAGAAGGCGATCCGGCCCAACACCAAGATCCTCTACGGCGAAACGCTGGGCAATCCGGACATCAAGGTCTTCCCGTTCGAAGCCGTCGCCGCCATCGCCAAGGCCTACAACATCCCGTTGATGATCGACAACACCTTCGCCACGCCCTACCTGTGCCGCCCGTTCGAGTGGGGCGCCAACATCGTCACGCACAGCACCACCAAGTTCCTGGGCGGTCACGGCCAGGCCATCGGCGGCGTGATCGTGGACGGCGGCAACTTCGACTGGACGCAGCGGCCGCTTTGCCAACTTCACCACGCCCGACCCCAGCTACCACGGCCTCAAGTACGCTGACCTCCTCGGCATCGGCCTGCCGCCCTTTGTCATCAAGGCGCGCGTCCAGATCCTGCGTGACATCGGCGCCTGCGCAGGCGCCCTTCAACAGCTGGAACACGCTGCAGCGGCGTCGAGACCCTGAGCCTGCGCATGGATCGCCACTGCAGCAATGCCCAGAACGTGGCCGAGTTCCTGGAGGGCCACAAGTCGGTCAAGTGGGTGACCTACCCGGGCCTCAAGAGCCATCCGGACTACGAACTGGCCAAGCAGCTACCTGCCCAAGGGCGTGGGCGCCATCCTCGGCTTTGGCATCAAGGGCGGCGTCGCGGCCGGCCAGAAGTTCATCAACAATCTCAAGCTCTTCAGCCACCTGGCCAACGTCGGCGATGCCAAGAGCCTGGCCATCCATCCGGCCAGCACCACGCACAGCCAACTCACCGCCGAGGAGATGGTCACGGCGGGCGTCACGCCCGACTTCATTCGCCTGAGCGTCGGCCTCGAGGATATCGAGGACATTCTCTGGGATCTGGACCAGGCGCTGGCGGCGGCGACGAAGTAGAGCGGTGAACTTGTCACCGGGGACGTCAATGCGGAACGCTTGCGCTTTCCGCTCGTCCCCGGGACATTCGTCGCTCGCGTGTAGAACAGGGAGTGCCTATGACTACCGACACAGCCGGCGACAGCTGTCGGCAGCGTCACGACCCAGTCCTTTACCTTTGCCGAAGACGAACCTTTCTGTCTTGAGAGCGGCGCTGCGTTGAGCCCCGTCACGCTTGCCTACGAAACCTATGGCCGGCTGAACGCCGACCGCTCGAATGCCATTCTGATTTGCCACGCGCTCAGCGGCAGCGCCCATGCCGCCGGCTATCACGACGGCGACCCCACCAAGGTCGGCTGGTGGGATGACTGCATCGGCCCCGGCAAGGCCTTTGATACCGATCGCTTTTTTGTGATCTGCAGCAACGTGCTCGGCAGCTGTTACGGCTCCACCGGCCCGACCAGCCTCGATCCCGAGACGGGCAAGCCCTACGCCCTGCATTTTCCCGTCGTCACGGTCGGCGACATGGTGCAGGCCCAGGCAAAACTGCTCGACCACCTGGGCATCGACAAGCTGCTCTGCGTCGCCGGCGGCTCGATGGGCGGCATGCAGGTGCTGGAGTGGGCGGCGCACCACCCGCAGCGCGTCGTCGCCGCCGTTCCCGATTGCCACCACGGCGCAGCACAGCCCCATGCTGATCGCCTTCAGCGAGGTCGGCCGCCAGGCAATCTATGCCGACCCCGTACTGGAATCATGGCGACTACTACGACAAGGAAAAGAAGCCCGATGCCGGGCTGGCCGTGGCGCGCATGGTGGGCCATATCACCTACCTGAGCGAAGAGTCGCATGCATCTCAAGTTTGGCCGCCGTCTGCAGGGCGATGGAAAAGTACGGCTACGAGTTCCAGACCGAGTTCGAGATGGAGAGCTACCTCAAGTACAACGGCCTCAAGTTTACCCGCCGCTTTGACGCCAACAGCTATCTCTACGTGACCAAGGCGATGGACTATTTCGACCTGACGCAGCCCACCGGGTCGCTGGCGGCTTCCTTTGCCGATTCGACCGACATCAAGTACCTGGTCGTCAGCTTTACCAGCGACTGGCTCTATCCAAGCTATCACAGCAAGAAGCTGGTGAGCGCCCTCACGGCCGCCGGCGCCGATGTCACCTACCTGGACGTCAAGAGCACCTGGGGCCACGATGCCTTCCTGCTCGAGGTGGACACCATGACCCACCTGCTGTCGAGTTTTCTGGATCGTCTCGTGCAGGAGGAGGGCATCGCCATGCCCGACGGCTACCAACCGCTGTCGCGCCTGCATACGAACGGCAATGGCGCCGCCGGCCGCAGCGCAAAGACCGCCAAACTTGCCGAGACGCTGGCATGACACTTCCACTCACCACTTCGCCGATTATCACGTCGACCGACAGCCACGGGCAGACCGCCGTGACCCCTGCCCTGCGCCCTGACCTGCGCGCCATCGCCGACCTGGTCATGCCGGGCACCCGCGTGCTTGACCTTGGCTGTGGCGACGGCGCCCTGCTCGAGTATCTGGTGCGCCAACGAAAGGTCAAGGGCCGCGGCATCGAGATCTCCGAACAGGGGGTGCTGGCCTGCGTGCGCCGCGGGCTGAGCGTGCGCCAGGGCAACCTGCAGGAGGGCCTGGCCGACTATCCGGACGCCAGCTTCGACTGGGTGATCCTCAGCCAGACGCTGCCGTTCCTGAACGACCCGGCCATGATCCTGCGCGAGATGCTGCGCGTCGGCCGGCAGGCGATCGTCAGCTTCTCCAACTGGGGCCACTGGCGCTGCCGCCTGGAGCTGCTCTTCACGGGCCATGTCCCTGTCGCCGTCGACCTGCCGCAGCAGTGGTACGAATCCCCGCGCCGCCAGCTCTTCACCGTCACCGACTTCGCGCTCTTCTGCCGGCAGATCGACATCGAGATCGTCAGCGAGATCTATCTCAACCGCGGCGTGCGCATCCACACCGGCCGCTTCAAGAACCTGCTCTCCACCACCGCCGTGTTCACGCTGCGCAGCAGGGCCCTGCAGCCTGCACGCCCGTGCAGGGCGGCCGTCAGCCCGCACAGATGGCCCGACGCTGCGGAACACGGGCATGTGGACAGCGCCATCTGCACGAGGCGTGCAGGCTACTGGGACTGCCCACGTCGCCCACTCCAGGTGGTGGTCGATCAACGTCTCGCGCCGCGGCCTGCCGTCCAGGTCCCACCCCATCATGAAGTAGTACGTGCGCACCGCCTCCTCGAACCTGGCCCGATCCAGGCGTGTGCCCGCCCAGTCCCCCTCGTGGATCGGCTCGTCGAAAAAGCGTGCCGGCAGGGTATCGTCGGCCGCCGTCAAGCCGGCGCCGAGGTTGTACAGCCGCATCAGGTGCAGCCGGCGTTCGCCCCAGCGCATGATCTCGTACGCCGACGTATCCCAGCCGGTCACCGCCGCCAGCATGTCGGCCATCTCCTGCAGCGAGAAGACACGGGTCGGCGCGATGGCAAAGATGCAGAAGTCCAGCGCGTCTGCCCCCGACCAGATCGTGGCGAGCGCCTTGTAGTTGCGCACCTTCTCCACGCTCAGCTGCTCCATGGGAATGCGGTCCAGGATGCCCAACGTGCGCGAATGCTCCAGCGTGTGCGCCCAGCCGACGCGCGTGTCAAAGTCCCAGTCGTGCTCGCAGATATCGTAGCGCGGGCCGATCGGCGCCACGGCATAGCCCAGCGCCAGGTTGGTCTGCGTGCGCGGCTCAAACGGCACCATCTCCAGCCCCTTGACGTGGAGGGCAAACCGCTCGGCGCCGCCGCCGATCATGTCGGCCGCTCGTTTGGCCCCCTCGGCCAGCACGGCGCCAAACCCGCGGCGGTAGGCAATAAGGTCGATCGCCGCGAGCATCGCCTGCCCGTCGCCAAAGCGCAGGTCAATCTCTACTTGCTCGGCCGTATAGACTTTCTCCTGGGCACATTCCATCGCCATCGACAGCGTAAAGCCCAGCGAGTCGGGATCCATCCCCAGTTCGTTGCAGCGCAGGTTGGCCTCAAACAGCACCTTGAGGTCCACCAGCCCCACGTTGGAACCGAGTGCGCCCGTGATCTCCTGGTGGATGCCCCCCAGCCCGCTTTTCCCGCCTCTGGTACGAGCTGTCGGGGTCAAAGCGCTTGATGCAGTCGTTGGGACAGCCGGGGCAGGCGGACACGCCCTGGTAGCGCCGCATAAAGCGTTCCGGCGTATAGGCGATGGCGGACTCAAACACGCTGTCGCGGTAGTTACGCGTGCACAGGGCAGCATCGGTGCCGTGCGTGTGCACCCAGGCGGAAAAGCCGGGCGGCTCCAACTGCCATAGGGTCAGCGGGTTGGTGATCATGCGCTGCCCGTAGCTTTCGGTCAGTGCCGCGCAGCGGGCAGGATCTGCCACCGGCGGGCGCATATCGCCGCGAATCACCACCGCCTTGAGGTTCTTTGACCCCATTACCGCGCCCATGCCCATGCGCGCCGCCTGGTGGTTGCGGTCGGCGACGATGCTGGCAAAGCGCACCAGGTTCTCGCCGGCCGGCCCGATGATGGCCGTGTGGATGTCTTTCCCAAAGTGCCGGCGCAGCGCGTCGTCGGCTTCGGACACCGTCGTGCCGCGCAGATCGGGGGCGGGATGGAGCGTTGCCTGTCCCTCTTCGATGACCAGCACAGAAAGCTGCGCCGCCCGGCCGCGTAAGACGATAGCGTCGGCTCCCGAGCCCTTGAGGGCGATGGCAAATGGCCCTTCGCAGCGTGCCTCGCCGATACCGCCGGTCAGGGGGCTGCGCGCCGCCACTGTAAAGCGCGCCAGTCCGGCGTAGGGGTGGCCTGCCAGGACGCTGGAGGCAAAGATCAACGGGTTGGCAGGGTCAAAGGCATCGCCCGGCCCGCTGTGGAGCATCTGCAGGTAATAGGCTCCCAGCAGTCCCCCGCCCGCATAGATGCGCCAGAAGCGTTCGCCGGGATACTCACGCTGTACCGTTTGATGGTGGAGGTCGACGTGCAGGACTGTGCCGTGATAGCCGTAACGCGGCATAGAGGCTCCGGTCTGTAAATACTTGTGTGGATTTAGCGCCGCTGGTTCATATCGTTCGGCGAAAGTGGTTCCCGCTTCAACATGTCGAGTCGCGCCATGAGCTCCTCGTATGCTCGACCCGTAGGGCGCCATCAGCATAGCGCTTGATCCAGGAGGAGAAGTCCTCAAGATTGTGTTTCTGCTGCGGCGCGCTGCAGCCTTGACCAGCAGTGCGGACTCAACTGCAATGTGATCTGTTCTGCATACTGTCTCAGTGTACACGCACACCACATCACGTCAAAGACCGCGCTACGTTGTCGATCTGCATGACAACCCACAGAGCCACCGGGTTTTACGGTTACCATTTCATCAGGTAGTATTCGACCTTAGCACAACGCACAACTCAATCAGCGAGAAACAGTATCATGGCGCTCACCGTCAACGTACGTTTTAGTGCCGCCTTGGCCCGATCCGCCGGCACGCCGCGCCTGCAGATGGTGCTGCCCGAGGGCGCCACCGTCGGCGACCTGCTCGACCAGTTGGCCACGGCCCAGCCGCACCTGGCCGGCCGGATCCCCACCTGGTCGTCGCCGTCGGCGGACGCCATGTCGACCGTGCCGAGCCGCTGCAGGACGGCCAGGAGGTCGTCCTGGTCATGCCGGCGGCCGGCGGCGCACTCGCGCAATCCATTCTTCCCGCCATTCCATTCACAGGAGGATCAGCATGGTAGCCAATGTCCAGACCAGTTCCGCCGCCAACGGCCGTGCCGCCGGGGGCGCCGGCGGCCACGAAACCGTCTTTGTCGACCAGTATACCAACGGTATTCTCGACCCCAACCTGCCCATGTTGGGTCCAGTACGCGACGGCGGCCACATCGTCGCCAACACTGCGCCGGGCTGCTGGGGACCGATGATCACGCCCGAAATTCGCGGCGGCCACGAGGTCACCAAGCCCGTCGCCGTAGCGGGCGCCGAGGTCGGCGACGCCATCGCCCTGCGCATCAAGGACATCACGATCACGTCGCTTGCCACGTCGTCGGGCAACGACAACATCATGGCCGGCCGCTTTCTGGGCGACCCCTACGTGGCGGGCAAGTGCCCGGAGTGCGGCACGCTCTATCCGAAGACGGTCGTGCGCGGCATCGGCCAGGAGGCTATCCGCTGCGCCAACTGCGGGGCCGACGCCTCGCCCTTTACCTTTGCCAACGGCTACACCATCGCCTTTGACCCCAATCACGGCCTGGGCGTCACCCTTACGCAGGAGGCAGCCGAGGAGATCGCCGCCAGCGCCGCCCGCTACGCTGCCCTGCCCGAAAACTCGATCCAGAACCCCGTCTTGGTGATGGCGCCGCACGACCTGGTCGGCCTGGTGGCGCGCGTGCGTCCCTTTATGGGCCAGCTGGGCACCACGCCGGCCATTCCCATGCCTGATTCGCACAACGCCGGCGACTTTGGCTCCTTCCTGATCGGCGCGCCGCACGAGTACGGTCTCACCGCCGACAAGCTCGCCAACCGCTCGGACGGCCACCTGGACATCGACGCCGTGCGCGCCGGCGCGATTCTCATCTGCCCCGTCAAGGCGCCCGGCGGCGGCGTCTACATGGGCGACATGCATGCGATGCAGGGCGACGGCGAGATCGCCGGCCACACCGCCGACGTCTCCGGCACCGTCACGCTCCAGGTGCACCTGCTCAAGGGGCTCAACATCGACGGCCCGATCCTGCTGCCCGTCGTGGAAGACCTCCCCTTCCTGGCCCGCCCGCTGACCGCCGAAGAGCGCAAGCGCGCCGAGGCCGTGGCCAAGGCGTGGGGCATCGACGGCATCGAGGAATCGGCGCCCATCTCCGTCGTCGGCACCGGGCCTGACCTCAACAGCGCCACCGACAACGGCCTCGAGCGCGCCGCCAAGCTGCTGGGCATGACCGTACCCGAGGTCAAGAACCGCGCCACCATCACCGGCGCCATCGAGATCGGCCGCCACCCGGGCGTGGTGCAGATCACCTTCCGCGCGCCGTTGGCCAAGCTGGAGCCGTTGGGGCTGCTGCCGTTTGTTCGCGATCAGTATGGGATTGGGTGATCAACACGTGCCAAAAGCATAGTCGTGCTCTTGGCAACATGCTGGTGGAGCAGTCGGCAGCCGCCGGCTGCTCCACCAGGCGGGCAATCGCTTTGTAGGACGCTCGCTTCGGCCGTTTTCACCACGCCAGCGGCGGCAAAAGCTCCTTGTGTACCTCGCACATTTCGTCGATCAAGGCGACTGCATTGCTGTAGCCTGCCACAGTGGGGTCGATCAGCAGCGCCTGCAGCAGCTTGCGCTTCGACCGTTCCAGATACGCCTCGATCAGCAGCGCGTTGATCTGGCCTTGCAGCGCCAGCATGGCCGTGATGCCCGTGGGCAGCGGCGCCATCTGCTGCAGGTGCAGCCCTGCCCCATCTGCCACCGCCGGCGCCTCGACGACCATGCCGTCCGGCAGGCCCGGAATGCAGCCGTGGTTGGCCATGTTGACCGTGGCAATCGCCAGCGGGCGATCGCCTACGATGCCCTCCATGATGCGTACGCCTTCCTCGCCGGATGAGCGCAGCGCCTCGCCGTCCGTCACGCTCTCCCACGTGGGATACACCTGCGTGACGTCTTCGGCACCGTACAGCGGCGTCTCCGTCGGCCGGCCCGGCCAGGTCATAGACGAAGGCGGCCTGGAGCGCAGGCGTCCCGCCTGCATCCTTTGCTCATCAAAAGAGCAGGCGAGGACGCCTGCGCTCCAGCGCTCCACGTCTGCCGGGTCGTAGAAGTACTGCATGCCCTCGGTCGCCATGAACGGGCCGGCCCAGCGCAGGTACTCTCCGCTGTGGTTCGTGCCGGGATAGGGCCACAGGCCAAAGGTGCGGAACAGGATGCGGCTGAGCGCCAGCTCGTCCCAGCGCGCCAGCCAGTGGGCCCGGCGCTCCTTTTCCCGCAGCAGCGGGTAGAGGTCCTCGCCCGTCTCCTTGTGCCGGATGGTCTGGAACCAGGCGAAGTGGTTGAGCCCGCACGCCGCCGTCTCGATCTGCTCCTCCGGCAGCTCCAGCAGCGCGCTCACCTGCTCGCGCCCCATGAAGACGCCGTGGCACATGCCCGCCACCTTGATCTTTGTCAGCGTGGCTACCGCCTGCACGAGCTTGGCCTCGGGGTTGCTGTAGTTGATCAGCCATGCCTGCGGGCACAGCTCCTCCATGGCATGCGCCACCTCCAGCAGGGGCCCCATGTTGCGCAGGGCGTGAAACATCCCGCCCGGCCCGCCGTTCTCGCCGTAGATCTGTGCAAACCCGTACTTGCGCGGGATATGAAAATCCTGCGCCCAGCGTTGATAGCGCTCGACCTCAAAAGCTGTGACCACAAAATCTGCGCCGTCTACCGCGGCCCGCAGGTCCGTCGTCGCAGCAGCGGTCAGCTGCCTGCCGAGCTTTTGGGCACTGCCGGTCGCAAACTGCTCTACCCCTGCCAATCGATCTGGCATGATGTCCATCAGCCGCAGGTCGATCGGATAACGCGTCAGCACCTCGCTCAGCAGGATGTCCCCGATGGTGCCTTTGCTAAAGACAACGCTTCCCGCCCCGATGATCGCGATGGTTACCTTGTCACGCATTTGATTTCCCTCCTGCATAGACGGCACGCCGGGCGCATCATCCCGAATTCGTGCGAGGCTCGCCCCACCAGGTACGAGGTTGGCGAGGGAATTGGGGGCGAGCCAGGCACGGTCGGGGCACGGTCCAGTTACGGTCTGGTGTGCATGCCGTTTTCACCGTGGATGCAATTTTGTATTCTTGGCCGCGTCCTACTGCCAGAACTGCGGCAGCTGCTCGCGGTACGTCACGAGATAGTCGTCCAAGATCTGCTTGCCCACGTCCAGGTCCGTAATCACAGGATCCAGCAGCAGGCACTGCAGGGCAAGCTGCCGATCGCCCGTCACTGCGGCGTCGACTGCCAGCTGCGCCACGCTGATCTCGCGCCGGCACAGTTCGGCGATGCCCTTGGGCAGGCTGCCGACGGCCACGCCATTCACGCCTTGCCCATCCACGATCGCCGGCGTCTCCACGATGGCGCCCATCGGCAGGTTGCCGATCTGCCCCACGTTGGGGATGTTGACGGCGAGGTGATAATGCGGCTCGCCGCCCGCCATCGCCTCGATCAACTCCTCGGCCCCTTCGCTGTCGGCCTCACGCAGCTCGTCGATCGGGGCCTCGCCTGCGCCCATCGCCGCAATCTGCTGGTGCCCGTCGCTGCGCCGCTGGTCGTTGCGCTCCCAGTCGTAGAGGCTGACTTCATACTTTTCCCACGGCTGCGTTACGGGATCGCTCAGCCACGGCAGGTATTCGCACAGGTGCTCATCGCCCGGGATCGGAAACAGGCCGAAGGCGTCGAACACGCGCCGTGTCAGCGGCTCAAATGTCGGATCAAAGGCCGCCCAGCGCTCGCGGAAGAGCGGGTAGAGGTCTTCGCCGTTGCGCCGGTCGTGCAGCCCCAGCATCCAGGTAAAGTGGTTGAGACCCGCTGCCTGGATATGTACCTTTTTCACCGCTTGCGCGGCCACGTTGTTGAGCTGCGGCCAGATATCCGGGTCGGCATGGCATGAAATCGGGCCGGGCGGTACGGTGATGCCCAGTTCCTCGGCCAGCACGTAGCCGACCATGCCGTAGCCGGCATAGATCTGGTGGCAGAGCCCGGCGACCTTGATCTTGCTGTAACGCGCGAATGGCATCGCAGATGCGCACCATCGGGTTGGAGAAGTTGAGGAACCAGGCGTCGGGGCAGGCCTGCTCCATGGCGTGGGCGATCTCCAGCACCGGCAGGACGTTGCGGATGGCGTGGGCAAAGCCGCCCGGGCCCGCCGTTCTCCGCATAGGGCTGGCGCACGCCGTACTTGAGCGTCAGCTCATAGTCCTGCCGCCACAGCACCTCGCGCGGCGGCACCTCGATCGCCGACACCACGAAACCTGCTCCCGCAAGCGCCTCATCGTGGTGTGTGTGCGCCGTGATGACCATCCCTGCATCCCACTCGCGGTTCATTCTTTCCGCCAGCCGCTTCATCAGGTCGAGCGTCCTGGCGTTGCGGTCTACCAATGCGATCTGGCTGCCGCGCAGCCTGGCGCTGCGCATCAACGAGCCCACGGTGTTCAAACCAAAACTGGCGCTGCCTGCGCCGATCACGACAATTTTGCTGGGTAACATGGTATTCCTTTGGCAATTTCTAGATCGGGAGCCTGTAATCGAAGTCTGCTCGCTCCAGTCTCGCGCCGGAATTGTGCCATTGTCAATGCGTGGGGTTTGTGTGATCTTTTGTATCTTTCTTCCCCTACTTTCTCTATAGTGCACCAACCGTACTTGTGTCACTATCTTTCTAGCCCGCCAAAGGCGTGCGATTCGACAGGACAGCGATTCTGGCCTGATTTTGCTGCCTGCGAGTACGTGACGAGAGAGGCGCTGCATGATGGAAGAGAGTCTGCAAGGAGTTCAGGTAGTCCGTGACGATGGTGTTGGAGGCAAAGTCACAGCCGTGACTGCCAATGGCGACGGATCCCCGATCGCCGTCGTCCGCTTTGACGACGGCGCGCAAGTTGCCGTGCCGCCGCAAATGATCAACCCCGACCAAAACGGCATCTATCGGCTCGAACTGGCCGCTTCTCGCCTCGCACCGGCGGATGACCTGGTCATCCCTGTCGTGGCGGAAGAAATCTTGATCGGCACAGAACAGGTCACGCGCGGCGTCGTGCGCGTCCACAAGCACGTGGTCACGGAGGAAAAGACCATAGACGCCGCAGTCTCTGCCGAGGAGATCGTGGTCGAGCGCCTGCCCGTCAATCAATTCGTCGAAGGCGATGCACCCCAGGTGCGTGAAGAGAACGGCACTGTCATTATTCCCGTGCTTGAGGAAGTCCTGGTGGTCGAGAAACGCCTGCTGCTGCGCGAGGAAGTACACCTGTCCAAGCGGATGACAAGGTCGAGCGTTCCGCAAACAGTTGTGCTGCGCCACGAAGTTGTTGATATCGAACGTTCAGAAGCGGACGAATCTTCGGCCCCCATTTGATCGTAAAAGGAGAACACCAAATGCGTACAGTAATCGGTTTGTTTGATGATCGTGTCGAAGCGATGAATGCCTACAGCGCCCTGGAGGCCGACGGCTTCTCGGGGTCTGACCTGGACATCTTGACGAACGATGACAGTGACGACGAGCCCAAGCTGGAGAGAATTCGCCAGTACGTACCCGAACCCGATTCGAGCATCTACCTGGAGGGTGTGCGGAAGGGCGGCACGCTCTTGACTGCCCGGGCCGACGGTGACCGCATGCAGCGCGCCGCTGAAATCATGTCCGGCTACAACATGGTCAATATCCAGGATCGCGCCCGCGACTGGCGCGCAGCGAACGCCGACATGCCCGAAATGACGACGACGGCCAACAATAGCAACGTGCTCGACGTCGTCGAAGAAGACCTCGAGATCGGCAAGGAAACGGTGGAACGCGGCCGCATGCGCGCCTACAGCGTCGTCACCGAGCAGCCGGTCGAGGAAAACGTCTCGCTGCGCGAGGAGACGATTCGTGTGCAGCGCCGCCCGGTCGACCGCACGGTGCCGGCCGATCCTACCCTCTTCCAGGAGAAGTCGATCGAGGTAGTCGAGCGCGCCGAAGTCCCGCACGTCGACAAGGTGGCGCGGGTCGTCGAAGAAGTTGTCGTGGGCAAGGACGTCAACGAGCGGGTCGAGACTGTGCACGATACCGTGCGCCGCCAGGACGTGAAGGTCGAACCGGTCGGCACGGCTTCCGGCGGCAAGCGCGATTTCTCCTCCTACGAGAACGACTTCCGCTCCTACTACAAGAGCAACTGGGCCAACAGTGGCATGAGCTACGACCAGTATGCCCCCGGCTTGCGCTACGGCTATGACCTGGCCAACAACGACACGTACCGGAACAAGCGCTGGTCTGAGATCGAACCCAACGCCCGGCGCGACTGGGAAGCACGCAACCCCGGCACGGCTTGGGACAAGATCAAGGCCGCCGTGCAGCATTCCTGGGAAGCCGTGACGGGCCAGCGGTAACCCCGAAGCAGCCAGGAATCACTTGCTAACATCTGTGGCATAATGCCCCTAACACAAAGGACGTGAGCTATGAACAACATGGGAAACAAGACGAGTGAATCGGAATCAGGCGCCCGCAAGGTCGGAACCTATGACATTCCGGATGACATCAGCCAAGGGCCGGCAGCAGTGGCGGAACCCAGCCGCGGCCTGAGCTGGCTCTGGTGGCTGCTGGCCTTGATCGTATTGATCGCGCTGCTGGCGTGGGCGTTCAATTTCTTCAACACCGGCGCCGGCCCGACGAATCCGCCGGCGGCCACGGCTACCCCAGTCGCGGCCATTATCAATCTGCTGACCGTCTAGCACTGCCATACGGCGACGGGGCGCACTTCCGGCGCCCTGTCGCCTGCCTTCACTGGTGAATTCACCCCTGCACTTTTGCCGTCTTTCTCCTTCGACGGTATACTATTCCCTCTGGATAGGCCCTCAGAGGGGCGAATAGCTCAATTGGTCAGAGCGCCTCGCTTACACCGAGGAGGTTAGGGGTTCGAGTCCCTTTTCGCCCACCATCTTTTCCCCGACGAGTATGCCTGGAACTGCAACTGAATCTGGCACAGAATCCAACTCGCACATGCAGGGATTGCAGGCTGAGTATCGAAAGTTACCGGCAGTAGATGCCTTACTCCACCAGCCGGAGGTGCTGCTGCTGGCAGGTGAGTATGGCGATGCTCAGGTCACCGCCGCCGTCCGTGACGTCTTGGCGGCTGCGCGCAGGGCTATCGCCGGGGGTGAGCCCGCGCCCGTACCTGCGGCCTGGCCGGCGTTGATCCAGGCACACCTGGCCGCTGCCGACCTGCCCTCACTGCGCCCCGTGATCAACGCCACCGGCGTGATCGTACATACCAACCTGGGCCGGGCACCGCTCAGTGAGGCCGCGCTTGCTGCGGTACAGGCCGTGGCTTCCGGATACAGCAACCTGGAATATGAACTGGCGGCGGGCACACGCGGCAGCCGCCACGATCACGCCCGCCGCCTGCTGTGCGAGCTGACCGGCGCCGAAGATGCCCTGGTGGTCAACAACAATGCCGCCGCCGTCTATCTCGTACTGGCGGCTCTCTGCCAAGGGCGCGAGGTGTTGATCAGCCGCGGGCAGCTCGTGGAAATCGGCGGCGGCTTCCGCATTCCCGACGTCCTGCGCCAGGGTGGCGCGCGCCTGGTCGAGGTTGGTACCACCAATCGCACGCACCTGCACGACTTTGTGCAGGCACTTACAGCCGAAACTGCTGCCATCATGCGCGTGCACAGCAGCAACTTCCGCCAGCTTGGCTTCGTCACGATGCCCTCGCTCGCGGAACTGGCGGCGCTTGCACGTGACCGTGGGGTGCTGCTGATCGACGACCTGGGCAGCGGCACGCTGCTCGACACGACACCCTACGGCCTTGCCTATGAGCCAACTGTGCAGGAGAGCGTGCAGTCCGGCGCCGGCATCGTTACGTTCAGCGGCGACAAGCTGCTCGGCGGCCCGCAGGCCGGAATTATCCTTGGCAGGCAGCCGGTCGTCGACCAGCTGCGCCGCCACCCCATGGCGCGTGCGCTGCGCGTCGACAAGATGACGCTTGCCGCGCTTGAAGCGACGCTGCGTGCCTACCGTCGCGGCCGCCGCCGCGACCGAAATTCCTGTCTGGCGCATGATCGCGGCGACCGGCGACGATTTACATAGCAGGGTCGCCCGCTGGCAGGCTTACCTGCGGCAGTATGGCATCTCTGCCATGCTGTGGGAGGGCGAAAGCGCGGTCGGCGGCGGCAGCCTACCCGGCGAAACCTTGCCGACCTGGCTGCTGGCAGTGCCGTGTGGCACAGGGGGGACGGAAAGCTCCCCAACTGCTGAAGCCGGCGCCGGGCCTGACGCCCTGGCCGCACGCCTGCGGTGGGGCACGCCGGCTGTCGTCTGCCGTATTCAGAAAGACCACCTGGTCTTTGACGCGCGTACTGTGCTGCCCTGGCAAGAACAGCCCTTGTTGGATGCCTTGCGCACCCAACTCGGTGCACCAACGGCCGCCGTGGCGCCGGATAAATCTTGAATCCATACCGCTACCTGGAAGGGAGTGCAGAATGGCGCTGACCGGCGGCGCACAACTGGTATTCTTAAAGCTCGGCGGCTCGCTTATTACCGACAAGCGCCTTCCGGAGACACCTAGGCTCGACGTTATCCGCCAGGTTGCGGCAACTATCGCCGCCTGCTTGCACCGCGATCCTGCCTTGCGTCTGCTCATCGGCCATGGCTCAGGCAGTTTTGGCCATGTCTATGGCCGCCGCTATGGCACGCGCAGCGGCGTCCAGACGCCTGACCAGTGGTACGGCTTTGCCGCCACCGCAGATGCCGCTGCCCGTCTAAACCGCATCGTCATCGGTGCCTTGTTGGAGGAGCAGGTGCCGGCATGGAGTATTCAGCCGGGGGTTGCCTTGCGCTGTGTCGACGGGCGTGTCGAACAGGGCCCCGATGACACGGTCGGACTTGCGCTGGAGCGGGATCTCGTCCCGGTTGTCTTTGGCGATGTTGCGCTCGACAGCGTGCGCGGCGGCACGATCGCCAGCACCGAGGAGATCTTTGCCGCTTTGGCGCACCATCTGCATCCCCAGCGCCTGATTCTGGCCGGCGAGGTAGACGGGATCTATACAAGCGATCCACTGCTCGACCCCCAGGCCCAACGCATCCCCGTGATTACGCCGTCGCTGCTGGAGGAGATTGCCGGCGGCCTCGGCGGCAGCCACGGGGTAGATGTCACCGGCGGCATGCGTGCCAAGGTTGAGGAGTCGCTGGCGATGGTGCGGACCAATCGGGGATTGGAGATCGTTATTTGTAGTGGCTTGCTGCCCGAGTCCCTGGGCGCGGCACTCGCAGGCCAGCGCGTCGGCACCCTCATCCGAGACGACCAGCCTGGCTAGTACCTCGTCAAACGTCATCGGTTTAGTCCGCACGCCTACGTGCCGGAGAAGCGCACGTGGGCGTGCGCACTAAACAATCTCATGTGACAGGCCATTAGAACCTGGCCTGCCGGTGCGGTTCGGTGCATAGAGTACAGACACGGGCAGCCTCACCGTATATCCTTGAAGCGTTTGACCGCTGTGACCGGTTTCGACCTGAGATCGGTTCCGGTCTATAATGCGCAGCTAGACTTCCCGAGATGTCTCGCCGGAGTCCTTTCGTCCGGCGAAGGAACAGGAACAGATGGTATTAACAATCGTTTCGTTTATTGTCGTGCTGGGCGTGCTCGTCTTTTTCCACGAGCTGGGCCATTACTGGATGGCGCGCCGCAGCGGGATTGTTGTCGAAGAGTTTGGTATGGGCTACCCACCACGGCTCGCCAAGCTGTTTACCTACGACGGCACTGATTTCACATTAAACGCGCTGCCTTTGGGCGGCTTTGCCCGCATGAAGGGCGAAGACGCTGCCGACATGTCGCCCGGCTCGTTTAACGGGGCCTCGATCGGCGGTCGCGCCGCTACGCTCATAGCCGGGCCGTTTATGAACGCGCTGCTGGCGATCGTTTTGTTTGCCGCCAGTTTTGCCGTCGGCTTTCCCGCTCCCGCCGGGTATCCGCAGCTGACCGCCGTGCCCCTGGTTCAGCCTGGGCGCAGCTTGGACTGCAGGAGGGTGACATCGTGCTCACGTACAACGGCGAGCCGGTGCAGGTGACCGTGCAGCCGGATTCGCGCGTTGCCGTCCAGCCAGCCCGCCGGTCAGACGTGCCGGCGCCGAAGGCACCCTTGTCGTCAGCCGTAACGGCGAGATGACAAACGTGCCGGTTGCCGATATCGCCAAGCTGCAGTCTGCGCTTGGACGGCGGCGGCTTTGTTACGGTCCTGATGACACAGGTGACAGGGCTCGCCCCGAACAGCCCGGCGGAGGCCGCCGGCATCCAGCCCGGCGATATTGTGCTCAACGTAGATGACACGGTCGTCACCTATGACAATCCGTTGGACAAGGAGATCCAGGAGCGCCTTGGCCAGCCGGTCACGCTGACGCTGCTGCGCAACAATGACTGGGTCGACGTCACGCTGACCCCGCGCGCTGCGCCGCCACCGGGCCAGGGCGCGCTGGGAGTGCAGATCGCCGCCGTGACGGAAATGGCCACCATGGGCATCTTGCCTGCCTTGTGGGAGGGTGTGCGCAGCACTGTCGATTACGCCCTGCTGGTCCTGCAGCTTCCCATTATGCTCTTGATGGGTACGCTTTCGCCTGCCGATGCCCAGGTGACCGGCCCCGTGGGCATCGCCCAGATGGTGGGCGGCGCCGTTTCGGCCACGATCGATACCGGCCGGTGGTTCCCGATCCTGCGCCTCTCGGCCGTGTTGAGCGCCGCCCTGGCGGTGACCAATCTGCTGCCGCTGCCGGCGCTGGACGGCGGGCGCCTGCTCTTTATTCTGATCGAAGCAGTACGCGGCCGGCGTGTCAGCCCTGAACGCGAGGGCATGATCCACATGGTCGGGTTCATGGTGCTGCTGGGCTTGATGTTGTTGATAACCGTCCGCGATCTCAGTGCCGCTCCCCAGGGTATTGATTGGATCAAACTAATGGGCCAGTAGTTAACTGAGCTAGTAGGCAGTGTTTTCATGGCAAATTTCCCACCACGTGGCGGATCCGGCAACCAACCCAGCGGCCAGGGCGGCGGCCAAAGTGGCAGCCAGATGAGCCGTCCGCCCGGCAGTGTGGCGGCGCCGCCCGCCGGTACGGTGACCGGTATGCGTACTGCAGGCGTACGCCCATGCCCAAGCTGCAGCACGCTTGTCAACGTGCACGCTACTGTTTGTCCCAACTGTGGCGAACAGATTGCCGCGAAAGAGAAGATGATCCGGTGCCGGCGCTGCCGTCACCGCGCGTCCTCCAATCTGGTCGTATGTCCTCACTGCGGCCGCGACCTGCAGCCCGCAGCATCACGCTGGTTAACATGGGGACTGCCATTGTTGGCGGTCCTCTTGCTGTTTGGCTTTCTGGTCGTGCGTGCGGGGCGCGGGGACCCATCAACCTGGGCTCAGGCACAGGTCGACCGCGTCGTCCGGTTGGTTCAGTCCTTGGGCAGCCGTCTCCAGCCGGACGTGACGATCTCGATGATTCCTGCCGGGCAGGACCCGAACGATCCATTGGTCAGCCAGGCCGCGCAAGCCGGCGCTGCCCTGAGCGCTGCGCCCGCCGCAGCGGCGGGCGTGACCGACTTGACGGCCGCGGGCGGCGAGGGCGCGGCGAGTGCCGCTGGGGCGGCAGCACTGGAAAGCCCTACGCCTGCTCCAACTGAAACCGCAGTCCCTGCTGCGGATGCGCCAGCGGCTGCACCAGCCCAGCCGACCGAACCTGCTGCCGCAGTCGAGCCGGCCCCGACCTCTGAGTCGGCCCCGACCTCTGAGTCGGCCCCGACCTCTGAGTCGACCCCGACCTCTGAGCCGCCGACCGCGACGCCTACTCAGCAACCTACGAACACCCCCACCAATACGCCCGCGCCCACTGCTACAGCTACAGCTGCCGCCACGAATACGCCCACTACGGCAGCGACGCCTGCAGTCGCACTGGCGGCAGCGGGCACGCTCACACGCACGGCCGCGGCGAGTCCCAAAACGGCGATCACCAATACGCTCCCCAGCACGACGAGCGCCAGCGCGGCAGTTACCAGCACGATCGCTCTGACACCTGTGGCCGCTGCCTCAACACAGATCACGACTCAGGTCACGACACAGACGACAGCACTGCTTGGCCTGCCGACTCCCACCCCCGTGCCCGCTGCACCTGCGGCCACGCCCACGCCGGCGGCTACCCCCACTCCAACCCCGCTGGCAGTCTATGAAGTGCGCCGCGGCGACACGTTGTTCGACATCGCCACCAAGTACGATGTGAGCGTCGAAGACGTGCTGGCCGCCAATGACTTGACCGAAGACGACGTCTATACCATTCAGCCGGGCGACGAACTCAAGATCCCGGCGCCTACGCCCGAAGGCGGCCCAACCCCAGCCGGCCCCGAAGCGGAGGCCGCAACCGCTACACCTGCGCCGGCGACCTATACGGTACGTGCGGGCGACACTGTTTTGGCGATTGCTCTGCGCAACGATGTGTCGGTCGAGGACATGCTTGCCGCCAATAGCATGACGATCAACGACGCCCGTACCCTGCAGCCGGGCGACGAACTGATTATTCCGGGCCCCGAAGGGGTGCCGACCGCTACACCCACCGTGACCAGCACGCCAGCGGGTACTGCGACCGTCACGCCGACAGCCGCGGCACCAACTGCGCCTTCACCAACTGCCACGCCCGCAAGTGTCGTGCGCGTCGACGTGCCGCGACTGCGTGCGCCTGAGAACGGGACGGCTGTGAGCTGCAGTGGCCAGGCCTCATTGACGTGGCTGCAGGTGCCCAGCGTGCGGCCGACGGACCTCTACCTCGTCCATCTTGGCTATGTCAACAGTGTCGCCGGCGATGGCACGGAAGAGGTCGTCTGGGTGATCAGCCAGCAGCGGCCGGTCAGTGCGACTTCGTGGCAGCTGGATAACAACTTGTGCGGGCTTGCGCCCAACACGGCCGGCAAACAGTGGCGTTGGTATGTCGAGGTGGCCGAACCGGCAGCTGATGGTCTACGCCCCGTCAGCCCGGCCAGCCCCGTCTGGGGATTCGCCTGGCAGTAACGCCAGGACCGCAGTGGACACCGGCGAACAAGTATGCCGGTGCTAGATCAAGAATAGAAACTGTATGGCAAATCAGAACAACCCGCGCCCCACGGGCGACGATGAAGAAAACGATACGAACGAGGTCAATCACCGTGCTCCCGGCCTCGGCGGCCAGCGTGATTACGAGCGCGACGATGAATTCGCGCGCATGTTGAACGATTTGGGAAACTTTGAAGACGACGAATTGGGTGATGACCTGGACGATGATCTAGACGACGATCTCGACGACGACGATCTCGACGATGATCTGGACGATGATCTGGATGGGGACGAAGACGGAGACGGCGACGACGAAACCGATCTCACCCATCTGGCCGAGCACTTCCAGGGCGACGACTACCGCATCATGAGCCTCAACGAGCTGGCTTCGTTGGACGATATTGCCGAAGAAGGCTTTTCGTATGATGAGCCTACACTCACTTTGGAGGAGGTGCTGTATAACCTCGTGCGTGAGCCCGAGGAGATCCCCACCAACGAATTGGCGGCTTTCTCTGACCTGTCGCGTGCCGATGCCGAGGAGACACGCCGCGTCTGGGCACTAATCCCGCTGCAGCGCCGGCGCGCAGTGGTCTCCAGCGTGACTGAGCTCTTTGCCGATAACTTAGACCTGGACTTCGGCACCTTTTTACGGATTGCCGTGGACGACTCCGACCCTGTGGTGCAGCGCTTTGCGGTTCTTGGCCTGGCGGAGGAAGGTGCGTCGGTAGATCTGATGGGTCGTTACATCCACCTGCTCCGATCTGCGCAGGATGTCGATCTGCGTGCTGCGGCGGCTGCGGCGCTCGGGGCCTACATTCTCGACGGCGAGCTTGAGGAACTGGATGCTGCGATGGCCATGCGCGTCGAACAGGCGCTGATGGCTGTACTCACCGATTCCAAGGAACCGGCGGTCGTCCAATCGCGGGCACTCGAAAGTATCGCCTACTCCGGCGAACTGGGCGTGCGCCAGTTGATCGAAGACGCCTATTACTCGCCTGACGAGACGCGCCGCCTCAGCGCACTGGTGGCAATGGGACGCAGCGCGGACGTGCGCTGGCGCCGCCTGGCCCGCGCCGAGCTGACCAATCCCGACCCTGCCATGCGCGCCCAGGCTGCATTTGCCTGTGGCGAGTTGGAGACCAAGTCTGCGCTGCCCGATCTGCTGCAGCTGCTGCTGGACAATGACCAGACAGTGCGCCTGGCCGCCATGTTCGCCCTCAGCCATATCGGCGGTGCGCAGGCACGCGAGGCACTGCAAACCATCTATGAATCCGGCGATGACGTCGAGTCGTATGCCGCCGAACAGGCGCTTGAGGAGATGGACTTCTACACGAGTGCCGAGGCTGCCGCCACGCCCTTGTTGGACGAGCCGGACGCCGACGACGATGACTGGGACACCGGCGCTGAATGGAACGATGACGAAGAGGAAGACGATTTGGGCCAATACGAGTAATGCGATTCCCATCATCAAGTGAGCACCTGTGACCATCCGTGAACCTCAAGCTTAAGCGCCTCGTGCGCACACCGTCTTCGGAACAGTATGCCTTGTTTGACCTCGAGCAGGTCGACATCGACGACCTGCCCATGACGATCGGCAAGCTTGACCTGCACTACACCGGCGAGGGCGTCTACGGCACGATTCTGCTCTGGGACGACGCCTCTCGACGCCTCACCTCCGCCCAACGCAGCGCCTTTGTCCGGGCCCTGCTGGGCGAGGTGACGCAGCCGATGGGTGTGCCCAACGAATACGTCGTGGAGTTCTTTGCACCTACGCTCGACGAGTACGAAGTATTCCATAACGTCGGCGCCGGCGAAGAAACCACCGGCGACGGCCTTGCCGCTACTGTCTCTCAATAATCCTTGTTCATGCCGCAAATTGAATCGCTGCTGGCGATCTTCGCCTCGACCCTGCTGCCGGTCTTCCTGGTCGCACTGGCCGGCTATATTCTTTCTTCGTTTGTCGCTCTGGACGGCCGTACCCTGGGCCGCTTTCTCTTCTTCCTAGCGACTCCTTCGCTGGTCTTCCGCAGCTTGTACCAGATGCAGATCGATCTCACAGCCTTGCAGCATGTGGCCGTCGTTACCATCGGCGTGCTCGTCATCGGCGTGACTCTCAGCCTGCTGGTGTCGATCGGCCAGGATCGGCGGCGGCGTGCCGGCCTGATCCTCGCCGGCGCCATCGGCAACAACGGCAACATGGGCATCCCCATTTGCTTCTTTGCCTTTGGCGAAGCCGGCGTCGCCCTGGCCACCGTCTACTACGCCATCAGCTCGTTTTTGAGCAACACGGTCGGCGTGGTGATCGCATCAGCCGGCAGCACGACGATCCTGCGCGCCATTGTACACAGCCTGCAGTCGCCCGTGCTCTATGCGGCCGTGCTGGGCCTGCTATTTAACCAGGCGCATGTCACCGTCCCCCAGAGTGTTTTTAGCGCTGTCGAGCTGTTGTCCGGCGCTGCCGTGCCGGGCATGTTGGTCCTGCTCGGCTCGCAGCTGCGCGGCACGCACTTTGGCGGCGACCAGCGCATCGTCTGGCGCAGCGTGCTGGTGCGGCTGATCGCTTCTCCGCTCGTAGCCTTGGCGTTGTGTAATTGGATGGGAGTCGGTGGTCTGGAGCGCCAGGTGCTGATCGTGCAGGCTGCTATGCCCACGGCAGTCATGACAACTGTGCTTGCGACCGAGTTCGACGCCTCGCCACGGCTGGTTGCCGCCGCCGTGCTCGCTACGTCACTGTTGAGCATGGTCACGTTGTCCGTCGTTTTGAGCCTCGTCATGGCATGAATGCCACATTAAAGGCCCGCGGTGCCGGCTGCTCGGCTTTGCATATTTGCTCACGTATCGGGTATCGTCAACTCCTGCATGGTATATCGTACTTACTGCACAGTGACGCCATTATGACGAATTTGGATAATCCAGAAGAATTCCATCGCGCGTTGAGTGAGGGTGCGTGGCTGCTGCGGCAGAATCGCCCGCAGGAAGCAATGGAACGACTGCTTCCCCTTTGGGAGATGGCCCCCTCTAATGCGGACGTCGCCATAAACCTTGGCGGCGCCTACATCCTGCAGGGCAAATGGAATAAGGCCGTGCGCGTGTTGAGCCGCGCCGCCGAACTGCATCCTGACAATGTCATGATCTGGATCAACCTGGGTGCTGCTCATCTGGGCCGGCTGGAACTCTCCGGGCCCAAGCATCAGGAGAAGGCGATTCGCGCCTACGAGCGTGCGCTGGAGATCGACCCCCGCGCCCCCAACGTTCACTACCATATTGGCCTGATTCACAAGGATCGCGGGGACATTGAGCAGGCTGCCTACGCCTTCGAACGCGCACTGGAGGTCGATCCGGCCGATCGCGACGCCAAGTACTGGCTGGGCTGGCTGGAGCGGCAGCGCCAGGCTCGTGCTGAGGCAGAGACTGCAGCTAAGGAGTCGGCAGCCGGTGAGTCGAGCCGCCACAATGGGCGACGCCGGCGATCTGGCCGGCGACAGTGGAGAACAGGCGTGAGCACAGAGGTGACCAACGTCAGCAGCGGCCTGCGCGGCGATGCCGCCTGGCACGGCCCACCCGTCAAGGTGCGCGAAAATCCTGAGCGACTTGCCTGGGTTGTCCTGTTGACCTGTTTCGCCGTATTCATGGTGCTGCTGATCACGGTGCCGCTGACCATGCGCTACTTTGTGCAGACCGCCACCTCGCCGCAGTCGGCAACTCTTGATCCCACCCAAGGCACCGTGCTGCTCTATCAACCGGGTGCCACAGAACCGATCGCGATCACCGACCTGCGCAAAGATGTGGTCGAGGGCAGCACGATCGTGGCCGGAGACGGCCCGACACAGGCCACCCTGCGCCTTATCAGCGAAGGTGCGGCCGACGAGGCGCTGGGCAGCGTGCAGATCTACACCGGTTCGCGCCTGCAGATCCCGCGCATGCGCAGCCCCATGTTTGAGCTGAGCAGCGAGCCATACCAGGTCCAACTCAGGCTTGATCAGGGGCAGGCACGCGTGTTCACCAACAGCGGCCGCCAGCGCCCCCTCAGTGTCGAGATCGTTACCCCTCACGGTTCGATCATGCTTGACACCGGCAGCTTCCAGATTGCCGTGACCGAAGAACAGACCGACATCACCGTGAGCTCGGGCAGCGCGACCTTGGTAAAACAAGACCAGCCGGATCTGGCCGTAACCGAGGGCCTGCGCGCCTGGATGACTGCCGATGCTATCGCCAATGCCCCTGCACCCGCCGCCCAGAATCTCCTGCGCAACGGCAACTTCAGCGAGTCCATGCGTGACACGTGGGAGAGCTACGTGATTGCGCAAAACGTGACGCCGGGCAAGGTCAGTATCATGGAGCGGGACGGCCGCCGCGTGGCCTACTTCGTGCGCCAGGGTGAAGACAATGTGCCTACCGAGGTCGGTATCCGCCAGGCTGATCGGCCGCGATGTGAACGTCTATGACAAGCTCTATCTGCAGCTGGACACCAAGCTGCTGTTCCAGAGCCTGCCCGGCGCGGGCTATCTCAGCTCCGAATACCCGCTGCGTGTCGAGATCACCTATACCGATGTTTACGGCAAGAGCGGCCTGACCTGGGGTCACGGCTTCTACTTCCGCGATCCCGAGAACGAGAACTGGCAGATCGTAGGCGGCGAGAAGATACCACCCTTTAACTGGTACACCTATCGATCGCCCAACTTGATGGAATTGCTCAAGGACACGCGCCCGGCGCGCATCGACAGCATTCGTATCTATGCCAGCGGCTGGAACTATCAAAGCATGGTCAGCGAAGCCTATCTGGTGGCGGAGTAAACGCGCCCACGCGTGGACACACGCATGACACTACGCCGCGGCTGGTTGATCGCCGTCCTCGTCCTCTATCTCGTGCTGGCCTGCTACCAGTTGGGGTTGCCCGGCCTGCACTACGACGAGGCCAAGGAAGCCGGCCTCAACGCCATGGAACTGCTCACCGGTGCTCCCGTCACGGCCTTTCGCGGGGCGGGATATCCTGGGACGGCCGCACGCTGCCGTTGATGGTGCAGGACTATATCGGCGCCCTCAACGTCTACTTAGCGCTGCCCTTCCTGGCATTCACCGGGATCGGCGTGCCCAACCTGCGTGTCTTGCCCGTCGTGACCGGCCTGGTCGCCTTGCTCTTGATCGAGCGTGCCGTTTCGGAGTGGTACGCGTACACTCCAACGACGGGGCAGCGTAAGGCTGCCGCCACGCCGATCTCGCTGGCGGGGTTGTACGCCGTCACCCTGCTGGCCGCCTCACCCAGCTACGTCTTCTGGGCGCGGCAGGGCGTCTTTGTCACCAACCTGATGCTCCCCTTCGTGTTTCTCTGCCTCTGGCAGGGCGTGCGCTGGCTGCGTACCGGCAGCCCATTGGCACTGGTACTGGCTGCGCTGGCCGGCGGCCTGGCCCTCTATGCCAAGCTCTCTGCCTATTGGGTGGTCGTACCGTTTGTACTCCTGGCGGGCGGCTGGTGGCTCTACCTACGGCTGTCCATGCGGCGAACCGCACCGTCTGGCACGGCGGGTAGTGCGCCGCCTGCACCCGCATTGAGCTGGCAGACGGCGATCCTGGCCCTTGTCGCGTTCTGCCTGCCGCTGAGCCCCCTGCTGGCGTTCAACTGGCAGACGGGTGGCACCCTGGCGAGCATCGGCGGCAACCTTGGCCGCAGCTACTATGGGGTGGATAACGCGAACATTCTCGCCAACCTGCCGGTACGCTGGTCCCAGGTGCTGGACGTGCTGCGCGGCGACCAGTTCTGGTATTTGGGGGCCGTTTACGCCAACAGCCTGGCTCCCTGGTTGGCAATCTTGGCGATCCTGGCCGGGCTTTGGCGCAACTGGCGCCGCGTGCTGCCGCCGCTGCTGCTGGTGACTGCTGTATTTGCTGCCAGCCTGTTCACCGTCAGCGACCTGTTTATCACACACTATGTCTTCCTACAGCCTCTGCTTGGTGGCCGTGGTTGCGCTGGCTTTGGCGGCAGCCGGGGATGAGGGCGCCGGTGAGGTACGTCATTCGGCCATAGGCATCACTTTGCCCACCAGGCAGATTGCGGTTGGCGCCGTGCTGCTAGCCTGGATCGCGCTGGATCTTTCGGCAACAGTCCGCTATCACTACACGCTTTCTGTATCGGGAGGGCTTGCCGACCATTCGGATGCTAGTTATCATCTTGCATACTACCTCCAATATAACGGCATGGGAGCACCGATTGCACTGGACTGGGGGATAGATGCCCCCGTGCGCTATCTGACCTCCGGCGCCGTCACGCCGATCGAGATCTTCGGTTACGCATCGCCGTCCGCACCCGACGCCGGCTTTGGTACGCGGCTTGATTCCTTTCTAGACAATCCCGACAACCGTTATCTTCTTCACGCACCCTCCGCTACCGTCTTCGACGGGCGCCGCGAGGCGTTCTTGCAGGCAGTAGAAGCGCGCGGCGACCTGGCTTTGTTAGAGCAGCAGTTTGGGCAGCGTGATGGCGCCCCCCTCTACGAAATCTGGCGCACCAGCCCACCTTAAAGCGAAACGCGCGCGCTGCAGGAGCGTTCGTAGTGTAAGTGCATACGTAAGACATAGGAGGCGTAGAACATTCGTTTGATGTAAACAATGCTTGCCTATGCTACACTGATCGGCGAAGTGGCGCGACGACCTCGACCTGCCATTTCTAACTAGATTCAAAAGGAGAAGTACTTTATCATGGCAGTTCAAGTAGGAAATGGGCGCACCACCCTCCGGGTGCGCAGGGGCTGGCTGGGCAGCGGCCTGGCCCTTTCACTGGTGGCGCTGCAACTGGTTTCTCCGATGGCTGCTCTGGCCCAGGATGGAACAGTTTCCCCGGAGCCGGCAGCTGCAGAGACACGCATCGATTCCCCTATCAATTCCGCCGATGATTCCACCATTGATCCCGCAGCAACATACTCGACCATTGATGCTGCGGCCGATCTGGCGATTCAGCAGGCGCAAGAAGCGGAAGCGGCCCAGCCGGCTGCTGCTGTCGAACCGGCTGCAGAACCGGACGCAACTACGGCGACGACCTGGTATGTGGACGGGAACAGCGGCTCCGACACGGCAGGCTGCAAATCAGCTGATGCACCCTGCCGGACCCTGCAGGCAGCCATCGATCGCGCCGCCAGCGGCGACACGATCCTGGCGGCGGGCAACGGCAATGGCATTGTCTATACCTTTGCCGCTGCCAATGCCTGTACCGAGCGCTACGGCGCCAATGTCGTAGCCTGTGTGTCCGGCAAGAAGCTCACTATACGCGGCGGCTATACGCCGGGCAGCTTCGCCTCCTACGCCCCCGGCCAGAACATATCCGTCATTGACGGCCAGGGCAAAAACCACGGCATCTATGCTACTGGCTCCGCTACCACGCTAGAGGTCGCAGGCTTCACCGTGCGCAACGGCTTTGCCACCGGCATCAGCAAGCGCTCGGGTGAGAGCAGCTACTTCGGCTTTGGCGGCGGCATGGCGGTGGAATCTGCCGGTGCCATCGTGCTGCGCGATATGGTGTTTACCGCCAATCGTTCCGTCGGCGGCGATCGCGGCTCCAACGAAGGCGGCGCCGGCGTAGGTGGCGCACTCTCTCTGCTGGCAACTACGGCGACGCTGGAGAATATAGTCTTTTCCGGCAACACGGCGCAGGGTGGCGCCGGCGGCGCCAGCGGCGGCTATGCCCAGGGCGGGGCACTCTTTACCTTTAAGACAAGCATGACCGGTACGGGCCTCACGTTTGAGAACAATGTCGCGCGGGGCGGCAGCACCGGTGGTGGCGGTATCGCCAGCAACGGGCAACGCGGCGATGCTCTCGGCGGCGGCGCGTGTTTCGAGACGTCAAGCACCGTCAAGCTTTATAGGGTACATGCACGCTCAAATCAGGCCATCGGCGGCAACGCCGCGACCAACGCGGGCGGCGGCTTTGGCGGCGCCCTGTTTGGCGAAGGTGCTGACGTCACCGTCGAAGGCGTCGACCTGAGGTCGAACCTGGCGCAGGGTGGTAATGGCGACAATGGCTGGCTGGGCAGCGGTGGCGGCATCATGACCATCAATTCGACTTTGCGGGTCAACCGGGCAGTTATCGTCGCGAATACGGCCAAAGGCGGTAACGGCCGCGGCGGCTACTACGGCGGCCCCAACGGCGGCGGTATTACGGTATCCTGGTCGCCGGGAAGCAGCGCATCCAACCTTACGCTGACTAACAGCATTGTGGGGGCGAACATGGCCGCAACCGGTGACAGTGGACAGGTACTGGGCGGCGGCGGCGGCGGCATCTGGATCCAGGCGACGACTGCTACGCTCGACCACGTGACAATCGCCAGCAACAAGCTCTCAGGCCCAGGTGTCGTTGGGCAAGGCGTACTGTTGATCAATACGGGGGACACTGGCGCCAACGCAACCATCCGTAACAGTCTTATCACCGGGCACACCGGCAGCGACGGCTCGGCGGTTGACGTATTCCCAAAGAATACAGCGACGTTAGCCGGTGGGTTGTTCTACGGCAACTCGTGGAACACAGGCCGGGATAACTCCCATATTGGATCAAATATCGGCACTATCAACGGTGCGGCAACGCATGGGCAGCGCCGATCCGCTCTATTTTTCGACGGCTGACAGTGACTTTCACATCCAGACCAAGTCCCCCGCCAAGGACAAGGCGGCCGGGTCACAGCAAAAAGTGGACGTCGATAACGATCAGCGTGACGGCAGCCCCGACTACGGGGCCGACGAGGCAGCCGGTGAGCCGCAGGGGCTGCCCAGCGGCCGGGTCCTGCTGTACCTGCCGCGCTTGTCGCGTTGATCCAGCGCTGAAATCGGGCTGATGCAGTGCTTATCTAGGGCTGATACCGAAGTACGGAATCTGCCCTGTCACTGAGGTTCTCAAGCGAACGCCGCAGGCTGCCTGCGGCGTTCGTTCCATTTGTCTTCCCCTGTCACCCCACGCATAGCCTGCTTCGAGGTTCCTTGTGTTACACTGCGGGGTATGGCTCAAATCGACCCGGCAGCATCAGCCCGCACATTTGCTGTCACCGTCGTCATTCCTGTCTGGAATGGGGCGGGAGTCATCGGCGATTGCCTTCGAAACCTCTACGCCAACAGCGGCGCTTCCTTGCAGCGTGTCGTCGCCGTGGACAATGATTCCCCTGACGATAGTGCCGCCGAGATCGAACGTCAGTTTCCCCAGGTGCACAAGGTGCACGCTTCGTTTAACCTTGGCTTTGCCGGGGGCGTCAACTTGGGCGTCGACACTGCGTTTGCGGCAGATAACAGGCTCGATGTCGCAGTGCTGCTTAACCAGGACTGCCTGGTCGAGCCCGGTTGGCTTGATGCCTTGTGCGCCGGGCTGGCCGGCGATGCCCAGGTTGCCATTGCCGGCTGTACACTCCTGAACGCCGACGGCACCGTCAATCATGCAGGCGCACGCCTGGAACTGCCGCTTGCCTATTCCCACCACCTTACTGATATCACCGCTGTCCCGGCCCGTATGGACTATGTGACGGGTGCCGTCTTTGCCATCCGCCGGGCAGCGTGGCAGGCATTGGGCCCGCTTGACGAGGATTTCTACCCGGCCTACTACGAGGAAACTGACTACTGCTATCGCGCACGTCACCACGGCTGGGGTGTTCTTTATGTGCCGGCCGCCAGGGCGCGCCACCTGCAGACGAGCCAGGCGTGGCGCCAGGACCCATTGCTGCACTGGACTCAACAGCACCGCGCCCGCTACCGTTTCATTGCCAAGCATTTCAGCGGTGGGGAACTAGCGGCCTTCTTTGCCGCCGAGCATGCCGCCCTTGCCGCCGAGGCCTGGTTTGACCAGGTAATGGGCCGGCTGCTTGCAGCCCGCCACGTTCTGCGTGGGTTGGAAGCCACACTGCAGCGCCGCTGCCGGGAATTGGACGAGCTGCCTTCATCCGCTGACAAGCGCCAGTTGCAGGTTGGGTTTGCGGATCTTGCGCAGGCCAGCTTCCGGCGCGCAGTCACATTTATGCAGGCCAACGCCCGCACGTTTTCCCAGCGCGTGACCTACCGGCTTGGCCGTGCTCAGGGCGACGAGCCACAGCCGTTGACGCTTTGCGTGATCCAAGCGTGCGGGCCGCACAGACCTACGTGCTTGCCTTACTCACAGAATATGAGTATCGCTAATCCCTTGCCTGGCCAACCCCTGCCGGTGTCGATAATCGTCAACACGGTCGATCGGGCTGCTGCGCTTGCCACGCTGCTGGCCGCGCTCGAGCATCAATCCTACACTCATTTTGAGGTGATTGTCGTGGTCGGCCCGACCCACGATGAAACCCTCACAGTTCTCGCCCCGTACGCCGAACGCGTGCGCGTGCTGCACTGCCCGCATGCCAATCTCAGCGAATCGCGCAATATAGGGCTTTGGGCTGCACGTGGAGACATTGTCGCCTTTATCGACGACGATGCAGTGCCTTCCTACCACTGGCTGGCCCAAATCGTCGACACCTTTGCCGCCGCCGAGGCGGCCGGCCACGATATTGCAGTTGTGGGTGGCAGCGTTTACATGGTCCATCCCAATCAGCCCACGATTCAGCACTGGTTGGGCATCATGTCGGACCTGGGCGAGGCGCATGACGTCCGGGAGGGTGCAGAGCATGACGACCGCGCCAAGCCGGAGGGAATGGGCATCTTTTGGACTGAGCGGCCCATGGGCGCCAACATGGCATTCCGCCGCGCCGCCCTCCTTGCCGTCGGTGGGTTTGATACCTACTATGAGTGGGTGTTTGACGATGCCGACATCGCCATGCGGCTGGCCCTGGCAGGCTATGGCGTGCGCAGCCTCACTGAGGCACCCGTCTATCATGTGCCCGCTTCCAGCCGCAACCGCGTGGTGCGCACCTTTACGGGACGCTGGTGGATCATCTCGCAGGCTTCCACCTATTTTGCCGTGCAGAACGGACGGGCCGCCAGGCAGCCGGTCTCCCAAGTACTCCTGCGCGTACTGCACTTGATTCACGGCGCGTGGCTCGTCAACGGCGAACTGTATCGTGCCGGCTACATCAGCCGCCGCGACATGTGGGCACGCCGGCTGCGTGCGATGACCGCCGGCGCTCACGGTGCAGTGGACGGCCTGCGCCGCCGGCGCCTTTGGGCGCACAAGCCGGGGGCAGCTTCCACATCTGGCACGGACCAGATCCGGCCTTTTCCGGTGCCCTCCGGCCGGGATGTGCCGAGCGTTGACCCCGTCGACGGCACCAGAGGGAGTGGCCCTTTTGCCAAGCCGCCACTGCGCATCGGATTACTGGCCCAACCATTTGTTACGGCTGGGCCTCTATTCGCCGCCGACCAGCTTGCTGCGGTGACAACTGCGCTCTTTGCCATAGGACATACGGTGCACGTGTTGGGAGCGGCCGACCGGCGCACGATTGTTTTCCGTGATGGCGCCTATTTTCATTCGGAATTGCATTTTTCGGACGCTGACGCACTGCTGACCGGCCTCCGCCGTCTGCTGGAGAACGACGGGATCCAGTGGTTGATTGGGGCGCCCGAAGATCTGGCCGCCGCCGCCGCAGCTCATCTTGTTACGGCAGACCCGCCAGTGCCTGTGGCTGAAGCAGCGCAGCCTGCCAGCCACCAGCGTGCTGCGCCCGTTTCCGCGCCGGGCAGCAGCGGCAGTACCGCAAGCGCTGGGTACGTGCTGCCGGAGGATGTGCGCCGTGCCATAGAGCCTTTGCTTGAGGCAGGCTGCGCTGCGGTGCCAACTGCCCAGCTGTCGAGCACCTCCTGGAGCCCGCTGTGAACAGTGCTGTAGGCAGCGGTGCCCCGCTGCGCGTCTGCCTGCTGAGCCAGGCCTACCCGCCGGAGAAGTTTGACGGCGTGGGCCGCAGCACACAGCTGCTGGCGCGCGGCCTGGCCGAATTGGGCCACGAGGTGCATGTCATCACACGCGGCCAGGCGGAACAGACGGTCACCTCTGAGGGAACGCAGGTGCACAAGGTCGTCCTGCGGCTCAACCGCTACGCGCGCTATCGCCACCTGGCAGCTACCCACGCCACGCTAAACTACAGCCACGCCGTGTACGACAAGGTGCGCCAGCTGCAGCGCCGGCACGGCATCCAGCTGGTCGACTCCCCGCTGTGGCAGGTGGAAGGACTCGTGGCGGAGCGCAGCGGGCTGCTGCCGGTGGTCGTGCGCCCCGTGACCGCCATCCGCCAGATTGCCGAACTGCAAAACAACCGTGACCCGGACCGCCGCATGTTGGGCGACCTGGAGCAGGCACTGCTGGAGCGCGCCTCTTTCCTGGCCGCCAATTCGCAGGCAACCGTCAAGGCATTGACCAACGTCTACCAGATTCCTCTCTCGGTTCCGCATGAGGTGCTGCCCTATGGGATCGCACCCGTCCCTGCTGCCGAGGTACGCTTGTACGACTGCAGCCGTCCCGACCCAGCCGGCGACGGTGGGCAGCGCCCGCTGGACGTCCTCTTCCTTGGCCGCCTGGAGAAACGCAAGGGTATAGAGGATCTGCTAGCCGCCATCCCGCAGGTTGTCGCTGCCGCACCGTACGTGCGCTTTACAATTGCAGGCGCCGACAACAGCCTCTCCGACGGCTTTCAGGCGCGCACCGGCCAGTCGTACCCTGCCTGGTTTGCGCACCAACATCCCGACATGGCACCCTACGTCCAATTCCTGGGCGGCGTTTCCGATGAACAGCTAAACCAGCTTTACCAATCGTGCGACCTGTTCGTGGCGCCTTCGCTCTACGAGTCTTTTGGCCTGATCTACCTCGAGGCGATGAACTATGGCAAGCCGGTGATCGGCTGCCGCGCGGCGGGATCCCCGAGGTGGTCGAGGACGGCTTCACCGGTATCCTGGTCGAACCTGAAGCGCACGCAGGCACTGGCTGAAGCCATCTTGCGCCTGGTGCGCAGCCCTGAACTGCTGCACACGATGGGCCAGGCCGGACGCCGCCGGCTGCTCGATCGCTTCACCTACCTGCACATGGCGCGCAGCTTCGCCGCCGCTTACGTCACTGTACTGCAGTCAGAAGAGAGACAAGCAAGCCTATGAGCCATTCCTCTCCCGCATTGAGCGTTCAGGACGCACTCGACGACATCGACATGGAACTGCTGCAGGATGCCGTGCAGCGCGACGATCTGGGGCAGAGCGTGCAGAACGTGCGCCGTTTCCAGGACGACGCACGCAAGGTGCTCGACACGGGCAATAAGCCGGACTATCGCGCGATTGCCAACCGCCAGTTTCAGCTCAACGACATGCTGCTGGCACTGCTCCAAGAGCTTTCTGTCCGGCAGCGGGCACTGGAACTCGAACTGCGCACACGCGGCGGCACCGCTGCCGGCGATCAGGTTCCTGCATCGGCTTCTGAATCTCCCGGCGAAGATGAAGTCGTGCGCCCACCCAGTGAGGACCTGGTGCGCCAGCTGGACGCGATCCAGGCCGTTATGCACGACGATGCCCTGCGCCTGCAGCTGGAGGTGACGCCCAGCGAGACGCCGGTTGTAGGCCGCCTCCTTGGCAGAATGCGCGCGGCGGTGCACAGCTTGGTGGTATTCTACGGCAACCAATTGGCGGCCAAGCAGACGGAGGTCAATCGCGTCTACGGCGATGTGCTGCAGCAGCTGCTGCTTGCGCGCGCCCAGGATCGCGCCGAGCTGGCCGCCTTGCGTGCACTGCTGCCGGCCCAGAGCGGCAGTGAGGAAACCAAGGAGTCATGAGAACCGGCCTCTATAACCGGCATCTGGCCACCCTCGGTGGCGGCGAGCGCTACAGCTTGTCAATAGCTGCCGAGCTCAGCCGCCAGGGTCCCGTGGATGTGATCAGCCACTCGCTGGTCAGCCGTGAAGCCGTCGCCGAGCGGCTCCAGCTTGATCTCGGAGCTGTCAGGCTGCGCGTGGTGCCGGAACGTCCGGCTGCCGCGTTGACCCCGTTGACTGCCGAGTACGATTTCTTTGTCAATGCCTCCAACCTAGACTTTATCCCGCCACAGTCGCGCCACTCGGCCATGGTGGTTTATTTCCCTTACAGGCAGCAGGCGGGTGCAGCCGCTGGCCTGCGCCGGCGCCTGCGGCGGGAATTGGCTGCGGAGTTTTGCCTGCCCATGTGGCGTGAAGGGGTCTACGGCGAAGCGACGATCGGCGACGGCCCCCGCGGCGCCCGCCTGCTGGCGCCGCACGCCGTCTTCGAACTGCCGCCCCAGGCGTCCGGCTGCAAGGTTTTCTTCCAACTGCGTTCGGCGGTGCGTACCGTGCAGCAGGTGACAGTCATCGTCGACGGCACACCTGCCTTGTCGCTGCCGGTCGGGCCCCAGATTTTCACCCCTTGCGAGGTGTACCTGCCCAGCCGCGGCAGCGAAAGCAGCCGGGCCGGGCTTCCGCATACCATTGCGATTGCCGCCGGCGCAGTCGGCCGCACGGCGCAGTTTGCGCTCGAACTGCGCGAGCTGGGCATCGACAACCGCCGCAACAAGTTCTACCGCGACTGGTTTGCGCGGCGCCTGCCGGGATGGGACAGCCGCCTGCTCAACCCGCAGCCCGCCGATATCATCTGCCGTAGCGGCAAGCTACAGCCTCATCTGGGCTATTTCGCAGTTTACGCAGCACTGGGTCGATCGCTACTGGGGCTTGCCCAGCGCACTGCTCTACCCGCCTGTGGACGTCGACCGTTTTGGTGCTCCGGCGGCGGTGCAAGCTATGGGGGACGCCGCCGTCGAAAAGCCCTTTATTCTCTCTGTCGGCCGCTTTTTCGCCGGCCAGCACAACAAGCAGCATCTGGCCATGGTTGCGGCCTTTCAAACGCCTGGTCGACAACGGCCTGGTGGGCTGGGAGCTGCGGTTGGTGGGCGGCTTGACACCCGGCACGGCCCATGCTCGTTACCTGGACCAGGTGTATGCGGCCGCGCAAGGATACCCGATCCATGTCGAGGCCAGCCTGCCCTTCGAGAAACTCGTACAGCGGTATCAGCATGCCGCCGTCTACTGGCATGCCGCCGGCTTCGGCGAGGACGAGGAACGTGCACCGATCAAGGCCGAGCATTTTGGCATCACGACGGTTGAGGCGATGGCCGCAGGCTGCGTCCCTGTCGTCGTCGCACGCGGCGGGCAGACGGAACTCGTTACGCACGGTGTGGACGGCTATTTGTGGCAGACGTTGGACGAACTCGACGCCTACACGCTGCGCCTACTGCAGGATGAGGAACTCAGGCGCACGATGGCGGCGGCGGCGCGCCAGTCCGCCCGCCGTTTCGACCAGCGCCATTTTACTGCCAACCTCGCCGCTACGCTGGCCGCTGCGCACATCTCCGGTACACGTGCTGCTGCCGGGGCGGGCGCAAAACTTGCAGGCGAACGCCGCTTGAACGGCGGCTGAATGCTATGACGCTTGTACCTCTGCCATCCAATGGTTCCGCCGCCCGCCGCTCGCCGCACCGGGTTGCCGCCAGCATTGTCGTGCTCAACCTCAACGGCCGCCGCCACCTACCCCCCCTGCTTGCCCATCTGGCGCAGCAGACGGTACGTGATTTTGAGCTGATCTTCGTGGACAACGGCTCGTCTGACGACTCGATTCCACTGGTCGAGCAAGGCTGCGCTGCCTACGGCATTCCGCTGCAGCTGATCCGCAATGCCGCCAACGCCGGCTTTGCGCCGGCCTGCAACCAGGGATTGGCCGTCGCCCGCGCACCGTGGGTAGCTATGCTCAACAATGACACCCGCCCTGAAGCAGCGTGGCTGGAGCAGCTGCTCGCCGCCACTGCAAAGGGCCCCCGCGTGGGCATGGTGGCATCCAAAATGCTGCGCTTTCACCGTCCGGACCAGATCGACTCTGCCGGCATTGCCGTGGACTGGGCCGGCATCGCCTGGGACTGGCGCGGCGGCGAGGCCGACGTGCCCGAGGAACAGGCGTTGGTCGAGATCTTCGGCCCCTGCGGCGGCGCCGCACTCTACAACCGGCAGCTGATGCTCGACCTGGGCGGCTATGACGCCGATTTCTTCGCCTACCTCGAAGATGTGGACCTCGCCTGGCGGGCACGCCTGGCCGGCTGGCGGTGCCTTCTCCAGCCGCAGGCGCGCGTGCTGCACGCCCATTCCTCCACGCTGGGTGACGCCTCGCCCTTCAAGCGCTTTCTGCTGGGCCGCAACAAGGTCTGGCTGCTGGCCAAGAACCTGCCCGATGCTGACCTCTGGCGCGCCGGCCCCATCATGGCTGGCTATGATGTCCTCGCCGCAGGCTACGGCTTCGTCCAGCGCGGGGACCTGGCCTCGCTGCGCGGCCGCTTGGCCGGCCTTGCCGGGCTGGCGCACATCTGGCCCAAGCGCAGGCTTGTCCAGGCGCAGACATGCGATATCGACAACTGGCGGCGCTTCATGGCTCCCCGCGTGCCGCCGCTGCAGGTGCCCAGGCGTTATGCTCACCTGGCAGAGGGTTGAGCTCTGCTATGGCCTATCTACTGCTTGGTCTCAGCCTCGGCCTTAGTGCCGGTCTTGCTCCAGGGCCACTGTTGACGCTGGTCGTCACACGCTCGCTGGCACGCGGCTTCTGGGCGGGTTTGCGCGTTGCGCTGTCACCGTTCATCAGCGACGCCCCCATTATCGTGCTGTCGCTGCTCCTGTTCAACGCACTGCCGCCGCTGTTTGAACAGGTGGTTACCGTGGTGGGCGGCCTCTACGTCATCTACCTGGGTATCGACACCATCCGCAGTGCCCGGCACGCCAGCATCGCCGCGGAGGCGCCCGGCGATGCTGCCGCCCATGTGGACCTCTGGCAGGGCGCGCTGGTCAATATTCTTAGTCCCCACCCTTGGCTTTTCTGGGCTACCATCGGTGCGCCCACCCTGACGCGTGCCTGGCAGGCGTCACCAATCTACGCTGCCGCCTTTATCATCGGGTTCTACGCACTCCTGGTCGGTGGTAAAATAGCCGTGGCTCTGGCAATTGCCGGTGGGCGCAGGTACTTGACCGATACGTGGTATCGCCGCCTGCTGGTTGGCGCCGGAGTCTTGCTTTGCATCTTTGGGCTCTTGCTGCTCTGGCAGCTGGCTCCTCAACTATAGAGCGTGCTCGCATGGCCGACAGCCCGACAACTCCAACCGCCAGCCAGACTACCTATCGTCCCCACGCCCGCTATGTGCTTATTACTGCTATCGCGGCATTGAGCATACCGGCTCTGATCTGGCTGCTGTTGCGCGGGGTAGACCTGGCCGGCGTGCTATTCTTAATATTTGCAGCCGGGCTGCTGTTTTTTGCCCTCCGCGGCTTGTTGAGCCGCGTAGAGGTCGACGACCGCGGGCTGACCCTGCTCCAGCCCTTGGCCAGCCCACAGCAGGTGCAGTACCGCCAGCTGGCGGAGGTCAGCGAGGAAGGCCGGCTGCAGCGCGTCATTCTGCTGCTCTACCATCCACTGCGGCCTGACGGCCTCCTTGACTTGGACGACCTGCGCAGCCTGGCGCTGCCGGCACTCGAAGAACAGTCGGATCTCCTGGAAATCTTGCAGGCACGGACGCCGCACAGATGATACCATTTGCTCCGGGATTAGCAGTGCGTCCCCTGGCCGCCGAGGATGGCGAAGCTGCCGCTGCCATCATCAATCAGCTCCTGGTGCGGGCCCCGTACAGCGCCCCCCTGGACAGCTCGGTAACGGCTGAGCAGCTGTTTGGTCCGTCGCCGCCGACGACCCTGCCCGTGCGTTGGCAGCAGCGCCAACTGTTGGGCGCCTGGCGTGCCGGTGACCTTGTGGGCGTGGCTGATGTCGCCACCGGACTTGACAGTGAGAGCCTTGGCGAGCCCGACTACCGGCCGCTGGGGCTGCTGCGTTTTCTTGCCTTGCCTCCGCGTGCCGACCTGGTCACCGAGGTGGCCGCCGCGTTGTTGGGCGCCTCCCAAGAGTTTTGGCGCAGCGGCGGTGTCGGTTACGTCAAGGCCTATCATGTCAGCACAGGCTATCCTTGTTTTCAGGCCGGGGCCGGCATCCTGCCGGGCGACTGGGCCGACCAGATCCGGGTGCTCACCGAGCGCCAGTTTCGTTTCACCGAGCGGTACTACGTGCTGGCGCGGCCGCTCGACCACATGATCGAAGAAACTGTGCCCCAGGGCGGCCTGAGCCTGGCCTTTCGGGGGGATGCCGGCGATCGGCGCTACCAGGTTTTCTTTCGCCGCACCGAGTTGATCGGCGAGGCCCGTCTGCTGCAGCGCCAGATGCAAGGCACGGACGGCCTGGTTCCCTTTTCCTATATTGCCCATTGGCAAGTGGACGATCGCTGGCACAACCAGAAAGTTGGCCGCTGGCTGCTCCGGCGCATGGTCAATGACGCCACCCAGCAGGGTGTGGCGGAGATCGCCGTGCATCTGCCGCTGCATCAGTCGGCAGCCATGAACCTCCTGGCGCAGCACGGCTTTCAAGAACTAAACTACCGGGGTTATTCGTTTGAAAAGGACCTGGCAGAATAGATCCTGGGTAGATCAAGCATGGCAGAAATACATTGATGGACACAACCAAGCCCTTGCACATCATGTTTGTCACCGGCGAATACCCGCCGATGCCGGGCGGTGTCGGCGCCTATACGCATGAACTTGCCAAGGCTCTCCGCAGCCTGGGGGTGCAGGTGACGATTCTCACCGCCGAGGCTGCCTGTGACCCCGAGACGGCCGTACACTGTGGGGGGTGCCGCGTGCTGCCCGTGGTCCGCCATTGGGACTGGAGCGTGTGGCGCCTCGCCGCCAACCTGGCCCACGAGGCGCGCTGCGATTGGCTGCACGTGCAGTACCAGACGGCTGCGTTCGGCATGCACCCCGCGATCAACCTCGCGCCCAGCTACTGGCAGCGCCACGGCTTCCACGTCGCGTGGACCTACCACGACCTGCTCGTGCCCTATCTCTTCCCGAAGGCCGGCAAACGCCTGCGCACTTGGATCACCGAGCGCCCTGCGCATACAGCTGGGCTGCCCATTGTTACCAATGAGGCCGATCGCCTGCGCCTGGCCGCACACGGCGTCGCCGCTGCCTGCATCCCCATCGGTTCCAATATTGTCAGCCGCCATCTTTCGCCCGATGAGCGGACTGCCTGGCGCAGCGAACATGGCTATGGGCCTGACGATCTGGTGCTGGGCTACTTCGGTTTTCTGAACCGCAGCAAGGGCGGCCTGACACTCGTCAAGGCGCTGCAGCGCGTCGTCCGTGAACGGGAGGATGCCTCGCCTGCTGATGATCGGCGAACAGGTGGGGGCCAGCGACGCCACCAACAATGCCTACCGCGGCGAAGTGCAGGCGTTGATCGCGGGGCTTGGACTGGAACAGCGCGTGCAGTGGACGGGCAACCTGGCCGATGCCGAGGTGGCTGCCGCTCTCAACGCCTGCGATGTGCTGCTGATGCCCTATCTCGACGGCGCCAGCCTGCGCCGCGGCACGTTGATGGCCGGGCTGGCGAACGGCTGCGCGATCGTCACGACGACGCCGCAGGGGCCGCTGCCTGAACTGGTCGACGGGCGCGACCTGATTTACGTCGCACCCGAGGACGAGCGGGCACTGGCTAACGCAGCCCTGCGCATCGCCAGGGACGCGGCCCTGGCCGCCCGCCTGCGCGCCAACGCGCGCCAGCGCAGCAAGCTGTTTGCCTGGGACGCCATCGCCCACGAGCATGCTGCCTGTTACGCTGACCCAAGCGGCTGTCTCGACCCCGACCGGCATGCAAATCCGCAGCGCCCCCTTGACGATCTGGTCTACGACGCACGTCGAATGCAGCACCCTATCCTGAAGGTCGCACCGCCGGCGTGACAGCGCGCCCAACTGGCGAGGACCTTGCATGACGCGGACCCGCTGGCTGCTGCTTGGACTCGTCATTGTCTACATCCTGGTTGCCGGCGTCTATTCCGCCGTTATCCCTGTCTTCGAAGGTTTCGACGCCCAGGCCCACTTTGCCGCCGTGCAATACTTTCGCAGCGAGCGCGCCATCCCGGAGTTGACGCCCGCGACCGTGGCCCGCTCGTACGAACTGATTCCCCACCCGCCACTTTATTACGTGCTCTCAGCGCTGGCAGCAGCGCCCTGGCCGCTGGAAGAAGCGTCCGCCGTCGCCAAGGCCAGTGTCAACGCCTATTTTGACAAGTCGCTCTCCGCCCGCGAGAGCATCACCTTGCCTGCGCGCGCCTGGCAGGACCTGGCTCCCGCCTGGACTGCCCGGTATGTCTCCACGCTCGGCGGCCTGATCGTCCTGCTCTGCACCTGGTGGATGGCGCGCCGGCTGGCGCCGCGTGCTCCAACCTTTGCCTTGGCGGCCGCTGCGATCGCCGCCTTCAACCCCCAGTTTCTCTTTACCGCCGTCACCATCAGCAACGACGCCTGGTCCGCCGCTACCGCCGCCTTGGCACTGGCCATCGGCGTGGACGTGGTCGTGGCCCGGCGCACCCCGCGTGCCTGGTTTTGGGTTGGCGCAGCCACCGGCATCGCCGCCCTTACCAAGTACAGCACGCTGGCGGTCGTCCTGCCGCTGGGCATTTTATACTTGCTCTACCTCGTCTACCCTGCCGGCACGGGGCGACGATCGTCACTTCTCTGGAACTGCCTGCCCAGATCGGGTCGGCGCGGCTGGCGTGTCGCGCTCGTCGCGCTTGCCTATGCTGCCGCCGGTTTTCTCGTGATTGCCGGCTGGTGGTTCGTGCGCAACTGGCTGCTGTACGGCGAAGTCGTGCCGCTGAACCGCATGGCCGAGGTCCTGCCGACGATGCGCCGCGCCGAGCCCTACACCTGGCAGCGCACGTTCGATCATATTCCCTGGCTGATCGCCTCGTTTTGGGGCGTCTTCGTGGCCGTGATTGCGCCCCCCCTCTATCTCGATGCCACGCGTTGGTTCATGCTGATCGGTTTTGGGGGCCTGCTGTTCGGCCTGCTCCTCACCGCGATCTATCTGCGCCGCACCCACACCCGCCCTTCGCTGCGCGGCCTGATCCTCTACCTGGTCCTGCTGCCCTGGCTGGGGGTGGTGGCCGCCATGGTGCTGTACTGGACGCGTACGGTCGAATATGGCGAGCAGGGCCGCCTGGCGCACGTCGGCGCGTCGGCTTTTGGCGTGGCGATGGTAGCAGGATGGCAGGCCTGGCTGCCGGCCGATTGGCTGCCCCGACTGCGCTCCTGGCGGCGCATTCTGCACGTGCTGCTGGCGGCGGGGGCGGTGGTCACGGCACTGGCACTGCCTCCCCTTCTTGCAGAGCAGCTTTGGCCTGCCGCCTCGCTGTCCCCCAGCCGTTGGCTCCCGACCGCCCTGTGTCCGCTACCTTTGCCGGCGGCATGCGCCTGGTGGGCGTCGACTTCCCGGCGGGCGCCGCGCTCGAGCCCCATACGCAGCTGCCGCTCACGCTGTACTTTACCTCCGACGCGCCGATTCCCGAGGACTACACGCTCTTTCTTGCACGTGGCGGGCGCCGGCGATCAACTCCTCTACCAGTTTGACGGCGTGCCTGTAGATGGGCGTCACCCGACGCGCCAGTGGATTCCCGGCCAGGTCTTTGCGGACACCCACACGATCACGGTCGACGAAATCTCCGAGGACGGCCTGGCCACGCTGAGCATGGGGTTCTACCCGATCGCCGATCCCAGCACGCGCGTCGAAGTCTACGATGCTAACGGTCAGCCGATCGGTGATCGCCTGGTGCTGGCGCAGCTGCGCCTCCACAAGCAGACTGCTGTGCAGCAGCCTGGCGGCAGCAGCCCGGCAGGCACATGGCAAAACGGTATCGTGCTGGACAAGGCGGAACTCGCGACCGATGCGCAGGGCCTGCCTGCCGGCATCGCCCTCACCTGGGCGCCCACCGCCACGATCCAGAGCGACTACACGGTGTTTGTGCAGGTGCTTGACGCAGGCAGCAACATCCTTGCCCAGGTAGACTCGCAGCCACAAGGCGGCAGCTACCCCACCTCCACCTGGCGGGCCGGCGACGTCATTACGGATACCGTTACCTGGCCGGGCGAAGCCGGCACCAGCGGCTGGGCCCGCGTGATCCTCGGCCTGTACGGCGCCGACGGCAAACGCCTCCCACTTCAGGATGGGTCCGACTATCTCGAAGTCGCCCATTCGGCGACAGGCAAGTAACAGAAAAGGCGGGGTGCACTGGCACCCCGCCTTCGTGTTCTTTTTCTCCTGCTGCACGTGCCGCAGGTCGTGCGTGAATCAGCCCTTCTTGGGCGGCCGCACCGCGATCGACAGCTCTTCCAACTGCTTCTCGTTGATCGGGCACGGTGAGTCCAGCATCAGGTCGGTGCCGGCCGCCGTCTTGGGGAAGGCAATCACGTCGCGGATGCTGCTCGCCTCGGCAAACAGCGTCACCAGGCGGTCGATGCCCAGCGCAATGCCGCCGTGCGGCGGCGCGCCGTACTGGAACGCCTCCAGCAGGTGGCCGAACTGCGCCTGCGTCTCTTCCTTGCTCAGGCCCAAGCGGGCAAACAGCCGGTCCTGGCGGTCGCTGCGGTGGATGCGGATGCTGCCGCCGCCGATCTCCCAGCCGTTGAGCACGACGTCGTAGGCCTTGGCCAGCACACTGCCCGGGTCGCTCTCCAGCTTGTCCCAGTCCTCGTCCCGCGCGCTGGTAAAGGGATGGTGCACGGCCTGCCAGCGGTTCTCCTCGTCGTTGTATTCCAGCAGCGGGAAGTCGATCACCCAGCAGTAGGCCAGCAGGTTCGGGTCGATCAGGTTGGCGCGCTTGCCGATCTCGAGACGCAGGTTGCTCAGGCTCTGTGCCACCACGCCCGGCTTGTCGGCCACGATCAGGATCAGGTCGCCGACCTTGGCCCCGCTCGTGCGCACGATCGTGCTCAGTTCGTCGGGCGACAGGAACTTGGCCACCTGCGAACGCAGCGCCTCGCCGGCATAGTGGCCCGCCGCATCCGGCTCGCCCGCCACGCCGATCCAGACCAGCCCCTTGGCCCCATAGTGCTTGACAAACTCGGTCAGCTCGTCGATCTCGCGCCGCGTCAGATGCGCCCCGCCCGGGAAGACGACGCCCTTGATCTCGCCGCCGGATGCCGCCGCGTTCTGGAAGACCCCAAACTGGCTGCCTGCCATCGCCTGCGTGATGTTGAAGAGCTGCTGCCCAAAGCGCAGGTCGGGCCGGTCGATGCCGTAGTTCTCCATGGCATCGGCGTAGCGGATGATCGGGAACGGCAGCTGCATGATGCGCTTGTTGGCATTCTCCACCGCGGTCAGCTCGATCAGCAGCCCCTCGATCAGCGCCCGGATGTCGCCGGCGTCGACAAAGCTCATCTCCAGGTCGAGCTGCGTGAACTCCGGCTGGCGGTCGGCGCGCAGAGTCCTCGTCGCGGAAGCAGCGGGCGATCTGGAAGTAGCGCTCGATGCCCGCCACCATCAGCAGCTGCTTCAGCTGCTGCGGGCTCTGCGGCAGGGCGTAGAATTCGCCCGGGTGCAGGCGGCTGGGCACGACAAAGTCGCGCGCGCCTTCGGGCGTGCTCTTGAGCAGGATCGGCGTCTCGATCTCCAGGAAGTCGCGCGCCGACAGGTACTCGCGGATAAAGCGCACGATGCGGTGGCGCAGCACCAGGTTCTGCGTCATGCGGGCGCGGCGGATGTCGAGATAGCGGTACTTGAGCCGCAGCATCTCGTCCACCTCGTCGCCGGCCGCGCTGATGTAGAACGGCGGGGTCTTGGCCGGGTTGAGGATCGTCACCTTGTCGGCGATCACCTCGACGTCACCCGTGGTCAGGTTGGGGTTGCGCAGCCCTTCGGGTCGTGCCGCCACCGTGCCCTCCACCTGGATCACAAATTCCGACCGCGCCTGCGTGGCGATGTCATGCGCCTCTTCCTGGTCGGTGTTGATCGTCACCTGGGTAATGCCAAAGCGGTCGCGCAGGTCGATAAAGATCAACCCGCCGTGGTCGCGCCGGCGGTTGACCCAGCCTGCCAGGGTCACACGCTGGCCCACATTGGCCAAGTTCAGTTCGCCACAAGTATGAGATTTGAGCATAAATGCATCCTTGCTAATTCGGGTTGGCCGGCGGACGAGTCGCCACGAGAAATCGACAAGAGGAAGGGCGCGTCAAAACGCGCCCCTACCGCCATTGGTAATTTGCAGTGGATTGTAGCGCGTGGGCATGGGTACGGTCAATTCAGATGGGTTGTCCTGTCGTAGTTCGTCACTTGCCCGAATTTGGCCATCTTTGATCTCCATTACGTCCTGTGCTATACTATAAGATAGCCCTGCGGGACACGTGAATGGTTTAGCACACGGGGCGAGCCAACACTTCTCAAACGGGAGCTGGACCAAGTGGCGTAGATGTGTTAGTCCTTACGGACAAGACGGAAGCGTCCAGTCCGCACCCACCTACTTCGGTAGGTTCGTACCCACTAACCACACGTTCCCGCAGAGCCCCACTTACTCGGCAGATCTGCCCCACGCTCCGTCAGTTTGCGCTTTAAGCTCATTCTGCCGCCTGCTGGTTGATATTTCTCTCCCGAGGAATGCCACAGTCCGTGCCACTTCATCCTCGTGCAGCGAGTGCATGATCAACGGCCCGCGATAGCCCGAACGCTGGAGCAGCGCCAGGTAGTGCCCGTAGTCCAAGACGCCACTGCCCGCCGCCCGATCGCCCGCCGCACCGTCGCGGACCAGGTCCTTGGCATGCGCCAGCACAATGTCGGAACCGAGCAGCTCAAATGCCTCGTCCAGCATGGCGTGCATCTGCGCCAGCTCGCCGGCGTGGAAGATGTTGGCGCCGTCCATGCAGACTTTCAGGTGCGGCGAACGCATCGCGTCCAGCAGCAGCCGCCCCTTGCGGGCCGAGTCCACCACGTTTGCCACTTCCGGTTCGAAGGCCATGGTGACGTCATACTCTGCCGCAATCGCCACCGACTGCTCCATGGTCGCCAGCAGGTCCGCCATGCCTCAGGCGTATCGTTGTCCGGGTGCCGCCGCCACATGCTGTCGGGATTGCGGGTGCCCGTGCACAAGGTGATCAGCGACGTCCCCAATGCCGCGCAGGCCGCCGCCAATACCCGCAGCCGCTGGAGACCCAAACTGCGCACGGCCGGGTCAGGATGGATCATGTTGAACGTGCCTGAAATCGCCGCCATATTGACGCCACGCCGTGCAAACGTCTCCCGGATCTGCGCACAGGTGGCCGCGTCGAGTTCGTCAGGATCGTCCGGCAGCGAAGGCAGTCCTGCACAGCTCAGGTTGAACTGCACCTCGTGCATGCCGTGTGCCGTCACCGCCTGGAGCTTGTCGTCCAGTGTGGGGCGCTCAAATGTCTTTGTGAAAATGCCAAGTTTCATTTTGTTTTGCTCCCGGCATGGCCTTCACTGTATTGTGTTTGGAATGGAACTGCGGGCTGTCACTCTCGATCTTACTTGAACTCTCCGTGCATGTACCAATCCGGCCGACCCCTGACCTACGTTTCGCCTGCTCTCACTATCGGCTTGGGCACCCTTGATTCCGCAAACCAGATAAAGAGCGACCCGCCCAGCCGGAAGACAAATGCCAGTACCAGCGCCACCTGCAGGTTGAACAGATCGGCCATCAGCGGCCCAAAGAGCGCTCCGCAGAGGATGGCGCCGTTTAGCGCCAGGTTGTACCACGCCAGGTAGGCCGGCCGGTCCCCGGCGGGTACCTTTTCCAGCAGGTAGTTGCCCAGCGCGCCGCCCACCATCGACCAGGCGAAGCCGCCCAGGGCCGACGTGATCACGTACCAAAGCAGATTGGGCATAAACGCCGTCATCAACGGGTACAGGCTGAGCAGCGCGGTGCCCCCCACCGTCACGCGATGGTTGCCGAAGCGGCGTGTCAGCCGCTCAAACTGCAGTGAACCGAGCAGCACGCACGTATGAAAGACGGCCGTGCCGATCGCGATCTGCTGGTCGGTAAAGTGCAGCTGGTCGACCCAGCGCAGCGGAAACAGCGCCGCCGGCATAAACTGGGCGGCGTGAAACGTAAAGAGCGCCAGGATCACGATGCCAAATCCGCCGCGCAGCACCTCCATGCGCAGCAGGTTGCCCGAGCGCGTAAAGGCGCGCAGCGCCACGTTCACGCGTTCGCCGATCCCCTGCTCGGCCTTGACACCACCCAACTGGGCGCGGTCGCCGATGGTCTGGCGCAAGCGTGGCGGCTCGTCAGCCGGCGTGCCGCGAATATCGCGCAGGCAGCTCAAGTGGTAGGTACTCATCACGGCACCCACGGCGCCGATGCCAAACACGATGGTATACCCTATTTCAAGCGGCGTACGCGTGAGGATAAAGCCGCTCACGAGCGAGGTGACCACGTACACCAGCGAAATCATGGCGTTGCGCCGCCCCACGATGTAGCCGCGCCATTCCATGGGCACTGCTCCGGCAAACAACGTGTTGAAGCCGATAGCCAGGGCCACTGCGGGGATGGTGAGCAGCAGCGTGGCCCAGATCATAACCTGGATTTGCACAAACGGCGCCAGCAGCAGCGGCAGCATGGCGTAGAGCAGGAACAAACCACGCGCGACGAGACGGCGCTCCAAAATACGGCATTGCCTACCGGCCGGTGCTGCAGCCAGCGCCCGGCCGGCAGCGTAAATATCAAGTTGACGGCAGCGGGCCCCGCCGTCAATAATCCTATTTGAAACGCGCTGGCGCCGATACGGGCGGCATATACGGCCAGAAATGCGATCGTGCTGCCTGCTAGCAGGCCGTACCAGGCAATGTCGCCATAAAGATGGGGAGCATGCCGGCGCAGGTCTTCGGGCATCTCCGGCGGGGTGGCTAGCGGCGCCAGAAATGGGAATCGCCGGATCAAACGCTGTAGATATTCGACCATGAAATTCCGTCCACGAGCTGAATTTGAGGAAAGGATCATACAACTATGCCAACCCCTGCTCAAATACCGGGCGCGCAAACGGCAGAAAACGAAGCTGCAAACGCAGCGCCTCAGACATCCTCTGCCGGGGCACAGACCACCGCGCCGCGCCGTGTGCGTATTGCCATGGTCGGGGCCGGCATTTATCCCCGTGACGCGCATCTCCCCGCCCTTGCCCGCCTGCAGGATCGCTTTGAATTTGCCGCTATCTTCAGCCGTTCCGAACCTTCCGCCCGTGCCCTTGCCGAGCACTGGCATTCTCTGACCGCTGCCGCTGGTCACGAAGCCGGTGCGAACTCTCCTTCCAGCCAATCTACGCCGGAACTCTTTACCGACCTCGCCGCTCTCTTCGCACGCGACGACATCGACGCGGTCGACATCGCCCTTCCCATCCCCGTCCAGGCTCCGGTAGTGGCCCAGGCGTTGGCCGCCGGCAAACATGTAGTCAGCGAGAAGCCCATCGCCCCCACGCGTGCAGAGGCGCAGTCATTGATCGACCTGCACCGCCGGCATCCGGAGTGTGTGTGGATGGTGGCAGAAAACTGGCGCTATGAGGAGGCCTTTGTGCGCGCCGCTCAGCTTCTGCAGAGTGGCGCGATCGGGCGTCCCGTGGTGGCCCACTGGGCGCAGTACACCCCGATGACGCCCGCCAGCAAATACTACGTCACCGACTGGCGGCGGGAAGGCGAATTTGCCGGCGGCCTCCTGCTCGACGGCGGTGTCCACTACATATCTGCCCTGCGCATGCTGTTGGGCGAAGTCACCAGCGTGGCCGCCATGGTCAAGAAGGCCTCGCACGACCTTAACCCTGTCGACACGCTGACCGCCACGCTCCAGTTTGCCAACGGCGTGCAGGTAAGCTATCTCAATACCTTTGCCGTCGGCACCCCATTCTCCGCCACCTTGACAATCGTCGGCGACGGCGGCAGCCTGCGCGTGGAGCGCGGCAAACTAGAACTCGCCGGTCCTGCCGGCCCCGGTCCTGGGAAAGGCGTTGAGGAGATCCGCTGCGCGTTCTACAACGGCGTCGAGAACGAACTGGTTGCCTTTGGCGCGGCCGTTGCGGAAGGTGCTCCGCACCGCAACTCCCCGCTCGAAGCCCTGGCTGACTTCGCCGTCGTCGAGGCCATGCTGGCCTCTGCCGCCGACGGACAATTTCACGCGCCGGTCATTTGACGCCCAGCAGCCTCATCTCGTGCTCCAGCGTCTCGCTCACCCTCCGCGGAGACGCCCCCAACATCAAATGCACCCTGCATTCCCCCGCAATGTCATTATCTGACAAATCTGACGGTCTTCCGGGGGCAAATGCCGTGCGCAGCCGCGGCGGCCAGTCGCTAGACTGATCTGGTCAGGGAGAATCGCCATGAATGCCCAAGTACTATTCGTCCTTATTATGAGTTGGCTGATCGGCTCAGCCACTCGCCGGGCTGCTGCTCTGGTACAACGCCAGGCCTCGGCTTGTGTACCCGATCTTCATCGGCGTCGGCCTGCTCACCGGCAGCGCCTACGACTGGGTCTACGGCATTGGGGGCTCAAGCTGCCGGCTGGCTTATGCTGGTCGTCTGCCCTCTCCTCTGGCTGCAGGGCGCCTGGCTGGTCACACACTTGCCACGCTGGATCGCCAATGGCCGGTCAGCAATACTCTCCCGGCAACAAGCGCAAAGTCGAGGGGTGAGTCACGACCGCTCTGCCGGCTAATCATTGTGATATGATCGAGGTATGCCCATTCCCGATCGCAGCGTGTTGCTCGCACAACTGCAGCGCCTGCCCTACTTTTCCGGACTTTCTTCCGGCACCCTTCAGGGTCTGGTCGATCTCGCCACCTGGCATGAATATGGGCCCGGCGCCGTCGTCTTTCTCGAGGGCGAGACGAATGCTGGCCTCTACAGTGTTCAATCCGGCTGGATAAAGGTAGTGAAGTTCGCCCTCGACGGTCGTGAGCAGGTGCTGCGCTACTTTGGCCCAGGCGAGGCATTCAGCGAGATCGGCCTTTTCCTGGCACGTCCCAATCCGGCTACTGCCGTCGCCTTGGAACAAAGTGGAATCTGGCGGCTGCACCGTACGCATCTCCAGCCGCTGCTCGTCGCGCGTCCCGATCTGCTTTTGCATGTTATGGGCAATATGGCCGATCGTATCGCGTACCTGGCCGACATGGTCGCCGATCTTTCGCTGCGCACCGTAGAAGTACGCCTTGCGCGCCTGCTGATCGATGAGGCCAGCGCAGGGTCACTGGTGCGCCAATCCTGGCTCACGCAGGCTGAACTGGCCGCAAGGCTGGGCACCGTGCCGGAGGTCCTCAATCGTGCTTTGCGTGTCCTTGCCGACGCCGGCATCATCCAAGTCGACCGCCGCCAAATCACGATCCTGGACCCACCGGCGTTGGCACAGCGCGCCCAAACGGTGGTCTAGCAGCGGCGCCGCCGGTCCGTACCCCTCCGGCTCGAGCTGTCTCCCTATTTCCAAAAATGACATAAGTCATGGAAACCCCGTCACTGTTCCGCTATGCTCTGCGCATGCTAAATCCATTCCTACTCATGGCCGTGTTCTACCTGATCGTGGCGATTCTGGCCGCTGCTGATGCCGCCCTGACCAGCCTGTCGTTTCTCCCTTGGTTTGTCGGCCTGCCATGGCTGCGCGTTCACTTCATCACGCTCGGCGTGTTGGTCGAAGCCGCCTTTGGCGCGCTGCCCGCCTTTGTGGCTGCTCGCCGCGGCAGACCTGCACCTTCTACGATGTGGGACGTCTGGCTAATGCTCAACGCCGGTCTGGTGCTGCTGCTGGCGGGCATCCCCAGCATCAGCGCCCCGTTGATCATTGCCGGCGGCACGCTGGTCTTTGCCGCCGCTGTTCTGCTCCTCATTCGACTGCGCCGCATGGGGGACGGCCAGGCTGCGCGCAGCGACAGCCTCAAGTTCTATATCGGAGGCCTTATCTATCTGCTCGTCGGTATTCTGATTGGCACCGGCCTGTGGGTCGGCTGGAGCGCGCCGCTGCACATCGGCGTGCCTAAGGAGGCGCACATCCATGCCAACAGCTGGGGTTTTGCCTCACTTGTTTTCGCCGGGCTGCTGATCGACCTGCTGCCCGCACTCACCGGTGCGCCGCTTGGCGGACGCCGTGCGCTCACCACCATCTTCTGGAGCATGACGCTGGGGGCATTGGGCCTGGTCCTGGGGCCGTGGTTGGGCGGCAACCTTGCGTTTACAGTGTCTGGTCTTATCCTCCACATCACGGCCACGATCTGGCTGCTGCTGCTCTTGGTGCGAGCGCTGCGGAGGCACGGCCTCTTTGCCGCTGCCGGCGCCTGGCACCTGGTCCTATCCTATACGTGGATCCTGCTGCCGGTTTTGGTGGCGCCGTTGATCATCCTTGGCCTGCCCGGCATTCCCGGTGCTGACGTGGAGGCGACCGCGCCGCAAGCCTTGGTCTACGGCTGGATGCTGCAGTTCCTATACGCACTTGTCCCGTATTCTGTGGCGCACTGGCTGCTGCGCGATCGTCGCGCCGGCCTTGGCGGCAACTGGCTGAGCCTGACCGGCGTCAACTTGGGCAGCCTCCTGATCTGGGCGAGCATCTTCGTGCTGGAACTGCGCAGTGTGCTGCACGCCGCCGGTTACATTCTGCTTGGCGTGTCGCTGGCTGCGGCGGCGTGGTCGGCCGGCACGATGGCTCTGAACGCCCTGCGGCGCGCAGAGACGCAGCTTGAAACGCATCCTGAGATGCTGGTTGAAACGCCGCCTGCGCACAATGCCGAAACGCCGGCCGACATGCGCGGCAGCCCACACTCGGCGCAGACGGCGTGAACGCCGCGGTTCATTGCGTTGGGACTTTAGTCACTGCAGGACACTGCGCCTTTGCCTAAACTCTGGCCTAGATTACGCGAGAGATTCGAGCAAAGGAAGACCGCACATGCTTGCCGAGGCCTACGCCCCATTGTTCCCACAGCAGCGCCAGCGTTTTATTTATGCCCGTGCGCCAAAACTGGTCTACTGGGAGGCGACACAGTCCTGTGCGCTCTCCTGCCTCCACTGCCGGGCCGAGGCACAGCCGCAGCGCAGCCCCTTCGAGCTTAACACGGCCGAGGCCCAGTCGCTGCTGCGCCAGATCGCCGGCTTTGGCGGCGATCCCCTGCCGCAGCTGGTTATCACCGGCGGCGACCCGCTCCAGCGGCCCGACCTCTTCGATCTGATCGCCTATGCCCGCGGCCTTGGCCTGTCAGTCTCAATTACGCCTGCCGGCACGGCGGCGTTGACGCCCGCGGTGATCACGGAGTTAAAAGAGGCGGACATCAGCAGTATCGCCCTCAGCCTTGACGGCTCCACGCCTGCCCTGCACGACACCTTCCGCGGCGTCGACGGCTCGTTTGCCTGGACGCGCGCCGGGGCCGCAGCGATCGTGGCGCACGGCATCCCTCTCCAGGTCAACACCCTTGTCAGCGCCCAGACCCTGGACGACATTCCGCAGATCTATGCCGAGGTGCGCACGTGGGGAATCACGCGTTGGGCGCTCTTTTTCCTGATTGCCACCGGTCGCGGCGAGAAGCTGGCCGAAGTCACTCCGGCCCAAAGCGAGCAGCTCCTCAACTGGGTGGGTGAGATCGCCCGCGACCCGGCCACGCCCTTTATGATCAAGACTACCGAGGCGCACCACTACCGGCGTATCATGGTGCAAAAAATGCGCCGGCGCCTGACCGAGGAGATGATCCTGGCCACGCCGGCGGGCCGCGGCTTTGGCATCCGCGATGGCAACGGGATCGTCTTTATCTCGCATGCCGGGCAGGTCTTCCCCAGCGGTTTCCTGCCCACAAGCGGCGGCAACGTGCGCAAGACGCCGCTGGCCGAGATCTACCGGGACGGCGAGCTCTTTCAATCCCTGCGCGACGCCGACCAACTAGAGGGCAAGTGCGGTCAGTGTGCCTTCCGCACCCTCTGCGGCGGCTCGCGCGCCCGGGCTTATGCCGCCACCGGCAACCCCTTGGCCAGCGATCCCCTCTGCCCCTACCAGCCGCGCGAGTTGGAATAATCGTCGCCGCAATGTCCTGGGGACGTCAGGCGAACGCCTGCGGTCGCCGCCGTCCCCGGGACATGATCTACTACCCCTTACTGCGGCCCAAAAATCGGCACGATCTCCGTCTCGCCGTCGCCGACAATCTTGCGGAACCGCTTGCACCACTCGACGGCCTCTTCGAGCGAATCGGCATTGATCACGGCAAAGCCGGCCGTGAGTTCCTTCAGCTCGATATAGGGGCCGTCCGTCACGGTGTACTTCCCGTCAGACAGGCGCAGGCGTGTCCCCTGCATCGGCAGCGCACCTGTGGTTACGATCTTCCCGGCCGCCATCGCCTCGCCGAGGAACTGGCCCATCTCGGCCATGAATTCCTCGCTCGGCGGCTCTTGGGGTGCGCCCGGCTTCCAGTTGGGGTCATAGCATAGAAACTGCATGTCGGTTTCTCCTTGTGCAACATGGGGGCCGCCTGCCTGCACTTGCAGAGAGAAACGGCCCCATTGATTGGTTTACATGAGATAGTCGTTCAAGACGTCCCCAATTCGACAGCCGATACGCCCAATTTTCAAAATTGGTGATCTTTGCATCTACTGCGCCAGTTCACGCATCCGCCGCTCGAGATAACGCCGCTCCGCCGCCTGCTGCGCCAGGGCCAGCGCCCGCTGATAGGCCGCCCGCGCTTCGGAGGTTTTGTGCAGCCGCCGGTACATGTCGGCCTGCGCGGCGTGCACCAGGTGATACTCGCTGAGGTCGCCGCGTGCCAGGATGGCGTCGACGAGCACGAGCCCGGCCCACGGGCCGTCACGCATCGCCACTGCCACGGCCCGGTTTACCTCGATAACCGGCGAAGGCATGGCCTGCAGCAGCAGGTCGTAGATCCCGATGATCTGGTTCCAATCCGTCGCCGCAAAGCTGGGGGCGCTTGAATGCACCGCTGCAATTGCCGCCTGCAGGCTGTATAGGGCCCTATCTCGGGCGCCGCCAGCGCCCGGTGCACCAGCGTAATCCCCTCTGCGATCAACACCCGGTCCCACAGGCCGCGGTCCTGCTCTTCCAGCACCACCAGGTCGCCATCTGGCGTGGTCCGTGCCGCCCGCCGCGATTCATGCAGCAGCATCAGCGCCAGCAGCCCCATGGCCTCCGCCTCAGGCAGCAGCTCGACCAGCAGCCGGCCCAAGCGGATCGCCTCCCCCGATAGGTCCGGCCGCGTCAGCGCATCGCCCGACGAGCTGGCGTAGCCCTCATTGAAAACCAGGTAGATCACCTGGAGCACCGCCTCCAGCCGCGCCGGGAGCGCCTCGCGCTCCGGCACCTCGTACGGAATATGCGCGTCGCGAATCTTCGCCTTCGCCCGCACGATCCGCTGTGCCAGGGTGGAGGGGCTGGTCAGGTACGCGCTGGCGATCGCCTCCGTCGTCAGCCCGCACACCTCGCGCAGCGTCAGTGCCACGCGTGCGTCCGGCGCGAGGGCGGGATGGCAGCAGGTAAAGATCAGCCGCAGCCGGTCGTCCTCGATGGCATCGTCGTCCTGCCCGGCACCGACACTGCCGGTCGAGTTCTCGTCAAGCCGTTCGGCCATCTCCCCCAGCAAGGCGAGTCAAAGCGCCCACGCCGGCGCAGCGCGTCGATCGCCTTGAATCGCCCCGCCGACACGAGCCATGCCCGCGGATTGGCCGGCACCCCCTCGCGCGGCCACTGCTCCACCGCCGCCCGAAACGCCTCCTGCAGGGCATCCTCGGCCAGGTCAAAGTCGCCCAGCAGCCTGATTAGGGTCGCAAGCACGCGTCGCGACTCGCTGCGGTAGACATCCTCTATGGTGGCGTCGATTGGCATTATGAGGAGTGGCGCCTACGCAGTTTCAACTTCAGCCGGCACGCTTCGCTTCGATCACTTCACGTGGAATGAGGCCCAGCAGGGTGCGCAGGGTGTGATTAACGGATTCTGAATCCGGAAAGTAGCGCTGCACATCAGGGTCTAAAACAATGACCGCGGGATCTGGTGAAATCTGCTCCACCGTCTGTGTCCCGTCTGGATGCGTAATCGTGACGGTGTATCCCTGCTCATACTCGCGAAAATGCTTCCCGCGTACCCCCTGGCTGAAGTCGTACTCTTGCTTCAGTTCTTCGTTTATCGCCCCTTCTTCCTTTTGCTTCTTACTTTTGCTCATATGCTTTTCTTTCGGCGGCTGTGGCCTTCCGCGAACTTATAATCGGAACACGGTCCTCGCTTCGTGAAAGCTGACGCCGTGCTTCTGTTCGTTACTAAGTGCCTTTTCCGCATCCCACTCGAAATGCATACCGTTATTCTACCAGTTGTAGATTTAGAAGTGAAGGGCAGTCCGGGGTACAAGGTTTGCCCTGAGGCATGACCTTGTACCCCGGACTGCCTTTCCTAATCTGGCTTCTGCGTCGGGTTGATCCGGTACGTCCGCACGTAATCAAACGCCGCCGTGAAATCCGCACCTCCCATTGCCACCAGCCCGATGCGTGCACGTTCGCCCAGTTGGTGTGTCCATGTCCCGCCGCGCGTCCAGTGCACTCCATCGCGGCTGGTGTAACCCGTGTAGCACTCTTCCTGTCCGCACGCTGCGCGGGCAATGCGTAGGTAGGTCCATTCGTTAGGCGACCCGATCACCGAGTTGCCGTAACGGGGGTAGCCGGACGGTACCGGGAATAACTCCTTCGCAAACTCTGTCTGTCGCGTCTCCCAGATTGAAACATGCGCCAACTTGATGAAATTATCGTCATCGCCGTAGATCACTAGACCCGCCTGCACATAGTTGTGACAGCAGCCTTCCGCCGGCAGATCCAAGTATCCGCGAGTCTCGACCACAAAGTCATGCTTAGGCGTGGCTTCGAGCAGCACCGAGGCATTGTTGCTGCCTTCAAACAGGTCTGCGGCTTGGGTCTTCATAAAGAGGGCGCCGTCCTGCAGCCAGTACGTCTCGGCAGCCGGTGGGCGCACCCAGCTCCACTGCTGCTGCGACAACGTGGGGCCGTTGAACTCGTCAGACAGCTCGGCATTGGCCTTGCGCGGCTCCTGGATGCCGATCAGGTCAAGCTTTTTGCGCTCCTTGCCCCCCGGTTCAGCGACCGGTGCCCGCTGCGGCGTGCTTGAAGCAAACGCCCCGCCCCGCACCACCGGCCAGCCGTTCACCCAGTCCAACGCATCCATCAGCACCGGCCGCTTGGTAAAGCCCACCGCGCCCGCAAAGTAGGGGTCATTGCGGTCGACCGCATGGTAGACGATCCAGTCTTGCCCCGCCAGATCAGTCACGACCGCATTGTGCCCCGGCCCGACCCAGCGGTTGCCGTTCATGCTGAGCACGAGCGTACCCCCGACACGCCCCTGCAGCAGCGAGACGCCCTCGGCGTCGACAAACGGCCCCAGCGGGTTGTCTGCCCGCCCGACAAAGACCGAGTAACCGGTCAGCGGGCCGTTGCAGCAGTTGGTGGCCGAACCAAACAGGTAATAGTAGCCGCCGCGCCTGATGACGAACGCTCCCTCGTAGCGGTTGGGGATGGCGATCTGCACCTGTGAATCCTTGTCACTTTGCAGCCCATCCGCCGAAAGCTTGCGCACCGAGATACCGCCAAAGTAGCTGCCGTAATAGATGTAGCGCTGGCCAGAGTCGTCGGCAATGATGGCGGGGTCAAAGGTCCAACGCCTGTCGTTAGGACAGCACTCGGGGGCATGGGGCTCCACAACTGGCGCGCCGCTGTCAGTCCACGGCCCTGCCGGCGAGGCACTGGTGGCGACACCTATCGCGCTGCCCCCTCCAGGCAGATCGGTATTGTTGGCCGTATAGTAGAGATAGTACTGGCCGTTGAAGTACTCGACGCTGGGCGCCCACAGCCCTGCATCATCCGCCGTCCATTCCGGGCGCGTGGCGAAGGCATCGCCGACATACAACCAGTGCACCAAGTCTGTTGAGCGGAAGGTGGGGATGAGATGGAAGATCAGGTTGCCCCGCGTCACGGTCAGTGCCGCTCAACGGGTCAGTTGTGCAGAATAGGTACCAGGCGCTGTCACCGGGTGTCTGCGCACGGATGACCGACGGATCCGCGCAGCTTTCCACCGCCATCCCGCTCGGCGTTGTCAGCGGCAGCGGGTTGGTGTAGGTGTTGTCCTTGGCGCTCGCCGCCCGGCTGCCGCCGAGGGTGAGCAGCATCAGGACAAACAACACGGCCGCCAGCGGCCGCACAGGTCGTCTGCGTTGGAGTGGGATAGATTTCATGCTGTACCCTCCACGAGGATTTGGGCTGCCACGAACGACAGCCTGCGGCCAAACAGATGGCGGAGCGGACGGTACGGGTGGGGGCCCCAGGATAGCACAGACCCTACCCACCGTCAACGCCCCGGGCATATCTTGTCTCAGGTATGTCCCGCAGCGCACCCTAGTACCGCCAGAAACGCCCTACCCGCACATTTTCGACGATGTAGCGGAAGTATGGGCTGTTCGTGTCCTTGGCGATGCCAGTTTGGTTGCTGCCTGTCCGGATGTTGCCGCAGAACCAGTCGCTGACGATCTCAGCCTGTTGCTCGAGATTAAACCCAGTATAGTCATCACCGGCAGGAGGGTAGTCGTAAGGACTGCTGCCGGTGGCCTCGCACACCTTGCTTGCCATGGCGTCGGCCAGCAGCGCAAGATCCATGTTGGCGTGTTCGATCTGGCAGGCATGTACCAACTCGTGGATGAACGTCTGCCCATACCGGCGGCCCGGATAGTTCCGCGGGTCGTCAAAGGCCGCTGACCCCATATTGAGCGTGATCTTGCCGTCGAACCGAGGAAACGTAAAGGCCCGGTCCCCACCGCCGATCGTGTCGCAAAGGACGAGCCGGCTGCGCGGCGGCAGTGCACCCTGGAAAACCTCGTTATTGGCCCAGTCGTACTCCTCCTGCGTGAGTTCGCGTGTGCGGCTACCGAGAGCGGCGATGCCCTCGGCGATGATTGCAAACATCGTGTTCGTGGGGCCGGCCATCCACAGCATTCCCTCGACCACGCGGGCGCCCGGGACGAGTGATCCTGTCGAGATCAGCGAGCCGATTTCCACGCCGACAAAGATGACGACACCCACCGGCGACAGGACGGTGCCTACACCCCAGCGCACCAGCCAACTCACCGCCTTCTCTAGGGCGGAGCCGATATCGCTGCTGTACTCCAGGTTGGTCTGCAACTGCGCGTCGGCAAAGTCCCAGATATTGGCGGCGATGACGGGGTTAGGCGGCTGCGTGTCGTCCCGATCGTGGTCGCGTGACCCCGAGGTGAAGGTGCCGCCGACATGCCCGCTGTGAGCCAGCGCCGAGGCGCGACCGGAGGAGGCACGCACGATAGCGCTGATGCCGAAGTCGTAGCCGTCTGCCCCACTGTCGTGGGCATGGCCGCGCCAACGCACCGAGCCGTCAGGGTTGATGGCGACATTTATCCAGCCGCCCAGCGCCGCCGCGCCGCCGGTCACGATGGGGGCCGAAAACTCGAAGGCACTGGTAGGCGGGTCCCGTGGCGGTGGCTGCAGCGGCGGCGGCAGCGACTTGAATACCTTGGCTGGGTCGACACCCAGCCCAAGCCGCACCAGGTCCAAGTTGTTCAGCCCTTGCAGCCGTGAGCCGAAGTGCGTTTGGGCATCGATCTCGACGATAAGTGTGTTGCGCTGGTCGTCAGCGCTCATTGTCCGAAGTGCGCCGTCATCACGGATCCCTCCGGCGCGCAGGAAGACGAGTACAGCACCCATACCTGCCAGCGTGTAATCGTCGTATGCCTGATAGTTCGTCTGATTGCTGTGAGCTGTTAGTTCCACGATCAGCGTGTTGCGTTGATCGTCGCTCGACATGTTGAGCAACTCGTGATGGGTGCGGAACTTCCCTGCCAACAGTACGCCGCGCAGAAAAGTAGGGGCATGGAGCGAAATGCCGAAGTCCTCGTTGCCCAATCCCCGCAGCACCAGGTCCATGTTGCTGAGGCCCTGCAGCTGTGTGCCCATGTGCGTCTGGGCATCGATCTCGACGATGAGCGTGTTGCGCTGGTCGTCGGCGCTCATCATTTGGAGCGCGGCATCGTCGCGAATCCCACCCTCGCGCAGGAACACAAGCACAGCGCCCATGCCTGCCAGTGTTTCGTTATCATACGCTTGATAGTTGTTTTGGTTGCTGTGGGCCGTGAGCTCGACGATGAGTGTGTTGCGCTGATCATCGTCCGACATGCTGAGCAGGTCGTGGTGCCGCGAAACCTGCCTGCCAACAATACACCACGGATCAAAGACATGGTACACCCTCCTTTGCGCTAGGGAAAACAAGGGCAACTTAGCCGCGCAGGGATGGTGCGAGCAGAGCGTACTCCCATAAAAGCTTGCTGTCAACAGCGCAAAAACCTCACATTTTGGGGTGCTTCCGCCTCTTCGTCTCCGCTGCGCGTGTGCCAAGGTGTTTGATGAATGCACCCGCTCGTATGCTATAAGAATGTCTGTCTACGTTGTCCAGCGCCCCCAGCATGCCGCCAACGATTTGAATCGCCACGCCAAACAGCACTGTCGCTGTCCAGCACCGCTTGCTACATCGAATCTACCGATGTGACGCGCCCGCGCCTCGATTTGTTTTAACCACCAACCGCATCAATTCGGAGTGAGGAAACGCTATGCAGCAAAAGGCATCCAATCCAACCCAGGCACTCGTTGGGGGCTTCCAACAGGGGCACTTCAACCGGCGGCAGTTCCTGCAGGCGCTGGCCATCGTGTCCGGCGGCGCCGCCCTGGCGGCGTGCGCGCCCGGCGGCCAGCCCGCGGCGGCCCCCGCTGCCTCGCTCGAGCACGGAAGGCGCAGCTGCCACCACGGCCGCCGGCGCCATCGAACCCAAGATCCTGATCTACGGTGGGTCGCAGGACGTCGCCACCATCGACCCGTCCGACCGCATGGACTACTCCATCAACGCCGTCATGCGCTCGCTCTACGACCGCCTCTTCCGCTTCGAAGGCGGCTGGCCGCAGCCGATCGAGCCCGGTCTGGCCCAGGAATGGAGCTCGTCGGACGGCGGCAAGGTCTGGACCTTCAAGATCACCGACAAGGCCAAGTTCCACGACGGCACGCCGCTGACCGCCGAGGATGTGGCCTACTCCTACCAGCGCACCCTGCGCGCCAACAAGCAGCGCGCCAGCCTGCTCTCCGGCTACCTGGACGTCGACGGCGTCGTGGCCACCGACCCCACCACGGTGGTGATGACGCTCAAGACGCCCTACGCCGCCTTTGACCGCCTGCTGGCCTTCCTCGAGCAGCCGATCGTGAGCAAGGCGGTGGCCATGGCAAACGACAAGGACGGCGACGAAGGCGCTGCCTACCTGGTCGACCACGAAGCCGGCAGCGGCCCCTTCAAGATCAAGAACTGGCAGATCGGCCAGGTCTACGAGCTGGAAGCCGTGCCCGATTACTGGCAGGGCTGGCCAGGCGACGGCCGCCTGGCCGGCGTGGTCTGGAAGAAGACCGAGGATGTGGCCACCCGCAAGACGGGCCTGCTCTCCGGCGACTTCGACATGGCAGACACGATTTCGGTCAACGACATCGACGAGATCAACAACAGCGGCAATAAGAAGGCTGAGGTCAACTACGGCCTGCTCGGCGGCTACCTGAAGATGAATACGCAGCAGGGGCCGACCGCCGACCCGAACTTCCGCAAGTTCCTGGCCCACAGCTTCAACCGCCAGGCCTTCGCCGACTCGCAGAACGGCCACGCCAAGCTGATGACGACCCCGCTGCCCGAAGGCGTCCCCGGCTACAACGCCGACCTCGAACCGCAGTATCCCTACGACCCGGCCAAGGCCAAGGAATACCTGGACAAGACCGAGTACAAGGACGGCGGCTTCGACCTCGACTTCGTCTATGTCAGCGGCCTCGACTTTGAAGAGGCGGCCGGCCTGATCCTGCTCGACGAACTCAAGCAGTACAACATCAACGTCAACATGGTGCCCAAGAACTGGCCGGACATCGTCGGCGCCTGCACCTCGCCCGAAACCGGCCCGGCCGTCGCCTTTATCTTCGACCAGTTCCCGCCGCTCGCCGATACCTGGCTGGTGGAAAAGTATTCGAGCAAGAGCTGGGACCGGCCCACCGGCGGCAGCTTCCAGGCCTGCTCGTTCTACAAGAACGCCGACGTCGACGCCATGCTCGACGAGCTGCGCACCACCACCGACCAGGCCAAGGCCGACGAACTGGTGCAGAAGATCCAGACCCAGATCATGACCGACGCCCCGGATATCCCGGTCTACGTCGAGCCCAACGTCATCGCCTACGGCGACAATGTCAAGGGCTTCAAGTACTTCGGCGACATCAGCGCCGACTTCTGGCGCCTGTGGATCGACAACAACCAAGGATGATGTAGTGAGAGGGTGAGGGGGTGAACGATGTGTTCACCCCCTCACCCTCTCACCCTCTCACAACTATGCTGCGCTATATACTGACCCGCCTCCTCTGGATCCCCGTCGTCCTGATCGGCCTCTCGCTGATCACCTTCGTCGTCTCGCGCATGGTGCCGGGCGACCCGGTGAAGCTGGCCGCCGGCCCCCAGGCCCGGCCGGAACAGATCCAGAAACTGGCCGCCGAATTCGGGATGGACCGCCCCCTGCCGGAGCAGTACCTGCGCTACATGGCCGGGCTGGCGCAGGGCAATTGGGGGTACTCGATCAGTAACCGGCGCCCCGTGCTGCCCGACCTGATGACCTACTTCATGGCCACGCTTGAGCTGACCATCGTGGCGACTACCATGGGGCTGCTGTTCGGCATTCCCCTGGCCGTGGTCGCCGCCCGCTGGCGTGACCTCTGGCCCGATCACGTGTCACGCGTCGTGGCTATCGGCGCGGTCAGCATCCCCATCTTCTGGATCGCGATTATCCTGCAGGTGGTCTTCGGCCAGATCCTGCACTGGTTTCCCGTCAGCGGACGCTTTGACCCGCGCCAGCCTTATCCCGAGACGTATACCGGTATGCTGCTCATCGATACGCTGCTGGCCGGCGACATCCAGGCCTTTTTCACGGCGCTGCGCTATATGTTCTTGCCGGCATTGTGCCAGTCGCTGGTCGTGATCGCCCTGGTCACGCGCCAGCTGCGCGGCGATTTTCTCGACATGCTGCGCAAGGATTTTGTGATGGTGGCACGCGCCAACGGCATCAAGGAACGTGTCATCTGGTCGCGCTACCTGATGAAGAACGCCATGATCGCCACCGTTGCCATGCTGGGTTTCGTGATCGGCTTTGAGCTTGGCGGCAACGTGCTGATCGAGGCCGTTTTCGACTGGCCGGGTATCGGCCAATACGCCACCAAGGCCGCCCTGATGCTCGACTTCCAGGTCATCATGGGCGTCACCCTCTTTATCGGCATGGTGGTGGTCTTCGTCAACCTGTTTACCGATATCGTGTATCGCCTTGTAGATCCTAGGATCCGCTTCTCGTGACGGTTTCGACTTCTTCCACTTCGCCCAAGCTCGGCTGGTGGGCCCGCTGGCGGGCCGATCATGCCAGCGAACTGCGCGACTTTCGCCGCGGCGCCTACCAGTTTTCCCGCAACCGGCTGTCGGTGGTGGGCGTGGTGATCGGCATCATCATGCTCATCGTGGCCATCACCGGCCCGGCGTGGGTGCCCTACCCGGAGGACGCGACCGGCGCCGTCCACATGGACCAGCGCCTGGATTCGCCCAGCCGTGAACACCTCTTTGGCACCGACGATGCCGGCCGCGATGTCTTCACCCGCACGATCATTGCCACGCGTACCTCGTTCGAGGTCGGCATCATCATCCTGGTGGTGGCCATCCTGCTGGGCGTGACCTTGGGCGCGGTGGCCGGCTATTTTGGCGGGACGACCAACCAGGTCATCATGCGCGTCACCGACATCATGCTCACCTTTCCGGGCATTTTCCTGCCCATGGCCTTCGCCGCCGCCCTTGGCCGCGGCATGGTGCCCGCCATGGTGGCGCTCTCGCTGACCTGGTGGCCGGGCTACTGCCGCCTGGTGGAAGCCCAGTTCCTCAAGATGCGCGAGGAGGACTTCGTCGCCGGCGCGCTCGCCATCGGCGCCAGCAAGCCGCGCGTGATCTTCCGCCACATCCTGCCCAACACGATGACCGGCATCATCGTCAAGGCCTCGATGGACTTCGGTTTTGCCGTGCTGGCCCTCGCCTCGCTCGGCTTTATCGGCATCGGTATCCAGCCGCCCGAGCCCGACTGGGGCTCCATGATCGCGCTGGGCCGCCGCTTTATGCCCAGCGCCTGGTGGATCTCCACCTTCCCCGGCCTGTTCATGTTCATCATGGTGCTCGGCTTCAACCTGATCGGCGATGGCCTGCGCGACCTGCTGGACCCCAACGCAACGGTGAAGTAGGCCATGTCGCCAGCAGAATCAGCAGAACAACCAATCACACAGCCGCTCGTCGAGATCCGTGACCTGCACCTGGAGATGGTGACACTCGACGGCGTGGCCAAGGTGCTCAACGGCGTCAATCTCACCGTCCACCGCGGCGACCTGTTGGGGCTGGTCGGCGAGACCGGCTGCGGCAAGTCGGTTACCGCCATGTCGATTCCCCAGCTGGTGCCGCAGCCGCCCGCCCGCTACACGAGCGGCGAGATCCGGTTCCTGGGCGAACCTGTGATGGGCAAGTCCGAAGAGGAACTGCGCCGCCTGCGCGCCGAGCATATCGGCGTCATCTTTCAAGACCCGATGACCGGCCTCAACCCCGTCTTTACGGTCGAAGAGCAGATGGTCGACGCCATCCTCAGCCGCCAGGGCGCGCTCGATGCGACAGCCTTTGGGCGCAAGTGGCTGCCGTCCAACCGCGCACGCCGCCGCCAGGCCCATGCCCGTGCCATCCAGCTGCTGCGCCAGGTGGGCATCACCGATCCCGAAAAGCGCATCCACGCCTACCCGCACGAGTTCAGCGGCGGCATGCGCCAGCGTGTGCTGATCGCCATGGCCATCTCCGGCCGGCCCGACCTGCTGATCGCCGACGAGCCGACGACCGCGCTCGACGTTTCGGTCCAGGCCCAGATCCTGCGCCTGATCGCCGACCTGGTGCGCGAGATCAACCTGACCGTCCTGCTGATCACTCATAATATCGGCGTCGTGGCGCAGCTGTGCAACCGCATCGCCGTCATGTATGCCGGCAACGTCGTCGAAACCGGGCCGGTGCGCAGCATCCTGCGCAGCCCGCAGCACCCTTATACACGTGGGCTCCTGGCGGCCATCCCGACCGACGAGACGCCGCGCGGCGCGCTGCAAGGGGTGGCCGGCAGCGTGCCCAATCTCTACGCTCCGCCGCCCGGCTGTCGCTTCGCCCCGCGCTGTGCGTTTGCCCGCGCCGCCTGCACGGCGGCCGTGCCTCCCATGGTCCAGGCACCATCGTCCGATACACCGGACCACCAGGTCGCCTGCGTTCTCTACCAGGAAAGCGCCGGAGAGGCCGAGCCATGCTCCTAGAACTGCGCAACGTCACCAAGGTCTTTACCCCGCGCGGCAAGCCGCCCGTACGTGCTGTAGACGATGTCTCCTTTTCGATCCCCGAAGGCTCCACCTTTGGTCTCGTGGGCGAATCCGGCTCGGGCAAGACGACGGTGGCGCGCATCATCCCGCGCCTCACCGAACCGACGTCGGGCGAGGTCCTTTTTGAAGGGCGCAGCCTGCTCCACCTTACCGAGAAGCAGATGAACGCTGCCCGCGAACAGATCCAGATCATCTTTCAGAACCCCTACTCGTCGCTCAACCCGCGCATGACCGTGCGCAAGCTGATCGGCGAGCCGCTGCTCGTCCACCACAAGGCCTCTGGCGCCGCGCTCGACCGCCGTGTTCTCGAGATGATGGAACTGGTGGGGTTAAAGCCGGAACACGCCAATCGCTTTCCGCACGAGTTCAGCGGCGGCCAGCGCCAGCGTATCGGTATCGCTCGCGCCCTGATCCTGCAATCCCAAGCTGCTGATCCTCGACGAGCCGACCTCGGCGCTCGACGTCTCGGTCCAGGCCCAGGTGCTCAACCTGTTGATCGACCTGCAGCAGAGACTCGGCCTGACCTACCTGCTGATCACGCACGACCTGGGTGTGGTGCGCTATCTCTGCGACCACGCCGCGCTCTTGTACTTGGGGACCATCGTCGAAAACGGCACGCTGGACCAGGTTTTCCGGCGAGCCGCAGCATCCCTACACCCAGGCGCTGCTGCGCGACGTGCCCTCGCCCGACCCCGACCAGCAGATGCTCGCCAACATCAATCTCGAATCAGACATCTACAGCGCCCGCTGGACCGGCAAAGGCTGCCGCTTCTCCCCCCGCTGCCCTGCCGCCCAGGTCGACGCCTGCCACGAACTCGAGCCGCAGCTGGAGCCCCTCGGCGACGGCCACCAGGTCGCCTGCCACCTGGCCCATGCGCGCGTTCACCCGCATCTTCGCTCGTCCGCCGTGCTATAAGCGAGTGGTAGCTCGTTTACCTCTTGACATCGCGTCATGGGTAGGATACAGTGACGATACAAAAGGTTGTAAGTTCTGAACACGATGCGTAAAAACACCGCCCAGACTCACCAGTTTGGGCGGTGTTATTTTTCCCACCTGTTGGAAATACGACGTTTTGAGCGACAGTACGTATTTTTAGCGAAAACAAGGAGTTTTCCAACATGAGTCAGCAACGTGTCACCGGCACCGTCAAGTGGTTCAACGACAGCAAGGGCTTTGGTTTCCTGGCGGTTGAAGGCGGCAAGGACGTGTTCGTCCACCAGTCTGCCATTGTGGCCGAAGGTTTCCGCAGCCTGAGCGAAGGCGACAAGGTCGAATTCACGATCGAGCAGGGCCCCAAGGGTCCCTCCGCCGCCAACGTACGCAAGATCTGAACGGCCCGAATCTTCCCGAAATCTGACGGGATAACAAAGAAAGGCCTTCTGGGGTGCATCAGAGTGTTGACATACACCTGGTTCCCCAAGGAGGCCTTCTTTTTGTTGGACAATCACGGGCGCCTCAAGCGCCACACCCCGCGCTTACCCACTCACCCCCTCATCCTAACTTCCACCGGCACAAACTCCCCCTCATACCCAAAATACTGCGGCCCCACCACCTTCAACGCCGCCGGCGTGCGCCAGTGCGCATGGCTGGGCATGCCGATCACCTTGACGCGGAAGCCGTAGCGCAGCCCCTCAGTCGTGATCGGTTCGCCGGTGTCCTCCTCGACCATCGTGATCAGGTCCGGCACGCTCACCACGATGGCGCCATCCTTGGTCGCCACCAGGTTCTCATTCTGGAACTCGATGCTCATCCGGTGCCCGAGATCCTCGCCGATGCCCTCGATGATGGCCTCGCCGCGCGCAAAGCCGGCCACCGTGCGCCGCTGTACGTCCACGATCTTGCCGTGGAAGATCACATACCCCTTGGTGATCTCGCAGATGCGCGCCACCGGGTCACCGTGCGCCGCCCGCGCCTCGCGGATGCTGCGCCCGATCGTCTCGGCCAGCGACATGGTGCCGTGCACCGCCGCCTCGCGCTGCTGGGCCCCCGACGCCGCATAGCAGGCAATGTGGGCCGTGGCGCCCATGTTGACCGCAATGCTGCGCGCAAAGGTCTCCATCCAGCGGTTGTCGATCGTCGCCAGCACCGCGCTGTTGCCCTTCTCGTCGGCCATGGTGAAGGGCGTGGCGGTGATGCCGTACAGGTTCTGCGTCACCATCTGGATCTCGGGGAAGGCCCGCCCCATCCCGTCCAGGTCGAGCAGCGGCATGTGCAGCTGCGACGCCAGCGCGATCGGGATGGTGGAGTTGATGCCGCCCGCCTCGATCGAATAGATGTACTTGATGGGCTTGCCCAGATAGCTCTGCACGGCCTTGAAGGCGTGTTCCGCCTCCCCGCCGCCGGGCATCTTCTCGACCATGACGGTGGGCGCGCCCATCATGGCGATCGCCACCGACCATTCGTCGTCGCCCATCTCGTCGATGCTGACCAGTTCTACGGGGCCGTGATCGCCGATCGCCTGGGTGGCCATCAGCTTGCCGATATAGGGGTCGCCGCCGCCGCCGGTGCCCAGCACCGCTGCGCCGAGGGCGATGTCTTCCACTTCTTGTACGCCGATCATTCGTCGCATGATTGACTCTCCAAAGAGTGTGTTATTCGATTCCCACGCCGGGTGTCTTCGCCATCGGCGCAAATGTTACTTCTGGATAACCGAAGGCCGCCGGGCCGACGACCTTGAGCGCGGCCGGGGTGCGCAGCTTGTCCGAGCAGGGAATGCCCAGCACCGTCACGCGCAGCCCGTAGCGCAGCTGTTCGGTTGTAATTGGCTCGCCGCTGTCCGTTTCGATCAGGCAGATCAGGTCCGGCACGCACGCCGCCACTTCACCGCGCGCCTTGGCCGTCCCGTACCAGGCAACCAGGTTCTCGTTCTGAAACGCGATATGCATCCACGTGCCGCGATAGCCGTCCAGCCCCTCTGCCAGCAGTTCGCCGCGCGCAAATCCCGCCGTCGTCCGCCGCTGTACATCGACCAGCTTGCCCACGAACAGCTCGCTGCCGCCGGTCACATGGAGCACAGCCTCCGTCATCGGCGCCTTGTCCGTACGCGCCTGGCGCACCGCGTCGCCCAGCCGCTTTGCCAACGACAGCGTGTTGGCCACTGCCCACTGCTTGGCCTGGGCGCCCGTCATCACCGGCATCGCCAGCTCTGCTCGGCACCCCATCAGCACGCACAGGTCGCGCGCATACCGTTCCAGCGCATAGGGGTCGGTGATGGTGCCAATGACGATCCGGTTGTTGCGCTCGTCCACCAGCGCGGCCGGCACGCACGGTACGCCGTTCATGTAATATGTGCTCATCTGCAGCTCGGGAAAGGCGCGCCCCATGCCGTCGGCGTCGATCACCGGTTTGCCGGTCAGCGCGCCCGCCTACCAGCGGCTCGATCGAATTCGCGCCGCCGATCTCGGCGCACAGGATCGCATCGATTGTCTTGCCTACGTAGCTCTCCAGCGCCTCGATCGCCCACCGGGACTCTTCCCCGCCCGGCAGCTTCTCCACCCCTACGGTCGGCGCCCCCATCGATCCCAACTCGGCCACCAGCGGCATCGTCCGGGAGATCGTCCAGGCTGATGACGGTCGGGACAAATCCCTCCGCCAGCAGGCTCTGCATGTGGATCTTGCCCAGGTAGGGATTGCCGCCGCCGCCTGTGCCCAGGATGCCGGCGCCGATGGCGATCGATTCAACGTCGTCGTGCGTAATTGCCACATGTGCTCGCCTGTGCCTACTCCACCGCCAGCGTGCCGACGGCCTTGACGCGGATGCGCGTCGCGTTGCCGGGCAGGTAGGACAGCGGGATCTCTTCGACCTCGACGATTTCGACGCTCTCGGGCACGGCGCCTTCCTTGCGCACGCGCTGCGACGCCTCTTCCTTGGCCTGCGCCAGCGCCTGCTCGCGCGGCACCGCGTCCAGGCTGAAGACGCGGTCCACCTCGCCGCCGACCTGGGCGATGGCCGCGCCGATGGCGTTGGCGACCGGCGCGTGCTCGGGCCGGTGCAGCGCCGAGACGCCGTTGAGCGTGTCGCCGACCAGGATGATGCCGCCGCCGACCAGGATCACGGGCACGGCGCCCGGCGCCGTCTTCATGCGGTCGACGCTGACTTCGATCATCTCTGCCATGCGTGCAACGGTCGCCGCCACCAGCGCCTTGTCCAGCTGCTGCACGCGGCTGGCGTCGCCGACCTCGCCATGCCGGCCGCCACGGCGATGTCGGTCGTCGTCAGGTCGCTGCCGCCAAAGACCAGCGCACGCGACGTGATCTCGTAGCCCACGCTCTGCGGGCCGACCTGCAGCGGGTCCGTCTTGACATGGCTGCCGCCGCCCAGGCCAAACGAGAGCACGTCGGGCATGCGGAAGTTGGTGCGCACGCCGCCGATCCGCACGGCCACCGATGCCTCGCGCGGGAAGCCGTTGACCAGCACGCCCACGTCCGAGGTCGTGCCGCCGATGTCGACGACCACCGCATCCTTGAGGCCGGACAGAAAGGCCGCGCCGCGCATGCTGTTCGTCGGGCCCGAGGCAAAGGTCAGCACCGGGTACTTCTCGACAAAGTCGGCGCTCATCAGGGTGCCGTCGTTCTGGCTGATATAGAACGGTGCCTTGATGCCCAGGCCGCTCAGCGCGTCGCGGAACGACTGCACGATGCGTACGGCCAGCTGCGACAGGCAGGCGTTCATCGCCGCCGCGTTCTCGCGTTCGAGCAGGCCGATGCGCCCGATCTCGTGCGACAGGCTGATCGATGCGCCGGGGATCTCCTCGGCCAGGATCTCGGCGACCTTCGCCTCCTGGTCCGGGTTGACCGGCGAAAAGACGGCCGACACCGCAATGCACTGGATGCCGGCCTCGCGGATCTTGCGCCGCCACGCCCCGGATCTCGGCCTCGTCGAGCGGGGCGATCGGCCGCCCGTCGAACTCGTAGCCGCCGTGCACCAGGTAGCTGACGCCGCCGATGGCCTGCACGAGATCTTGGGGCCAGTCCACAAACGGGCGCAGCGCTGCCGTGGCGGGCAGGCCGATGCGCACGACCGCCGTGCGGCTGAGGTTGCGCCGTTCGACCACGGCGTTGGTGAAGTGCGTTGTGCCCAGCATCACCGCCTTGACCGCACCGGGCGCCGCGCCGGTCTCGGACAAGCAGCTTGGTCAAGACCGCGGTGATGCCGCTGCTGACGTCGCGCGTGGTGGGCGACTTTGCCCAGCCGACGACGCGGCGACCGTCCATGAGAACGGCATCCGTGTTGGTGCCGCCCACGTCAATACCGATGCGCATGGCTAAATCTCTCCTGATGTTCTGCGTTCAACGCCAAGCAAGTTGGCGGCGGAAGGTAAAGATTGCAGGTCGTATTTACGGAGGCTCTTGACCGGTGATCCTAGCACAGATAGGGGCGAATGGGCAATCGCTCACCGGTCTTTCAGTCGTGCTGAACTCGTGTACTCGGACACATTGACAAACTCGCTCATCAGGCGTATGCATAGTGTATGCAGAAATCATTTCACTTTGGCCGCCGTACTGGTGCGCCTCGCCAGGTGGGTGATATAGAGATCACGCCCGAGTCACTCGTGCTGCTGGCCCAGGTGGGCAGCTGGGGCTATGTCTGGAACTGGCCTGTTGCCGTCACTGTGGCGCGTCCTCAGGTGGGTACTCCTGGAGCCAGTCTCTCTGCCCGCCCGCATGTCGAGCGCCACGCCATTGTCGATATCACGCGTATCTTGTTGTGGAGCATGGCCGCGGTCACACTACTTATGCTGCTGATCGCCGTGTTTGGCCCGTTCTTTATCCGGTCAAGAAAGCGAAAACCCCAATGAGCGACTACGAACGCAGCTTCTTCGCCACCCCGGTAGAAAGCATGGCCGAGGTCTACAATCTGGTCGGCCGCCTCTTTCGCGTGGCCGAACCCGGCGCCGTCTACAGCGAGCCCATTGTTTCCGGCGACCGCACCGTCATCGTCACGTCGGAAATCACAATCAGCCTTGGCGCCGGTGGCGGCTACGGCGGTTCGTCTCAGCCCCCCGCAGACGAAACCGCCAACGGTGATGGCGCGCCCGCCGCCGCCGCCAATGGCGGCACAACTGCTTCCTCATCACCGCGCAAGGAAGACGGGGGCGCCGGCGGGGGCGGCGGCGGTTTCTCCTTTGGCCGTCCCGTCGCCGCGGTGATCATCGAACCCTCCGGCGTGCGCGTCGAGCCCATCGTCGACCCGACAAAGCTTGGCATTGCGTTTTTCACCACGCTAGGCGCCATGTTCTTCGCCTGGACTTCTCTGCGCCGCACCAACAGCCAGCTGGCCGCTAAGCAGCTGGCAGCCGATACCCGCGCCGCCGCACGCCTGGCCCGCCGCACCGAGCGCGCAGCCAGTCGATCTGCCAGCAAGTCCGCCAAGGAAGCGGCCAAGGCGGCTGCCCGCGAAGCCAAGCTCGCCGCCCAGCTGGCTGCCAAGGAAGCAAGCCAGCAAGCGCGGCATGCCGCCGAACTGGCCTCTCTGGAAGCAAAGAAAGCGGCCACCGATGTCGCTAAGGACGCGGCCAAGCTGGCCACGAAGCAAGCTGTGAAACAGGCCCGCAAACAGGTAGCCAAGCAGTTTGCATGAGTTTGAAAGTAGCCTGCTATGAGCGCTGACCCGGCCGAACTCGGCTACGTCTTCCACCCATTTGCAGAAGGCTTTTCCATCGGCTATGCCGAGCTGGAGGTCTTTGTCTCCGACTCTGATGACAGCGAAGGTTTCGTGCCGGTCGAGTTGGTCGTCTCCACTTGGGCCGATAGCGACCTTATAGGCGACTCCGACCTGGGTGGCAGCGATCCGCCGTCCGCCTCCATTGGGCGTACCACGATCTTTGCCCACACCGACGCCGGCGTGGCAGGCGATGTCACCCACCGCGTCGCGCCCGGCTTTATGACCGTCCAGGACAAGAGTGGCGGCGAACTGAGTGCCTATTGCTTTGGCGGCAGTCTTGTCTATCGTCAGGTCGGCAAAGGGCTTGCCTGCCGCCTGACCTCGCCTGCTCCCATCTTTAATCTCAGCGAAGAGGGTCTCGACTGGTCAGAGAACAGCATCCTCCGTATCGTGGATGGCCTGGAGTCGGAGATCGCCACCTTGCGTGCCCAGATCGACGGCGACTCCGGAACCGTGTTTGACCAGCGCCTGGCACGTACCGACCCGCGCTTGCTCTATGCCGCCGGCCTCGACCTGGCCTACCGCTCCTTCCAGGCCCTGCCCGAAGTCCTCCGCACCGAGCATTACTGGGACGAATACAGCATCCTCGTCCGCGCCCATGAAGAGGCAATGCAGTCCGATTGGTGGCCCCCCGACCCATCCCTCGCCGCCGTACTGAGTAAGTAGGTGGTGCGGCCGCACACCGAATGAATTCGGCGCGGGTGCTATAATCAGGCTGTTCGCTGTATTCACTCACCACAAGGAGAACACACCGTGCCCGAGCTGACACCGCTTACCGCGGCCCCGCCTACCGTGGCCCCACCCACCTTAGCGGATGTGCTGCACGCGCAGCGTACCATCCGGCCCTACCTGGCAGCCACACCCCTGCACCACTACCCGCTGCTCGACCGCCTGCTGGAGGCAGAGGTCTACGTCAAGCACGAAAATTATCAGCCGATCGGCGCCTTCAAGGTGCGCGGCGGCATCAACTTCATGGCGCATCTCTCGCCCGAGGAGCGCCGCCGCGGCGTGGTGACCGCCTCGACCGGCAATCACGGCCAGTCGATCGCCTATGCTGCCCAGCTCTTCGGCGCCCGCGCCGTGATCGTCGCCCCCGCCAACGCCAACCGCGTCAAGGTTGACGCCATGCGCGCCTACGGCGCCGAGGTCGTCCTCCACGGCGAGGACTTTGAGGCGAGCAAGCGCCACGGCGCCGAGCTCGAACGTACCGAGGGGCTCCGCTTTGTCTCTTCCGGCGACGAGCCCCTACTGATCTCCGGCGTCGCCACCCACACGCTCGAAATCCTCGAAGCCCTGCCCGGCGTCGACTTCATCATCGTGCCGGTGGGCGGCGGCAGCGGCGCCGCCGGCGCTGCCTTGGTCGCCAAGGCGATCAACCCGAGTATCAAAGTGATCGGCGTCCAGGCCGCGGGCGCTCCTGCCGCCTATCTGACCTGGCGTGCTCACATCCCGCAGACTGCCCCCATTGCCACCTTTGCCGGCGGCCTCGCCACCGGCCAGCCGTTCATGCTGCCGCAGCGCATTCTCTGGTCGCATCTAGACGATTTCGTGCTCGTCGACGACGACGAGATGATGCTGGCCGTGCGCCGCTACCTGGAGCTTGCCAAGACGCTGGCCGAACCTGCCGGCGCGGCACCCCTGGCCGCCGCCATGCACCTGGGGCCGCAGCTGCGCGGCAAGCGGGTGGCGCTTATCCTGTCGGGCGGCAATATCTCGCCCGAAGAGTTGGCCCTCTGTTTGCAGCGTACGGAATCCATCCCTGCGCGTGGGGAAGCTTGAGCGATGTCCGTCGTTCCAGGGCTGCCATCGGCGCCATCACCAGGGCCGCCCCAACTGCCCCAGCGCAGCGGGGGCCAGCGCCGCTGGACCGTCCAACTGGCGGCTGCGGTGCTGGCCGCCCAGGCCGTTTTCTTTGCCGGCGTGCTGGTCTGGTCGTTCTTTGACGGCCACTGGTTGACCGATCTCGAGCTGGAGCTGCTCAACTTCCGGCTCACGATCGCCGCCCTCAGTGCCGCCCATTACGTCGTCATCTTTGGCCCGCTTGCGCTCCTTTCGCTCGCCGGGGCCCTGCTTGTGCTGCTGCGCCCGCGCCCCGGCTGGGTGTTTGCGATGGCCGTCCAGTGCGTGGTGCTCTTTCTGAGCCTTGAGATTTATTTTATCGAGCGCGGCGACGACATCGTCGAACTGCCCATTCTCTACCTGATGATGCTGGGCTCGATCCTGATTGTGATATTCCTCAACTCCCCCGAAGGCCGCCTCCTATTGGTGCGCGCGGCGGCGCCGCCGCGCGACAGGGACGATCGGAGGCTGGCATGAGCGACCCAACCTCGGAGTTCATCTACTCGGCGTCTGAAACACACGCGGCCCCCGGGCTTGGTGCACATACGCACCTTGACGCCCGCCTGGAGAGCCAGGCCGGGCGCCTCGCCCTGCTGCGCCGCTACGAGCCAATCATGAAGTTCACCCGCGGCGAGCAGTTCTTCCCCATGGACGCCGAGACCTACATCCGCTGCTGCAGCCTCTGGATTAAGCGCCCCAAGGAGGAGCCGCGCCAGCTGATTCCTGCCGGCCAGCTCACCCCCGACCTGCTGGGCGAGCTTTACCAGGACGAGTTTGGGACCGTGCGCTATCTCCAATTTACCGAGCCGCTAAAGGCTACCGAAATGGCTGCCAAAGCGCTGCGCCGCACACAGGCCCGCCGCAAAGGGGATGCAAAGGCCGGTGAGGACCACGTGGCGGCCGGCGGCAAAGGCCTCGACGCCGGCACCTTCAATGCCGGTACCGGCCGCCTGGCGCGCGTCGGCTATACCTCGCGCATCATCGACGCTCTCTTTTCGGTTTCACTGCTGGCGCGCGGCCGTGTGCCGGGCGATCTCGCCACCGCCGCCGCCGAAGGCTATCACATGCTGCTTGCCGCCGACGAGCGCCATATCTACCACGGCCGCGTCGTCGAGGAGGGCGGTTGGATCGTCCTCCAGTACTGGTTCTTCTATCTCTACAATAACTGGCGCTCCGGCTTCAACGGCGCCAACGACCACGAGGCCGACTGGGAAATGGTCTGCATCTACCTGGCGCACGACGCCGGCGGCCATCTGCAGCCCGAGTGGGTCGCCTTTGCCTCGCATGACTACGCCGGCGACGACCTGCGCCGGCGCTGGGACGACCCCGAAATCCAGAAGGTGGGCCACCACCCCGTGATCTTCTCGGGCGCCGGCTCGCACAGCAGCTATTTCAGCGCCGGCGAGTACCTGACCGAGTTGGAGCTCAAATTCCTGGCGCCCGTCTCGCGCCTGGTCGACTTTGTCGTCGGCCGCTGGCGCGCGATCCAGGGCCCCAGCGACCCCGATGAGCTGCCCCGGCCCAACGACCAGTATCCTGCCCCCTATGCGGCCCACTATGGCAGCCCGCCTTCCACCCCGGCGCGCAGGCGTCGCCGACACGTGTGGCGGAGCCTGCCGTGCCCGCCGCCGGCAGCGCCCAGGACCCCGGCTTCGATCCCTCGAGCGTCCTCGCCATCCCCTTCGTCGACTATGCCCGCGGCGACGGCTTCGCCCTCGGGCCCGGCCAGGTGGACGCGTGGAACACCCCCTGCCTGATCGATGAGAACACCGGCTGGGTGCGCGCCTATCGCGGTCTCTGGGGCCTCTACACCCAGGATCCCTTTGCCGGCGAGGATGCGCCGGCCGGGCCGATGTACAACCGTGACGGCAGCGTGCGTCGCGCCTGGTTCGACCCCGTGGGCTGGGCCGGTCTGGACAAGGTCTCGCCCCGCGCCGCCCTCCCCGCCACCGTCGAAGCCCAGAAGGCTGCCCTGCGCACACGCCAGCAGCAGCTCCGCGAGGAGGTGCAGGAACAGCAGTCCTTCCTACGCGGGCTCGACGTGCAGGCGGCCGCAATGCGCAACCAGCCCCATCTGCAGCGCTCCTACCTGGGGGCCATGGCGCGCATCGAGGCCGTTTCACAGGCCGTTGCCCAGCGCCAGGACGAGATCGCCGCCAACGACGCCTTGCTCGAATCGCTCGACCGTTATGCCGCCAACATCGCCGACGGCCTCTTGGGCGACCCGCGTGCCCACATCCGCCGCGCCCACACGCCCGCCGCCCGCAGCGACCTGCCGGCCGGCCGTGTGGCCGAACTGTGGGCGGCCATCAGCGTGACCGTGCTGCTCGTGGCCTTTGTCGTGTTGTTTCTCGTAAAACCGGGGGTGCTGCCCTTCTGGATGGCGACCATCGTTGCCCTCTTTGCCTTTGTCGAGGCCGGCCTGCGCGGCACATTTACGCGCGTGGTCGGCAGCTTCGCCGTCGGGCTTGCCGTTATCGCCGGCCTGGTGCTGGTCTACGAGTTTTTCTGGTGGGTGATCGGGGCGCTCGTGCTGGCCCTGGCGCTCTACATCCTCTACGACAACCTGCCGCGAACTCACACGTCCTGCCGGTGGCTCTGGCGGCAACTCTAGCGGCAGCTCTACGCCTCCATCCGCGTCCGCGTAAAGAACATCTCGCACAGCTCGACGATATCGTCTGGGCTGGCCAGCCAGCGCCAGTCCATCACCGTCAGCACCTCGGTGTCCACCACCCCGGGCGTCGTGCGCAGCCAACTCATCACGTAGCCGGTGATCGCCGAAATATTCTTGCCCACGAGCAGCATCATCAAGTCTGCGCTGTCGCTGTGATAGCAGTTGAGCAGCCACACGCGGCGTACCTGCGGGTGTGGCGGCAGGTCCAGCAGCGCCTGGAAGCACTTGCGGTCCATCCCCGGCTGCACGTCGATCATCACATTCGCCGCCACCATGTTGTTGGTGGTGATCTCCATCTCCAGGTCCAGCAGCGTATCGATATCCGCCCTGCCCCCAAACGAGAGCACCGTCGACGTCTCCCGCACCCCCTCCACGCACCGCACCACGTCGAGCATGAAGTTGTTAAATGCCACCAGGTCATGCACCAGGCAGGTAAAGCGGAAGTCCGCGCGCTGCCGCAGCCAATTGATCCACAGCGGGCGCACGCCGTTGCCGCGGTACTGGCGCAGGTTCTGCAGCAGCTGCTCGCGCGCCACTTCGTCCTTGCCGCTAATAATGTCGGCATCGATGATGGCCAGGGCGTGCTGGCTGCGCGCCGGCTTACTCTCCTCGGTCGGTTGGGTTGATTGGCTAGTACTCATACCCCGCAGTGTACCCACAATCCCACTCCCCCCGCAAATCGTCCGCAATCGCACCCGCCGCGCCGTGCCGCTGCTCGCGTTTTGTTTGTCAGGGATGGACTCCCGCGTAGCCCGCACGCCCCGTGCGGGCTACGCGGACACATTCGTGAAACGCACCCTGTGCCTTTTGGGCAGCGCCTCGCACGAATTCCCTGCTCAATTCCGCACCAATTTCTAAAACTCGTCCTCCACCCTGTCGAATTCGCGTCATCCCACTCGACAACATAGTGAACGTAATTTACAAACTCACGATTACAAGGAGACCTAACCATGCAGTCCAACACTATCCATCCGACCTGGCCCCCACCACTACCGCGCGCCGCCAGCCTCGTCTGGACCGGCCGTGTCCTCACCACCCTCGGCGTCCTCTTCCTCATCTTCGACGCCGTCATCAAGCTCATGCAGATCCAGCCCGTCGTCGACTCCTTCAATCAACTCGGGATCCCCACCGGCCTGGCACCGGCCATCGGCGCGCTCATGCTCGCCTGCCTGGCCGTCTACCTGTTCCCGCGCACCTCCCTCCTGGGCGCGGTCCTCCTGACCGGCTATCTCGGCGGCGCCATCGCCCTCCAGCTCCGTATCGGCGCCCCCGCATTCAACCTCGTCTTCCCCCTCATCGTCGCCGCCTTCATCTGGGGCGGCCTCTACCTGCGCGACCCGCTCCTGCGCACCGTGCTGCCCGTGCGGCGCTAGAAAGATCATGTCCCAGGGACGTCCGGCGGAAGTTCACTTCCGCCCGTCCCCGGGACAGCGCCGTTCGTCTACTCTCCTGCGCCCCTATCCTCTCCCTCGCCGCCTCCACCAGCGCATCAAACAGCCGCTGCTGCACCGGATCCTCCCCTGCCGTAATCTCCGGGTGCCATTGCACCGCCAGCAGCCACGGGTGCCCCGGCAGCTCGACCGCCTCGATCGTCCCATCCGCCGCCTTCGCCACCACTTCCAACCCCGGCGCCGGCGCGCGGATCGCCTGGTGATGCCAGGATGCCCCGACCACCACCTGTTCGCCGATCACCGCCGCCAGCTGCGAACTGGGGGCAATCGTCACCGGGTGCGGCACGGCCCCGCGTGGCTCCATCCTGTGCGCAATGGTGTTGTCGATCTCGTCGGGCAGGTGCTCGACCAGCGTGCCGCCCAATGCCACGTTGATCAGCTGTGCCCCCCGGCAGACACCCAGGGTGGGCAGGTCGCCGCCCGCCGCCTGTCGCGCCAGCGCCAGCTCCATCTCGTCGCGCGCCGCGTCGATCATGTACACCTCGGGGTGCCCGCGGCTGCCATAATGCAGCGGGTCGATATCCCCGCCGCCCGAGAGGATCAGCCCGTCGATCAGCGCAAGCAGCGTGTCAAGCCTTGGCTCACCCGGCGGCAGCAGCAGGGGAATGCCGCCGGCCTTGCGGATCGCGTCGACATACTCCACCGGCAGCACATATTCGTTCTGGTCGTTTGTTTCGGTCGTGATCCCGATAATCGGCGCCCGCATACACTTGCCTTCTATATCCGTTCAAAATAGCGGCGCCGCTCCCAGTCCGTGACGGCATTGTCAAACGCCGCCTGCTCGGTCCGGAAATACTGCGCATAGTGCTCGACGACCTCTTCGCCCAGCACACGGTTCGCAAACTCGCTGTTGGCAAACAGCTCGATCGCCTCCCGCAGCGTGTGCGGCACGCGCGGCAGCTGCTGCGCCTGGTACACGTCGCCCTCAAACACCGGCGGCGGCTCGATCTGGTTCTCGATCCCATCCAGCCCCGATGCCAGCGCCGCCGCGTACACGAGATACGGATTCACGTCTGCCCCCGGGATGCGCGACTCGATGCGCAGGCTCTGGCTGCTGCCCACCACCCGGAACCCCGCCGTGCGGTTGTCGTGGCTCCAGGCGATGCGCGTCGGCGCCCACGACCCCACCTGGTAGCGCTTGTACGAGTTGATGGTCGGCGCATAAAAGACCATCAGCTCGGGCACGTGCTTCAGCCAGCCGCCCAGGAACCAGCGGAAGGTGTCCGAGCCCTTGACCGGCCCGATCTGCTGGTCGCCGGCAAAGGCGTTGCGCCCGTCCTGCCACAGGCTGAGATGGATGTGGCTGCTCGACCCCGCCGCGTTGGCCGCCACCTTCGCCATAAAGGTGACGCTGATCCCAAGCTGGTCGGCCACTTCCTTCAGGCACTGCTTGTAGATGGCGTGCCGGTCGGCCATCGTCAGGACGTCGCCATAGCGCACGTTGAGTTCGTGCTGCCCCAGCCCCCACTCGCCCTTGGAATTCTCGATCGGGATCCCCGACTGCTTGAGGTGCCGGCGCACCGCCGCGTTAAACACCTCCTCGCGCGAGCCCTGCAGCATGTGGTAATCCTCGATGTACCAACCGATCGGCTCCAAGTTCTGGTAGTTGTTCTGTGCCGCCGCCTTGTACGAGTCGGTAAATAAGAAGTATTCCAGCTCCGAGGCCGCCGCCGCCGAGTAGCCCAGTGCCGCCGCCCGGTCGATCTGCGTGCGCAGCATCGACCGCGGCGCCACTGAGATCAGTTGGTGCGTGCTCTCGTTCTGAACGTCGCACAGCACCAGCGCCGACTTGTCGAGCCAGCTCGCCACCCGCAGCGTCGCCAGGTCCGGCACAAGATGGAAGTCCCCATAGCCGCGCTCCCAGTTGGCAAAGCGGAAGCCCGGCGCCGGGTCCATCTCCATGTCCACCGTCAGCAGGTAGTTGCAGGCGTGCGTGCCGTGGCCGGCGATATCTTCCACAAAGAACTCGGCGTCAAACCGCTTGCCCATAAACCGGCCGAAGTGGTCCGTAAACATGACGAGCACCGTCTCGATCGCGCCGTCCTGCACGCGCCGCTGCAGCTCGTCGAGGGTCAACATGCCCTGCAGTGGTCATCGTCTGCTCCTGATAAATGAGGGGGTGAGAGGGTGAGAGGGTGATCTGGCATGTCTCTTTCACCCTCTTCCCCCTCACCCTCTCAGATTCTTAGTACGGCCCCGCCGTCCGCGCGTCCCGCGCTCCTTCTTGCACCGCCTGCACCACCCGCCGCGCTTCTGTTTCCAGAAAACCGGCGTCGGACTGCACCGTCACGAACTGAAAGCCCTTCTCGATCATCTGCCGGGCGTAGGCCGCCGAACCTGTGTGCAGCCCCGCCACCTTGCCGTGCCGCTTCGCCGCCGCCAGGATCGTGTCGAGCGCCTCGACCATGACCGGGTCCGTCTGGTCCATGCGCTGCGTGCGCCCCAGGGCCAGGCTGAGATCCGCCGGGCCAATATAAAGGGCGTCGATCCCCGGCGTGGCGACGATCGCGTCCACGTTCTCCAGCCCGCCGGCGGTTTCGATCATCGCGATCGCCAGGATCGTCTCGTTGGCACGCGCCGGGTAGTCGTCCCCCGCATACAGCGTCGCCCGCTTGGGGCCAAAGGAACGGATGCCCGCCGGCGGATAGCGGCAGAACGAGGCAAACGCCGCCGCCTCCTCGGCCGTGCTGACCATCGGGCAGATAATGCCGTATGTCCCGGCATCCAGCAGCTTCATGATCGAACTCGGCTCGTTCCACGGCACGCGCGCCAGCGGAATGCACTCCGTCGTCGAGATCGCCTGCAGCATGCCCACCGCCGCGCTGTAGTCGATCAGCCCGTGCTGGGTATCGATCGTGATGCAGTCAAAACCGCAGTGCGCCAGGATCTCGGCGCTGAACGCGGACGGAATCGACAGCCAGGCCGAGAGCACCGCCTCGCCTGCCTCCCACCGGGTACGAATCGTATTAGTACGCATGGGTAAATCCTATGAATTGGGCTGGGCGAACGCATTGTTCGCAGTCCAACGATTGTTGCACACCCCGAAAACCCCTGTCAAACCCTGTCAAACCCTCTCACCCTCTCACCCCCTCAGCGCCTGTCGCACCCCTCAATCTTTTCATCGTTTCACCCGCCCCCAATTTGACCACTACCCCTGAGTGTGCTATAATCGCAAAGCGCGTGTACATGCAGCACTGTGTGCGCGACGTGAGAGACGACATCGGATCTGGTTTTGTGTGCCGGCGTAGCTCAATCGGCAGAGCAGCTGTCTTGTAAACAGCAGGTTAACGGTTCAAGTCCGTTCGTCGGCTCTGCCGAAGGTTATAGAGACTAGCCGGCAAAAAGGTACGTTACAAACCTGGGCGGGTGCCCGAGTGGACAAAGGGAGCTGACTGTAAATCAGCCGGCTGGCGCCTACGATGGTTCGAATCCGTCCCCGCCCACTATGGAAAGGGTAGCATTCCCGGCGAAAAGTACACGTTGGTTCTTGCGTGTACTTTTTCTTGGATGCCGCCTTATTTCCGGCCCACATAGCTCAGTCGGTAGAGCACATTCTTGGTAAGAATGAGGTCATCGGTTCAAGTCCGATTGTGGGCTCTCCGATGTTTGTGAAAATGCCGGCCCGCGGCGTACAGGAACTCCCAGGTTAGCCCTGGACCCTGTCCGTCACGGAGTGCGCATTAATACGCGTAGGCAGAGGCCGCCGAGAAGGATGGCTTCATATCGCCCGACGTAAGAACGGCGATCAGGCGCCCAGCAGTGGGCGACGCCCAAAGTGGGCGGGACACAAACAGTTCGGTTGTTTGCAGGAAACAATTCAAGGAGGCATTTTTCCAATGTCCAAGGCAGTATTTGAGCGGACAAAGCCCCATGTGAACGTGGGGACGATCGGGCACATTGACCACGGCAAGACCTCGTTGACGGCCTCGATCACGAAGGTGTTGGCGATGAAGGGGTGGGCGGATTTCCGGGCGTTTGATTCGATCGACAATGCGCCGGAAGAGAAGGCGCGTGGGATCACGATTGCGATTGCGCACGTGGAATACCAGACGGAGAAGCGGCACTATGCGCACGTGGACTGCCCTGGGCATGCCGACTACATCAAGAACATGATCACGGGTGCGGCGCAGATGGACGGCGCCATCCTGGTGGTGGCAGCGCCGGACGGCCCGATGCCGCAGACGCGCGAGCACGTGCTGCTGGCGCGCCAGGTGGAAGTGCCGGCGATGGTGGTGTTCCTGAACAAGGTCGACATGATGGACGACGAGGAACTGCTGGAGCTGGTGGAGATGGAGCTGCGCGAGTTGCTGAGCAGCTACAACTTCCCGGGCGACGACATTCCGTTCGTGCGCGGCAGTGCGCTGGGCGTGCTGGAGTCGACGAGCAAGGACCCGAATGCGCCGGAGTACGAGTGCATCTGGAATCTGATGCGGGCGGTGGACGAGTACATTCCGACGCCGGTGCGCGAGACGGACAAGCCGTTCCTGATGCCGATCGAAGATGTGTTCAGCATCAAGGGGCGCGGGACGGTGGTGACGGGGCGTATCGAGCGCGGCACGATCAAGCCGATGGAAGAAGTCGAGATCGTGGGGCTGGCGCCGACGCGCAAGACGGTGGTGACGGGCGTGGAAATGTTCCGCAAGCTGCTGGACCAGGGCATTGCGGGCGACAACGTCGGCTGCCTGCTGCGCGGCATCACGCGTGAAGAGATCGAGCGCGGGCAGGTGCTGGCCAAGCCGGGCAGCATCACGCCGCACACGGAGTTCAACTCCGAGGTGTACGTGCTGAAGAAGGAAGAGGGCGGGCGCCACACGCCGTTCTTCAAGGGCTACCGGCCGCAGTTCTACATCCGCACGATGGACATCACGGGTGAGATCGAGCTGCCTGCCGGCGTGGAGATGGTCATGCCGGGCGACAACATCAAGATGGTCGTGCGCCTGATCATGCCCGTCGCCCTCGAGGCCGGCTCGCGCTTCGCCATCCGCGAAGGCGGCCGCACCGTCGGCGCCGGTGTCATCACCAGCATCATCAAGTAAGTATTGCGGAATTGGAGACGGGTGCGGTAAACTACTACTAGTAAATCGCACCCCGTCTCCGGTCCCGTCTATCTGTTTAGGCGAGTAGCTCAACTGGCAGAGCGGTGGTCTCCAAAACCACAGGTTGCGGGTTCAAGTCCTGCCTCGCCTGCCTAAACAGACCACCGGTGCGTAACGCCCGGTGGTCGTTTTCCGAATAATGACCGGCAGTTTTTTGGAGGTTTCTGTAGTTTCTGGGGGTTGCATGACCAAGACAACAAACGCCGCACCCAAGGAAGAAAATCGGCTCGTTCGCTATTTTCGCGATACCCGCGCCGAAATCGCCAAGGTAACCTGGCCGACGCGCGAGCAGGGCCTGCGCCTTTCCGCCATCGTGCTGCTGATTACAGCCGTGTCGACCGTCGTCCTGTTTGCGATCGACTCCTTGTTTGCGTATCTCATCGGCTTCCTGCTCCAGAATCTCTAGGAGTTCCTGGGCGGACTCGTTCAGCCCGACATGCGTAGCGTAGTGTCGACGCAGGCGTCCGTCATGTGAGCCTGCCACGTGCGGACCGGCGCAGCCGGTGAGTGTTGTTCCCGGGGTTGTTCCCCCAAGGAGAGAGACGTGGCCGAACAATCCAAAAGCCAAAAGCCAAGCAGCGGCGGCGGCATGACCGACGCCGAACTGGCCGCTCTGGATGCGGAAATCCAGGCACAGCTTGATGCCGAGGCCGCCGGCGCAGGCAATACCCCCCAGTGGTTTGTGATTCACAGCTACTCGGGGATGGAACATAAGGTTAAGAAGAATATCGAGCATCGCGCCGAATCGATGGGCATGACCGACCGCATTCACGAGGTCGTCGTTCCCACCGAGACGGAAATCGAAATTCGCAACGGTGTCCGCCGCGAGGTGGAACGCCGCGTCTTCCCCGGCTATATCCTGGTCAATATGATCATGGACGAAGATAGCTGGTACGTCGTCCGCAACAGCCCCGGCGTCACCGGGTTCGTCGGCATGGGCAACAAGCCGACCCCCCTGCGCCAGGAAGAAGTCGACAAGATCATGCGCCGCATCGAGTCCGATGAGCCGCGCATCAAGGTCAGCTTCCAGCGCGGCGAACATGTGCGGATCATGAGCGGCCCCTTTGCCGAGTTTGCCGGGATCGTCGAAGAGATCTTCCCCGACAAGGGCAAGGCCCGCGTGATGGTGAGCTTCTTCAACCGGGAAACCCCGGTCGAAGTGGACTTTATTCAGTTAGTACGCGACATGTAATCGCGTACAATCAACGTTCCGTTTTTGCTGGGCCTGGGAGCAGGCAGGCGGTCGCCAGCCGCCTGGTAAGCGTTCACCAGTACCCAGAAGGAGTACATCATGGCAAAGAAACTCAAGGCAATCGTCAAGCTGCAGCTGCCGGCCGGTAAGGCCACGCCGGCGCCCCCGGTCGGTACCGCGTTGGGCCCCCAGGGCGTCAACATCATGGGCTTCGTCAAGGAGTACAACGCCCGCACCGCCGGCCAGATCGGCCAGGTCATCCCGGCCGAGATCACGATCTTCAGTGATAACTCGTTTACCTTTATCACGAAGACGCCGCCGGCCCCGGACCTGATCAAGAAGGCCGCCAACCTGAAAAGCGGCAGCGCCGAACCGAACAAGACCAAGGTCGGCCAGCTCACCAAGTCTCAGGTGCGCGAGATTGCCGAGATCAAGCTCAAAGATCTCGAAGGTGTTAGCATCGAAAGTGCCATGCTGATGATCGAAGGCACGGCGCGCAGCATGGGTGTTACGATCGTAGACTGAACGAAAGTGGGAGGGCGGCGTCAAGAGCCAGGCTCTTGAACTGCCCCCGTCTGTACCACCAAGGAGCCAATCATGCCAAAGCACAGCAAACGCTTTAACGCTGCATTCAGCAAAGTCGACCGCCTGCAAAACTACGAACCGGCGCAGGCCGTCGATCTCGTCAAGGAAGCCGCCAGCGCCAAGTTCGACGAAACCGTCGAAGTCCATATGCGCATGGGCGTCGACCCGCGCTATTCCGACCAGCAGGTCCGCGGCGTCGTCACCCTGCCCAACGGCACCGGCCGCACCGTCCGCATCCTCGTCTTCGCCGGCCCCGATGGCCAGCAGTTCGCCCGTGATGCCGGCGCCGATTTCGTCGGCGCCGACGACCTGGCCGAACAGATCACGAAGGGCTGGACCGACTTCGACGTCGTCCTCGCCACGCCCGACATGATGCGTGTCGTCGGTAAGTTGGGTAAGATCCTCGGTCCCCGCGGCCTCATGCCCAGCCCCAAGACCGGCACCATCGTCCCGGCCGAAGACCTGCCGCGTGTCATCAACGAGTCCCGCCTCGGCCGCGTCGAGTTCCGTGTCGACAAGACCTCGAACATCCACGTGCCGATCGGCAAGGTCTCCTTCCCCAAGGAGAAGCTGCTGCAGAACTTCGCCGCGTTGATGGAAGCCATCATCGCCGCCAAGCCGGCCACCGTCAAGGGCATCTACATCCACCGCGTCACCCTGGCCAGCACCATGGGCCCGGGCGTCAAGACCGACGTCGCCGCCGCCTCCTCCCTCAAGTCCGACAGCGTCGCCGCCTGATGTAAGTCAGACACAACATGTCCCCGGGACCTGCAAGCACCGTTGCCGTCCCGGGGACACTTTTTTTACCCCCTACCGGCAGTTGTAATACGGCTGCCGATATCCATACCCATACCCCTGGTAGCTCGGCTGCTGATACGCGTTGTAGTTGTACCCGCGCCGTACCCGTAGTTGTTCCCCTGATGCCCGTACCCATATCCCTGATAGCTGGGCTGGTAATACTGCTGCTGCTCATAGGCGTTATACGCGTTGTTGTAATACCCGTTGTAGTTCCCCGTGTACCCCTGCGCATAATATCCCTGCGATAGCCTGGCGCATACCCTTGGCCGTAGCCCTGTCCATACCTGCCCGGTTCCCAGCCGTGCCAGCCCCTGCGGATCATACCCCTGGGCAGAATATCCCTGCGCATTGTACCCCTGCGCATAATACGCTCTGCGGCGCGTAGCCCTGCACCGCCTGCCCGCTGTACACCGGCTGGGCGCGCCGGTGCCGCCGGCGGCGCAACATACTGCTCGGCGCTCGACGATCCGCCATTCGAACTGTTGCTGCCGTTATTCCCACCTCCGTTACCGCCGCCACCGCCGCCACCGCCGCCACCGCGCCGCCTTGGGTAGGTACGGCCGGTGGACCCGGTGGCGCCGGCACCGCCGGCGGGGCACCATCTTGCGCTTGTGCCACCGCCGGTACGAACGCCGCAAGCGACGCCAACATCAGGCTGGCGCACATAGTCCCTAGCTACCAAATGCCTCAACATTCGCTCGAACATTGCCTTCTCCTTCTCTCTCCTGCCAGATCTTCCTACGGTATCTTCCTAGGGCTCGTACGTCGGCGGCACTGGGCGTGTTTCTGGCTGCTGCCCGGCCGCCGTCGCTGTTGGTCAGCCTCCGCCGGCAGAATACGGCCTGGCTTGACGGTAAACGTCGGATAGTGATACTGGTTGTTCGTTTCGGTTAGCTCGTCGATAAGTCCTGTAGCCGATAGCGTCTTGTCCCACGAGTCTGCGTACACCCAGATGTCCACTGGACCCGCCGGCAGGTAGCGATCGAACTGGCTCGAGATGCGGACGACATATTCATTCTCCAGGTCCGTCCATAAGGGGTAGCTTCCACCGTCTTCGATAATTGTCGGTGGAGCATTCCAAATCACCCCTTCGCACCCAGGCGACTTGCAGAAGTCCATCCACGTGTGCCCCGCTTTGTTGGCCGGCGTCACTTGGGGATTGATCGCCATATCGACAAAGAATCGCCCGGTCGTCGCCAGGTTGCCGATGTTTTCGACCACCACCGTGATCATCACCTTCGTGCCGGCAGTGATCTGGCCCGGCGGTGGGTCGATCGTCACGCTCTTGATTCTCAAGTCAGGCTTAGCCGGAGCGGACCACAACGTTGGCATAAAGGACATCGCCGCTTCAACTGCACCTAAATCGCAGTTGCCGCCTAAACCGCGTAGGTTACCCAATTGGTCGACCTTGACTGCGCTGAGCCTGCAGTCTGCCACATTCAACGAACCGCTCTGATGTTTCACGCTGACGACTGGACGATAGACCGGTGTCTGTAGCGCCTGAAATGACTTCAAGCTGCACATTAGGCGGCCGCGGTATGTCACACGGTGGCGCATCTATGCGTCTAGCCGCTGCTTCGGTGGGATTGCTGGGCTCCACCTCTATGCAGTCTCCGGACACCTCCGATCGACGCATTGTGGTAGAAGAGGTTGTTGATGAGCTTCACGGGCCGATCTGCCCCAAGCCGCCGGCAGCGTTTGTTCCGCAAAGTTGTCGACGAAGCTGTTGTATTCTGCCGTCAACATGCTGCCAGAACTGAAGACTGCCACCGCCAACAATGTATACCGCCGGCCGATCTGGATTCTTTGGCTTGATTGCCCCCAATTGTGCTGTTTATCAGAGTGGTGGTGCCGTTGTTGTAGATACCACCGCCAAATGCACCGTTGTGTTTCCGCTGTCACCGTGTTGGATAGAATCGTGCTGCTCTCGATCCGCAAGTTGCCGCCGTTGTAGATCGCTCCCCCGAGTGCAAGCCCGACATTGGCCCAGAATCAAGGGCATTCGAGCTGGACACCATAGCGGCATTGCCTTGCAAGAGGACGTGGTTCAGTGTGACGTCGCCTGCAGACCAGATTCCACCACCTTGAGCATCATCGGTACCCCCCAAGGCGCAGCCGTTGCGGATGGTGAGATTCTCCATCGTTACCATGCTGCCGAAGATTGCAAAGACCCGTTCCGTCTCCGTAATGGTTCGGCCCGTCCCCAAGCATGGCGGCACGCGTTCGCCTCAATGATCGTCTGCAGGCCGTCGCCGCGGATCGTGATGTTCTTCTTGATTTGGATGTTGTGTTCCGTATACACGCCGTTGGTAACCTGGATAAGGCTTCCGCGGCCTGCTGCGTTGATCGCATCTTGCAGGCTCTCCGACGCGGCCGGCACACAACCCTTGCCGTCAGCAGTACAAATCAAGAATACCTTTCGCCTGTGCCGCTTGCGCGGTGATGCACAGGAAAAGCAGGCACGCGGCCAAGACAGCAACAAGCACCTTTCTCATACACACTCCTTCTTTTTGCAAGCTGCGTACAACAACGTCAAACGTGATGGGCGGTGATGCAAAGAGCTATTGTGAGAATAGGTTCAGGTTTGGTGGCACCTCGCTGGTTAGATGGATGGCGGCGGTTCGAAGGACACACGGACCGGTGCTTGGTGCTACGAGCTTGTTTGGCGCGGCGTGAGAGGTGATGGGAAGCGCGTAGAGGCAAGGCAGCTGTCACGCCGCCCCGTGCGGGCGCGGCGTCTTCCTGCAGTGCAGTTGGATCCTGGTGGTCAAGTGCCCGCAGCCCGGTCGGGAGACCGGTGCCGCAAGCCTGAGGCAATGTGTGCATCAACGTTCTGCCGATCGGGCGATTCGACAACAGCGACAGCTAACTTACATCGTGATGCCCTTATTCAACAACAATTAGGCGCCTACGTCAAGTCCATCGGTCACTCCGGTCTGCTCGCGTCAGGCTGCTGCGATAGCCTCAGCCAACTGCGCTGACTGGGAGGCTTGTCAATCCAGGCGGCAATGCCCCGGAGCACAATGTCATGCAACTATGTACGCTGCCGTGACGTTCTATACGTACGTCGCCGACAACTCACCATAAGAAGCATGCGCAGTTGTCTATCGTTCTAGTCGTGGTTACAATAAACACAGCGAACCGTTTCCTGATTTCTTCCTGAGGTGAAGATGCGTTCACCGTCTTATCTGTACCGCCTCGCAGCACAACTCACCCTGATGCTTGTGCTGGCCGCTGCGCTTTTTCCACCCTTTCGCCGCCGCGGCCCAGGACGCTGCCCAACCGGCAGCTCCAGCCGCCGATTCCGTGGTCGTGCTCGCCGCCGGCGATATCGCCAAGTGCAACCTGGAATGGGACAGCCAGACCGGCGCCTTGCTCGATAACCTCCCCGGCACGATCCTTGGTCTGGGCGATAACGCCTACAACACGGGCTCGCTCCAGGAGTTTAACGACTGCTACGGCCCGACGTGGGGCCGCCACAAGGACCGCGTCTACCCGGTGCCCGGCAACCACGAGTACCTGACCGGCGGCGCCGAAGGCTACTTTACCTACTTCGGCGACCGCGCCACGCCGCTCGAACCCGGCTGCCGCAAGGAGTGCAAAGGGCTACTATTCGTTCGACCTCGGCGCCTGGCACATCGTGGCGCTCAACAGCGAGATCGACAACAACCCCGGCTCGGAACAGGACCTCTGGCTGCGCGCCGACCTGGCCGCGCATCCAACGTCTGCACCCTCGCCTACTGGCACAAGCCGCGCTGGAGTTCGGGCGACCACGGCAGCGGCGCCTCGGCCCCTCTCTTCCAGGCCGTCTACGACTACGGCGTCGATATCGTCCTCTCAGGTCACGACCACGACTACGAGCGCTTCGCCCCCCAGAGCCCGCAGGGCGTGCTCGAATACGATCGCGGCGTGCGCCAGTTTGTCGTCGGCACCGGCGGCGACACCCACCGCGGCTGGGAATCCAGCGCGCCCAACAGCGAGGTCAAGGACGCCGATACCTGGGGCGTGATCAAGCTGACCCTCAACCCCACCAGCTACGACTGGGAGTTTATCCCGATTGCCGGCCAGACCTTTACCGACAAGGGCAGCGCTAACTGCGTGACTGCCGGCAGCGTGCCACCTGCACCGGCCGCCAGCACGATCCCCGTCTCGACCAGTTCCGCGCCCGTCGACGTGGAGAGCGATGCCGCCGGTACTGCGGCGTCTGCTGCCACGCTGCCCGCAGCTGGACTCGACTACGTCGTCCAGTCCGGCGATACGCTCAGCCTGATCTCCCTGCGCTATGGCTTGGACTGGGAAGTGGTGGCGCAAGTCAACGGCATCACCAACACCGAGGTAATCGAGGTCGGCCAGGTGATCCGCCTGCCCGGCGTCGACGAGACTGCCGCAGCCGCGGCGACACCGGTGGCCTCGACGCGTTACCACCGGCCGCAGCTGCCGGCAGCCGGTCACGGCCGGCACCACTGCCGCCGCCACCGGCGGCACCAGCTATACCGTCGTCGCCGGCGACACGCTCTTCGGGATCGCCCTGCGCGCCAATGTCACCCTCCAGGAACTTGCCGCTGCCAACAACATGCAGGAGGACGACCTCCTGCTCATCGGCCAGACCCTTGTGCGTACCCGGCCGCGCGGCGCCGCTGCCGTCACTCAGCGCCCTGGTCCCCGCCGGCTCATCGCGCACCACCCTCACCGGCAGCACAAACGTGACCGGCACGCGTGCCATCACGACGACCGGCGTCACCGGCACGGCGGGCATCACGACTACCCGCACCACGACATCGACCGGCTGCGTCGACCGGATCGTCGCTGCTGCCGTCACCGACACCGCGTGCCAGTGCATCCACAACGGTCACCGCCACGGCCGGTATCACAGCCGGTACATGCGGCCGGTACTGGGGCGAGTACATACACGGTGGCGGAAGGCGACACCATCATCACCATCGCCCTGGCCCACAATCTCGACTGGCAGGAACTGCTCGCACTCAATGACCTGCAGCCAGATTCCGTCATCCAGGTCGGCCAGAAGATTCGCCTACGGTAGGGCCCGGACGCAGGCGCCACGCCTGCTCCAACTTGCAACATACCCAACGGCCGCCGGATTTGTCACCGGCGGCCGTTTCGTCTATACTCCTGTGTTGAACTGCATAGAAATGTTCCTAGCTTGATGCTGAAGACAGCAGGTGCCAGTGTAAATGCCGGCGTTGCCGGACAGCCTGCCGAGGCCGGTGAGCAGTGAACTTGCGTGGGGCTCTGTTGAGAAGCATCGCGCCTGGTTTGCCCTTAACGCCCTTTTTGCATCGCAAAAGGGCGTTTCTTTTGGTAGTACCTTTGAGGAAAGGGGGAAAAGTCGCTTGGCTATTAATCGCGAAAAGAAGGTAGAACTGGTCGCTCGCTACAAGGAACTGATCGATGGGTCTTCAGCCCTGGTCTTCACGAACTATAAGGGCACCAAGGTTCAGCAGCTGCGCTCGCTGCGTGTCAAACTGCACGACACCAACACCACGTACGTCGTCGTCAAGAACACGCTGCTGGCAATCGCGCTCAAGGAATCTGGCCGCGTCGTGCCGGAGCAGCTGCTCAAGGGCACCAACGGCGTAGCGTTCTTGGGTGAAGACATCGGCAAGAGCACGGCCGCCATCAATGACTGGATCAAGAGCGCCAAGGTGCTCGAAATCACCGGCGCGCTGCTCGAGACGTCGATCGTCGACGCCAAGGGCGCCGCAGGGCTGTCGGATCTGCCGACCAAGGAGCAGACCCGTGCCATGCTGTTGGGCGCCATCAGCGCTCCGGCGCGCTCGCTGGTGCAGGTCATCAATGCACCCGGCGCCAGCCTGGCCCGTGTCGTCAACGCGCACGCCGAACAAGGACGCTGCGTAACGCAACGGTGGCCCGTAGGGCCGGTTTTGTAGAAGTTGTTCGTTAGTTCTGAACACTGCAATGCCTGCCACAAGCCGTGACAGGGAGATTGAATTTCTTACGAGGAGATTATTCAAATGGCTGACTTGAATGCCATCAAGGAAATGCTGAACGAGCTTTCGCTGCTGGAAGCCTCGCAGTTGGTTAAGATGCTCGAGAGCGAGTGGGGCGTCAGCGCCGCCGCTCCGGTTGCCATGGCCGCCATGCCGCGCCGCCGCCGCCGCTGCCGAGCCGGTCGAAGAGCAGACCGAGTTCGACGTCATCCTCACGGGCGCCGGCGAGAAGAAGATCAACGTCATCAAGGTCGTGCGTGCGCTGACCAACCTGGGCCTCAAGGAGGCCAAGGATGTGGTCGAGGGCACTCCCTCCACCGTCCTCACCGCCGTCAGCAAGGACGCCGCCCAGGATGCCAAGGCCAAGCTCGAGGCCGAAGGCGCCCAGGTCACCGTCAAGTAAGACGCACCCTACCGCAGCACAAAAGGGGGAGTTGGGCTACCTGGCCCAGCTCCCCCTTTTTTTTGCTCCCTGCGTTCAGCCCGCACGCAACGTGCGAATTCTGCGCCGTTCACCCTCGCCCTCGCGAACTCTTTGAACGGAACTCCCTGCATTATGGTATAGTACCCCCGATGCAAACGGATCCTGGCTCCTCACTGCCGGCGGGCCGCTGGCCTGTGTTCGGCCACACCTGGGCAGTACAATTACTTGCCAAAACGATCACTACCTGCTGCAGCCTGCCGGCGCGCGGCGGGCCGAGCCATGCCTACCTGCTGCTCGGCGCCCCCCAGATCGGCAAGACGACCCTGGCCAGGGCCTACGCGCAGGCTCTTCTCTGTACGCACCCGTCGGAGCGCCCCTGCCATCGCTGCCGCGCCTGCGATCTGGTCGCCCGTAACGCCCACCCCGACGTTCAGCTCTTTCAACCGCGCACCAAGCTGCCCAACAAGGACGACACGGTGGTCGACAGGATCGACGGCAAGATCCTCGCCGACCAGGCCGACGTGCTCGTGCACGAGGCCGCCCTGCGCCCCGTCGAAGGCCGCTATCGCATCCTCCTGATCCAGGACGCCCACCGCGCCAACGACACTTTCCAAAACAAGGTGCTCAAGACGCTCGAAGAGCCGCCGCCCAATACGATCCTGCTGCTGACCGCGCTCGACCGCAGCAGCGTGCTGCCCACGATCGCCAGCCGCTGCCAGGTGCTCAACCTCCGCCCGCTCGACGTGCCCACCGTGGAGCAGGCACTGATCGACGGCTGGGGCGCCGCGCCCGACCAGGCCGCGCTCTACGCCCGCCTTGCCAACGGCCGGCTGGGCTGGGCCGTTAACCAACTGGCCGACCCGGAAAGCAGCCGCCGGCGCACCGAGCAGCTGCAAACCCTCTGGCGCCTGCTGGCGGCCGACCGCGTAGATCGCCTCGCCTTTGCCGAAACCATGGCCGGCGAGCGCAGCGCCGGCCGCGACAACCGCCAGCTGTTCGGCATGCTCGAACTCTGGACCGGCTGGTGGCGCGACGTGCTCCTCGTCCAGGCCGGCTGCCCCGATGCGTGCAGCAATGTCGACCAGGCTGCCGAACTCCAGCGCCAGGCACATCTGCTCGCCCAAGAACCTGCCCAAGAATCAGTCCGCAAGTTGATGCACACCCTGCAGCGTATCGAGCAGTACCTGCACCACACGGTCAATACCCGCCTGGCGCTGGACGTACTCGTGCTCAACCTGCCCTATCTCCAGGGCGAAGCCTCTGGCATAACATCTGAGATCGAGAGAACATCCTATGCCAATCGTTGTTGGCGTTCAATTCAAGCCGGTGACCAAGGTCTATCACTTCGATTCCAACCAGCTGCTTGACCTCGCCCACCAGGACTATGTCGTGGTGGACACGGCCCGCGGGCCCGAAGTGGCACAGATCGTCCAGCCGCCCCACCAGATCGGCGACGACGAAGTGGTGGGCGAGATGAAAAGCGTGCTCCGCCGCGCCAATCCCTGGGACATGGTCCAGCGCGATCTGTGGCAGCACAAGGAGCAGGAGGCGCTGGCCATCTGCCGCGCCAAGGCCCGCGAACACCGCCTCGACATCAAGATGGTGCGCTGCGAGTACAGCTTCGACGGCGGCCGCCTGCTCGTCTACTTTGCTTCCGAAGATCGGGTGGACTTCCGCTCGCTCGTGCGCGAGCTGGCGCGCATCTTTCACACCCGCATCGAGATGCGCCAGATCGGCGTGCGCGACGAGGCCAAGCTGCTCGACGGCGTGGGCAAGTGCGGCCGCCAGCTCTGCTGCACGAGTTGGCTGCGCGAGTTTACCCCGGTCAGCATCCGCATGGCCAAGAACCAGCAGCTGCCGCTCAACCCCGACGAGATCAGCGGCGTCTGCGGCCGCCTGCTCTGCTGCCTCTCCTACGAAGATGACGTCTACCGCGAGCAGAACAAGAAGATGCCCAAGCTGGGCGCCGAGGTGGTCACCCCGCACGGCACCGGCCGCGTCCGCCACATCCATCCGCTCAAGGAGACGGTCACCGTCATGCTTGAGAACCACGCGCTGGTCGAGGTGGCGGTGGGCGAACTGATCTCCAGCAAGACGGCTGCCGGCCACTCCTGCAGCACCTGCGGCGGCTGCACCACCAAGCGCCGCGCCGGTGCCGAAGAGGACAATGCCCGCATGCGCGACGCCAATAAGCGCCGCGGCAAAGAGCTCCGGTAAAGAACCCGGCCAGCAAGCCCAGCCAGATCCCGTACCCACCGAGGACGAAGTCGAAGACGACCTGGGCGAAACCGGCATCGACGCCGACGCCGCGCCGGGCACCGGCCCTGCCGACAGCCAGCGCCGCAAGCGCCGCCGCCGCAACCGCAATCGCAACGACCGCGGGGGCGAAAAGGGCAAGGGCAATCCGCCCAGCAGCGACTAAACTGAATTCACTGTGACGGCGACACGTGCTCTGGACCGCGCCGAGCCAGCGACGTTCCTCGCTTACGCTAGATTCTTGACATCTACCGGGATTTTGCTGGAAGACTGCGCGTTCAGACGTGCCTGGCGCCACCCACGAGTGTGAAGCGTGGGTATCAGCTGGAGTGGCGCCACGCACGCAACCGATCTTTAGTTGTGGTGTCCGCTGCCGTTCGTGGCTACGGCGGGGAACTGCAAGGTAGGGGGGCGCTTGAAGACCGCCAGGCGTACTGCCGTGCGCTCGTTGCCCTCAATCTCTACCTCGGTAAAACTGGGAACGACTGCCAGGTCCATGTTGTCCTGCTCCAGGTAGCTGCGGGCGATGGTGATCGCCTTGACGGCCTGGTTGATGGCGCTGGCGCCGATCGCCTGGATTTCCGCATAGCCCTGCTCACGCATGACGCCGGCAATGGCGCCGGCAACTGCCGTCGAACGGGACTGCGCAGAGACTTTGATTAGCTCAGCCATGAAATGTGCCTCCTCTAGGGATCGATGTACCGCAACGTCGAGCTGTTGGCGTCCGGCCAGGTGTCCCTGCCAGAACTGCTTAGCTATCACGACGTAGAAGAGGCAAAAGAGTTACGCTGAATAGCGCAATTTGCTTGCAAATTGCGCGGATCGGCTAAATCTCGAGCTCGCGCTGCGCTGCCTCACGCAGTTTGGCGATATTTTCGGCCACCGAAGCCCGCTTGTTGAAGACGGCACTGCCCACGACAATCACATTGGCGCCCACCCCTACGATGTCGCCGATGTTGTGCGTGTCGATCCCGCCGTCCACCTCGAGGTCGGCCAGCGGTGCCAGGTCGTCCATCAGCTTGCGCATCCGCCGCAGCTTGTTGGTGCTGGTTTCGATAAACTTCTGCGACCCAAACCCCGGGTTGACGCTCATCACCAGCACCATATCTACAAACGGCAGCACCTCGCGCAGCGCCTCGATCGGCGTGGCAGGGTTGATGGCTACGCTCGCCTTGCACCCCAGCGCCGTGATCTGCTGCAGCGTCCGGTGGAGATGCTTGCACGCCTCCGCCTGTACCGTCAGGATGTTGGCCCCGGCCGCCGCATAGTCGGCCAGGTAGCGCCCCGGCTCCTCCACCATCAAGTGCACGTCGAGCGGCAGCGTAGTGTACTTGCGCACCGCCTGGATCACGACCGGCCCAAACGAGATGTTGGGCACAAAGGCGCCGTCCATGACGTCGAGATGAATATAGGTCGCGCCACCTTCCTCCGCAGCGCGCACTTCGTCGGCCAGATGACCAAAATCAGCCGTCAGGATCGACGGCGCCAGCTTGAGCGGGTGGCGCGTATTCATATGCTTTCCTGCTTTCGATTCACGTAATTAAGAATGGCTTTGCAGGAATTTTAACATAATCTGCGCGACTTGCCACGGCTGCCGAAACAGCAGGGCATGCGTCTGCCGCGGCACCATGTGCAGCTCGGCATTCGGCGCCGTCGCCGCCATCCCCTCGGGGATGAACGCGGGAAAGAACTCGTCGCGCTCGCCGTGAATAATGCAGAGCGGCATCGTAAACTCCGCCAGTGCCGCCAGCGGCAGGTCGATCGCCGTCTCGCCCGTGAGGCTGCGGAAGGCGGGCAGCAGCACCTGCTCGTAGTAGCCCGGGTAGCGATAGGGGTCGTGCAGCCGCGCCGTCGCCTCCATCCAGTTGCGCGCCGCCTGGAAATGCTCGGGCGTCAGCGCATGGTCGTTGCCTGTGGTCTGCGGGTTGACGCTGTACGTGGTGCTGACAAGCGTCAGTGTGGCCGGCGCCACCAGCCGGTGGTGAACAAGCAGCTGCGCCAGCATCCCGCCGCTGCTGCAGCCGGCCAGGTGGCCGTGCTCTGCCCTCTCAGCGCGCATCAGGTCCGCCAGCTGGCAGGCAATCGCATGGTGCTCATACCCCTCGGGCTGCCCCAACGATCGCCCATGCCCCGGCAGGTCCGGCAGCAGCAGCCGGTACGGCTTGCTCAGCTCCGCCAGCAGCGGCCCCCACGCCGCCCGGCCCGAACTCATAAAGTTGTGCAGCAGCGTGAGCGTCTGCACCTCTGGCCCGGTGGGCTCTGTCGCCTCGATCACTTCGTAGTAAATCGCGCCGGTATCCGTCGCAAACTCAGGCATTCGTCATTCTCCTGCTCGGGAGCCATACTCGCCGGGGTGTTGGCCCTTATCTCTGCCGGTTTATCAGTGGTTCTGTCAGTGGTTCTGATCGGCAGGCGGCATGTCCGGCGGCTCAGCCCAAGTGTCCAGCTCCGGCTAGTTCCGCCACCGGCGCCGCCGCAGCTGGGGGCTGATGGCGCCGGCGCCCTTCCATCGCCGCGCCCATTACCTGAAAGACCTCGCTGATGTCGTCGTTCGTGATGATGCCGGCGAACTGCGCCCCATTGCGCACCGCCACGATCCGGCTGCCTTGCTGCGACATGGTTTCCCACACCGTAGCCAGGTCTGCGCTTGCCTGGACTTCAGGTACCTCGCTGCTCGGCGCCATCACCTCGACGATGCGCGTGTCCGGCCCCAGCTCGCGCAAGGCAGACACCAGCCGCTGGCGCGTGAGCACGCCGGCAAAGCGGCCCCCGAGGTCGAGCACCGGATAATCTGTTTGGTAGGTTGTCAAGATCAGGTCCATGGCACGCTCGAGCCGCTCGCTCGTATACAGGCTGATCGCCCCCGGTGCGATGGCGGCGCCTGCCCGCACGCTGCGCAGCACGGCCCGGCTGCTGACGGCCTCCAGCTCGGCCGAACCGCCGACATAGACAAAGAAGGCGACGAGCATGAGCGTGATGCCGCCGGTAAAGATGCCGTACACGGCCATCCCCACCGCTACCAGCCGGCCGATCAGCACCGCAACCCGTGTCGCCTGCATATAGGGGATGACCATCGCCAGCAGCGCCCGCAGCAGCCGGCCGCCGTCCATGGGAAAGGCGGGCAGCAGGTTGAACAGCGCCAGCAGCACGTTGGTCAGGAACAGGTAGAGCAGCAGGTTGACAAGGCCCGGCGCCCGCAGGTTGTCGCTCAGCACGCTGGTCTGGCCCAGGCTTCCACCCGCCTCCACCCCGCCCACCAAAAAGACGAGGGGCACCAGCAGTGCGGCGATGGCAAAGTTGACAAGCGGCCCTGCAATCGCGATCACCATCTCCTGGTGCGGCTTATCCGGCATGCGCTCCAGGTTGGCTACGCCGCCGATCGGCAGCAAGAGGATGCTGCGTGTCTGGATGCCATAATGCCTTGCCGTCAGGGCATGGCCGTACTCATGCAGGGTCACACACACAAACAGCAGCAGAAACGTGAGCACGCCGTACAACCCGCCCACGAGCCACCCTGCCGGCCCGGCGCCATACACAAACGCGCCAAACGCCAGGATCAGGATAAACGACCAGTGAACCTTGACATCTATACCAAGCAGCCGGAATTCGGCCAGATTCTTACCCATGTGTTCTCCGGAAGGGCGTGCACCACCCGGCACACTCCCTTCTCTATCTATCATGGGCGTATCAGGCGGCAAGGTCGGTCAATTACACTACAGTCGCGCCAATCGCACCCGATGCTGCGCGCGCAGTTCGCCTAGGTCCGCTGCACGGGCGTGGGCAGGCGAAGGTGTTGAGCACCGGGCAGGTCTCGTCCACCGCCGCATGCATCCGCTCGATCTCCTCGGGCGCGGCCGCCGACGTCACCTTTGCCGAGTACGTGACCTCGGACAGCTGCGGCAGCGCCGTGTAGGGCAGGCCGACGACGCCGCCCATGTCCAATGCCCCCTTCACCTCGACCTCGACGTTGTCGAGCGGGATCTGGAGCAGGGTGGCCTGGATCAGATAGGTGTGCACCAGGCAGCTGGCCAACGCACCCAGCAGCATCTCGGGTGCCGTCGGCCCCAGCGCATGGCCCGCCAGCGCCGGCGCCGAGTCGGTGATAAACAGCACCTCGCCCATCCGCACCGGACGTGCCCCTGTGTTGCCTGCCACCCAGGACGCCGCCTTGATACGGACGGTGGCTTTCTCCGGTGCAGCTTGAAAGTCGGCCTGGCGTTGAGCGAGCACGGCCTGTTTGCGGCTGAGGTATGGTGCGAGCGCTGACATGGCTGGGTTACTCCTCGCAATGATTCTTTGCGATTTATTCTTCGATGAGTGGCGGTTGGCCTTCAGGGTTGCATTGAGGACATGGACAGCAGGCGCGCAGCCCGGCGAACGGAAAGATGCCGCTCCCGTGCCCGTCCTGCCAGGTAAAACGGATGGCGTACTGGCCCACAAATTCCGCCCCTGCCACCTCGAGGCTGGGTGCGGGCGTCTCTACGAGGCGCAGCGGGTCCGTGTTGGTTGCCGTCGTGTACCGCTCCTCGCGGCAGGTGGCGCAGGGACAGTTGGCGCGCAGCCAACGCAAGGTATAGTCGCTGTGATGGCCGTCCTGCCAGACGACATGCATCACCCCCGTCGCGCGCTCGACCGTGATCGACTGTGGTTGGGTTTCTGTATCCATAGCGTGTGATTTTACCACGGCGACCAGCTATACGTGACATAACGCTGCTGCGCCCGCGCGCCTTGCCGTGTAAGAAACGCGGCCGCATCGGACTCGACCACGACGGGCCCGCAGGTGATCATCTGCCACCCCAACTGGCGTGCCCGGTCGAGTGCGTGGCGCCACAGCTGCAGCCCGATCCCCTGGCCTCGCCACTCGGGGTCGACTGCTCCCAGCAGCAGCCGGCCAGCGCGTCTGCGCGGATGCCGGCGCAGCGCCAGGTAGGCGCCCAGATAGCTGCGCTTGAGCCAGCGCTTGCCGCCGCCCGTACGCTGGAGCAGGGGTGCCAGGTCCGCCTGCAGCATGATGAACCCGGCCGCCACACCGTCCACCGTCGCCAGCCAGGCTTCGGGCGGCACAGCTGTCTGCAGCCAGCCGATCAGGGTCTCTGCTTCGAGCTGGTCGTACGCCGGAAAGGCCTCGTCCAGGCGCGTGCTCTCCACGAGCAGCGGCAGCAGGTCGCCGGCCAGGCGCGGCAGCAGCAGAGGCTCGATCGCAGCCGGCGCGGGCGCGGGCGGCAGGTCAGCCGGGACCTCCAGCGTGTACAGCTCGGTTTCGAGCCAGGGCTCCATGATCGACGCCAGCAGTTCGCCCAACATAGGGCGGGTTGTAGGGGGTATGCCACGGCGGTCGGCGGTTGAAGTGGTTGACCAGCGCACCCGGGTTCCAACCGGGCAGAATGCCGGTGGGGCCGAGCAGCTGGCTGCAGCCTTGTTCGGCCACCTGCTCGAATGCCTTGCCCAGCAGCCGCTCGAGCGTCTCTTCGTCGTTGGCACAGCGCAGCAGCCCTAGATAGGCCGCGTCGTCGTCGCGGCGCCGGTCGATCTGGATTAGCGTCGCACTCACCACCTCTTCGAACGTCATCGACGCCCCCACCGGGGCGTTCATCGTGGTATTCGTGGCGTAGGTATTGGCGCTGCCGCGCTGCGGCAGCGCTTCCATGTAGAGCATCTGGGTGCCAAGCCGCGCGTAAAGAGGATTGTCGGCTGCCGCGCACGAGACGTGATAACGCCGTGTAAACAGGCGGCGCCCACTGTCGATCTCCCGCATACAGGCGCCACCATGCATGCAGGAAGCTGCGCCGCTCCCACCAACTGTTGGGCAGGTATGTCGTATAGTTGAAATACATGGTGTACTCGTTGTTAACACGTGTCAATGCAAAGCCAATGCCGGTCCGCCGAGAACATCTGACAATTGGTCTGTTATTTGGTGCGGATACTCAGTATTGAAATCATGATAATATGTGCAGTTGGCGGAACTGTGGATAACTCTGGGGATAACCCCTGGTGGGTGTGGAAAACCCTCGCCTTAAGTGTGGACAAGTATAACGGAATTTTAGCAGGCGTTCTGCAATTCACTTTTGCACCTTAAATTTACGCGCCGTCACAAATTGGTATCCTGAGATATGTAGCGCACTATTTCTATCGTTGCGCTATATGTCGCGTAGCACAGATGTTCAGGCTCGCCCTGGTTAACCATAACGGCACAGTATTGCTGCGAAATCCGGCGCAACCAACGTTGTCAACTCTTTCTGATTCTGCTACACTTGTCCTCAATGAGCCGCAGGCAGTAGTGCCACCAACGACAGCGTCACGCAGCGACACAACTTCCATACGCTGTACCATCGACGCCGCATTCTGCTAGCTGGACGGGTGCGACCCTGAGCATCCTCTTCTCTCATTGCCCACCCTCGTGGTGACGCATGTCGGAAGCGAAATAGAATAACAGTATATAGGAACTTGGGGCGTTGTGCATGGTGCACGCGCTCTATTTGTCACTGCATTAATATCGCTGCCCGATGGACGCGTTGTCGCGCCATCTCATTGCTGACCGTCTTGGTTAAGGAGGCATCTTGTGTTGCTGAAGTTGCCAGAGTAATGCTCGTGAGCCTGGCGTCGGCGCTGTGCCGGGTCGAACGTTCGGCTATGCGCCCAGGCAGTTGCCGGATAGACACCGCAAGTACTGGCTGTGGCATCGCAACAACGACGAGCACTTCCACAACACGTGAATATAGAACCGCCATGATAGACAGCAACGGATTTGACCCACATGCAGTGTGGCGCCAATTGCAGAGTGAATTGGCTATCGAACAAGGTGGTACTTTCGATCGCTGGGTGAATGACACCTGGGTCATTGCCTACGAAGACGGCGAGTTCCTGATCGGCCTGCCGGACGCCTTCCGGTATGACTGGATCGTGAACCGGCTGAGCCGCCAGATCAAAGCGCAAATTGTCCGTGATCCTCGGCCGGGCAACCATCGACGTCAAGTTCCGTGTCCAGCCCCGCCCGGCGGTGGATCGCGACGATGCTGCCGCTACGCCGCTGTATGGCCAGAGCGAGCAGGTGCAGCCGTCCGCCTGCCCGAGCTTGCCGCGCGTCCAGCCTGAACTGCCGCACATGCGCGTACATCTGAGACCGGGTCAGGGGGCTATGCATGGCTCTACGAATGGGGCAGCGCACGCTGCCTACACTTTGGCGCCAGCAACGGCAGCAACGGCAGGGAGCAGGATGGGCGCAGCGACGGCGGCATTGGCCGGCTTGCAGGTAAACCCGCGGCATACGTTCGCCAACTTTGTCGTGGGCAGCCATAACAAGCTGGCACACGCCGTGGCGGAAGCCGTGGCCGAGCGGCCCGGCACGCTCTACAACCCCTTGTTTGTCTATGGCGGCGTCGGCCTGGGCAAGACCCACCTGCTGCATGCCATTACAATCCAGCTCACGCAGCTGTGGTTATGCGGCGCTCTACTGCACCTCCGAACAGTTCACCAACGACCTGATCGCCGCTATTCGCCATCAGACGACTGACCAGTTTCGCGCCAAGTACCGCCACGTGGATGCGCTGCTGATCGACGACATCCAGTTTATCAGCGGCAAGGAGAGCACCCAGGAGGAGTTCTTCCACACCTTCAATCACCTGCATGCTGCCGGCAAGCAGATCATCATCAGCAGCGATCGCCCGCCCAAGGCGCTGGCGACGCTCGAGGAACGCCTGCGCAGCCGCTTTGAGGGCGGCATCCAGACCGATATCCAGACGCCTGACTTCGAGACGCGCGTGGCAATCCTGCAGTCCAAGGCACAGCGCCAGCAGCTGCACGTCCCCTACGACGTCCTCATGCTGCTGGCCGAGCGGGTGGACAGCAACGTGCGCGAGCTGGAAGGCGCCCTGAACAACCTGTGGATCCAGGCACAGCTGCAGAAGGCGCCGCTCACGGTAAGCCTGGCCAGCATGATTCTCAACAATCTGGCTCCGCAGCGCACGCCCTGCGCCCGCCATCGCGGGTGATCGAGCTCGTGGCGGACTACTACAACTTGACCGCGGCCGATCTCACCGGCCGCAGCCGTACCGCGCCGGTGGCTGCGGCACGCCACATCGCCATGTACCTGCTGCGCGAGGAGAATGGCCTTTCGCTGCCCGCCATCGGCGATCAGCTGGGCGGCCGCGACCACACGACGGTGCGCCATGGTGTGGAAAAGGTCACGCTCGACCTGGAACAGCAGGAGCAGCTGCGCCGCGATATCAGCACCTTGCGCGAGCGGGTCTATATGGCCCATTCGCAGCTTAACAGCCGGTTGCAGTCCTGTCGGCAAGTGGCGGATTTAATCATCTATTCATCTTTGTTTGCAGGAATGCGCCACCTGCTGTAAACTGCGCTACGAACGCTATAGGGTTATTGGAATCGTTTTGGTACAAGCAAGTATCCCACTCAGTTATACAGGATTGATCGCTGGGTTGACTGTTGTAGAGCAAAGCCACGCTGCGGCTTGGAGCCTGGAATGAGCAAGGAAGGTCGCCAGAAAGCGCTTGAAACGACCCTGGCGGGCCTCAACAAGCGCTACGGCGAAGGCGTCGTGATGAAGCTGGGAGATGCAACCCGGCTTAAGGTCGAGGCGATCCCCACCGGCAGCTTGAGCCTGGATATTGCGCTTGGCGTCGGCGGTGTGCCACGTGGCCGCATCATCGAGATCTACGGCCCCGAGAGTTCCGGCAAGACCACGCTCTGTCTGCATGTGATTGCCGAAGCGCAGAAGCAGGGTGGCATCTGCGGCTTTGTGGACGTCGAGCATGCGCTGGATCCGGCCTATGCCGCCAGGATCGGCGTGGACGTCAACAATCTCTACGTCAGCCAGCCGGATACCGGCGAGCAGGCGCTTGAGATTGCCGAAGCACTGGTGCGCTCGAATGCGATGGATGTGGTGGTGGTGGACAGCGTGGCGGCCTTGGTGCCGCGCGCCGAGATCGAAGGCGAGATGGGCGACAGCCACATGGGCCTGCAGGCGCGCCTCATGAGCCAGGCGCTGCGCAAGCTCACCGGCGTCATCAAGTCCACGAACACCTGCATGATCTTCACCAACCAGTTGCGCCAGAAGATCGGCGTGATGTTTGGCAACCCGGAGACGACCACCGGCGGCATGGCGCTCAAGTTCTATGCCAGCGTGCGCCTGGACGTGCGGCGGATCGAGTCGATCAAGCAAGGCGATGAGGTGGTCGGCAACCGCACGCGCGTGACGGTGAAGAAGAACAAGGTGGCGCCGCCCTTCCGCATCGCCGAGTTCGACATCATGTACAACGAAGGCATCAGCACAACCGGGGATTTGCTTGATCTGGGCGTCGAATACGACATCCTGTCCAAACGTGGAGCATACTACCGCTTCAACGAAGAGATCATCGGGCAGGGCCGCGAGGCAAGCAAAGAATATCTTGCGCCAGAACCGGCGAACTGGCTGCTGAAATCGACAGCCTGGTCCGCACGAAGGCAGGGGTTCCCGCTGCGCAACGGCGCCGGCGGTCAGCAGCAGCGGCAGCAACGGCTCGTACGATTCCATAGGCTGTAACGGTCTTCACGACCGGCAGATCGGCTGGACGCCTTGTCCGGCGCGGTCTGCGGATGAACGCACCCGTTTGTCCTGCGCTGTAGCGTCATGCTGCGGCGTTTTTTTATTCTGTGACCGAACGAGGTACACACCGTATGGATAATCTGTTGCTAACGATTGTCCTGGTCGATCCTTTTTTTCTTGATCGGCGCCGGCGTTGCCGGGTATCTCGCCTTTAACCGAGGTCAGACGAGCCGGCATTGAGACGGAAAGGACACGCCAGGAGGGCATCCGGCAGGGGGCAGAAGAGCAGGCCGCCCGCATCATCGGCCGAGGCCGAGGCCCAGGCCAAGCAGCTGCAGCTTTCCATCAAGGAAGAGGAAGTGCAGCGCCGCAAGGAGATGGACGCCGAGTCGGCCCGCCGGCGCACCGAGTTGGAAAAGATCGAGGAGCGCCTGCAGAATCGGCTGGACAATGCGGAGCGGCGCTTGCAGCAGATCGAGAGCCGCGAGCGCAAGATCAACCAGCGCGAGACGAAGATCACCGAGCGCGAGACCAGGCTGACCACCATCGAAGAAGAATGGACGGCGGAGCTGCAGCGCGTGGCCGCCATGAATGAGGAGGAGGCGCGCCAGGTGCTGCTCGAGCGTGTCGAGCAGAGCACCCGCAAGGAGATGGCGCGCAAGATTCGCGAGGTGGAGGCCGAGGCGCACGAGGAAGCCGACCGCCGCGCACGCGCCATCATCACCATGGCCATCGAGCGCCTCGCCAGCGACCATGTCAGCGAGTTCTCGGTGAGCAGCGTCGATCTGCCTTCCGACGAGATGAAGGGGCGCATCATCGGCCGCCAGGGCCGCAACATCCGCGCCATCGAGCAGGCGCTGGGCGTGGACCTGGTCGTGGACGACACGCCGGAAGCCATCATCATCAGCAGCTACGATCCCGTGCGCCGCGAGGTGGCACGCATGGCGCTGAGCAAGCTGGTGGCCGACGGGCGCATCCACCCGGCCCGCATCGAGAAGGAAGTCGAGAAGGCCCAGCAGGAGATCGACCGCATCATCATCGAGGCGGGCGAGCAGGCCGTGATCGAAGCCGGCATCTCGGGCCTGCACCGCGAGGTGCAGCGCCTGCTGGGGCGTCTCAAGTTCCGCACCAGCTACGGCCAGAACCAGCTCATGCATGCCATCGAAACCGCCAAACTGGCCGGCCTGATGGCCGCCGAACTGCACGCCAACGTCAAGATCGCCCGCATGGGCGGCCTGCTCCACGACCTGGGCAAGGCCGTGACGCACGAGATCGACGGCCCCCACGCCGTCGTGGGCGCCGAGATCGCCAAGCGCTACGGCGTGCCCGACGTGGTGGTCAACTGCATCGCCAGCCATCATGGCGAAGTCGAGCCCGAGTCGATCGAAGCCGTGATCGTGGCGGCCGCCGACGCCATCAGCGGCGCCCGCCCCGGCGCCCGCCGTGAGAGCCTGGAGACCTACATCAAGCGTGTCACCGAACTCGAAGAGATCGGCAACAGCTTCAAGGGCGTCAGCCAGACCTACGCCATCCAGGCCGGCCGCGAGATCCGTGTCCTGGTGCGCCCGGAGGATGTCGACGACTATGCCGCCATCCAGCTCAGCAAGAACATCGCCAAGAAGATCGAAGACAATCTGCAGTACCCCGGCCAGATCCGGGTCACCGTCGTGCGCGAAACCCGCGCCGTCGAGTACGCCAAGTAATCTCCACGTGCCTGGCGCCGTCCAAGACTAACCTGGTCATCCAAAACCAGTGGACGGCGCCTCGCACGAATTACGTCTCCAGCTCACGTCCCCGGCTGGCCTGCTCTCGCCTACAGCGTCTTCGCAAACAGCGCCAGCGCCTGGTAGATAAACGGCAGCGTAAACAGCAGGCTGTCCAGGCGGTCCAGCATGCCCGCCGTGGCCCAGGAAGAAAGTTCCGGTGTCCTTGACCCCCACCTGCCGCTTCATCATGCTGATCGACAGGTCGCCAAACAGCGCCAGCACGCCGGCCAGAAAGCCCACGATCGCGCCAAAGATCGGGCCGATGCCCACCGGCAGTGCCCACGCCAGGAACGCGCCGGCCAACGAGGCGGCGATCCAGCCGCCGATCGTGCCTTCCCAGGTCTTCTTGGGGCTCAGCCGCGGCCACAGCTTGTGTCGCCCCAGCGAGACGCCCACAAAAAGCGCCGCCGAATCGTTGGCCCAGGTGACCAAGCAGCCCAAACATCACGTACCAGAAGCCGTTGGGCAGAAAGCGCAGCGATACGACCTGGCCCAGCGTCACGCCCAGGTAGATGGCCACCATGCTGGTCGCCAGCCAGGTGTTGATCGGCTTGTCGATGACAAACAGGCTGTAGGTCAGCGTGACGATAAACCCGGCAATCAGCACGGTGGCGGTCGGGAACGAAACCAGCTCGATCAGCCGCACCGTGGGCGCCGTGAACCAGCCGGTGATCGGGATCGACGATGCCTGCACCTGCTGGGGATCCCAGCCGGAGAGAAACAGCATGACCGCCCAGATCAGGCCCAACCACGTTGCCGGGTTGTAGCCGCCTTCGCGCAGCATGTCGAACATCTCGAGACAGCCGACGACGGTAACGACGACGCCGAATGCCAGCCCCCAGATGCCACCTAGGTAGATCGGAATGATGACAATCGGAATCGCAATAAAGGCGGCAATAATTCGCGTGCGCACAAGGCAGCCTGCGCTTTCTTTGCTGGTTGGGGAGATGGGCGACGCTAGTCAGTGCTTATGATTGCAATTGGCTGCTGTTACTGTTCTGCAGCACGCGGCCAAACCGCCGCTCGCGGCGGCTGTATTCGATCAGGGCCTTGTCCAATTCCACTTCGTCAAAGTCCGGCCAGTAGGTGGGCGTCGTGTAGTACTCGGCGTAGGCGGCTTGCCAGATCAGGAAATTGCTCAGCCGCCATTCGCCACCGGTACGGATGACCAGATCAGGATCGGGCAGATTCGCCGTGTAGAGATAGGAACTGAACAGCTCCTCGCTGAGGTCTTCGGGCTGCACGCCGTCCTGAATGAGATGGCGCACCGCGTCGACGATTTCGGCGCGCCCGCCATAGTTGAAGGCAACGTTGAGGGTGATGCGCTCGTTGTTCTGCGTCACTTCGAGGGCGTTCAGAATCTGCTTCTGCAGCTGCGGGTTGATCCCTTCCATCCGCCCACTGTGCAGGATCCGGACCCCATTCTTGTTCAGGTCGTTGAGCTGGCGCTGAATCGCCAGGCCCAGCAGGCGCATAAGCCCGCTCACCTCTTCCTGCGGTCGCCCCCAGTTCTCGGTCGAGAAGGCATAGATGCTGAGCACCTTCACGTCGCGCCGCACGCAGTGCTCCAGGATACGCCGCAGGTTGTCGACGCCGGCCTGGTGACCGGCCACGCGCGGCATGCCGCGTCCTTTCGCCCAGCGTCCGTTGCCGTCCATGATGATGCCCAAGTGATGGGGTACGGCGGTGATCTCTGGGCTGGCGTCTGGTTGGGTGCTCACGAATTCCTCTGCTCCTGCCTAGACCGTCATGATCTCTTCATCTTTGTTCTTGACGATCTCGTTGACCAGTTCGATATAGTGGTCGGTCTGCTCCTGCATCTTCTCCTGGCCCCGCTTCAGGTCATCTTCTGAGATCAGGTGTTCTTTTTCCAGGTCGCGCATGTCCTGAATCGCATCGCGGCGGATGTTGCGCACCGACACACGTGCTTCTTCGCCGCGCTTGGAGACCACCTTGGTCAACTCGCGGCGGCGTTCCTCGTTCAGCGCGGGGATCATCAGGCGAATTTGCTGGCCGTCATTGTTGGGCGTCAGCCCCAGGTCGGACTTGGCGATCGCTTTTTCGATCGCGCCGATGTCGCCGCGTGCATAGGGCCGGATCACGATCTGCTGTGCCTCGGGCACGCTGATCGTCGCCAGTTGCAGCAGCGGTGTCGGCATGCCGTAGTATTCGATCGTCAGGTGCTCGACCAGGGCCGGCGAGGCGCGACCCGTGCGAATCGTCATCAGATCCTGCCGGAGCGACTCAATGGTCTTTTCCATGCGCTCATGGGCATCTCCATGACTTCCTTAATCATCACATTCTCCTTGCATGGAGACGCGTGTCTATATGGACACGGCGATTGGAATGAGAAATCGTGGCAATGGGAATCACTGGCGGATATTGTAACAAATTCCGCTGGATGTGAAAACAGCTACGCCGTAATAATCGTGCCCACCGGCTCGCCTGCCATTGCCTTCTCCAGCGCGTCTTCCTGCCAGAGGTTGAGCACCAGGATCGGCAGGTCGTTGTCCATGCACATGGCCATGGCCGTGCTGTCCATCACGCCCACCCGCATGTTGAGGGCCTCGATGTAGGTGAGGTGGTCAAAGCGCTTGGCATCCTCGTTCTTCTTAGGGTCGCTGTCGTAGACGGCATCGACCTTGGTGGCCTTGATCAGCACGTCGGCGTCGATTTCCATCGCGCGCAGCGAGGCGGCCGTGTCGGTCGTGAAATAGGGGTTGCCTGTGCCGGCGCCAAAGATGATCACGCGGCCCTTTTCCAGGTGGCGCACGGCACGCCGCTGGATGTAGGGCTCCGCCACCGCACGCACTTCGATGCCCGTCATGACACGCGTGGGCAGCCCATCGCGTTCGAGCGCATCTTGCAGCGCCAGCGAGTTCATCACCGTGGCCAGCATGCCCATGTGGTCGGCGGTCACACGCTCCATGCCGTGGTCGAGGCCATCCTGCTTGCCGCGCCACAGGTTGCCGCCGCCGATCACCAGTGCCACCTGCACTCCCATGTTGACGACGTTGGCAACCTTGTGCGGCCACAAATTCCGCCTGGCGTGGGATTGATGCCAAAGCCACCCTCGCCCGCCAGTGCTTCGCCGCCCAGCTTGAGCAGGATGCGCCGATACTTGAGCTCTGCCATCGTGATTTCTCCTTTTTCGCTTGATACAGAAATGCCCAGCCTGCGTGGCTGGGCATCTGTTTTACGCTTGCGGATTAACCGCCGACTTCGAGGCGGGCGAAGCGCCGCACCTTCATGTTTTCGCCCAACTGGGCGATCGTCGTCGTCAGCAGATCCTTGATGGTGACGTCGGGGTCCTTGACAAAGGGCTGCTCCAGCAAGCAGACTTCGCTGTACCACTTGTCGAGCTTGCCTTCGACGATCTTGTCGACCACCTGCGCCGGCTTGCCGCTGTTGGCCATCTGCTCGCGGTAGATTTCCTTCTCCTTGGCAACGGCGTCTGCGGGCACATCTTCGCGGTCGACCCACAGCGGGCGCGCCGCCGTGACATGCATGGCCAGGTCCTTGGCCAGCTGCTGGAACTGGTCGGTGCGTGCCACGAAGTCGGTCTCGCAGTTCAACTCGACCAGGGTGGCAATCTTGCTGCCGCCGTGGACGTAGGTGCCGATCAGCCCTTCATTGGCATCGCGCGACGCCTTCTTGGCGGCGGTGGCCAGCCCCTTCTTGCGCAGGTACTCCACGGCAGCCTCAAAGTCGCCGTTGGCGTCGGTCAAAGCCTTCTTGCAGTCGAGCACGCCGGCATTGGTTGCCTCGCGCAGGAGCTTGACCATTTCTGCAGTAATCTCAGCCATAATGACCTCTTTGTTCCTTGTTCTTATTCGGCGTCTTCGGCGATTTCTTCAAACCCGCCATCCAGCATTCTTCGACTCACCTCGATCACATCTTCGACGACAGCCGCTTCGTCGCCGGCATACTCCTCGGCAATCTCGCTGTCGATGTCGATGGTCTGCAGCTTGGCCAGCACGCTCGGCCCAAGGTACTGCTCCATCTCGGCCAGGTCACGGCGGCTGACGCCACCTGTCTCGGCGGCGTCGACCTCGCGGATGCGCATGCCTTCTTCGGCGGCATCGGCGACGGCGCCGACCACCAGCTTGACGGCGCGGATGGCATCGTCGTTGCTGGGGATCACATAGGTGATCTGGTCCGGATTGGAATTGGTGTCGACCATGGCAATGATCGGCATGTTCACCTTGTTGGCTTCGTCCACGGCCAGCTCTTCGACATTGGTGTCCACAATGAACATCATGTCGGGCAGGCGGTTGCGCATGGTCTTCAAGCCGCCGATACGGCGGTTGAGCTTTTCCACTTCCCGCTGGATCGACAGGCGTTCTTTCTTGGGCAGGTTGCGGAACTCGCCGGCATCCATGCGCCGTTCGAGCTGGCGCAGGTACTGGATGCGCTGGCGGATGGTGACCCAGTTGGTGAGCGTGCCGCCCAGCCAGCGCTGGTTGACGTACGGCATGCCCGCACGCATGGCTTCCTGCTCGATCGTCGCCTGCGCCTGGCGCTTGGTGCCCACAAAGAGCACCGTGCCGCCCTTGGCCACCGTATCGCGCACCACCGCCGTGGAGGCGTTGAGCGCCTGCACGGTCTGCTGCAGGTCGATAATGTGGATGCCGCTGCGCTCGGTAAAGATGTACGGGCGCATCTTGGGGTTCCAGCGGCGAGTGCGGTGCCCAAAGTGGACGCCCGCCTCCAGAAGTTGCTTCATCGTAACGTTTGGCATGAAATCTCCTGATTGGGTTAGATCACCCGCTTCCCTCAACCCGGCAGCATACTGCACAGAGCGCAGCTCGCCCTGTACAGCACCCGGCTCCCGGTCAGAAAGCGTGACAATTGTGCTTGGCGCAACACGCGCCAAGGAAAGATTTTACTACAGGACGACGGCCAGACGATCAAACTGCTGCAGGCGGCTCGCGATTTTGACAGACATACGTTGTACGCAGGCGCCTGGCGCAGGCTCGCCTACTCTACCTGGCTGCTTCTTGAAATCCACAAAGCGATAGCCCAGCCCACGCTCGGTAAAGATGTAGTGCGGATCGGCCGGATCGATCTCGATCTTCTGGCGCAGATACGTAATGTAGAGCCGCAGCAGGTGGTTGTCGTTGACGTACTCGTGGCCCCACACCTTGGTCAGCAGGGTTTCGTGCGGCACCACCCAGCCCGCATTCTGAATCAGGTGATAGAGCAGCCGGTACTCGGTCGGGCGCAGGCCGATACGTTCGCCGTCTACGATCACCTGGCGGCGCTGCATGTCGACCTGCAGCCGGTCGTCGATGGTGACGATCTGGTCTTCCGGCCGGCCGTGCTGCTCAAAACGCCGCAGGACGGCGCGAATGCGGCTCGACAGCTCGCGCGGGCTGAACGGCTTGGTGATATAGTCGTCTGCGCCCAGGTCCAGCCCCTTGATGCGGTCGTCCTCGTCCGAGCGCACGGTCAGCATGATCACCGGCGTTTCGCTGATCTCACGGATGCGGCGCAGGGTTTCGAAGCCATCCATGCCGGGCATTTCGACGTCGAGCAGGACCAGGTCCGGCTGGTGGTCGCGCACCTTCTCCAGCGCCTGGTAGCCGTTGTTGGCCTCCAGGGTCAGGTACCCTTCCAGGTCGAGGTTCATTTTGACGAACCGGATCATGCGCGGCTCGTCGTCGACGACGAGGATGGTCTTCTTCGGTTGATTCGACATGGCAAAGGTACTCCCAGCAATCATGCCGGCAGTCATGCCGGCAATCGTATCAATGACACCCTGGTCGGCTCGCATAACTTTGGGTTAGCAATCCGCGTGGACTATTATAGCATCATGATTCGCCCTGAGCCGCTCACTAGCACCACTGGACTGCACGATCATGGGTCGGCGGCAGGGCTGCAGATCGGCCGTTGGGCGCTGCCCCTCCTTCTCCTGGTGGCGATCCTCCACGGTGCGCAGTACGCGGCCTTGATGCCGCCTTGGGGTTTGATCGACGAAGCGCAGCACGTCGACTATATCTGGCACATTGCGGAGCGTGGCGAATTTCCCACTGCCGGCACGACCAGCCTGGCGCCCGCAGTGATCGACAGCCTCTTCGCTACGCGGCACTGGTTTGTGTTTCACTGGCCCCCACCCGCATCCACGGCTCTTGCCGATCTCGGGGCGGTCGGCTACAGCTACGAAGCCTACCACCCACCCTTGTACTACCTGCTGATGGCTCCCGTTTACCTCGGCAGCCCGGGCGCTATCCTGGATCGCCTTTTCGTGCTGCGCGGCGCCGCGCTTGCTCTCTCGCTGGTGACTGTATGGCTGTTTTTTCGCCTGAGTGCGCTGGTGAGCGGCAGCGTGCTCTTCGCCCTTCTGGCAGGACTCATCTTCGTCATGCTGCCCGAACGGACGGCTTATGTCAGCCGCGTCAACAACGATGTCCTGGCCGAACTGCTGGGAACCGCCATCTGCCTGGTCGCTGCGCAAGGCGTTCTTCTGTCCTTGAGCCCCGGCCGGGCAGTGGGCCTGGGTCTGCTCCTGGCGCTGGGCGTCTGGACAAAGCTCTCCGTGGCATTCTGGCTGGGACCGCTTGCCCTACTGGCACTCTGGCTGTACCCGCGCGCTGACGGCCGGCGCTGGCTGCTGCCGCTGCTGCTGGGGGGCACTGCGCTAGGTGCCCTCATGGCACGAAACTGGTTGAGCTATCACGATCTCACAGGCTTCGATGCCTTTCACCAACTCTACCCTATTGTTGCGCCGCCGTTCGGGCTGTCTACTCTCGTGACTGGCCTCGAGGAGTTGTTCAGCCATTTTTGGTTTATCTGGTGGAAGGGGTCACAGGCTGGCAGCACGCCCCTTACCCAGGCGATCTACCTGGCGCTGGCCGTGCTTACCTTTTCCAGTGCTGCCCTGCTGGCACTCGCATTCTGGCGTAGACGAGACGAATTTCGCACCACCTGGCGCTCGCATCCACGGCTGGCTGTCTTTGTATTTCTTGCGCTGGCGGGCTGCGTATATGCGGCTATGACCATGTACACCTACTTTCAAGGCATCGTGCCTGTTCTGCAGGGACGCTTCCTGGCTCCCGCCACGGCTGTGTATGTGCTGTTGTTTGCCTTCGGCTGGTGGCAGTACCGCCTGGGTGCCAAGGTGCTCTGGGCTATCGCCATAGGGCTTTTTGCCGTGAGCGTGCTGGCACTCTGGGGGAACCTGCTGCCCTATCACTATTACTGGAGCAGCGTCAATGCTGCGCTGGGGGCCCTGCCGGTGGTAGGGCTTGATGCCCTGCGCTTGTTCTGGTCCAACCTGGGGGCCGACAAGCCGCCGGCCATTGTGCCGCTGCTGCCATTCCTGATCACCCTCTATTGGCTAGCTGCGGCAGCCACCTTCTACTTAAGCTGGCGCTGGACTGCGAACGAACGCAGCGCGTCCAACCGATCGCCCGGTGTCTAGCATGCGCAGGCTATCGCAACCCCTAATCTGGTTCGCTGTCCTCCTGTTTGCTTTCTACCTGGTCTTGGTTCTGGCCCGGCCGCAAGGGGTGTTCTGGTCGCTCGACGAAGGCGGCAAACTGCTGTACATACAAAACGTGCTCCAGCGTGCGAGTGCCACGGCCCCCTTGATCTACCCGGGCCGTACGCTCGACCCCAACCTCGAGTACCTGCCGCTCTTTTTCTATGCCGCGGCAGGGCAGCGAGATCTACTCCTGGTGGCCCGTTGGTTTTCCACTGCTAACCCTGCCGTTCTATCGTTTGCTGGGCTGGGCCGGACTGTACGTCCTGCCTGCCCTGGCCGGTGCAGCCGCCAGCGCCCTTTCTGCGCTGATTGCCGTGCGCCTTGCCCCCACGCTCTTCGCGTCCAACCGCACACGGCAGATTGCACTGCTCCTGACGGCAGCCCTGATTGGGCTGGCTACCCCGATGCTCTTTTATTCCACCATGTTTTGGGAGCATACCCTGTCCGTGGCGCTGCTGCTGCTCGGCCTGTGGCTGGCCCTCCGCAGCGGCCAGGACGACTGCGGCTGGTGCGCCGTCGCCGCCGGCGCCGCCGTGGGATTGGCGGGATTCATGCGGACGGAGCAGCTGTTCGCCGGGCTGGGCATCCTGGCCGTCTTGACCCTCTGGCGCTGGCGCCATGGCCTGCGCATGGGTGTCAGCCTGGCGGTCGTGACCGCGGCCTGGATGGCCTTCAACTATGCCATGATGGGCTCCTGGATCAGCCGCCAGTGGGGTGCAAACACTTCGGAACTCACCAACGCTCTCTTCCCCGGCCTTACCGAGGCCGGCCTTCTTTATGTCCCGTACCTGCTGTTCAATGCGCCTAAGATCATCGCCTATGACCTCGGTACACCCTTGCTCGTACTTGGCACGCTTTTGGTTGCTGCTTGCCTGATCCTGCCGTCCGCCAGGCGGTTGTGGCCGCTGTTGGCAGCATGTTACGCCGGCCTGGCCGTCGTCTGCGCCGTCGTGCTGTTTCAGCCCGAGGGCTATCGCTCGGTGCACGGTGTGGTGCTGATCGCCCCGCAAATCGTCTGCTTCACCTGGCTCTACTATATGCTGCGCCGGAAGGACGTGGCACGTTGGCCCGCCGCCATGCTCAGCGCTGCGGCTTTGGTCGTTTTGCTGGCCTTCGTTGCCCGCAGTTGGCTGGCGGCAGGCGGCCAACAGTGGGGCTCGCGCTATCTGCTCGTGCTCTACCCACTGCTGACCATTGCCGCCGTCGTCGGACTGTTCCCGCTGGCGCACAGCCCTGCGCCAGCGGCGCCGTACGTTTCTTGCTCGCCGCCGCTGCCGTCCTTGTGTTGATCGGCGCCGGCTTTCAGGTGCGGGGCCAGCAGGCTGTTTGGACAACTGTGCAGAATTACCGCTTGACCCAGGCTGCGCTGGAGAAGACAGATCTCACCCCTAAGCTGACGGACTGCATCTGGCTGCCCATGGTGATTCCCGAACTGTATTGGCGCGGCGATATTTATGCCCGCACGAACGGCCGGGATCCGGCGGCATGGCAGGCGTCGATCCGCAGCCTGGGTGCTGCCGCCGGTGAGTGGCTCGACATGGACATGTGCATGCCTGGACCGTTGGACCAGATCCAGCGTCTGCGCCAGGCGAACCCAACCGGCGTTGACCTGCGCCCGATTGAAGGCGCCCAGTAGCTGCGGCATAACCGGCACACGAGCCGCGCGAGTGTGCTGGTTTGCGCCGGATTTTGTGCAGGATGCTTGCCAAGGTAATAATGTGCTGATTCGATCCGCGACAATCGCCGCGAAATTCGCCGTGTGCGCAACGAATGGTTAGGCTGCTATGGTTCGGGTCTGTATGGCCGCTACCACCTTTCCACGCTGGGCGGGGGATGGGGAAGGGGCCTTTGTCTGGGGGCTGGCGCACGCCTTGGTGCAGCAGGGGGCGGAGGTACGCGTCGTTGCCTTGCATTCGCCGGGCGCGGCCACGCACGAGGTGATCGACGGTGTCGAGGTACTGCGCCCACGCTACTGGTGGCCCGAGCACCAGGAAAGCCTGCGCCGCGGCGGCGGCGGTCTGCCGGTTACGCTGCGCGATTACCCTTTCGCCCGCGTGCAGCTGCCCGGCTTTCTGGCCGTGTACAGCCGGGCAGTGGCCAAGGTTGCCCGCGCCTGTGATGTCCTGCACGCGCAGTGGACGCTGTCGGGCGCCGTGGGCCTGCTGACACGCTGGCGCCACCAGCGGCCCATCGTGGTGACTGTGCAGGGATCAGATGTCTACCAGATCCCCAAGCTGCCGCTGGGCGCGGCCTTTACGCGTTGGGTGCTGACCAACTGCCAGCAGGTGACGGCGCTGAGCACTTCGCTGCAGGAGCCGCCGCCGCCGTCGGAATCAGCCCGCGAGCGTGTCGAGGTGATCCCCAACGGGGTGGACGTTGGCGCCCTGGGTGCGCCGGCCCCCTATGGCGAGCGTGAGCCGGTGCTGCTGTTTGTCGGCTACCTGATCGAACGCAAGGGTGTGCGCTATCTCCTGGAGGCTGCGCCCGGCGATCCTCGCCCGGCACCCGGACCTGCGCATCGTCTTGATCGGCAAGGGACCTGAGGAAGCAGCGGCTGCGTGAACAGGCTGAGGCATTGGGCATAGCAGGATCCGTCGCGTTTGCCGGCTTCCTGCCGCATGCGGAAGTGATCGAATGGATGCAGCGTCCTTGCTCCTGGTGCTGCCTTCGGTAGAAGAGGGGCAGGGTGCGGTGCTGCTCGAGGCGCTTGCGGCCGGCACGCCTGTGGTAGGAAGCAATGTAGACGGTATTGCCGAGGTGATTACGCCGCAAGTCGGGCGCCTTTTTCCCGTGGCGGATTCGTCGGCACTGGCGGTGGAGGTAAATGACCTGCTCGCTGCCGCCTACCTGCTGGCAGCAGGCGAGCGATGCCGCCCGGAGCCTGGCGTTGGCTACCTACGACTGGCGCGTGCTGGCGCAGCGTTATCTCGCCCTTATGGAGCGCTAAGTAAGTGACAGCAATGACAACGACATCATCACCTAACGTAGACGTCGGATCGCGGGTATCAGGCGGGTTTCTATGCCCATTCCGAAGGTGTACGCGACGAGGATCGGCGGCTGCGCAAAGCCGCCAAGATCCGGCTGGCCCTCGAGAACTTCGGCCTGCTCTGCCGGTGAAGGGTTCTGTTTGGATGTGGGCTCGTCTTCCGGCATCATGACGGCCCGAATCGCCCCGCTTTTTGGCTATACAGTAGGTCTGGACTACGACGTGACGGCCCTGGCGGCCATTGCGCCGGAGGACAGGGTCGCCGTGGACTATGTACGCGGCGATGCCATGGGATTGCCGATCGACGACGCTTGCGTCGATGTCGTGGTCTGCGCGCAGGTCTACGAGCATGTGCCGGACGACGTCAAGCTGTTTGCGGAGATCTATCGGGTACTCAAGCCGGGCGGCGTAGTCTTCTTTAGCGGCCCCAACTGGCTGTTCCCGATTGAGCTGCATTACAATCTGCCCTTTCTCCACTGGCTGCCGCAGACGTGGGCCAACGCCCTGCTGCAGGCGCTCGGCGCCGACGACCAGTATTATGAGAAGTCGCGCCACATGTGGGGGCTGCGGCGCCTGCTGCAGCGCTTTGAGGTCTACGATGCCACGCACGACCTGCTGCAATCGGAGACGCTGATCGCCACGCCCTGGCTGCGGGGGCTGGCCGGCTTGGCTCCCGCGCCCGCTTTGGGCGTTGCTTTACCCCTGGCTGCCCAACTTTAACTGGATTCTGCGCAAGCCCCGGGGGATGAAGGGGGGAGCGCGGGGGGCTTGAAGATCGGATCCCCGCGCCTGAAGGCGCTTCTCTATCGCATCGGGCTGGGCCTGGGCCTGGCGCTCTTTGTCTACCAGGTATGGCTGGCCGTCCTGGCGCTGCGCAGCAGCCCTGCCCCTCTCATTATGGCTACCTTGCGGCCCTGCTCTGTCTGGACCTGGCAGCCTACGTCCTGCTGATCGCGGGGTGGGGCGATCATCACCCGCGCCTTGCGTCTCAACTTGACGGCCGCGCCACATGTTTGACGGCTATGTCTGGGCGTTTCTGCCTCGCTATATCCCCGGCAGCGTGTGGGGCTACGTCAGCCGCGGGGAGTGGATGCAGCGCACCTGCGGCGCCAGCTACTCGCAGTCCACCGCTGCCTCCATCATGGAGATCTCCGTCCAGTTCGGCACGGCGGGGCTGGTCGTGTTGGGGGGGCTGGCGCCCGTTCACTGGCGGCTGGGGGCCATCGTGCTGGGCATCGCAGCCCTGGCCGTACCTTGGTGGCTGCTCCAGCGTCTGTACCTGCGCCGGCAGCAGATTTCCCCTCCGCGCCTGGTGGTAGCGTGGCTGCTGCTGTTTGTTCTCTATGCCCTGTTCTGGACCGTCCATGGCATGACGATCCTGATGGCCCTGCGGGCCGTGGGCACACAGGCCACCCTCACGCTGCCTGCGGCAGTCTTTGCGTTCTGCGCTTCCTGGCTCGTGGGTTTTGCCGCCATCCTGGTTCCGGCCGGCCTGGGTGTGCGTGAGCTCACGCTTGCGGCGCTGCTCCAGCGCATGACGACCATTACGCCCGGCGCTGCCTCGCTGGTTGCCGTCATTACCCGCCTGGGCATCGTGGCTGCCGAACTTATCTTCCTGCTGTTTGCCGCCGCCCTTATGGGCCTTGACCACTGGCGTAAACAACGCCTTGCCTATGCGCCTGATCATCCAGATTCCTTGCTATGACGAGGCGGCAACCCTCCCCGCCGTTGCTTGCTGATCCACCGCTGCGGTCGCTTCCCGGCGTGACTTATCAAGATGCCGTCATCGACGACGGCAGCACGGATGCCACGCGGAAGTCGCTGCGCCGGTTGGGCGCCACCGGGTGGTGCGCACCCCGCCACCAGGGCATCGCCGCCGCTTTCCAGACCGGGCTCGATGCTCTCTTTGCCCGCGGGGCGGATATCATCGTCAATACCGACGGCGATCACCAGTATCCTGGCCGCGAGATTGAAAAGATCGTGCGCCCGATCTTCAATCGAAAGGCCGACATGGTGGTTGGTGACCGGCAGACCCCATGCCGGTTGAGCATTTTTCCTGAATCAAGAAGGTGCTGCAGGCGTGGGGCAGCTGGGTCGTGCGCATGGCGTCAGGTACCGCCGTGCCCGATGCTACCAGCGGTT
>CAWBRX010000016.1:0-260019 GCA_963791135.1 uncultured Chloroflexia bacterium
TTTTACTCCGGCACACCGTTGAGTTACGTATTGCTTGTGCCCGTCCGGGACGGAGTGGAGTTTGTAAGTGAGGATGGCAGTGGATTCAGCGAGTTTGCGGTTGACGCCCAGCAACTCACGGTGCGGGGTGACCTGCAGGTGCAGGGCGCACGAATTTTGACGGCAATGTTGGTATTGACGGTACCCTTCGCCTGCAGAACGGTATCGCGATCAACGAGGTTTCCACGGATGAGACGCTCGCCGATGGCAGCCAGTCCGCAGTGCCGACCGAGCGCGGGGTAAAAGAGTACATCGACAACTTGCTCATTGGCTCGATCGCAGCGTTTGCCACAGATGCACCGCCCGCCGGCTGGCTTGAGTGCAATGGCTTCGCATTGCCACGCGAAGGCATCTCCGGTGTGCGCGTATGGGTACGCGTTTCGGTGAAGGTAATGGCGCGACGACGTTCAATGTGCCGGACTTGCGCGGCCAGTTTATTCGCGGCTGGGATCACGGCGCCAGCGTTGATCCGGATAGAGGTTCAGGTCGCGACAATTCAGGGTGGAGCAACCGGCGACGCAGTGGGCTCATATCAGGGTGATGCCTACCGCAGCCATAATCATGCTTTTGTGGCAGAGGTGGTTATACACGGAAAGGCCTGGGCAGCCATAATCACAACGGCGATAATCGTGCCTATTGGCAGGGATCTCAGCCACCCAATAATTTGTCGTGGACACGCGCCATGACCAATTATTCATGGACGATCAATGGGGCTCAATTCACATGGACGCCTAGTTGGAATTGGGTAGTGTTCAACAATGACGCTGCTGTGAGTTACACGAACTTGACGCATTCCCACTTGTACACACCGACTGGTTCGATCAGCAGTTCAGGTCGATGAGGTTAGGCCGGCGAACGTGTCGCTGATGTTCTGCATCAAGTATTAGGAGGAACCTCATGTACGTTGTGATTGATAGACGAACCCGGGCCATCATCCACATCAACCCCGCGCCGCCAAGCCAGCATCTGACGGGCAAGGATGTCTACTTTGACTTTGACCCTGCAATGCAGATTGGCGAGGCGGACGTGCCTCAGGTGCCAGAACACTTTGTAGTCTCGGCTGATGGTTTGCTCCGAGAATTCACGTTGCAGGAAAAACGTGCCGCCGGGCCTGATCACTTTGCGACCCGTGGAAAAGATCGTCGACGATCAGAGTTGTGATCAAGTCTCTGTCAGAACAAGTGGCTGAAGGAATTCTCAAACTTGCCCCGACCGAGAAGATAGTCGGCGAGCCGCAGAGGAACGCATCGCCGTTAAGTCATTGTCAGAGCAAGTCGGTGAAGGGATATTACCCTGGCACCCACAGCGAAGGTCGTTGGCGAAGGGGTGCATGAGCAAATCGTGGCGAAATCGCTGTCCGAGCAAGTAGCCGATGGCTTGCTCGGACTTTCGCCCACGCAGAAGATCGTGGGTGAAGGGCTGCAGCGAGCGGGTCGTCGAGAAGACTTTGTCGGAGAAAGTGGCTGAAGGTCTGGTCGCGCTAGGCCCCACTGAGAAGATAGTTGGTGAAGGACCCGGCGAGGAGGTCGTCAAGAGGACAAAACAAGAATTGCTTGATGCAGGCATTCTCACGTTCGAGGATATCCAGGAAGATACGATTCGGCGGCTGAGGGCAGAGGTGAACTCCTTTTACGAAGAGCACCGGACGCCTAACAACTATCGCCGGATCAATTGGCCAGGCAGAAAGTGAGCTTTAGCTATCAGTTCTTGAATGCTCCCAAAACCAGCAAGGCGAAGCAGGAGTTACTCAGCAAACGGCTGATCTTCCGGATAGCATTCTCGAGGAGATCGTCCGCGAGATTGAGAGGGTGCAACAAGCGTACAATGACGCAGTTGCTGCCGTCCGAAATACGGTCCAGAACGGGCGCCTGTTGTCGACTTTGGAAGCGATATCTTTACAGAGCTTCGTTGGCAACCGGTCCTAGCGTACTCCTGAGAGGACCGTGTATGAAGTAGTGACATCCTGCCAGAACAACGTGGAGCAAAGGGTTGATAAGTCAGAACTATCCGGCGGACGCCGCCGGCGATGATCCGGTTGAGCCTGGTCAGCAGGTCTACTCTCGGCCAACCCTTCCTTCTCGTCGACATCAGCGTCTCTTCTCGTCAAGATCTGCCGCATCGGCGTAGAAGACAAGCATGACCGAACCGTACTTGCGCCGGTCGTATTCCTGCAGCCGCTGCAGCTCCACCGGCTTGTCTTCGACCGGATGGATCTGGACTACGATGGTGGCATATTCGGCCGTCAGGTGCGGGCGCTGGTCGATCATCTGCAGCGCCTTGCGCCACAGGTCCTGGTACTGCGGCGGCGCCACGTAGATGAAGTCGAAAGGCTCGCCGCGGTAGCGTTCGAGGAAGGCAAAGCTGTCGTTGCGCTCGACCGTCGCCTCGCGGCTGAAGCCGCAGTGCGCAAGGTTGGCCTGGATCGTATCGACGGCCTTGCGGTTGTTGTCGATGAAATGGACATAGGTGGCCCCACGGCTGAGACATTCGATGCCCACGGCACCTGTGCCGCCAAACAGGTCGAGCACGCGCGTGCCTTCGATCCAGTCACTCAAGATGCTGAATAGGGCCGACTTGGCCCGGTCAGTAATCGGCCGCGTGCCGTCGCCGGGCACGCTCATCAGTTTGCGGCCCTTGGCGCGGCCGGTGATTACCCGCATGGCTACGTCCTCCTGGCGCTGCTTTTAGCGCACCATCATCATATCCCATTTGCCGTCGTCAAGCAGGCGGAAGTACCGGATGGTGGCATCTTCAAAACAAGCCAGCAGCCGGCCCTTCTCAAAGCGCTGCACAACCGTGTGCTGGCAGAGACGCTCCTCGCGGTCGATCGTCCCCATCTTGTCCTGCAGCCCGTCTACCGTGCACCAAAGCTTGCCAAAGCCGCGCCGCGGCAGCGGCGGCGACGTGGGCGGCACGCTCAGCGGATTGCACGACAGCTCCGGCTGCCCCTCGCGCCAGGTGTCCAAGTAGGCCTGCCAGGTCTGGTCTGGGAAGAGCACATAGATCTGCAACTCGTCGCTGAACCACAGCATGAAGCGGTTGTAGTCGGGACCTTTGCCAAACTCGTTGATAGCCGACGTCGTTGTTGGTGGCCGGCTCCAGTGCGCACCCCATCTTGGCGAGCAGGTCGGGGTAGCCGGCCAGATCTAAATCGTACTGCACGGCGCAGTCGCCTTCGTCCACGACAGACGGTTCGGAGACACTGGCTACCGCACCGGCCGGCGGGGTCGTAAGGGCCGGATCGGAAGATGGTGCCTCGCTGGCTCCCGTGGGCTGGGAGGTTGGTATCTGTTCCAGCGGCGCCGGGGTAGGGGTAGGGGGTGCTGCCGTCGCAGTTGGAGTAGGTGGTGCCGCCGTAGCAGTGGGTGTGGGGGTAGGTTCCGGCGAGCCGCCACAGCCGGCCAATAACAACGCGAGGGCGCAGCCGGTGCTGACCCAGGTTGTCTTACGTAGGAGCCATTTCATCATAGGAATATTCTTACCGAGTCTACTGGCGAACCAAAATTGGGCCCAGGTCAATTGCATAGCTGCTTGGCCCCGCGCTGACCGGCAGGCGCTGGCCTGTCACGGGGTGGTAAAGCCCAACGGCGATCGAATACTCGCCGCTGGGCAGGGTAGCAGGCAGCAGCAGGCCATAATGGTCGGCGATTTTTTCTCCCGGCTGCCATGTGCTGGTAGGGCGCAGCCACTGTACCGGTTGACCATCTGCTTGTTCTATTTTATTCCCTTGCTCGTCCAGCAGATGGACGAACACCTGATAATTGTCATCCACTGCGGCCAGGTCCTGCCACAGCAGCGTGAGCAGGACGGCATCCCCAGGGCGCGCTTCCGCAGTGACGGCGTAGCCGTCTAACCGGAACCAGCCGTTCGCCTCCGTCACAGGCGGCGGCGCCGCCGGATCGCCAAAGACGGTTCCCAAGCCGGCTTCGGCCAACTCCTGGTTTGGCGCTAACGCAAACAGCCCAAGCCGCTGGTTGTTACTGCTGGAAACTCGATCGTTGACCAACAAGAAGTCCGACCCGCGCAAGGCGCGCTCCCAGCCCGACTTTTCGGGCGGGCTGCTGTCCGGCAGGACCCACAGCCGGGTATAACGCTGGCGCAGCTGCTGGAGCCAGGCTTCCTGGTCAGGCGACAGCGTTTCGCCGTTGAAAAAGCCGTAGACAGGCAGGTTGCCACGATAGTTGTTGGCAAGCGCCTGGCTCTGGTCGGGGCGGAGGTTGAGCACAGCATCGCCGTCTCGCTCGCCGTCGGCAATGCGCCGGCTCGCCGTATCGATAGTAGTGCTGCCGAGCGTCGCCTGCACGTAGGTGAGAACAGCCAGGGTGATCGCAATCAATGCCCCGCCGTACAGCCAGTTGCGCGCCCGGTCGTCGCGATCGTCAGGCTGGCGGCTCCGCAGCAGCTGCACGAGCAAGATAAGGCCGGCCAGCACGCCTGCCAGCGGCATGGCGACTGACAGCCAATTGACCGTGTCATGCGCTGCGCCGGCTTGCCACCAGGCAAATTGGATGTTCTGCGGCGCAAGGAACTGCCACTGCAGCACCAAGGGGGAATAGCGCAGTTCCGTAAAGGTCTGCGGTGCAAACAGTGGCTGCACGTTGGCCGCCAGCCAGTCCTGCACCAGCGAAAACGGCACGGCCAGCCCCAGCCACTGTACCACCACAGACCAGGTCGTTAGCAGCGCCGCCAGCAGCAAGCCCGGCCAGCCCCAGCGCCGCCGGGAAATCAGCGTGTCCCAGCCGCCCCCTGCAACCAGGCTGACAAAGGGCACGATCGGCACCAGGAAGCGCGGCCCCCAGCTGTAGCCGCCGTGCCACATATACCACTTGGCGTAGACGACGACATAGAGCGCGGTCAGGAGGACGCTGAATATGAAGATGCGCCGGTGGCTGCGCCAGAAGACGATGGCTCCCGGGATGGCGAGCAGCAGGACAGGGTTATACCAGATAAACCCACGGGCAGGCCCAATGGTCAAACCGTACAGCCCGACCAGCAGATCGCCGGTGAATGACTCGGTCGAAACATAACCGGTGTCAAAGATGCTGCCGTAGCGTGCCCAGTTCCACCACAATGCTACCAACCCCGCGGCGACAACCGGAATGAAGAAGCTGACCACCGGGCGCCAGTTGCGCCAAAAGGCGGCGCGCAGCCGCTCTCGCAGCGTCATGCCGGCGCTGCCGGTCACGGCGTCAAGGACCCAGAACAGGGCAAGCAGATAGATCGGCAGCGTGATCAGGTTGATGGAGCGGGTGAGAAAGGCAATGCCCCAAGCCACACCTGCACCAAACAGGTACAGCTTGCGCCCGGACTGCGCATAGGCCAAGAGCGCATAGGCAGCGGCCAGCAGCCCCCAGCCACAGATAGGATCGCTGAAGTACCCCTGCGTATAGGGCCAGGCCATCGTCGCCAGGCCAAACAGCAGCGCCGTGGCGATCGATGTGGGCCGCGACCAACCCAGCCGGCGGCCCGCGCGGAACAGGAGCGCACCCGTCCAGGCTGTGACCAGTGGGTTGAGCAGGAGCGCCGCATGGACCAGGCCCACTGCCCCCCACTGCTTGGCCAGCCATACGAGCGGCATCGCCAGCAGCACCATGCCGTAGCCCTTGCGCGAGTACAAGTCGCCGCCGACGCCGATGTTGCCCTGCTGATTGCCCATCCACAGCAGCTGGTTGCTGTCGAACGAGCCGGTGCGGACAAAGCTCTCGGTGGTGGCAAACATCGAGAGCCCGTCGCTGCTGTCGATCTGGCCGGTAAAGGTCAGCAGGTAGCAGGCGAGCAGAAAGCCAAACAGAAAAAAGGCTGTACTGCGGTCCTTGGGGCTTACGTCGAGCGGGCGAGTTTGCATCGGTGGAGTCGATAGTCGATCAAGGCGGTCAATCGACATGAACAGGTAACGATAGGTGGTCGGCACGCGTTCCGTCCGGCATCGTCAGCGATGCGCCGGCCCTGACTGTCATACATGCCTATTTGCAGGTCGTAGTCTCCTGGCGCCGTGTCTGGCGGCAGTTCCAGCCGATAGGGGTCGCGGATTGGCGTTCCTGCCTGCCATGTATCGGTTGGCGCCAGCCCCTGCACCGGCAGGTTGTCGTGTTGTGCAATGAGGCGCCCCGACGGATCGAACAGCTGTGTAAACACTGTATAGCTTGCACCTACCGGCGCCGCTGCCTGCCAGTATAACACCACCGGCAGAATACGGCTGTCTGGCGTCCCTTCTGCTGCACCGGCATGCGGCGTGCCGACGTCCGCCGCCAGCAGCTTGATCGGGCCACCGGTTGTGTCTACAGTAGCGAGCGCCGGCTGGTCGCCCAGCGCCGCCACACGCGCGCCAGATGGCAGTCTCCGAGCATCTGCTCGTCAAGGAGCGCTGCGCCGGACTGGGCCATGAAACGGCGCAGGACGGGCGACCAGTTCGGCATGCTGCTGCCCGGGCCGTCACTCGCCGCCTGTTCGACCCACCAGAATTCACCCCCGAGCGCCAGCTGTGCCAGCTTGTCACCCATAACTTCTACCGCGGGACGATCATTGGGATCGTAGCCGTCCAGCACGTGGATAGCGTACTCGTCACGCAGCCACGGGTAGAGGTCGCGCCAGGCCGTGATTTGGGGCGTGATAATCGTCCCCCTGCCTGCACTTGCGTCTTGCTGCAGCAGCGCAATGGCCTCACGGCAGGGGTGTTCCGCCGTGCGGCGCTCCCAGTAGGCCTGCGCAGCGCGCGGTGCGCCGAACAGCGCGGCCAGGAGCGCGACACCTACGACGATCCAGGCCAGGCGCGCCGCATATGTCTGCAGGCGGCGGCCTGTCGTGGCTGCCGGCCAGATTTGCCCAAGCCACTCTACTGCAAGCAGCACCAACAGCAGCGTGCGCACCAGCACGGTGGCGACCAGCAGCCAATGCTCATTGGGCAGCACAAGCAGAAAAACCGTCGACTCGACAAAATTAGCTGCCGTTAAAGCTATTGCCAGCACGACTCCGTGCATATTGGGCGTCAACAGCACCAGAAAGGCAAGCACCCACACGACGAACTGCGGGCTCCAACCCTTGCTGTAGAGAAACAACCAGATTACGCTCACGCCAGCGAAGACGACAGGCGTGCGGGCGCACGTCCAATCATAACGCCGGGTATAGAGCCACAGGTAGAGCCCTGCAAAGGCCAGGCCGATCACGCCCCAAGGCAGGCGCGTCTGCCACTGATCGCCGGTCGCAAGCCCCTGCAGGTTGCGCATGTCGATCGGGCACCAGCCCATAGCCATAGTAGCCGTCGAGCAGCGCCCAGATGCTCTGCCAAGGCGGGCGGATGGCGTTGATGCGGAAGCTGCTGAGCGCCAACTGCGGGTTAAAATTCGGCCCCAATGCGAGCAGTCCGACGCCCAGCGTAACTGCGCCAAACACCAAGACATACAGCGTGGGTCGCAGCAGGTTACCTGGCGACCGCCGGTTGAACCACTCTTTGCGTGCGGCCGCCCAGCTCAGCTTTGCCCCCAGCCAGCGCACCGCAATGGGGACCAGCAGAATGGGGGTCAACTTAATCAGGAAGCCGAGCGCAGCGGCGACAGCGCTGCCCATCCATCCCCATCGCCGCGACAGCAGCAGCAGATCAAGCCCCAACAGCATAAAGAAGAGGGGCATTGCCTCGAACCAGCCTAGCAGCGTGTACAAGGGTGCAAACAGCAGCGCATAGAGCACTGCCGGCAGCAGGCCGGGCAGGAGCCCCGTGCCTTCCGCGAACTGTGCTTCTTTGTGGGGCCTCGCAGCTGTCTCCAGCTCTGCTCCTGCTTTGCTCCCAGTCCTGTCCCTAGGCGATTGCCCAGGCGATAGATGAGCAAGAGGTTGCCTGTCTCAAACAGCAGGAGCATCCCGCCGAAGAGCAGATGAAAGAAGAGGCGCGGCTCAACCCAGGGCGGGATTCGGCTTGCGAACTCAAAGACCGGCAGCATCAGAGCCGGAAACAGCGGCGGATAGGCCGTCCACAAGTTTTGGAAAGTGGTATAGCCGCTGGGCCCCATCTGGCCCCAGAGCTGATAGAACTCGTAGTCGGAGTTATCGGCAAAAAAGCCGCCCGGGCGAAAGAGCAGGATCGCCAGCATGCGCATGGCAACAAACAGGAGCAGCAGCACGCCAAACCAGTAGTGGATGCGATACCAATCGGCAAGTCGCTTCATACAGATGGAGCGCAGGCGTCTGACTGCGCGTGTCGGCTCGCCAGCAGTTGTTCCCGGGCCCAGAAGCGTCGTCAGTCGCGATGTGGTGCGCACTGGAAGGCTCTTGCATCGGCACAGCTTGCCTCTCTGCCCCTTCCGCCCGTGTGGCCAGGGCGCCTGGCATCAGGCTGCCAAAGCCCCCTGCGAGCGCGACCAGGCCGCTGAAAGCGAGGAAGCTCCAGTAGGTGATAAAACGCACGACCAACACGACGGCACCGACGTTGAGTGTAGGCAGCGCCAGCAGTGTCAGCAGCCCCGCGTAGGCGGCGTCAATCTGGCCGACACCGCCCGGTGTCAGCGGGATGGCGGCCAGCACATCTACGGTGAGCGCAATAAACGCTGCGGCCGGCAGCGACAGCGGCGCAGCAAGGCTGATCGCCACGAGCCACAACACCAGCGCATCGCACAACCAGATGATAAGACTCTCCGCAATCACAAGGACTGCCGTTGGGGGTTGGCGAAAAAGTGTCCGCAGGCCGTCGACAAAGTGCGTTACAAAGTCGATAACCAGCTGCCAATAGCGGTGCTGCCACAGCCCGCGCAGCCAATGGAGAACTGGTGGCGCCAGGACGAGCACTGCCCCAAACACGAGCAAGAGCCCGATGCCGACCAGGTAGCTTGCCAACAGCCAGCTGGGGAGCTGGTCGCGCATGAGCAGAAAACCAAAGGCAGCACCCAGGATCAAGATGGCTAGAATGTCGAGCACCCGCTCGAGCACAATGGAACTCAGGCTGCTTGGCACTGGCACCGGCTCGTGGCGCTCCGTGTCGAGCCGCAGCACGCCGACGCGCAGCCAGTCTCCGGCACGGGCCGGCAGCAGCGCGCTCGGCAAACCACCCCGCCAGGAGCAGGCCTGTCGTATACAGATAGGGAAGCGGATAGCCCAGCGCGGCGAGCAGCCGCTGCCATCGGTGGCCGCGCAGGGCAAAGCTGCTGTAGTGGACCAAGACTGCCAGGCCAAGGATGGCCCAGTTTGCCTTCGCTACCGCTTCCAACGCGGCGCTGCCGCCTGCCAGCACCACCAGCAGGGTCGCACTGGCCACACCGATCAGCCCGATCAGCACCAGCCGCCGCTTGTCTATGCCCCCGAGTACGCTCATTCGATCCATTGTCCGCGGCAGCAAGCGTTTCGCCAAATTGGACCGGCACTATACTCGGAACTACGGCCGCAGCCCGGACGCAGCGCTGCTATTACTGCGCCAATGCGCGCCTGAGGATGAGCATCGGGCGACCATAAAGCGTGATATCGCGCCACGAAGAGAAGCCGTGGCGCCGGTAGAACCTTTGCGCCCCATCGTTGGCGGCGTCTACGGTCACCGTCACCGCACTCAGCGACCGGCTGCGACATTCTTGCAGAAGGGCCGCCATCAGCAGCGCGCCGATGCCATATGAGCGCAGCGCAGGTTCTACCATGATCGACAGCAGTTCGGCCACCGGCTCGCCTTCATCTTCATGCGCCAGGAACGGATAGAGGGCGGTCTGCAAGCTGCGCACTGCCAGGCCTGGTTCCTGAATATACCGGCGCATAAGCGGGAGAAGCAGGTCACCAAGCCGCTGTGAAGCCATTTCAACGAAGAGGCCGCCGATACCGGTGGTCGCGCTGATATAGCCAAGCAGCGGTTCATCGCCTGCCGGGACGGTGTCATGAGAGGCCAGTTGGACTGCTGCAAAGCCAAACCCACCTTGCGACTGCGGCAAAGCGCGGTAAACGACAGCCAGGACATCCTCGCCCATGCTGGTCAGAAAAGTACCCGGCTGACCTTGAATGTGCAGCCGGGCAGCTTGCCGTGCGTAAGTAGGGGTGAGCGGCGTGACGAGCAGTTGGTGCACGCCTACGCCCGTACCAGCTCTTCGGTGTGAAGTGGCCAGCGCTTGAAGCGATCCCAAGCCTTCTCTTCCAGGTCGGCGCGGTGGTCTGGATGCGCGATATCGATCAACGCCCGCGCCCGCTGGCGCAGGTTCTTGCCGTAGAGATAGGCGATGCCGTACTCGGTCACCACATAGTGCACATGGGCGCGCGTGGTCACCACACCGGATCCCAAGCGCAGATAAGGCGCAATCCGCGAGATGCCTTTCCCGGTGACCGAAGGCAGGGCAATGATCGGCTTGCCGCCTTCCGACAGTGAGGCGCCGCGCACGAAGTCCATCTGCCCGCCCACACCAGAATACTGGCGTGTGCCCATGGAGTCGGCGCCTACCTGGCCGGTCAGATCGACCTCGATCGCGCTGTTGATGGCCGTAACCTTGGGGTTGCGGCGAATGACGGCCGTGTCGTTGACATAGGCGACGTCCAGCAGCACTACCTGCGGATTATCGTCGATAAAGTCGTACAGCCGGCGCGTGCCCATAGCGAAAGCGCTGACCATCTTGCCTGGGTGCACACGCTTTTTCTCGTTCGTGATCACACCCTTTTCGAGCAGGTCGATCGCGCCATCGGAGAACATTTCGGTGTGCACGCCAAGGTCGCGGTGATCCTTCAGTGCCGCCAGCACCGCGTTGGGGATGGCGCCAATGCCCATCTGCAGCGTGGCCCCATCTTCGATCAGTTCGGCGCAGTGGCGGCCGATCGCCTTTTCCGCCTCAGTCAGTTCGCCGGGAGGGAACTCGGGCAGCGGATCGTCCACGACCACGGCGCTGTCGATGTGGCTGATATGGATCAGCCCGTCGCCATGCGTGCGGGGCATGTTGGGGTTGAGCTGGGCGATGACGTGCTTTGCCATCTGTACGGCCGCACGTGCGACGTCTACCGATACGCCAAGCGAGCAGAAGCCGTGACGGTCCGGCGGCGATACCTGGACCAGCGCCACGTCGAGCGGCAGGATCCCCTTGCGGAAGAGGCCGGGCACCTCGCTCAAAAAGACCGGAATATAGTCGGCCACGCCTTCGGCGACCGCCTCGCGCACGTTGGCGCCGATAAACATGGCATTGGTGCGGAAGCTGTCGGCTACTGCCGGCGAGGCGTAGGGCGCGGGACCCTCGGTGTGGATGTGCACGACCTCGACGTCGCGCAGCTCTTCGGCCCGGTTGGTCATCGCAATGACGAGCTGGGCTGGAGTAGCGGCGCCGCCGTGTACAAACACACGATCGCCTGATTTGATGATTTTGACGGCTTCTTCTGCGCTTGTAATTCGCATAGGTTTACTCTCGTTTTCGAACAACTAGACGCCGGCGCTGCGGAAGGCGTCGGAGACGATGGCCTGCGCCTCTTGCTGAATCTGCTTGAGGTGGTCGGCCCCCAAAAAGCTCTCTGCGTAAATTTTATAAACGTCTTCAGTGCCCGATGGGCGGGCGGCAAACCAGCCATTGGCCGTCACGATCTTGAGACCGCCGATCGGGGCATTGTTTTCGGGCGCATGCGTCAGGCGCGCGACGATCGGCTCGCCTGCCAGCGTCTGCGCCGTCACCATCGCCGGCGACAGGTTCGACAGCACCTTCTTTTGCTCGCGGTTGGCGGGTGCATCCATCCGCTCGTAAAGTGGGCTGCCAAAGCGGCTCTCGAGTTCCTGGTAGTGCTCGCCGGGATCCTTGCCCGTGATGGCCGTGATTTCGGCTGCCAGCAGGTCCATGATCAGGCCGTCCTTGTCGGTCGTCCAGACGGTGCCCTCGCGGCGCAGGAAGGAAGCGCCGGCGCTCTCCTCGCCGCCAAAGCCATAGGATCCGTCCAGCAGGCCCTCGACAAAATACTTAAAGCCAACCGGGACTTCGGCCAGGCGCCGGCCCAGGTGGGCCGCAACCCGGTCGATCATCGAGCTGGAAACCAGCGTCTTGCCAACGGCCGCATCGGGCCGCCAGCCGGGACGGTGCTGGAAGAGGTACCAGATCGCCACCGACAGGTAGTGGTTGGGATTCATCAGCCCGGCGCTGCGCGTCACGATGCCGTGCCGGTCGGCAGTCGGGGTCGTTGCCAAAGGCGACGTCAAAGCGATCCTTGAGCGCGATCAGGCTGGCCATGGCATAGGGCGACGAGCAGTCCATCCGGATCTTGCCGTCCTTGTCCACGGTCATAAACGAAAACGACGCGTCGACGTGCTTGTTGACGATCTCGAGCTGCAGGCCGTACAGATCGGCAATCGGCTGCCAGTAAGGAAGGCTGGCCCCACCCATCGGGTCCACGCCGATCTTGAGGCCTGACGCGGCGATAGCATCCATGTCAAGGATGTTCTTGAGATCGGCCACATAAGGCGTGACGAAATCGTACTCGTGTGTCGTCGCTGCCGTCTTGGCTTTCCCCCACGGCATGCGCTTGACACCCTTGAGCTGCTCGCGCAGCAGCTCGTTGGCGCGATTCTCGATCACCTTGGTCACGCTCGTGTCTGCGGGGCCGCCCGAAGGAGGGTTGTACTTGAAGCCACCGTCGTCGGGCGGGTTATGCGACGGCGTGATCACCACGCCGTCGGCAAAATGCGCATGGCGGCCCTGGTTGTAAGTCAGGATAGCGTGCGAAATGGCGGGCGTAGGGGCATATCCCATCCCTGCCTGCATGGCTACCTCGACATCGTTGGCGGCGAATACCTCGATGGCCGTTACCTGTGCCGGTTCCGACAGGGCATGTGTGTCCATGCCGATGAACAGGGGGCCGTCGATGCCTTCACTGCGGCGATAATCGCAGATCGCCTGGCTGATGGCGAGAATATGCTGTTCGTTAAAGGAACACTTGACGGACGATCCGCGGTGACCGGAGGTGCCAAATGCGACCTGATGTGCAGGGTTGCTGGGATCCGGCTCGTGGGTAAAGTACGCCGTCACGAGACGCGGAAGGTTTTGCAGCAGCTCACTGGGAGCCGGTTTGCCGGCGAGTGGATGCAGAGCCATGGCAGCGATCCTTTCGTTCCTTTCTATTGCCTATGATGGAGGGAATTGGCGCCCCTGTCATGTGACACGTGTCCTGTCCTACAGGCGGAGGTGTCACATGTTTTGCAGGGAACGCCGGCCGTACTAGAGAACCAGGGTTTATTCGAAATGCTCTACAGCATGCGCCGCAATATAGCGGCCGATTGCCAACGACGCCGTAGCGGCCGGCGAGGGAGCGTTGAGCACATGCAGCATACGGTACGCGGGAGCAAACAGAAAGTCGTCGACCAACTTGCCGTCGGGGGCCATGGCCTGGGCGCGTACCCCCGCCCCTGCCGGGATCAAATCGTCTACCTCGATTTCGGGCGTCAGGCGGCGCAAGGCACGCCAGAAGGCGTACTTGCTGTAAGAGCGATAATACTCGCCCGCACCCATGCGCCGATCGCGCCGCGCCAGCGACCAGAAGCCGCGGTTGGCGGTGATCTCCCAGGCCTCGCGCGGGTGGAAGCTGAATTTCCCATACCCCTCGCGGCGCATGGCCAGTACAGCATTGGGCCCAGCTTCGACCCCGCCGCCGATCTTGCGTGTGTAGTGTACACCTAGAAACGGGAACTGGGGATCGGGCACCGGATAGACCAGGTTTCGCACCAGGTCGCGCCGGCCGGGCGCCAGCTCATAGTATTCGCCCCGGAACGGCATGATGCGCATATTGGGCTTGACGCCGCACAGACTCGGCAACATGATCCGCATGCAAGCCGGCGCAGGTGACCAGGTTGCGGCAGGCAACGTTCTCCTGTGCGGAGCGTTCGGCCGAGCCGTCACGGGCGGGCTCGAGCACGAGGCTGTCGGGCTGGCGGTGGCAGGCGACCAGGCGCCAGCCGGTGCGGACCTCGACCCCGCGTTCCTGCAGGATGCGCCGATAGGCGGCGGACACCTGCTTGTAGTCGACAATGCCTGTTTCCGGCACCCAGAGCCCCGCAAGGCCGGCAACGTGCGGCTCATATTCCTTCAGTTCATGACCGCTGAGCTTGCGCACCTGCAGCCCGTTGGCCACGCCGCGCTCTGCCAGCGCGTCGAGGCGCGGCAGTTCGTCTTCGGTCGTCGCTACCACCAGCTTGCCACAGCGGTCGTAAGTGATACCCTGCTGTTCGCAGAAGGCGTACAGCAGCTCGCGCCCCTCGATGCAGAGGGACGCCTTGAGCGAACCCGGCTTATAGTAGAGCCCCGAGTGAATCACGCCGCTGTTGTGGCCGGTCTGGTGAGTGGCAATATCACTCTCCGCTTCTAGGACGACGATCGATCCCGGCCGCTGTTCACTTAACGCCAACGCTGTGGCCAGGCCGACAATACCCCCGCCGACAATTGCAATATCAAAAGTTGTCATAATGTACGCACTTTCTTTACTGTTTTCAGATGCCGAGACAGCTTCTGCAATTTCCCCAATTATACTTGATCTTAGAGGCACAGGCGTTTTCTGTGATACACTGCACCTAATTGTTAGTCAGACAATAACGGATCAGGAGAAACAAAACATGTCTACAGCAGCCCCAACCGTACTCGATCACGAGCTGGTAGTCGAGCACGATAAAAAGCAGCTTCATCCCCTTCAGCACCCCACCGTACACAGCAACCCACTCGTCGTGGACAGCGCCCAGGGCGTTTGGCTGCACACCACCGACGGGCGCAAGGTGCTCGACGGTATGGCCGGGCTGTGGAACGTGAACATCGGCTACGGCAGCGAGGAACTGCCGCTGGCGGCCTACGAACAGATGAAGAAGGTGGCGTTTACCTCCAACTTCGCCGGCATGACGACGCCGCCGGCCGCCGAACTGGCCAATCGCCTGGCGGGGATCGCCCATCCCACGCTCAACACAACCTTCTTCACCTCGGGCGGGTCGGAATCCAACGACTCGGCCTTCAAGACTGCGCGCTATTACTGGTACCGCCTGGGCAAGCACGAGAAGGTCAAGTTCATCTCGCGCATGGGCGGCTACCACGGCATTACCGTGGCGGCGACCGCTGCCACTGGCATTCCCCGCTATCACACGATGTTTGGCCCGATGATGAGCGGCTTTATCCACATTCCCAACCCCAATCCCTACCGCTATGCCGGCGACATCCGCCCCGGCGAGACGGTCGGCCAGGCAGCCGCGCGTGCGCTGGAAGAAGCCATCCTGCGCGAGGGGCCCGAGACGGTGGCCGCCTTTATCGGCGAGCCGATCCAGGGCGTCGGCGGCGTGATCGTGCCGCCGGACGACTACTGGCCGGCCGTGCGCGCCATCTGCGACAAGTACGAGGTGCTGCTGATCGCCGACGAGGTGATCACCGGCTTTGGCCGCACGGGCAAGCTGTTTGGCCAGCACCAGTGGGACCTGCGCCCCGACATCATGTCCTTCGCCAAGGGCATCACCAGCGGCTACATGCAGCTCGGCGGCATCCAGATCTCGGATGCCATTCGCGAAACGATCGACAACGCCTCGGTGGCGGACACCTGGATGCATGGCTTCACCTATTCCGGGCATGCCGCTGCCTGTGCCGTCGGCCTCAAGAACTTGGAGATCATCGAGCGTGACCACCTGGTGGAGAACTCCGCCAAGATGGGCGAACGCCTGCTCACCGGGCTTGGCAAGCTGCTCGAGTTCGCCTGCGTCGGCGACGTGCGTGGGCGCGGCCTGATTGCGGGTGTCGAGATCGTCGAGGATAAGGCGAGCCGGACGGCGGCACCGGCCAAGGCCCTGCAGATCGCCAATGCCTGCATGGCCCGCGGCCTGCGCACCCGCCCGGTCGGCAGCACGCTGGCGTTCTCGCCGGCGCTCAGTATCGACGAGCAGGAAGTCGACACGATCGTCGATATTCTGGGCAGCGCGATCGATTCGGTAGCATAAATGAACTGTACCCATGTCCCCAGGACCGGCGCACGCAAGCGTTCGCTTGAGGTCCTGGGGACATGAGATTGGTGGCGACCGCCGCACGCCGAATCAAGCGAACAATTTTCATCTCTCGAACCCAAGTACTTGATTTAGACGAGGACAGCCATGAATCCAAATGATGGTGCGGCAACCAGCACGACACCTACCGGACTTGGCAATCCGTACCAACTCGCTGCCCGCGATGTCGTGGCGCAGTTGCAGACTGACCCCGTCCGTGGGCTGAGCAGTGACGAGGCGCAGCGCCGCCTGCAACAATACGGGCCCAACCAACTGCAAGCCACCCCACCGATCCCTAAGTGGCGTAAGTTCCTGGCCCAGTTCACCAATCCACTCGTTCTGCTGCTGTTGGTGGCAGTGGTGATCTCGTTGATCGCCTGGTACATCGAAGGCATGCACGAACTGCCCTACGAAGCCATTGCCATCATCGCCATCGTTCTGCTCAACGCCGTTATTGGCTATTTCCAGGAAGCGCGGGCCGAGGCCGCAGTGGCTGCGCTGCAGAAAATGACCACAGCCATGGCCGGTGTGCTGCGCGATGGCAGGCAGCAGCAGATAGCGTCGATGGACCTGGTGCCGGGCGACATCATGCTGATCGAGGAAGGCAACTCGATTGCGGCCGACGCGCGTGTGATCGACGTGACCTCGCTGCAGGTCGCCGAGGCGGCCTTGACGGGCGAGAGCCACTCTGTGACCAAGGACGTCAACCCGATCACGGATGAGTCAGGCATCGGCGACCAGGTCAATATGATCTTTAGCGGTACGGTCGCCACCTTTGGCCGCGGCAAGGCCGTCGTCACCGGCACCGGTATGCAGACCGAGATGGGCAAGATTGCCGGCATGATGCAGGCTGAGCCCGAGGAGGACACGCCGCTGCAGAAGGAGATCGACCACGTCGGCAGGCTCCTGGGCATCGGCGTGATCGTCATCGCCGTGGTGATCGTCGCTACCATCGTGTTGGTCAACAACGTGCGTACGTTTGACGCTCTGGTGGATGTGCTGCTGCTGGGTGTGTCGCTGGCAGTGGCGGCCGTGCCCGAGGGGTTGCCCACCATTCTGACCGTAGTTCTTGCGCTTGGGGTGCAACGCATGGCCAAGCGCAACGCCATCGTGCGCAAGCTGTCGGCGGTCGAGACGCTGGGTTCGGCCTCTGTCATCTGCTCGGACAAGACCGGCACGCTGACCAAGAACGAGATGACCGTGCGCACAGTCGTTACGCCCAGCGGCCGCGTTGAATTGACAGGCATCGGCTATGAGCCTGTCGGTGCTGTGGAAATGTACGGCACGGATGAACCAGTAGGGGATCCGACCCTGCAAGCCGACGTGCGCCGCACGCTGCTTGGCAGCGCACTAGCCAACAACGCCGTGCTCGAGCAAAAGGAAGGCGTCTGGACCATCCAAGGTGACCCGACTGAGGCAGCCTTGATAGTGGCGGCGCGCAAGATGGGTATCACCCCTGAGGAGATGGACCAGCGCTTTACGCGCATCGGCGAGGTGCCCTTCTCGTCCGACCGCAAGTTGATGAGCACCGTGCAGACCGATGTGGAGAGCGAAGGAGCGGTGGCAGTCGTCTCGAAAGGAGCGCCGGACGTGCTGCTGTCGCGCTGTACGCACGAACGTTGCGGCGACGACATTCGCCCTCTCACAGAGGAGCGGCGCGCAGCGATTCTTGCCTCGGTCGAGCAGCTGGCCGCCGAGGCGCTGCGCACGTTGGGGGTGGCTTATCGGCGCATCGCGCACGAGAGCTACAGCGCTACACCCAACGCCGAAATGCAAGGGCTGGAGAAGGAGCTGATCTTTGTCGGCATCCTGGGCATCATCGACCCGCCACGGCCCGAGGCCAAGGAAGCCGTGGCCACGGCGCAGGGCGCAGGCATCCGCGTGATTATGATCACGGGTGACCACCCAGTCACGGCGTCCACCATTGCGGCTGAGCTGGGAATCGTGGAGCCGGGAGCAGTCGCAGTGCGTGGGGCTGAACTGGAAAAGATGGATGACGCCCAACTCCTGGAGACGACGCGCAAACACTCGGTCTATGCACGTGTCAGCCCCGAACATAAGCTGCGTATCGTCAGGGCGCTCAAGGCAGATGGGCATGTGGTCTCGATGACAGGCGATGGCGTCAACGATGCGCCAGCGCTGAAGACCGCCGACATCGGCGTGGCCATGGGCATCACCGGCACTGACGTCTCCAAGGAAGCGGCCGACATGATCCTGACCGACGACAACTTTGCCACCATTGTGGCGGCGGTCGAGGAAGGCCGGTCCATCTTCGGCAACATCCGCAAGTTCTTGCGTTACCTGCTCTCGTCCAACATCGGCGAAGTGCTGACGATGTTTTTCGGCGTGCTCTTTGCCGGCGCATTGGGGTTGGTCTCCGAGGTGGGCGAAGCGTTTATTGTCCCGCTAGCGGCCACGCAGATATTGTGGATTAACCTGCTGACCGATGCAGCCCCGGCGCTGGCGGTCGGGGTCGATCCTGTCGATCCGGGCGTGATGAAACGCTCGCCGCGGCGGCGGAAGGACCGCGTTATCGACCGTGACATGTGGCTGAGTTTCTTCCTGTCGGGTACGACGATGGCGATCGCCACCTTGGCCGTGCTCGACATGGCGCTGCCGGGCGGCTTCTTCGCAGGCACGCATGACATGACCTATGGGCGTACGCTTGCCTTTACCACGCTGGTCTTCTGCCAGTTGTTCAACGTCTTCAACTCGCGGTCCGACTACAGCAGCGCTTTCAGCCATTTGTTTACCAACAAGTTGCTGTGGGGCGCCGTAGGTCTGTCAATCCTGTTGCAAATAGCGGTGATCTACCTGCCATTCTTGAACAATGCCTTTGACACTGCGCCAATGGCAGCACAGGACTGGGTTCTGTGCACTGTCATGGCCAGCCTGGTCTTGTGGGTGGAGGAGATTAAGAAGTTTATCCTGCGCGCCAGCGGCTACGCTGCCCGCAAGACGCAGGCAACGGTGCAGCACGCCACTGCGTAGCCCGCCACGCTGCACCGCACGCCGATTCACAGATTTGCATCTCGATTAGCACATTGATAGAAGGGGACGAGGAAAGCAAATGATGTTAGAAGCACTGCGCGAGGAGGTCTGGCGGCTCCACCTGGAACTGCCGAAGAACAACCTGGTAGCGTGGACCTCGGGCAACGTCAGCGCGCGTGACTCGGAATCCGGCCTGGTGGTCATCAAGCCGTCCGGCCTGAAATATGAAGACTTGCGCCCTGAGAACATGGTGATCGTGGACCTGGAAGGCGACATCGTCGAAGGCAGCCTCAAGCCTTCCTCCGACACAGCCAGCCACCTCTACATCTACCGGGCGCGGCCCGACGTCAACGGCATCGTGCACACCCACTCACGCTACGCCACCGCCTTTGCCGCCATCGGCAAGCCAATCCCTGTCTACCTGACCGCGCAAGGTGACGAGTTTGGTGGTCCCATCCCCTGCGGCGGTTTTGCGTTGATCGGTGGGGAGGAGATCGGCAAGGTTGTCGTCGAGTCGATCGGCACCTCGCCGGCCGTGCTGCTCAAGAACCACGGCGTCTTCACCGTCGGCAAGAAGGTCGAAGGCGCACTCAAGGCGGCAGTCATGGTCGAGGACGTTGCTGCCACGATCTGGCTGTCCCTGCAGATCGGCCAGCCCGAAGTCATCTCGGACGAGAATGTGGCTAAGCTGCACTACCGCTACATGAATGTGTACGGGCAGAAGTAGGGTCTGAACGATGGGTACGCCGGCCTCTGTCTTTGACGCACAGATCGAGCAGTGGCGGCGCGAGGAAGACCTGCCCTGGAATCGCATCAAGCGCCGCCAGGTGCAGGTGAACCTTGCCCGGCACTTGGCGGGCAGCGGCCTGCGCATTTTGGACGTGGGGGGCGGCAACGGGCTGGACTCGCTGCCGCTGGCCGCGCAGGGGCACCAAGTCGTGATCGTCGATTATTCACAGGCAATGTTGGCCGACGCTCGGGCCCGGGCTGAGGCCGCCGGCTTGCAAGAGCGTGTTGAACTGCAGCAGGCGGACGCTGGCGGTATCAGCAAACTATTTCCCGGCGAGTCGTTTGACACGGTGCTCTGCCACAACGTTATCCAGTACCTGTCGGCGAGGGACGACCAGTCTGCCTTGCTGTCCGGCCTGGCGCGGCTTCTAAAACCCCAAGGTGTGCTGTCATTGATCAGCATGAATCGTTTATCAGTGGTATACGCCGAGCTGTTTTTGCGTGGTAATCCGGCCGCGGCGCTGCAGCAGGTCGACACGGACACAGTGCAGGAATCCTGTTTGGCGCCCCATGCTTGTTCACAGCGCACACGAGGCATGCGAGATGCTGGAAGACGCCGGTCTGGAGATTGCGGCTGACTATGGCCTGCTCTGTGTCACACCCTACTGGGGAAATAACGCTGCCAAATATGACCCGGCGGTGTACGAGCAGTTGGAAGCACTCGAACTGGCGCTCAGCGATAAACGTCCCTATAACACCTTGGCGCGCCATTACCAGGTGATCGCACGCAGAGACTGAGCCGCGCCTATTCGTGCTTCGGTGCTGGCGCCACTCCAACCCAGCCAATCTCTATGCCCCGATCGCTCAGCCGCGCCCCCAACTCGCCGGTATGCTGCTGCAGTGGCGGATAATGTACATCTGGAGTTCCAGTTTGCTGAAAGGCAGCCATTCGAAGCCTGAAGGGCCGGCAAAGTCCAGCTCTGCCACCTTGGCCTGTCCTTCATTGCGGCAGAACTCCAAGTACTCGAGCACTTCGGCCCGCGTGTAAGGCTCCCCGATCGCATGCATGAGGTTGCCCTCCCACGGAATAGGGCCAAGGAGGTGGTAGTCTTTGCGATGTTTGGGCCAGGGGCGAAAAGTCGCCCCCGACTCTTGCAGGTACAGGTGTGTATAGAACAGGGCGTGATAGGCAATCTGCCAGAACTGGTCCTTGGCCTGCGGGTCGACCCAGAGATCGGGCGGGCACAGCTGGATGGTCTGCTCCAGCATGGCCAGCGCCGCCATAAGTTGGGAATTGACTGCCTTGCGCACGTCTATTGCATCCATATAACTGCCTCGCTAGATGGTATAAATCGAGCCTGATCAGTGTTGGTATTGTACATCGCCGGCTATCAGTCCACGCTGGTCAAACAGCGTGTTGAGCGACTCCGCCAGCGTCGGATGGGCAAAGACGCCGTCGTGCAGCGCTGTGTACGGCAGGTGGCCCATCATGGCGATCTCGATCATCGACATGATCTCGCCGCCCGCAATGCCGAGGATGGCGCAGCCGAGGATCTCGTCGTTCTGGGGATCGACCAGCACCTTGAGCAGGCCACGCGTTTCGCCGGCTTCACCGCGCGCGCGCCACCCAACTCATGGGCATGGACGCGACTCGCACGGCACGCCCTTGCCGCCGCGCCTCCTTTTCACTCAGACCCACCCGTCCCAACTCTGGGTCGGTAAAGATCGCGTACGGAATCGGCCGGTCTTTCGTGGTGCGCCGGCCGCCGTGCAGCAGGTTGTCCCGCACGATGCGGTAGTCGTCATAGGAGATGTGGGTAAAAGCAGGGCCGCCCTTGACGTCGCCAAGCGCGTAGACACCCTCGACGTTGGTCGCCAGCCGCTCGTCAACCTGGATATAGCCCCTTGTCGTCGCATTCGACGCCGGTCGCAGGGAGGTTGAGACGCTCGGTATTGGGCGTACGGCCCGTGGCCACCAGCAGGTGGCTTCCCGCCAACTGCCGCTCACCCTGCGCATCCCGTATGGTCAGGACGACGCCACCCTCGGGGTTTGAGGCTGCGTGCACCGTCGTCGTATCAAGCAGGACATCGATCCCGTCTTCGCGCAGGATCGCCGTCACGGCCTCGGCCACATCGTCGTCCTCGCGCTGGATAAGCTGTCCTGAGCGCTGCACGATCGTGACCCGGCTGCCCAGGCGGCGAAACAGCTGGGCGAACTCGAGCCCGATATAGCCCCCGCCCAGGATGAGCAGGTGCTCCGGCAGCACGTCGATCTCCATGATCGTAGTCGAATCAAAGGATGGCGTGGATTGTCGAGACCCGGAACGTCGGGCTGAGATGGCCGGGCGCCCGTGTTGATGAATATCGTGCCGGCGCTCAGGTAACGCATTCCATTGTCCTGCGTCGTTACGGCCAGCGATTTGTGTCCGTCAAACACGGCCTCGCCATAGATCAGGTCGATATCGTCCAAGCCGCTCGAGCCGGCGGTGAATGCTGCTGCGCGATCGGTCGACAATCTCCTGTTTCCGCTTGCGCACTTCGGCCGAGGCTGACACTGACGTTGTCGACGTGAACCCCATAATCGGCTGCATCGCCGCGCCAGGTATGCCACGCGCCCGCTCGCAATCATCGTCTTGGTCGGCGTGCAGCCGTCGTTGACGCAGGTGCCGCCGACAAAGCGGCGCTCGATCACGGCCGTTTTCCAGCCCGCCTGGCTTAGCGCGGTCGCCAAGGGGTTGCCTGCCTGGCCTACGCCAATGATGATGGCGTCATATTGTTCATGTGCTTGCGTCATAGCGACTCCTCGCCTAATACAAATAGTGCCTGGGCCTCGAAGGCTTTCACCGTAACCTCGTCGATGTTGCAGAATTGGATGGCGCGAAGAGTGCTTTGCGGATGGTGGCGGAGATACTCTGTGGCAGTGTGGATCAATACGCGGGCGCTTATATCCTTGGGCATCCCGTAAATACCTGAGGAGATAGCGGGGATGGCAATGCTGGTCACTCCGTGCTCGTCGGCCAGGGTGAGGGCGCTGGTGACGGCAGCGGCGAGCTTGCGTTCCTCGTCGCCGCTGCCCCAGATTGGGCCAACGGCATGAATCACATATCTCGCGGGCAGGCGGCCGGCCCCTGTGATGGCGGCACTGCCCGTCGGCACCTTGCCCCGCTCGCGTACCCACCGGTTGCTTTCCGCCTGGATCGAGTCGCCACCGCGGCGGCTGATAGCTCCGGCGACGCCCCCGCCGTGCTGCAGGTGCTCGTTGGCGGCGTTAACGATGGCGTCGACGTTCGCTTCCGTGATATCGCCGTGCACGATGGCGATGGTGCGGTCGCCGGGTAACGTATAGGTTGCACGTGTATGCATAAATCGCTTCCTTTCAGCCCGCGACCCACCCCATCTGGCGCAGCAGATCCGGCAGCGGCTCGTAGTGCTCATCGTGGTGCTCGTAAGATCCCTGCAGCACGTCCGCCGGCGCGTAACCGCCCAACCACGCATAACGGTTGGCATCAAACAAATCGGCCTCCGGAATGGCGGCGGCCAAGGTAAGAAAGCGTTGAAAACCCCACCGCCACGCGGCATAGACGTCCGCCCAGGCCTGGTCACGGTAATGGACGTGAATCCAAGCGTTGATGCGCTCCAGGTTCTCATGTGCGTCCGGTACTAGGTCGCCGAGCCAGGAGGGCATGGTGGGCTCCCGCTCGTCGACAACGGCTTCGAGACGCGCGATCGAGATCTGCTGCCAGGCGTGCAGGTGGCCGATCAGGTCTTTGACTGATAACCCTGCGGGCAGTGCGCGGGTCCTGAGCTGTTCTTCGTCCAGGTTGGCGAGAAGCGCTTGCCAGCGCTCGAATTCGGTGCGGAGCGTGGCCAGGAGGTGCTGCTTGTCAGGCATGGTTGCTCTCCCAAACTAGGCCCCTGCAGCAGGTAGGTCACGCCGTTGACGTGACCTATACGGTGACGAGGGGCAGGACTACGGCGGACGGGTGGATGGCGTCGTGGTAGACTGTCTGGTCGGCCAACTGGTAGGTAGTGCTCATCACTTGCGGTTCGGGCACACCTAGGTTGCGGGCAAAGCGCGGATGCGCGCCGCTGGATACTTGTATGCGGATGCGGTGATTGGCCAGGAACCGATAGGCGGTGGCGGACATGGCGACCGTAATCCGCAGGCTGCCGTCAGGCTGGAGTTCGCCGCGGCCGGGTTCGACACGGAAGTTGCCGTCGCAGACGTTAAGCGAACGCCCACTGCTTTCTACGTCGCACAAGCGTACAAAGAAGTCGGTATAAGGCAGCGACGAGCGGACGAACAGCTCGGCGTGCACATAGCCGATGATTTCTACGTCCCCCGGCAGCGGCGGTGTGGTGAAAATGAGTACGTCGGCGCGTTCCTCCAACGGGCGATTGTCGACCTGACCGGCGTCCGTGCCCATCTTGGCGCCACCCAGGTTGGGTGTCGGCAGCGCCGGGTTGTAGCGGTACTGGTCTGGCAAGGCGTTTGCGCCGCCTGCAGCCGTTTCTCCGGCGTCCACCGGCTGCCAGCGCAGCCGGCCGGTCTTTTGTGCGCCGCTGCCGTGCAGGTAGAGCTTGTACTCCTTGCTGGGAGGCGGCCAGCTCTCAAACGATCGCCAGCGCCTGGCACCCATGACAAAGAGGCGTACCGGGCGCTTGCGCAGCTTGCTCCGGTCGCCGCGCAGATAGGCGGAGAACCAGGCCAGGCCATCGGTAAAGGCGACGGGCAGATAGCCGGTGTCGAGATGGCTCCAGGGGCCGATCGTGAGGTAGGGGACTGGCTTGCCTGCTGGTCGGGCTGCTTTCAGTTGGGCCGTGTAGTCTTCGAGCAGCCCGTCTAGGAAGAGGTCATACCAACCCGAGGTTAAGTCGGCCGGCGGCGCGCTCCCGACCGCGGCCGAATGGTCGCTGACACGCCAGTATTCGTGCGTCGCATCGGCTTCTGCCATCTCGCGGTAGAGCGCACCTGGGTGCCCGATCGCCAGTTCGTCCGCCGTGAGGATGGGCAGATGGTCAAACGCGCGGCGCAGAAAGCGATCTTGAACCACAGCGTCGTTGATCCGCTGCATGCGTTCGAACATACTCAGATTCGGGGGTGTCCATGGTCTGCATCTGAAACATCCAGCGCAGCAGGAGGTCGAGCGGGAAGCCGTTCGCCGGATAGCTCATCAAGTGTGAGCTGGTGAGCATCGGCGCCAACGCCTTGAGATGTGGCGACCCTCCCGCGGCTGCCGCCCATTGGCAGTAGCCCAGGTAGGATGCTCCCCACATGCCGACCTTGCCGTCGCTCCACGTCTGCTGCGCAATCCACTCAAGCGTTGCCGCACCGTCCGCTGCCTCGTGCAGAAACGGCATAAATTCGCTGCCGGCCTCGTCTTGCGATCCAAAGCGGCCGCGGCAGTCCTGGACGACGACATGGTAGCCATGCGTGGCGAACTGGTAGGCAAAGAGTCCTGCCACCAGGCTGCCGGCTGCGCCCTTGCTGTAGGGCGTGCGCATCAAGATCGTCGGGCCAACGGCAACGCCCGCCGGTTCGTAGCGATCGGTGGCAAGCGGCAGGCCGTCGGCAGCCGGAACATAGAAGTTGTCGATCAGCCGCACACGGTACCGGCCGGCCGGCAGCCCCATCCAATTGGCAAAGAGCTGGCGCAGCGCGCCGGCAATGGTCGGGTTGGCCAGAAACCTTTGTTCCCAAGCCACCAGTGTGGAAGGCATTGCTCCATGTGTCGGAAGTAGACATAATAGCACTCGAGCTAGGCGCGCACAGACCAGGCGATCAGCAGCTGTGCTGCCCAGTAGGTAGACATGACGATGATGCTGCTTTGGCGGATGGGGGCGCGGAATTTGTTCAGCGCCAGGGTTGAATCGGACAGCAGAAAGAAGATGCCTCCCAGCATGGCGGCAAGGGCGCTGAGATCGCTCCAGGTTATCCACATCTCCGCTGCCTGCCAACCCATCACCATCAGTACGGCAGCATAGACGATCACCGGAATGCGTACGTCGGCAATGGTGGGCCAGAGCAAGTACACCAAGGTGACCGCGTAGGCCAGGTATACCAGCGCCAGCCACCAGGTAAAGCCAAAGCCCCGCGCGAGCGGTAGGCGCCGATGTAGAAAAGGTGCGCAACTAGAAAGCTGGCGAGGCCAAAAATAAAGTAGCGGTCGTCGGGCAGCATGAGAAAGACGTCGCCGGCAAGGGATAGCAGCAGACCAAGTATGACGAGCCAGCGATACGTGTCGGACACAGGTACGGGAATTACAAACGCGATGCCCGCAATGAGCAGCGTGGTCAACGGCTTGAGCACATAGTGCAGGCGATCTGTCCCTTCATGGCTGCCCAGCGTACCGATGTAGACCAGGCTGCTAATCAACGCTGCAACTGTAAGAATATTAGCGAGCATAAAATCCAAGCCTTCGCACGACTTCCGTCCATTACGGTCAGTATAGATAGGGAATCAACCGCTTGCTGCCGGCCATGTAGGCTCCGTAACCCCCAAAGTGCTCCAGCAGCATGCGCTCTTCATAGTGCAGTTTGATCACAAGATTGATCAGCAGTACGATCCACAGGCTCCAACGCAGTCCCGAGGGCGAGTCAAGCACAAGGGCCAGCGTACCGAGCAGCAGTGCTGCGTACATAGGATGCCGGATCCACCGATAGGGACCGGACTGTACAAGAACAGCTTCCTGGCGTGGGTCGGGCAGGACATTGACATTGCCGATGCGGACGGTCAAAATGGCCCACACGCCGAGCAGCAGAGCCGCCACTTCCACGGCCAGCAGCACTGGGTTGCGTGCCAGGATTGAACCGGTCAGCACGATGGCAGTCAGGCAGGCAAATTGGATGGCGACGAGGGTGTACGAGACCAGCCTGCTGCGCTGCATAGTAAATGGATCAATACCACGAGTAGCAGGTTTCAACAACTTGGCAGGTCGTGTACTCACTGGACAATTGGTGTCCACTGGCGATAATTGGGCTATGAACGGAACTATGAATAGGACATGGATAGGAACGATTGATGGCAATTTCCAGCCGCGCCGCTTAGTGCGCAGCGCGACCGCCCAGACGGTGTTAGCTATGTGGCAGCCGCCGGGGATCGACGTGACGCTGGACGAGCAGCCGCTGCTGCTGGACGCTGGGCCGGACCGCACCGGGCTTGATCCCCAGCGGCCTGTCTGCTTGCTGGGATACTATAACGCCAGCCGCCGGCAGGGACCAAGCAAAGGCCTGGTGCTGGTTTTGCATGGCTGGGAGGGGTGCAGCCATTCCAACTACAACCTGATTCAAGCGCAGCTCCTCGCCGAAGCTGGCTACGATGTGTTCCGGCTCAATCTGCGCGATCACGGGCCTCGCACGCTGGTCAACCCCTATGCGCTCAACCGCGGTATCTTTCTCGGCACCCTGATCGAAGAAGCTGCCGTTGCGGCTCGTCGTGTATCGGAGCTGGCGGGCGCACGCCCTTTTTACATCGTGGGCGCCTCCATGGGAGGCAATTTCGCTTTGCGGCTGGCGCTCTGGCACAGACATGAGCCGTTCCCCAACCTCGTCAAGGTGGTTGCCATGTGTCCTGCGATTGACCCGGCGTCGGCCACCGATGCGCTGGACAGCCATCCTGCCACGCGACGCTACTTTCGCCAGCGCTGGCTGCGTTCGCTGCGCGGCAAGCAGGCGCTCTATCCCGATCTTTACGATTTCCACCCGGTGGAGAATGTTCCGCTGGTGCGTGATATGACCGAGTGGCTGATCCGCCGTTACGGCCACGTGCTGCAGAACCCCTTTCGCAGTGCCGACGAATACTTCGCTACCTATTCGGCTTACGCTGCCGTGCGCGGCGAGTTGACTGTGCCCACTACGATTATCGCCGCCGCAAATGACCCGGTGATTCCCGTCAAGGACTTTTCCGACCTGCCTTCTCACCCGCTGCTCAAGCTGGAGATTCACCCGACGGGCGGGCACTGCGGCTTTATGGACGTGCTGCCAATGCGCCACCACATGCCCCAGATGGTGCTGCAGGAAGTGACTGCTGTGGTACAATCGCGCCCATGGAACGGCGACGGCAGGGACACGGTTGGCCGCGCACCTGGCTTGACTGGCTCCAGGAACGGCAGCGCACTGTAATGAACGAGTGGTTTGGCTCTGATTTTCGCCGCAGTGACCAGTGGCCTGATGTGACCGACGAACGCGTCCGCGCCGCCTTTGCTGCCGTCCCGCGCGAGGCATTTATTGCGCCGGAACTGCGCCAATATGCCGGCGACGATGCGCCCTTGCCGATCGGCCAGGGACAGACCATCAGCCAGCCTTACGTGGTGGCGTTGATGGTGCAGGCACTGACACTCGGCGCCGGTACCAAGGTCCTGGAAATCGGGACGGGGTCGGGCTACGAGACTGCCATCCTGTGCACGCTGACGGCGTCCGAGCGGCCGTTGGGCGATAACGTCTACGCGATCGAGCGGCTGGAGCAGTTGGCCGACCAGGCCGGCACGGCGCTGCACGGCTTGGGCTACTGGCCGCATTTGCGCGTGGGTGACGGTGCCGCAGGCTGGCCGGAGGAAGCGCCTTTTGAGGCGATTATCGTTTCTGCTGCCGCCAGCCATGTGCCGCGCCCGCTCTGGGACCAGTTGGCGGACGGTGGACGCATGGTGCTGCCGCGCGGGGCAGACGCCGATAACCAGGAACTGTGGCTGCTGCACAAGCGCGCTGGAGCGATGCACCGCGAGAACTTGGGGGGTGTGCGCTTCGTCCCGCTTATCTCTCCGCTCCTACAGGATCCGGCCAATTGGGCAGAGTCGCAGGATGCCGCCGGCTAGTCATAACCATTGGGTGTGTACGCCTCGGCGGAAGGCGTTGCGCACATGCGCTATCTGCACGCATTGTGCGGGTATAGAGGGAGGCGAAGCGTAATGCGAGTCTTGATCACGGGTGGGCTGGGCCAGTTGGGACGGGCGCTGCAGGTTTCATTGGCCCGGCGGCCGCGAGCCGAAGTTTCCGTCTGGGAGATCGGCGACCACGACATCTCGGACCCCTCTGCGACGGAGTGGGTTGCGGATCTTGCGCCCGACGTCGTGATCAATGCCGCTGCCTGGACCAACGTCGATGGGGCAGAGGCCAATCCCGAGGCGGCGTATGCGGCCAACACGCTGGCTCCCAAGTACCTGGCAGAGGGCTGTGCGCGCTGCGGGGCTGCCATGCTGCAGGTCAGCACGAACGAAGTATTTGCCGGCGCGCCGGGCGTGTTTTATCGCGAGTATGACCCGCTGAGCGGTGGCGCCAGCACCTATGCTCGCGCCAAGCTGGCGGCCGAGCGCGCGGTGACCCAGATGCTGGACAGGTTGTACATCGTGCGCATCGCCTGGCTGTTTGGGCCGGGGGGCAACAATTTCCCCACCAAGATCGCAGCCGCGGCCGACCGCAACGGTGCGCTGCGGGTGGTGGACGACGAGCACAGCAATCCGACGTATGCTCCGGATGTCGCGGAGGCGATGGTGCAGTTGGTGGAGGGCGGTCGTTACGGCATTTATCATTTGGTGAACGACGGTTGGTGCAGCCGTTATGAACTGGCCAAGGCCGTGCTGGCCTCCAGCGGCCGCGGCCATATTCCGCTGGAGGCGATCGACAGCGGCCAGTGGACTCGCCCGACCAAGCCGCCACCCCATGCCGTGCTGATCAACCAAGCTGGGGCCGCGCTTGGCCTGCGCTTGCGTCCTTGGCAGGAGGCGGTGGAGGAGTACTGTCAACTGGAGTTGGTCGGAGCCAGGTAGACCAGGTTGTCGACCGCGCTTTGGGCGCGCACAACCAATATTGGGAGAATGAATGACTGAAGAAAAGAAATCCAAGCAGCCCAAATCGGGAGCTGGTAAGAAGAGTACAAAGAAGGCAGACGATAACAGTGCCAACAGCGCTGCCGGGCCAACATCCAATGGGGGTACCGAGGCGGTCATGCCGGCGCAGCCTGCGGCGAAAAACGTAGACCCTATTCTGCTCGACGAGACGTATCACGGCCTGCGCGAGGAAAACCGTGTCGTCATGCGGCGCACGATCGCCGTCAACCTGGACAGTTTTCGTGCTGCGCCCGAGAACTTTGACCCGCGGCCCCGGCGCGACTATCCCACCTTGCCGCAGGTGGACGCACCGTTTTTCTCGGTCGTCGTCCCGACCTACAACGGGCTCCGCCACATGGCAGGGGTGCTCAGCGCGCTGCAGCAGCAGACGTTTTCGGATTGTGAAGTCATTGTCGTGGACGACGCCAGCTCTGACGCCACGGCGCAGTGGGTGGCCGAGAATCATCCCTGGGTGCGGCTGATCGTCAACCGGCGCAACATCGGCTTTGCTGCTTCCTGCAATACGGGGGCGGCGGCGGCACGCGGGCGCTATGTCGTCCTGCTCAACAACGACACCGAGCCCGCCGCAACCTGGCTGGCAGAACTTGCGCGCACGATCGCAGCGCACCCCAATGCCGCCATCGTCGCCTCCAAGCTGCTGCTCTACGACCGCCGCGACACCCTGCACACCACGGGCGATATGCTTGGTACGGACGGCATTCCGCGCAACCGCGGGGTGTGGGAACAAGATCGCGGCCAGTATGATGCCGGCGGCGAGATATTTAGCGGCTGCGGCGGGGCGTCCGCCTATCGCAAGGACGTGTGGCTGGCGCTCGGCGGCTTCGACGAAGACTTTTGGATGTACCTGGAGGACGTGGATCTCGGTTTTCGGGCGCAGCTATTGGGTTGCGCGGCCGTGTTCGCACCCGAGGCGCGGGTCTATCATCGGCTCAGCCAGTCGGGGGGCGATACATTGGCGTCCTACTACGTGGGCCGCAACACGATCTGGCTGATCGCCAAGAATATGCCCCGCTCGCTGCTGCTGCGCAACGCGCCGCAGATCGTCGGCAGCCAGGTACGCATCGCTTTGGACGCCCTGCGCAATTGGCGTGGAGAAGCGGCACAGGCTCGCCTGCGCGGACAGTGGGCCGGCCTGCTCGGCCTCCCTCAACAGCTGGCCAAGCGCCACGTGATCCAACCGCGCCGCCAGATCGACGACTCAGAATTCGCAAAGCTGTTAAGTGACTGACCGTTAGGAGTACAACATGGCTATGCAGGCACCGCCAGAACAATTGGGCTCGTTCTATCTTGGCGCCGAGTATGATCTCGAAAAGGGAACACGCAAGGACGCAGCCATCAACTACGATGCACGCGACCTCGTCACCCACGCCGTGTGCGTCGGCATGACCGGCAGCGGCAAAACCGGCCTCTGCATTGGTCTGCTGGAGGAGGCAGCCCTCGACAAGGTGCCGGCCATCCTGATCGACCCCAAGGGCGACATCACCAACCTGCTGCTGCAATTTCCTGACCTGCTGCCTGCCGACTTCCAGCCTTGGATCAACGAAGACGATGCCCGGCGCAAAGACAAGACGGTAGAGGAGTTTGCCGCCAGCACGGCTGACCAGTGGAAAAATGGCCTGGCAGACTGGGGCATCACCGGCGACAGGATGCGGCTGCTGGCCGAGCATACCGGCTACACCATCTTCACACCCGGCTCCGATATGGGCATCCCGATCAACATCCTGGGCAGCCTGGCCGCCCCCAAGCTGGACTGGGCGACGGAGGCCGAAAATATCCGCGAGCGCATCAGCGGGACCGTGGCGGCCCTGCTGGGGCTGGCCGGCGTGAACGCCGACCCTGTGCGCTCACGCGAAGGGATTCTGCTGGCCAACATCTTCGAGAATGCCTGGCAGCAGGGCAAGGACCTGGACCTGGCCAGCTTGATCCAGTCGATTCAGAAGCCGCCTTTCCGCCAGCTGGGCGTGTTCGATGTCGACACTTTCTATCCGGAGAAGGACCGCTTTAGCCTGGCCATGGCCTTTAACACGCTGGTGGCCTCGCCCAGGTTTCAGACCTGGCTGCAGGGCGAGCCGCTGGACGTGGACCGGCTCTTCTTCGATGCCCAGGGCAAGCCGCGGCACAGCGTCATCTACATCGCGCACCTGAGCGACTCGGAGCGCATGTTCATCGTCACGTTGCTCCTGGAGAACCTGCTGACCTGGATGCGGCGGCAAACCGGCACGACGAGCCTGCGCGCCTTGCTCTACTTTGACGAGGTCTTTGGCTACTTCCCCCCCACGGCTGAACCCCCGTCCAAGCGGCCGCTGCTGACCCTGCTCAAGCAGGCGCGCGCCTTTGGGCTCGGCTGTATCCTGGTGACGCAGAACCCGGTGGATATCGACTACAAGGGTCTGACCAATGCCGGCACCTGGTTTATCGGCAAGCTGCAGGCCGAACGCGACAAGGAGCGGGTGCTGGGTGGCCTCAAGGGCGCGCTGTCTGAAGCAGGCCAGACCAACGAGGTCGACTACAACAAGCTGATCACGCGAGTTGGGCAACCGCGTCTTCTTGATGCATAACGTGCACGACAACGGGCCGGTCGTCTTCACGACGCGTTGGGCCATGAGCTATCTGCGCGGTCCGCTGACGCTGCCGCAGGTGCGCGACCTCATGAAAGAACGCAAGGCTAAGCCGGCGGCTGCTCCTGCCGTGGCCGCGGCATCGGCTGCTGCCGAGACGCCGGTCGCCGCTGCTCCGGTCGCCGCTGCCGTTCCTGTCGCCGCTGCCGCTATAGCTGCCGGCCAGGCTGCTCCTGCTGAGGTCGCCGCAGACAATGCACCGGCAGGCTATACCGCCGTCGCCCCCTGTCGTCGATTCCGCAGTTACGCCCCAGTTCTTGCCCATTGTCTTTGACGAGCGTGACGCCGTGCGCTATCTGACGAACGAGGCAGGGGGCCAGATCGTGGTGCAGTCGACCAGCCTGCTTTACGATCCAGGCATCCTGGGCAGCGCAACCGTGCGCTTCGCCGACACGAAGCGGCGTGTAGATGCAAACGTGGACGTCATGCGCCTTGCACGCGCGGACGATGGCGCCACCGGCGTCGATTGGGGCCGTGCCGAACCTGTCCCGATGGACAGCCGCAAGGTGCTCCGCAACCCCGAATCGGCCGAGCAAGGGCCGTATTTCGCACCTGTTCCGGAAGGCGCCGCCTCGGCCAAGAAGCTGGCCGCCGCCGCCAAAGACTTCGGCGACTGGCTGTACTACAACCAATCCCTCAAGATCAGCATCCAGCCCGAACTAGGAATTCGCGCGCGACCCGGACGAGGAGGATCGCCAGTTTCGTATTCGCCTGCAGCAGGCGGCGCGTGAGAAGCGTGATCTCGAGGTAGATAAGCTGACAAAGACCTACACCAAGCAGATCGACACGCTCAACGACAGGTTGGCACGCATGCAGCAGTCGTTGAATGAGGCGCAGTCGAAGGCGCAGGCGAAGCAAACCGAGCAGTGGGTCAACATTGGAGAAAGCGTCTTTAATTTCTTCTCGGGCAAGAGTACGCGTCGGGCGGTCAGCAGCGCAACAAGCAAGTGGAACCAGGCGAATGCCGCGTCCGCCAACGTCAAGGAGACCGAGCAGAATATCGCCAAGCTCCAGGCAGACATCCAGGAACTGGAGAAGCAGCTGGCCGCGGAGGTCGATCAGATCACTGCTCGCTGGGAGAGCGCCGAAACCACGCTTGTGGCCGACGAGCTAAAGCCCCGGCGCAGCGACGTCGACGTACAGTATGTAACATTGGGCTGGGCGCCGTTGTGGCAGATCGTCTACGAAGATGGTGGCCGTCACAAGACGGCCACCGTACCCGCATATCAGCTGCCCGAGGTAGGATAGCGGATAGGCTTTGGGCAGCATGTTGCCTGGATGTTACCTGGATGTTACCTGGGTAACGTGTTACGACTGAACGAGGGGCAAATAGAGCTCCGGGCTTGGGACGGCCGGCTGCTGGGGTGCCGGATCGTTGGTGCCGCCTGGGGACGAGATTGAGACGGGATCAGGGATGAACGGCGGGTCGGCAGGTGCCTCGGGGTTGCAGTTCGCGCCTGCTGTGCAGGGATACAGCGCCGCAAGGCCCTGGAGATCGTTTGCGAAGAGCGAACGCTTAGCAGTTCCTACGGCCATCACCGCATACATCACCGCCTGGTCGTCCTCGTCATGGCCAAGCCCGAGCCAATGCCCGAGTTCGTGCAGCACCACGCTCTGCAGATCGAATGCCGCCGGCAGCTTCGCGCCGGCGGCATTCCAGGTATAGGCATCGTTGATCTTGATGTCCGTCTCGACAATGGTAGAGTTCATGTAGAACACAAGGGCTGTGGCCAAGGGGCGGGTATTGCCGGCAGCGTCCACAAGCCCCTCATTCACAAAGATGATCTCACTTGCCCCGTTGAAGCCTACCTTGGTCGAGGTCGTGGCGCCTGCGTAAGTGAAGGTGATATCGGCCTCCTCTGCGTAAGTCCATGTGTTGGCCGCACGGCGGATGGCGGCCAGAAAATCGTCCTGCGAGCCGCTGTCGCTGCCTGCCTGCTGCGTGTTGATGTTGACAAGATAGCTGACGACAGAGGTTGGCCACTTATAGTTGTTGTAGACATACTGCCGAGCGCCAAGACCGTCGGCTGAGGCAGGCTGCAGCAATACTTTGCCGCTTTGGCCGCCGGTAATTTCGTACCCGTTCACGTCTTGTAGGGAGCGGCGCAGGGATAGGACGACCTCTTCGCCCTGCTGCAGTGTAGGCGCATCGCTGACGAGCATGCCCATGCCATCAGGCAGTTCTCCTCCCAGGGTGTACACTGCAATCTGTTGGGCGGACTCCTGTCCGGGACGGGCAGCGAGCGCGCCGGACGGAGCGCTCGCTAGGGCTAGGATGTTCCGGCTCTCGATCAGGGTGTGATCGGCGTTCCAGTAGCTCTCGGTCCGGATGACGCGTCCGCGCATGACCAGTGGGGTCTCTGTGACCGGCTGCAAGTTTAGCGCAGGTGTCTCTGCCTGTGTCGTCGCCGCATCACTCGCATGGGCAACCGTAGTGGGCGACCAAATCACTGCCACACAGACCATAATCAGCAACTCGGCAAACAAAAACAGATTTCTGCGCCCTGACAACATGCACTGATCTCCTCGCGATTGCCCTCTTTGTTCAACCCACACGCCGGATAGAGCCGTATGGGTCACTCACTGCTTGCTTGCCGGTCTCCGGCAAGTCGGATACAATGTAACAGTAGAATCGACTCCCATGACCTTGCATTCAGCTGTTAGTCCATAGCCGGCGCCCACCTGGCGCAGTGCCCGGGAACGTACAATGACCAATTCTTCCTTGCTGGCCGAACTGCGTACGGCACTGCCCCCAGATAGGCTGCTGCTGCAGCCGGCACAGCTCGCCCCCTATGAATCGGATGCTTTGACGGCCTTTAAGGCGCGGCCGGCCGCCGTGGTCTTGGCCGAAACGCAGGATGACGTGGTTACTGCCGTGCGGCTGTGCCACCGCCACGGCGTGCCCTTTGTGGCGCGCGGCAGCGGTACCAGCCTGTCCGGCGGGTCGCTCCCGGTGGCAGAGGGTGTCGTCATTGCGCTCAACAAGCTCAACCGCATCTTGCGCCTGGACTCCGAGCAGCGCATCGCCGTGGTCGAGCCCGGGGTGATCAACCTTGACGTTACCAAGGCCGCGGCCCCCTACGACCTCTACTATGCCCCTGACCCTTCCAGCCAACTGATCTGTACGATCGGCGGCAACCTGGCATTTAACTCGGGCGGCGCCCACTGCCTGAAATATGGGATGACCGCCAATCATGTGCTCGGGATCAAGGCCGTGCTGCCCGATGGCGAACTCGTCCAGTTGGGCGGCGAAAGCCTGGAATCTGTCGGGCCGGACCTTCCCGGCTTTTTTGTCGGCTCAGAGGGCCTCTTCGGCGTCGCGCTCGAGATTACCCTACGCCTGATGCCCCGCCCAGAGATGTACCGCACGCTGCTGGCAGCCTATTCCTCGCTGGAGGCGGCCGGCAACGCCGTGGCGCAGGTCGTGGCCTCTGGTCTGCTGCCGGGTGCGATCGAGATCATGGACAACCTGGCTATCCAAGCTGCCGAGGCTGCCGTCCATGCCAATTACCCGCGCGATGCAGCTGCCCTGCTGATTGTCGAACTCGAAGGAGAAACCGTTCAAGTAGAGGCCGACTTCACCCACCTGCTGCATGTCATAGAGGGTTCCGGCCCCTACGACTTGCGTGTGGCCAAGGACGAAGCCGATCGGGCGCGCATCTGGAAGGGGCGCAAGAGCGCCTTCTCCGCTGTTGGGCGGCTCAGCCCCGACTATATTGTCCAAGATGGCGTCGTGCCGCGCAGCCGGCTTGGCGAAGCACTGGCGACCATCGAGCGGCTGAGCACAAAATACGGCATCCGGGTGGCCAATGTTTTTCACGCCGGCGACGGCAACCTGCATCCTTTGATCCTGTACGATGGCCGCGTGCCGGGTGAGTTGGAGCGAGCCGAGGAATTGGCGGGCGAGATCATTGCGATGTGCATCAATCTGGGGGGCTCAATCACGGGCGAACACGGCGTAGGCATGGAGAAGCGGCGTTTTATGCCCACCATGTTCACCGAGGTGGATCTGGCGGTGATGGCCGAGCTGCGCCGCAGCATCGACCCCGGTGAAATCGCAAACCGCGGCAAGATGTTTCCCGGTGATGAGGCGCCGGCGCCGGGGGCGCACGGACCGCATCCGCTGGAGCGTGCCGGCATCATATCGCGCGAGTAGGTGGCATCTATGTCTGTATTCATCCCCAATGCAGCCGAATTCTACGCTGCCGAGTCGGCAGCCGATGTGCAGACGGCAGTAACAAAGTCCAGCCGTTTGTTGGTGCGCGGCGCCGGCACCAAGACCGCCTTGAGCCGCATATCCTTCAGCAGTGCGGCAGCTCAGACGTTACACGCTGACGTACTGGAATTGTCTCGCCTCTCTGGCATTCTCGAGTATAACCCGGGTGAATTCGTATTTACTGCCCTGGCCGGCACGCCGTTGGCAGTTGTGGAGGCGGAGCTGGCGCAGCACGGCCAGTATCTGCCCTTCAATCCTCCCCTGGCGGCACGCGGCGCTACGCTTGGCGGGACCGTGGCAGCTGGGTTAAGCGGTGCCGGGCGCCAGCGCTATGGTGGACTGCGCGACTTCTTTATCGGTGCCCGGTTTGTCGACGGCCAGGGCCGCCTGGTGCGCAGCGGCGGCAAGGTCGTAAAAAACGCGGCGGGTTTCGACCAGCACAAGCTGCTGATCGGCAGCTTGGGACGGCTGGGCGTGCTGGTGGAGTTGAGCTTCAAGGTATTTCCGAAGCCGCCAGCCTATGGCACGCTGCGCGTCGACGTGGCCGATGTTGCGGCCGGGGTTGCCATCCTGCGGCGGCTCGCTACGACGCGCTTTGACCTGGAGGCGCTTGACTTGCGCGTGGCCGATCCTACTGCGGCTGCCTTTGGTGCTGCCGGAGCCGCGGTGCTCGTGCGCTTAGGCGGGCAGCCGGCGGTGCTGCCGCAGCGGCTCGCCATGCTGGCAGGATGGCTGGGAGCAGGCACGGTCGATACTGAGGCAGAGGCCGAATATTGGCGCATGGGTGATTCATTTACCTGGGCGCCGGGGGGCTGGTCGTTGGTCAAGGTGCCCACCACGCTGGATCGGCTTGTGGCATTGGACTCGCTCCTGGCTGCCAACGGTGCCGCTCGCCGGTACAGCAGCGGCGGCAACCTGGCCTGGGTCGGCTGGCCGGGTAACTTGGCCGATTTGGATCACCACCTCACCAAGCTTGGCTTGAGCGGGCTCGTGGTATTGGGCAGCACGGCTGCGCCTCTGCTCGGCAGCAGGCAGGGGCAGAACCTGGCGCTGCGCGTCAAGGCTACCCTCGACCCCAACGACAAGTTCTTACCATTGGCATAGCGAGACCACATGCATCATTCCATTCCGATCGAAACCTTGGGCCCCCAGGGTCCGGCCATGGCGGAGGCAGTCGACAACTGCGTTCACTGCGGTTTCTGCCTGGCTACCTGCCCTACCTACAAGGTGCTGGGTGAAGAGATGGATTCGCCGCGCGGGCGCATTATCCTAATGAAAGAAGCGCTGGAAGGGAGCGTCGAATTGGACTCGACACTGCCTTTTATCGACCGCTGCCTGGGCTGCATGGCATGCGTGACGGCCTGCCCCTCGGGCGTGGCGTATGGCCATCTGCTCAGCCCATTTCGCCAGCGGGCGGAAGGCCAGCGCAGCCGGCCCCTGCTCAATGAGACCACTCGGCAGCTGGTCAAAGAGACGCTGCCTTACCCTGAGCGCTTCCGCCTGGCGGCGGCAGCCGGCCGGTTGGGAAAACTGGTGCGCGCCGCACTGCCGGGCGAACTGCGCGGTATGCTGGAACTGCTGCCCGCCGATCTGCCGCCGGCACAGCCGCTCCCCGAGGTATTTCCTGCCATCGGCAGACGGCGCGGTCGCGTGGCGCTCCTGGCGGGGTGTGTACAGCAGGTGCTGGCGCCACAGATTAACTGGGCGACGCTGCGTGTGTTGGCGCAGAACGGCATCGAGACAGTCGTGCCGCGGGGACAAGGCTGCTGTGGCTCGCTCTCGCTCCATATCGGCGAAGGCGAACAGGCACGTGCGCTGGCGCGTGCCAATCTGGCCGTCTTTCCGAACGACGTCGATGCCATCATCACCAACGCGGCGGGCTGCGGGTCAGGAATGCACGAGTATGGCCTGCTGTTTGCTGGTGAGCCCGACGCAGCCCGCGCAGCGGAGCTTGGGAACAGAGTCAAGGATATCGCCGTTTTTTTGGACGAGTTGGGGATCGTTCCCCCGCGCGGCTTGCCTGAACAGGTTCGGGTGGCCTACCATGACGCATGCCACCTGGCGCACGCCCAGGGCGTGACGGCCCAGCCGCGCCGCCTGCTGGCCGGTATACCCAACGTGACATTGGTCGAGATTCCCGAGGGCGAGCTGTGCTGCGGCTCGGCAGGGACCTACAACCTGGAACAGCCTGAACTGGCTCACCAGATCGGCGAGCGCAAGGCGCGCAACATTCTCGCGACGGGCGCACAGGCAGTCGTAACAGGAAACATCGGTTGCATGACGCAGATTCGCACGCATCTGGAATTGCTGGGTCATCCCTTAGCAATTTGGCATACGGTTGAACTGCTGGACGCCGCATATACTTAGGCGTGAGTTGTATTAGGAGGAACCATGTCGAAATTCGTAAAGGTGCGCACCGAACTGCGCGACCTGGCACTGATCAAGCGATCGCTGGACGATCTCAAGCTGGCGTACGCCGAGAACGAGCGGTTTACCCACATATGGAGTGGCTACAGCCAACAGGCTCCCTTGGTCGTCAAGCAGAAGGGGGCGACATTTGCCTTTCGTACCAACGACGATGGCGCCTACGAGGCGATAGGCGACGATATGCAGATGGCGCAAATCCGGCACACGGTACAGCAGATCCAGCAGCGCTATGCCTATCACAAGGTGCTGAGTGAGGTGGAACAGGCCGGCTTTGCGCTGGTTGAAGAACGCACGGGCAAAGATCAGGTGATCCGCATGACCGTGCGCCGCTGGAGCTAATTGCAGCAGTGATTTAATCATCAGACCAATACGAAGCGGAGAGGACGATGTACTATCTGGACTTGGCGACGCGCAAGGCAAAAGAGTTGGTCCCGAACGGCCGGACGCAGACCTTTTGGGGTGAAAACATGCTGGTATCTCGCATCGATTTCGATCCCCACGTCGCTGTGCCCGAACACAAACACCCGCACGAACAGTTTGGGGTGATCCTGAACGGTGAAGTGACGATGACAATCGCGGGAGAACCGCTCGTTCTGCGCGCCGGCGAGATGTATATAATCCCGGGCAACGTACCTCACAGCGCCAAGGCCGGCCCCGAGGGCTTCGTGGCGGCCGAGGTCTTCAGCCCCGTCCGCGAAGACTTGAAGTATGAGTAGTTAGGAGCAGTACATGCACAGCCAGGAAATAGAAATCTCTATCCTCCCCGACGGCAAGGTGGAGTACACCATCAAAGGCGTAAAAGGCAGCGTGTGCGAAGACATCAGCGCCTTGCTCGAGCAGTTGGGCAAGGTGGAGCAGGAGGAGCGCACCGGCGAGTACTACGAAGACGACAACCGGATCGACGTAAACCTCTCCAATGCCTGACACACCAAAGGTGGCAGAGGCGGAAAATGCACAGGCCGCCGCCTGGTCGCAGCTGCCCACTGAAACTGATATCTACATCCTGCCCGACGGCCGCGTGGTGATAGCCGACCTGCCGGTGGAACTGGCCGCCATCCCGTCTGCGCTGGGTGTGGTCGAAGCTTGCGAGATTGCGCCCGATGCCCAGCCTGATTCCGCTGTTTGACCTCCCATCTGAACCGCAATCAGGCGCTGGGCCGCGCATTCTGCAGCTCTACCAGGACCTTGAGTTGTTTAGTGAGGGCGACCCGCCGGCCAACTCCATGTTTGTGCTGGGACGCAGCCTGGGTGTCGTGCCCGATCAAGTAGGGCTTTGGCGTGATCAACTGCTGGTTGTCGACCCGCCGCCCGACTTGGAGACGCGCTTCCGGCTGGAGGGCGACGTCGCCGTGCTGTACACGGGTGCAGAGACAAGCCCCCAAGATGCTCCGGGTGGGCTGGCACGCGTGCAGACGATGGCCGGCGGCGTGGCCCACATTCGTATCGGCGAGCAGTTTCTCGACATCTACTCGCAGCGGGCAGGTGCCGTTGTCCATCTGCCTGCCATCGGCGTGCTGCTCGGCGGGACCTATGGCAGCGACGTGGCGCCGCCGCGCCTGGCCGGGGGCTCAGACGGCGAGGAGGAGTTGGACACGCTGCGGCTGATTGCGCGCATCCTGAAGGGGCATCACTTTCAACTCTATATCCCCCGCGTGGGCGCAATGGTTCAGGACAAGCTGGTCGTGATGGAGCGGCTTGCCGCCGACGTCGCCTACCTGCATGGGCTGCGCCGCGTCGTCCCAGGAGTGGTTCAGCGCGGCGATTCTTGGGAGATGATCGAAGCTGTGGGCGAGTCGCTGCTGCCGGCTGCCATGCAGTCGCCGGCAGCCAAAGCCGTGCACACCGCCAACCTGCGCACGCTTTCTACACGTCCGTAGGTCGCACGGCGTCGCACTGTCGGCTCACCCAAACAAGCCGCTCTGCTCGGGCCGTTCGGGGTAGGGCACCTGCATGTGTCCGTAGGCGGCCCGCGTCGCCACGCGCCCGCGCGGCGTTCGATCGAGGAAGCCAAGCTGCAGCAGGTAGGGTTCGACGACATCCATGATGGTGTCCGGTTCCTCGCTGATGCTGGCCGCCAGCGTGTCGAGGCCGGTTGGCCCGCCGCTGAACTTGTTGATCAGCGCGTCGAGCACACGCCGGTCGAGGTCGTCCAGCCCCAGTTCGTCGATCTCCAGCAGCGAGAGCGCCTCGTCCGCAACCTGGGCCGTGATGCGGCCTTGGGCGCGCACCTGGGCGTAGTCACGCAGCCGCCGCAGCAGTCGCAGCGACACGCGCGGGGTGCCGCGGGCACGGCGGGCGATCGCCTGCGCCCCCTCCACGTCGATCGGCGCATTGAGCAGCCGTGCCGCGCGCATCACGATCTCCTGCACGGCCGCCTGGTCGTAGAAATCAAAGCGTTCCACCACGCCAAAGCGGGCGCGCAGCGGCGATGTCATCAGCGCCAGCCGCGTCGTCGCTCCCACCACCGTAAACTTGGGCAGGCTCAGCTGGATATTGCGGGCGCCCGGCCCGCTGCCTACCACGATGTTGAGCGAGAAGTCCTCCATGGCCGGGTAGAGAATCTCTTCAACCGCGCGGCCCAGCCGGTGAATCTCGTCGATAAACAGGATGTCGCCCTTGCGCAGGTTTGTGAGAATCGCTGCCAGGTCACCGGCCTTCTCCACCGCCGGCCCCGCCGTCACCTTGAGGTTGGCGCCCATCTCGTGGGCGAGGATGTGGCTGAGCGTGGTGTTGTGATTGTAGAAGCCGTTCGCCACGAATGAATGCGTGCCGGGCACTACGAAATCAAAGGTTTCGGCATAGCCTTGTTCGACGGCCGCCACCCGATCCCAATAGATAAGGGGATTGAGGAGTTCCTGTAGTACATCGTACTCTGGCTCACGCGTGTACTCCTCGGGCAGCAGTGACAAATAGTGCTGCACCTGCTGCCGCGTGGGCGTCCGATCGCTACGCTTCACGTGGTCGAAGGTCTTGTGAACGGCGCGTGGATGCGGGCCAGTCTTAATCAGGAGGCTGTGCAGCGCCTGGTTGGAGCCCGGCACCAGTTCCCGCGACTCCACGCACGTGCTGTTCTTGCCAGCGAGTCTTTGCGTGCCTGCTTATATGGCAGCCGGAAGCCAACTACCTCAAAGAAGCGAACTGCATCGCCGCCGCCAATAAATAGGTTCCAGAAATCGGAGCCCGTACGCTGCTTCTTGGTGCGATGGGCAATGATACCCAGATTAGCGAGCAGCAACTGAACCTGGCTTGCCAGAGCGCGCGAGCGGGTGCCGAATTCGACGTACCCTCCAGGCCAGGCGCAGCCGTCGGAATCAAAGAGCCCCTGCAAAAATCCGATCGCAATCTCGCGTGAGCCTGTCAGGACAGCGGATGGGACCACCTTGTCGGCGGCCGTAACTGGTTGCACCCCGAATGCCAGCAGCAGTCTGCCTATACGCTGGCTGAATCGCAGCTTGGGCGCTTTGCTGCCATACTGCCGGACGCGCGGGTAGAAGCCAAAGTGTCTCTGGCTGATACGTTGAATTTCGGACTGCATGTCCGAGTCAGAAGCCGTGATAACAAAAGCCGGGCAGCCGCGACCTCGCTCAATGTTGCCGTCGCCGACCACCACGCCCATCAGATAGGCCAGATCTGCATCCAACTCAATTTCGCATGCCTGTGGATGAGGGTAGACGTCGGCGAGGGTCCACGGCTCAGGGTACTGAGCTACGGAACGGCCATCGGCAAGCTGCAAGCCCAGCCGCCGGGCGGTGTATTGGGCCACAACGTTTCCACTTTTGCCCCCGGCATAGGTCCAGCGCAGTTCGGTGGTAGTCGGCGCACGCCCCAGCTTTGCAGAGAGTGCCGTGTACGTCTGCGTCACAATTGCTTCTGATCGTTGGCGCCTCATCGCAGACGTTGCCCGTTCTAGGACGGCTGTCTGCGGCTTCCCCCAAATCTCTGCTCCGTGGGCGACTGCGACATAGTCGTCTGTCGTCAGTTCGTCAAGCCGTTTCCACTGGGGGCCAAACTCAGTTGCTACCAGCAGTGGGTGATTGGGGGTGCCTTCAATCTCAAAGCCGGAGCGTGTCCTCACATGCAGTGTAAGGACCTGTGCCACTGGCATAAACGTGAGAGGCCGCCTCCAGATCCGCTGGTTCCATAAACCACGGCATCCGTTTCTGTATACGAGCCCGGCTTTAGGGATGACGGAATAAATTCATCCAAAGGTGACAAACCATTGTGTGTCAGCACCAGGCTGTCGCCGGTAATGCATTTACCAAGACCGGGGGGACCATACAGCAGGACGTGGTCCAGGGCGTCGCCGCGCTGGCGGGCTGCGTCCACCAGGATCTGCATCTTGTCGCGCAGGCGTTCCTGGCCGATCATCTCCTGCAGCGAGCGCGGACGGAGGGCGTGGTCGACCTGCTTGTCGCCTGGCTGCACCTCGCCGGCGACGCTGCGGTTAGCCTCGCGTTCGGCGCGATCGGGCACGCGACCAGGTCCCGCGCTCGCGTTTGAGTCCTGGTTTACACCGGGGTTCGAACCGGGTTCGACAAAGTTTTTGCGTTGATTGGGCGTGCGCCCGGTGTGGCTGCGTTCGTCCGTCATAGTCGCTGCAGTTCGTTCATTTGTTCTAGTGTACTTTGATTTGACCAAACGAGCAAAACCTGGTATAAACTGTCTGCCATTTGGCATTGTAGGCAGCGCACGGAGCGCTGCCGCTTTGTAACAGACAGTTTTGGCATTAATCCCTTTTTGCAACCACAGGTGGCGTGCTTGCCGGGGTGCCGGCGGCCCCATTACCCCTGCCTGTGGAGGAGACACAGCATGAGCAACGACGATCAAATTGCGCAGGAACGAGCAAGGCTGCTCGAAGAGCAGGGCCAAATCAACGAGGAGTTGACCCACCTGCGTGAGTTTTTGCAGGCCGAAGTCGACGTCGAACCCGACGAGGGCGACTCCGAGGTGTTCGAACGCGAGAAGAATGCCGCCCTGATCGCGGTCCTGGAACGGCGCCTCGTCGACATCGCGAGTGCACTCAAGTCGATGGAGAAGGGCGACTACGGCATCTGCCAACGCTGCGGCAAGCCGATCGAGCCGGAGCGCCTGGAGGTCAAGCCGGACGCCACGATGTGTGTCTCTTGCCAACAAGAAGTCGAACGTCTAAGCCGCCGCAATCGCCCACAGCGACAAATCGAGTGGTAGGAGGGCGGCAGCCAAACCTGCCGTAATCGCTGCTATGACCGCAAACGTGTTTGTGTCTCGGCATCCGCTGGCCCAACACAAGCTGACGCTCCTGCGCCGCCGTGAAACGGAACCCAAAAAGTTCCGGGAACTGATCGGCGAGCTGGCCACGATGTTGGTTTATGAAGCTACGCAGGATTTGCGGGTTGCGCCTCTCACGATCGAGACGCCCCTCACCACCATGGAGGGCACGTACATGGCCGAGAAAGTCGGCTTGGTGCCCATCCTGCGCGCTGGTTTGGGCATGGTGGAAGGCGCTTGGGAACTGCTCCCGCAGGCCGAGGTCTGGCACCTGGGGCTCTATCGCGATGAGCGCACGCTCAAGCCGGTTTCCTACTACAACAAGCTGCCCGTAGCACCCACGGTCGAACTGTGCCTGGTGCTGGATCCAATGCTGGCCACCGGCGGTTCCGCCACGGCCGCGGTGCAGGTGCTCAAGGAGTGGGGCGTCTCGCGGATTAAGTTCGTGGGCCTGGTGGCCGCGCCCGCAGGCATCGAGACCCTGCACAGCCATTTCCCTGACGTAGCCGTTCATGTAGCTGCGCTGGATGAACGCCTGACAGGCTCTGGCGATGAATTCCCCAGCGGCTATATCTGGCCCGGGCTGGGCGACGCCGGCGACCGCCAGTTTGGCACCGCGTGACCGACAGAACATAAAGCCCCGAGTGCAGCTAAAGGCACTCGGGGCTTTTTTGACCTACGTAGGAACGTGTGGGCGCCGCATCACGCCAGCTTGCGCGGGCTCAGGTGTGCCTGCCCGTCTGCATGGTAGCTCGAGCGCACGAGCGGGCCGGATTCCATCCAGCGGAAGCCCCGGTGTTCGCCTTCTTCTTTGAGGCGTGCAAACTCGTCGGGCGTGTAATAGCGCTCGATCGGCAGATGGAAGCGGCTCGGCTGCAGGTACTGGCCGATGGTCATGATGTCGACGTCGTGGGCACGCAGGTCATCCATCACCTGCAGAATTTCATCCCACGTCTCACCCAGGCCCAGCATGATGCCCGACTTGGTTAGCGCCTCCGGGTCTATACGCTTGGCGCGCTGCAGCAGTTCCATGCTGCGCATGTACTTAGCCTGCGGGCGCACCGTGCGATAGAGGCGCGGCACGGTTTCTGTGTTGTGGTTGAGAATTTCGGGGTGGGCGTCCATCACGGCCTGCAGCGCTGCCCAGTCGCCGCGAAAGTCCGGAATCAACACCTCGATGGTGCAGCTGGGCTGGAGCTGGCGAATCCAGTAGATGCTTTCTGCAAACACCCAGGCGCCGCCGTCGGGCTGCTCGTCGCGGTTGACGCTGGTGAGCACCGCATGGCTGAGGCCCATCGCTTGGATCGATTCCCCCACACGGCGCGGCTCGTCCGGGTCAAGCGGGCCGCCGCGGCCGGTCTTGATCTTGCAGAAGCCGCACGAGCGCGTGCACGTGTCGCCCATCAGCAGGAATGTCGCGGTGCCGCGGCCCCAGCATTCGCCAAGGTTGGGACACATGGCCTCCTCACAGACTGTGTGCAGGTGCTTGCCGCGGAAAAGACCGTACAACTCACGGTATTTGGGGCTGTCCACCGGCCGCACGCGCAGCCATTCAGGCCGCCGTCCACGCGTGAGGGAACTGCCGCCGGCTCCTGCCGGAACGGGAGACGGCTCCAAAGTAATCGTGCCGAATTCATTCGTGCGGGTTTCAAGATTGGCGTTCATGAAAAGTATTGTACCATGTGCAGTTGACTGCCGATAAGCATGGAAATTCCCATGTTGCGGAGTTCTTGATATATTCTTGTGCCGCTGTACGCTTACGGGCCTTGCCGCTGCCCGCATCGACTGTTTTTGATTACGGATCAAGATGAGCAATGATGAACTACCGGCTGATAATCTTTGATTTTGACGGCACCTTGGCTGATTCTTTTACCTGGGCGGCCAGCGTGGTGAACCAATTTGCCGATCAATATGGCTTTCGCCGCATCGACCCCTCCGAACACGAAACGCTGCGCGTGCTGGATGCCAAAACGCTGATGCAGCAGTTGGGCGTGCCGATGTGGAAGGTCCCTATCATGGCCGCACATGTGCACAGGTTGATGGGACAGCAGATCGACCACATCTTGCTGTTTGATGGGATCGAACGTGAACTCCAGTGTTTGCATGCCAGCGGGGCAGTTTTGGCGGTCGTGAGCTCAAACGCCGAGCAGAATATCCGCCGCGTGCTGGGGCCGGCGAATTCGGCGTTGATCGATTATTTTGAGTGTGGGGCGGCAGTGTTTGGCAAATCGTCCAAGCTCAAGACCGTGCTGCGCCACAGCCGTATCGCGCCTGACCAATCGATCCTGATCGGCGACGAAATTCGCGACGCCGATGCCGCCCGGCAGGTGCACATGGCGTTTGGAGCCGTTGCCTGGGGCTACACCCACTACGACGCCTTGCTTGCGCAGTCCCCCAACGAGGGTTTCAGCCGCGTCGAGGAGTTGAGCGAAAAGCTGGTGGGCGGCTGCAGCTAACCTATGAGCGTGTGCCCCTGCGGTAAGCCTGGGTCCAGCATACCCGGCGTACTGTCGATAGGTCTTTCAACTTTTGGCATGCGCAGCAGCTCAACCTCAAAGCGCACGCGGTCGCTGCGGTGATAGCCAAGCGAATGCTCGATAGGCGTACCATCCTCAAGGAAACAAGTGTTCGTGATGCGAAACACTGGTAAGTCGCCGTCTGATCTCCAGCAGCTCGGCAATCTGTTCGGAGGGTAAAACCGTTTCAATAGTGCGTCGCCGCTGTGATACTGCGCCCGGTTGCTTGTTCGATAAAGGCGTACAGCGATTGGCTGCGCAAGTCTGCAGCCAGCAGCTGCGGGCATCGTTCTTGTGGAACATAGCTGATTGAAAAATTAACTGGCTTCTCGTCTACCAGGCGCAACCGCTCGCAGACCGACAACCCGCTGTTCGGTCGAGATGGCTAATTCTTCAAGTTGGAAAGGCAGGTGATTTCTGCCGCGTGACAAATGTTCCATCTTTATGCTCCCCCATCTGAGCAGTACGTTCCACCTGTGTTTCTGTTTGATTGTGCTCTTTGCTGCCGAGTTGTACGACGAACTGACTTATCTACGCGAACTATACAGGTAGAGAAAGTGGATCAAGGAGAAACTATGTTGCGTCTGACACCAAGTAAAGGCTCGTTGTTGGCACTGCTGATTGTCGCCTCTCTGCTGTTATCGGCCTGTGTGCCCGTTGCCCAGGCCCCAGCCCAGCCTGCTGCCGAAGGAGCCGCCACGGCAGCTGCACAGGAGGCAGCTGCACCGGCCGGCGAAAAGGTTAAGTTGACCTTCTGGCATCACACCTACACCGTCGCCACCGACTGGATGAAGAAAAAGATCGTCGAGTATCAGGCGGCCAACCCAAATGTTGAGATCGAACTGGTGGAATACCCTCACGGTGACTATGAGGTCAAACTGTTGGCGGCGATCTCCGCAGGCAATCCACCGGACATTGTCAACCTACTGGATTACCTCTTCCCGAAGTACTATGCAAAGGGCCTGTTGGCGCCGGTAGACCCGGCTGCCTTTGGTGCCGCCGACCAGCAGGGCGTTATGGAGCAGTTTGAAAAACCGGCACTCGATGGCATGACGTTTGATGGCAACGTCTACGGTGTACCGGCCGAGTTTAATACGTTTGTAACCTTCATCAACGGCAAGCACCTGCAGGAGATAGGTCTTGATCCGAATGATCCTGCAATTTGCCCTGCAACGTGGACCGACTTCTTTGATTTGGCCAAGAAGCTCGAGCAGCGTGACGCCGACGGTAACGTCACGCGGCATGGGCTTCAACTGGGTGTGGGGCCTTGACTTATTCTGGTATGCCCAGCAGTACTGGAGCGGCATGCGCCAGTATGGCTGCGACGTGATCGGCGCCGATGGCAAGGCTGCCATCAACTCACCGGCCTGTGTCAAGATGTTTGAGGAAACCTGGTACAATCTCGTCAAGGATGGCTCTGGCGGACCGGCTCTGGCGACACCCAATCCGGTATACGCCTTCCAGGATTTCATGGATGGCCGGCAGTCGATGGTGATTGGCGGACCGTGGGCAACAGCTGCCTGGCGTGAGAATGCACCTGAGGTATACGAGAACTACGTGGTTTGCCCGCATCCCCAACTGGATCCGGCGAACCCCAAATCATTCATTCACACCTATGCTCTCGCGGTTAGCGCTGGATCAAAGAACCCGACCGAAGCCTGGAAGTTCCTGAACTTCCTCTTGTCCGATCCCGGCGATATGCTGCAGCAGGCGGGCTACATCAACGGCCGCGTGGGCTGGCTTGATACGCCCCAGGCAAAGGAGTATCGCGGCCTCGACCGGATGAAGACTGATTATGAGAACGGCGCTTTTGTCTGGCGGTCGCCGACGTTCACCGAAGAGGGCGAGGCCATCAAGAACGCTATCGAGAGCTTTGTGCAAGACGGCGACATCCAAGGCGCTTTGGACAAGGCCGCCGATGAGATCAACAAGGCACGCGGCCAATAACCGTAGTTCACACCATACTCTATAGTCTACCGCAACGCTAGTGGCATGGGAGTCAGGACAGATCGACTCCCATGCCCAGCCTTTCACACCTATGCGACGTGCGCCTGTCTTTCACCTTCGCTACCAGACTCGTATTGCGATCTGGGGCTTTCTTTTTGCGCTACCTGCCGTACTATACCTGGCGGTGTTCAACCTGCTGCCAATGGCGCAGGCTCTCTACTTGAGTTTTACGCGCTGATGACATGCTGAGTGCGCCGGCATGGATTCGGAATCGACAATTATGTGTCAGTGTTGAGCGATGAAGATTTTCGCCATTCACTTTGGGTGACGTTCATCTACGTCTTTGGCACCGTTATCCCTGTCTGGTTCTTGTCCTTTGGTGTGGCCATGCTTTTGGCCCGTGCACGAGTCTTTGCGGGCGGATGGCGGCTGCTGCTCTTTATACCGACGATCCTGCCCCTACTGACTGTGACATTGGTCTGGAAGCTTTTGTTCAATTTGCGCGGCGTGGTAAACGGCCTGCTTGCACCGTTTGGCATCGAGCCCATTGCCTGGCTCACCGACGCCCGCTACGCTAACCTTGCCCTGATTATCACCAGCTGGTGGCATGCCACCAGCTATTACATGATCCTCTTCTTGGCAGGGCTGCTGGCTGTTCCCATAGTCTATCAGGAAGCAGCAGCACTCGATGGGGCGAATGCATGGCAGCGCTTGCGCCATGTCACCTTGCCACTGATGCAGCCGACTATCGTACTGGTGATCGTCCTTTCCATCATCAACGGCTTTCGTACATTTGCGCTCCATTACGTAATGACCGGAGGTGGGCCAGGTACGGCCACCGAAATCGTACCGCTGCTGATCTACAAGACAGCCTTCGCCTTCTTGGATATGGGGGGCGCGACGGCGCTTTCCACCATCTACTTCTTGATGATCCTGGTCTTCAGCCTTGTGCAGCTTCGCTTGTTGCAGGGAGATCCCCTTGAGTAAGCGCGGCTCCGCCCTGCTAATCTACGTGCTGCTTGGGCTGGCGGCGCTCGTGACCCTTCTGCCAGTCGTGTGGATGGTTAGCACGTCATTCAAGACGCCTGACCACGTTTTTACGTACCCCATCGAATGGCTGCCGAATGGGCTGCACTGGGAAAACTACGTATCAGCCTTGACTGCACGGCCATTTGGGTTGTATCTGGCCAACTCTATTCTGCAGGCGAGCGCCAGCACTCTGCTAAGCGTCGTGCTCTGTTCCGCGGCCGGGTATAGCTTTGCTCATTTCCGCTACTGGGGCCGTACCTTGATGTTCGTCGTGGTGCTTTCCACTTTGATGATCCCATTCGAGGTAATCGCCATCCCGCTCTACTTGCAGATTCATCTCTGGGGATGGGTCAACACGTACGCTGGTTTGATCCTGCCCACCGCCGTCTCCGCCATTGGGATATTCATCATGCGCCAGTACCTGCTTGGCATCCCCCGCGATCTGATCGAGTGTGCGCGGCATGGACGGCGCCGGCGAATTACAGATTCTCTTTCGCGTGATCTGGCCGCTCAGTACCCCTGCGCTCAGTGCGGTTGCGATCTTCACATTTGTGTTTACCTGGAACAGCTACCTGTGGCCGTTGCTCGTAGTCAACGAAGACAGCCTGCGCACGCTGCCGCTTGGCATGTCCTTGTTCGCCAGCGAATTGACTGTTTCTTATAACAGGTTAATGGCCGTGGCTGTGTTCGGCGCCGTGCCGCTGGTGCTGCTGTTTCTCGTGCTGCAGCGCAATTTCGTGCGCGGCATCGTTTTGACAGGATTGAAGGAAGGTTAAGCGTGGCGGTCGTCGCATTGGATGTCGGTGGAACAAATGTGCGCGCCGGCCTGTTTACTGCCCCGGGACAGGTGCATGCTATTGCACAGGCGACGCGCCGCAGTTTTGGCGCCACGCTGCCTGTTGAAGGATTGGCCGGCTTCGTCGAAGAGTGCCTCGCTGCGTGGGAGCCTACGCATGGACATATCAGTGCGATTGGCCTGGCGGCAGCTGCAGTCGTCGAGCCCGATACCGGCTATGTTCACCGCGGGAGAATCTGGGCTGGCGCGATTCGCCGCTGGGAGACCTCCTAACCGCACGCTGGCAGCGCAAGGTCACTGTCGATTGTGATGCGTTTTGCGGTGCACTGGCGGAGGCGCGTGATGGCAGCGGCCGGGGTACAAACGACTTCCTCTATGTAGTCATCGGCACCGGGATCGGTCATGCATTGGTGCTCGATGGCATTGTCAGACACGGAGTTCATGCAGCTGGTAACGTCTTTGGTCATTTGAAAGTAGTCTTGGATGGCGAGCCATGTTACTGCGGCGGGCGCGGTTGCCTTTGCCAATACGCCTCGGGTGAAGGCCTGGCGCGTGTTGCTGCCGGCCTGGCGGGCCAAAGTGGAGTCACTGCTCCCGCAGTTATCGCTGCGTACCTGGCTGGCGCCCCCTGGGGCATTGCAGCCGTGGAACAGTGGTTCGATTATGTAGCGCTGGCGTTAAGCAGTGCATATAACCTGCTAGACATTGACTGCACTGTGCTTGGCGGCGGTGTAGTCGGCGATGAGTTCCCAGACCTGGCCGCGCTGCGGCTGCGGCTCCTGCCACTAGTGTACCCGGAGATGCGGCCAGTGACGCTGCGCCGGGCCGTGCTGGCCGAACGTTCTGTCCTTATGGGCGCAGCCGCGCTGGCCTTTGACCTGCAGAAACGAGGAGATCCATGACCATTGTCCAAATGATAGGCCGCGCCCGGCGTGAGGGATGGGCTTTGGGCCAATTCAACATTAGTTCGCTGGAAGTGCTGCAGGGAATTGTGGCGGCCGCCGGCAGGTTGCATGCACCTGTTATCGTGGGCGTATCCATGGGGTCGTTGCGTCACATCGGCCTGCCGTATCTAGGCGGGCTGATTCGCGGCGCCCGTGCCGCCACTGCTGTGCCTCTATATTTTCATCTTGATCACGGCGATAGCTTTGCGACGGTCAAGGACTGTATTGCTATCGGCTTTGATTCCGTGATGATCGACGCTGTCGCTTAACCGCTATGACGAAAACGTCCGGTTGGTGCGCGAGGTCGTGGATTATTCACACCCTTTGGGTGTCGGCGTGGAAGCACAGGTGGGCGAAACCTGGGACGAAGAAACCGGCGACCTCGTTGAAACGCGTACGGATCCTACGCAAGCTGCTGCATTTGTCGCCGCCACCGGTATCGATTACCTGGCTATCTCATTTGGCAATACCCCGGGTCGGCTGGATGGCAAAGCCGACGTAGATCTTGGCCTCGTACATGCATGTGCCGCAGCTTCAAGTGTCCCCTTAGTGCTGCACGGTGGGACGAGCATACCCGATAATGCTATGCGGGATGCCATCGCTGCAGGTGCGGCCAAGGTCAATATCGACACGGCCATTCGCAAGGCAGTCACTGCTGCATTGCGCGGTAAGTACGGCACAAGTGATGGGCCGAGCGATCCTCGCAAGGCATTTCAACCCGTGCGCGATGCCGTGGAGCAAGTGGTGATGACGAAAATGCAGCTATTCGGCTGCGAGCAGCGCACCCCATAGTTGATTCTATGCTTGTCGTGATGGCCGGGCTACCGGGTGTTGGCAAAAGCTATCTCGCACGTGCCTTGGCGGCACACCTAAGGGCGGACGTGCTGGACCGAGATGAAGTGCGCGACGCGCTCTTCCCTCCGCTGTGACCTTGATTATTCTCCGGAGCAGAACGAACTCGCTTCGCAGGTGATCTACATGGTTGCCGAATACATTCTGCGTCGCGACAAAGCTCGCGTGCTGATTCTTGACGGGCGGCCGTTCTCCAAGCGGGTCCAGGTCCAGGAGGTGGAGCGTCTGGGCGAACGATGTGGCCACACATTGCGGATTGTCTACTGTTGGGCTCCGGAAGACGTGGTCCAGCAACGGCTGGACGCAGACCTCAGCATCAGCGGCAACATTGCCGCCGACCGTACCATGGACAAGTACTGGCGTATCCAGCGTGCATTTGAGCCGTTAGGGGTAGACCACTTATCCGTCGACACCTCGCAACCACTAAATGATAATATCAACAGGGTCCTACATTATTTGCAAATGACCTGAGCCCAGCCCGGCGAATTCTTTTTATCTAGCCTACAAAGATGGGCAAGCGGTCGCTGGGCTCGCAAAAATCGTCAAGCTCCAGACAGGCATAGTCTGCCGTGCACGCCCAGCGCACAAAGTCGGCAATATACCCGCTGTAGCCCAGCCTGCACAACTGCACCAGAAACTCTTGGAGTTGGCTGTCATCGGTAACTCTTGACGGCAGAGTCAACTTCAGTGTGTGGCCTGCAATCTCGTACGGCAGTGGCCAACCGCGTGTACGCACGCGCTCCATATCGGGTTTCGATATATGAAGACTCGATAGGGTAAGCGTCAATGCTTCATGTGGCTGCGCAGGCACAACTGCGTCCGCCACCTGCATGTAGGTTGCAAGCATGGTTACCTTCTGTTCGATCGCGCCAGACAAGCGCGCTGGAAGAGTCTACAGTCTCTTAAACAAAGATTGTAGCATGCCCCCGCCACTGGTGAATACGGACACTTGACCTAAACGCTAAGCGCTATAGCGCTGGAGAGTGCTGGGGTAGGCAGCTGTTGCTACTGGCACAAAAGCTGCAGTCACCCCTGTGCGTTCGACGGGCTTACGAGGATCGTCGCCGTCGCCATACCCACATACAGCCAGAACAACACGGTCATGTGCGGGTAGGTCATGTTGAACCAGTAGTGGTCGAAGATGCCGCTGACCAGCGCACCGAGGATGGCACCCATGAACCCGAGCAGGATCGGCTCGAGGCTCGGGCTGAAACCGCGACGCCACGCCCGCAGCGCCATGACGAAGAAGCCCACCATGACGGCCAGGAAGATGCCAAGCCCGATCACGCCCATGTTCTCGGCGATGATCAAGTAGAGCATGCTGACGCCCAGGTAGATGTCCATGTCAGGCGTGCCGGTGAAGCCGACGCCAAACAGCGGATAGCGTTCGATCAAGATCAGCGCATCTTTGTACTCGCCAAACCGCATCTGTGTCGCCAGGTCCTGCCCGGAAAACCCTTCGAGCAGGCGCTCGACATACCCCTGCGTCACCGGCAGCAGCAGGATGAGCAGGGCCGCTACAATCATCCAAGGGATCAAGCGGCGATACTTCAGCACTGCCAACATGGCGACGGCCGAGGCCAGCCCCAGCAGCGCCGAACGGCTGTAGGTCAGGTAGAGCGCCACAACCCCGGTGCCCAGCATGAGAACGGTCAGCCAGCGCGGAAAGAGTGTACGTTTGGCTACCAGCTGTGGTATCAGCAGCGCCGTCAAGAGGATCATCATCCCGCCGAGTACATTCGGGTCCACCGCCGTGCCGATCGCACGCATAACGCCGTTTGGGTCGTCCTCGATAAAGCGCAGCGCACCTGCGCCGCCGGGATAGTCAAAACGGCCCAGCCGGTCGAGGATCCCGATCGTCCATGCCTGCGGCATGACATAAAACGCTACGGCAATCAGCGCACAGCCCCAGCCGCCCAGCACGATCCAGCGCGTGACCCAGTCGATCTCGGCCTCGCTGCGGACGGTGTTGATGGTGACAAAGAAAAGGCTTACGCCTAACAGGATTTCCAGAAAGCGGCGCAGCAGGAACGTGTTGGCCGGGCTGTGCGTGAGCCCCAGCGCAAAGCTGAAGACTGCAATCAACATGAAGAGTGCCACCAGGATGCCCAATGGCGAAGCAACAAACTCTCGCTGCTGGCCGATCACGAGCTTAAAGAACCAGACAAAAAAGAGGGCGCCCAGTGCCAGGTCGAGAAAGGTCGGCTTGAAGCCGACAGAAAAGGGCAGGCTGGCAAACGGCAGCAGGAAGACGACGCCGCAGAGGGCGACAAAGCCCCAGTGTGTGTCGGCCAAGATGAGCACTGCCGCGATCAATGCCGCCGCAGCGACCAGCGCCAGCAGCGGGCCGGCAACGCCGATAAATAGCGCAATCAGGACTGCACCCGCAGCCAGTACGGCGCCAAGCGCCAACCCCCGCACAAGCTGGTTGGGCGAAAAGAAGATGTTCTGGGCGCTGCGATAGGTGCTCTGCAGAATCGACATTGCGTGTCAATGTACCGCATCGACTGCGGGGGCTGCAAACCGTGCCAGGCTCCGCCCACACCATTCCGGCATACCTCGTAGGTCGCGGGGTAGCCTAGCACGTAACTTACATGTTCAACTCGGCAGCCGCCTGCTGAGCCGGCGCAAAGGAGGGGTTGAGCGCCAGCGACTGCTGAAGGGCCTGGGCTGCTCCCGCAGTATCCCCCAGCATGGCCAGTGCACGCCCACGCCAGTAGTGGATCTCCTCGATGCTGGTCGTGACCGCGTTCACCTGGTCTGCCAGCGTGACGACGTCCTGGGTCCGTCCCAGCGCCAGATATGCCTCAAAGATCTCAAATTGGTACCAGAACATGCGCCAGGGCAGACCGATCGCCCGCGCCTGGTCAAAGGCTGCCGCTGCCTCGCCGTACTGCCCCTGCGCCGTCAGGCTGCTGCCGAGGTTGAACCAGGCAAACGCATCCGCCGGGTTGGCGGTCAGCTCGGCCTGCGCCTCGACAGCGGCAGCAGCATACATTGTCTGCGGTGTGACGTTATAGGCACCCAGGATCGCATCGACCACCGGCGCACGGTCGGGTGGGTAGGCGAGCACAAACGCGCGGTTGAACACCTTCCACAGGTTGTCCAGCTCCCCAAACGAGAAGCGCAGGCCGCCATAGGGCTCGGCAGAAATCAGGTTGGTGTGATCATACGAGTCGTAGACCGTCCACGTCTGCGCTGCGTCGTCATAACCCACCAACAGGCGATAATGGCCCATCCCGTCATCCGGCCCATCCTCGTGCCAGGTTTCTACCAGCACGGGAATGCCGTTGCTGAGCAGCGTGCGCGCCAGGTCGGTCGAGCCGTTGACCAGCCGCTGGCTCACATAGCCCTGCTGCTGCGCGTACGCCACCAGCTCGTACGGACTGACGTTTTTGTCGTCGGCCGATAGCCGCAGCACAGCGCCGGCCTGCGCCTGGTCAATGGTACTGCCAAAGTAGCTAAGGTTCATGGCGATGGTGGCCGGGCCGCAGTTGTTCCATGTCTGCCATTCGTGCCGCAGGCCTGTCAGCAGCATCGTAGACTGCGCAGGCTGAAAGACCAGCGGCGTCGGGGTAGGCGGTAACGGCGTGGCCGTAGGCGCTAGGGTTGGCGTCGCTGTGGGCCAGGGTGTTGCCGTCGGGCTGAATGTTGGGCCGATCGCCGGGACCCCGGGCAAGTTTCGCTCGCCGGCTGCCGGGTCAACTGGCGTAGCTGCCCATTCCGGCGCCACAATAGCCCGATAAGCATATAACGCCGGCGCGCCGCGGCGCCAGGCGCCAAGCACGACAACTAAGACAATGCTGAGCAGGACAATAGAGAGGACAGAAGGCAGGACTCGTAAACGCATCAGGCTAATACAGTAGGAACGCAACGCTCTGCCGCCGCGCATACACCCACGGTCTGGGTGCCGGACGCGCAGTTGGCGTTGGGCCGTACAGACCCGTTATTATACGCTATTTGCCTTCTAAGTGTTCCATCCGGCATCTTGTTTTGTACCCGCTCACGCCGGTTTAGTCGTAACTGCGCAGCGTAATGTGGTCGGCACCGTCTTTGGTCTTCAGCCGCGGTGCGCCTTCCTGCGCCGGATCATAGATACCCGTGATCAGCTGATAGGGGCCGGCACCGAGTTCGGTGGGCAGTACCAGCCCGTAGACGGCCAGGCCGCTGCCGGCCGCAGCGCGGGGCGCTCAGCACGAGCGGCCGGTCATCTTGGGCGACAAGCTGGCCGCCGGCGTCGAGGAGTTGGACGAAAACCTTGCGCTTATCGACGGCGCCCGCCGTGTCTGCGGTGTCTGCGCCTGCTGCTGCCGCCCAGTCCAGGTGCACCGTGAGCAGACCTCCTGGCGCAATGGTGTCCGGCGCAGCCACGTAGCCTCGCAGCGTAATTCCGCCGTCGAATGTGGCACCGACCGGGCTGAGGGCGCCCGCAGGCCGGTCGTAGACCTGCACCGGCCACACCCCCTCCTGTAACTGGGCTGAGCGGTCAAACCAGCCGTCAAGCGCCATGGTGGCCAGCCCGCCGGCATCCCAGTTGGCGGCAGGCTGCACCGGTAGAATCACGCGCTGGATGCCCTGGTTCGCGAGTGCCTGGGCCGCGGCGCGCGCGCCTGCGGCGTCGTTGGCCTGAGGCGGCAGTACCAGGTGCTCCACCGGGCCGCGATAGTAGTACCACAAGGTCGGATCGGGGAAATTCTGTGCCACGCGCACGCGGTCGGGCGGCAGCTCGGCGCTGAGTCGCGTAACCGCCGCCGCCAGCTCACGCCAACCGCGCGTCTTGCTGTACGCCGGATCGCTGTAGGCGCGCACGAGTGATAGGCTCATCCCGGCGATCAATACGCAGGCGAGCAGTGCCGAAACCCAGTCCAGCACTGGGACCTTGCGGCGCGGCAGCGGGCGCGGGTCCACTGCTGCCGCCATCAGCAGATAGAAAGGCGGCAGGGCAGCCACCAGGTAGCGTTCATTGAAGATCGGCCGTGCCTGTGCGCTCCACCATGTGGCAAGCAGCGGTACGCCGAGATAGAGGGCCAACAGGCCGAGGTTGCGCAGATCGCGCATGCTGCCGAGCGCTAACCGGACGATGCCGATGAGAAGCAGCAGGCCGCCAAGGAGCATCCAGATCGCCTGGCTCCCCGGCAGTGCGCTCTCACCGGCGGCAAAAACCGTCAGCGTCCGCTGTAGGGCGGCGATGAGGGTAGGCGAATCGCCGTTGCCGCCGTAGCCGGACAGGATGCTGCCGGCCCGCACCAGCCAGGGTAGATAGAGCGCCACCACGAGCACCTGCCAGAGCAGCCAAGGGATGAACATCGGGCGCATGCGGCGGGCAAACTCCATCCACAGCAGGACAAACAGGTTGAGCGCCACCAACACAAAGACGGCATAGTAGTGGGTGTACAACGCAAGGGTAGCGGCCAGGATGTAGGCAGCTGCCCACGGCCAGCGCTGCCGCTCCAGCGCCTCGATGCCCAGCAGGACGGCGGCGGTCGTCAGCGCCAGGCTCATCGCATACATGCGGGCGTCCTGGGCGTGCCAGATCGCATAGGGGCTGATCGCCAGCAGGAGCGCGGCCACCGTGGACGGGAGTGGCCGGTAGCCGATGCGGCGGCCCAACCGGTAGACCAGGGCCACCGCCAGCACGCCCCACCAGGCGCCGGGGAAGCGCAGCGCGAACTCGCCGTCACCCGCCAGCCCCAGCCATGTTTTTTGCACAAAGTACGATGCGACCGGGTGCGGTTCTGCCAGCGCGATGGTGGCGTCGACAATCTCCCCATAGGGGTGTAGGCTGAAGAAGTAGCCAAATGCCTCGTCGCCCCGCAGTTCCTGGTAGTCGAGACGATAGAGTCGCAGTGCAAAGGCCGTCAGCAGGATAGCCAGCAGTGACAGGCGCAGGACAAGAGGCCGGTTGATACGGTTCATGCAGGTGTCTTTCCAGGCTTTCTGTGCGCCAAGGAGCGCCAGGCCGCCAGTAAGGCCAGCACCAGCAGCGTCACGCCGCTGATCCACAGGCCCCAACGGATACTGTCAGGTCGATAAACAGGATCGAAGGTAAAGGAACCCGCAGGTACCGGTATGCCGACCAGTGTGAGGTTTGCGCGCTGTGGTTCAAAGGACGGCAAGCCCAACGGTGCTTCGTCTGGGCAGCCGCCGGCGCATGCGACATTCTGCACCCGCCAGCCGGGCATCCAGTTCTCTGCAATTATCAGGAGCCCTCCAGGCGAGTCTTGCACCTCCACGTGCAGGTTGGCCGGGCCGCGCTGCTGCAGCTGCACTTGGGCTTTGCTCGAACCGGCCACGCCTGCATCACCCTCCTGGATATCGCCGCCGGGTCCCGTAGGGGCCAACACGGCCGTCGTGTCCAGGTCAAACTGGTGGTCGGCGAGCAGCGCGACTGCCTCTTCGTCGTCTGCCGGCTGCACCGCACTGACCAGCCAAGCCCGCGGATGCGGCGCGGGCAGCCGGTGCAGGTACGTCGTATCTGTTGCCTGCGGAAACTCGCCCAGGAGTTCGGTCGGGCCGAACAATTCTTTCCGCCACGTGAGCACGTGTTCCACACCCAGCAGCCGCCACATGCGGTCGAGCGGGAACTCCTCAAAGAGCGCCGCATAGCGGGCGAGTCGCAGCGGGCTGGATCCCCAGACATCTTCGACGCCGGCGCGCATGCCGAAGTCTTCGTAGCTGCGAAACTCGTTATATACGCGGCCCGGCAGGCCGTTGGCATCAGCTGTCGAGGCCGCCACTGCTGCCTGCACTGCTTGGACCTCGGGCGCCAGAATCGTCTTGCGCGCCGGGTCAAAGTCCCCGGCATTCGTGCCCATGTTGACTACGAACAGGTTGGCCGCCGCGAGACCTACAAGCCATAGCCAGCGCCGCCGGCTCCAGCCCGGCGTGCGCAGCAGCACGGCATACACGGAGACCAGCGTCACCGTCAATGCGGCGATGACCAGGAACTGGTTTTGACTGATGGCCGTTCGGCCTGGCAGCTGCCAAAGCAGGCCGAAGAGGTAGACGGCGCCAATTACAGTAGCGGTATACGCCGTGGCCCACCAGGAGCGGCTGCGCTGCGGGATCACCTGACTGGCCAATGCGCCGTAGCCGGCCAGCGCGCTCAACCCAAACGCAAAGAGGTAGGCGGCGCGCTCCTGGCCGCGAAAGAGATTCCAGCCGGGAGCAAACCTGTAGAAGATCGGGTATAGGAAGCCGTTGCTCCCATAGGCGAGCAGCAGGGCCAGCACGGTCGCGGCTAGAAAGAATGCGGCGCCTGCACGTGGTGAAGGCGCCCAGACCGCGCCTGTGGCTCCCTGTGCCTGGTGGCTAAAGATGAACCACACCCCCAGCCATGCAAAGCCCAGCCCAATGGCGCCAATGTAGAGCGGCGAGTACTGCGTAAGTACGGCCGGCAGCAGCAGCTGCCATGTGTCCTGCAGGGGAAAGCCCCCCGCAACGAAGGCGTAGTCAACATTAGCACGTACACTCAGCCCGACGAACTCGGCGCTGGGCAGCAGCTGTGCTGCGCTGAGCCCCAGGGCCAGCAGCCCGCTAGCCAGAAAGGCAGCCGCTAGCATGCCGCGCGCACGCGCCGCCAGCGATCGCCAGCGCAGGACAAACAGCAGGACAGCCCAGGCGGCTGCCGTATACACCACGTAGAGAAACGTCTGTGAGTGGCCCGCCAGAAAGGCCACGGCGACTGCGATACCTGTCGCCATCCACCACCGCCAGCGCCGAGGCTCCCCCACCATCCGCAGCAGCAGCCACAGCAGCAGCGGCAGCCAGATCGCCGTGCGCAGCACGGCCAGCTGCGCCGGCGGATAGCCGGTCAGGTAGCCCGAGAACGCAAAGCTGATGCCCGCCAGCAGCCCGGCCCAGAAGCTGCCTGTCAGCTGGCGCACGAGCACAAAGGTGAAGATACCTGCCAGTATCACCTGCAGCACGGCCTCGATCTGCAGCAGGTACAAGCGCGCCCCTGGATCCCGCCAGGGCAGCGTGGCCGCCAGCAGCAGCGTAGAAATCGGATAAAAGACCGCCGCTTGCACGTCGGCCAGAAACGGGTGACCGCCGTAGGTATAGGGATTCCATACAGGCAGACGCCCTGCAAGCATCTCCTGCTGCTGAAATAGGCTGAATGGCAGGAAATGATGCGTGAAGTCGCCGTCGGGGAATGTGCGCACGCCGCTCAACACGGGCGCGTAGAAGAGAATACCTAGGGCAACAAAAACAAGCACGGCAAGCGTTACCCCTTGCGTCGCCGGCCGCCAGGACGTGCGCTTACTCGGTTGCTGCACTGGCATAGCTGATCGTCGTCATCGTTGGCGTCGTCATCATTGGGTTGGCTGCCGTTGGCGCACCGCCTCGTAGAGCAGAATGGCGGCGGAGGCGGCCAGGTTGAGGCTGTCGGCCTCCCCGTGCATGGGGATGTACACGCGCATGTCGGCAGCTTCCAGCCAGGGCTGCGTCAGGCCGTGCGCTTCGCTGCCCAGCACGATCGCCAACGGGCCGCGCAAGTCGCAGTCGGTATAGCGGGTCGCCCCTTCCGGGGTGGACGCGGCAATGCGGATGCCGTGTGCGCGCAGCCAGGCAATGACCTGCTCGCTCCCTGCCTCTGCCAAGGGCACGCTGAAGATAGTGCCAAGGCTGGCACGTACGGTGTTGGGATTATGCACGTCGGTGCCCGCCGCCTGCCCAGGACTGTGACAGGCGATCAGCCCATCCACCCCGGCCGCGTCGGCGGTGCGCAGGATTGCACCCAGGTTGCCGGGCTTTTCAGCGTTCTCGACCACGGCCAAAAGCGGTGCCGGCGGTAAGGACAAGGCGTCCAAGCGCGTCTCTAAGTAAGGGATGACCAGCAGCACGCCGCCGCTTGACTCACGCATTGCCAGCTTGGCATAGACGTCCGGCGTCACCGTGTAGAGGCGCGTGCGGCCGGCATATTCCATCTGCTCCAAAGTCCTTAGGACAGGCGCCATTTCTGTGCCGCTCGCCAGTTCGGGGCAGACATACGGCGGCGACCGGGACATGGCCCGCGGCCAGGGCGCGGCTCACCTCACGGCTGCCTTCCACCGGCAGCAGCCGTTCGCGCTCGCGTTCGCTGCGCTTCTCTAACTTGGCCACCTGCTTGACCTGTTGGTTCTGCAGGCTTGTAATCATTCGCGAAGATGGTTCAGACATAGGTAAGCTCTCGCTTAGCTCTCATTGAAAAGCTGTTTGCGACAGGTGTCAAACTGTTGTATAGTTTGCGCGTTCTGTGGGCCGGCACCAAGACGGCAGCAATATCCCCGCCAAGCGCCGGCGCTCGGTTCCAGGGACAGTCCACAAGCAACAGCGATTCGCAACCCATGAGAGACAGAGAAGAAGGAGCACCGATGTTACACAAGCATTGGCTAAAGGTAGCCGCGCTGGCGCTGCTGGCTGCGCTGCTGGGGGCCTGTACTGCAGTGCAAGGAGGCGTGCCGGCTGCCACTACCGCCGGGCCGCAGACGTACGTGGTGGGCGTAGCCCTGCCCTTTACGGGCTCACTCGGCTCGTTCGGCGTCGACTTTGGCCGGGGCGTAGACCTGGCGGTCGAGCAGATGAACGCCCAGATGGAAGCGGCCGGCACAAATGTGCGCTTCCAGACGGCCAGCGCCGACACCGAAGGCACACCTGACGGCGCGTCCAAGGCCGTGCAGACGGTCGTCCAGTCGAGCGGCGCCAAGGTCGTCGTCGGCCCTCTGACCACCAGCGAGGTGTTGGGCGCCAAGCAGTTCGTAGACGAGAACGACATTGTCATCGTCGCGCCTGCCTCCAGCGGCATCCCCGGCGCCATTCCGGACGACAACATCTTCCGTGTGATGTATCCGCCCGATACCTATGCCGCGCGCGCCTTTGCCGAGATTGCCTCGGCGCGTGGTTACGAGAACGTCGTCATCCTCGCCGTAGACGATCCTTTCGGCAACGGCTTGTCGGACCTGTTTACGCAAGCTGTTCAAAGAAAACGGCGGCAAGGAAGTCTCGGTTACCAAGTACGCTCCTGAGCCTGCCGATCTCTCAGGTGAGGCCGCTAAGGTCAGCGCCGAGATCGAGCGACTTTCCGCCACAGGTAAGACTGCGTTCTTCTGCATTTGCTTCCTGGGCGATGCCCAGAAGCTGCTGCAGCAGGCTGTAGCCGACCCGGTGATGGCGACGGTCGATTGGCTGGGCGTCGAGAACCTGGTCAACAAGGAAATCCTGGGCGACCCGGCGCATGCCGAGTTCCTGGCCAAGGTGGGGCTGACGTCGGTTTCGTTTGCCGACCAGCAGAATCCCAACACCCAGCCGTTTATCGACGCCTTCAAGGCGAAGTACGACGGCGCCGAGCCGGGCCCCTTCACCAACTACGCCTACGATGCCGCCAACATTGCCATGTTGAGCATGCTCAGCGGGGGCAACGACGGCAAGGCCGTCAAGGCGATTCTGCCGTGGATTTCCAACCACTACATCGGCACCGCCTTCCAGGCCTTCCTGGACGCCAACGGCGACCAGGCGATCGCCTACTACACCATCTTCAAGACGAACGCCGACGGCACCGATTTCGACGCAGATCGGCTCGTTTGACGGCCAGACCAACACCGTAACGCTGAACGAGCAGAAGTAGCACGTACCATGTCCCCGGGACCTCGAAGCGAACTCTCGCGTTCGCCGGTCTCGGGGACATTACCCCGCCAGCTATGGAAACAAGCGATCACTTTGAACTGTACGACCTGACGGTAGTCGTCGAGGCGATCGAGGGCCACTGCACCTGTAACATGGCGGTGGGCGACTGCTTTTACCTGCGCGGCGGCAAGCTCTCTCTGCCCGATGGCAAGGACTTCTGCGTCTACGCCATGCAGTCGACGCTGCCGCTGCTGCCCGCTAAGCAGCGGCACAACCATCCGGCGGACTGGATGGAAACCGACGCCGCGCATTACCTGCCCCGACCCTGCCTGCCGGCTGATCATGCGCGTCGACCGGGTAGGCACACGCACGCTGCGCCACGACGATGTCAGCGCCGTGCCGCTGCGCAACCAACGCCTGCATGCCGGCGAAATGCGCGCGACCACTTGCCCCAGCAGCCGCACCGCCTCCAGCGGGTCCGGCCCAAGCGGCGGCCCAAAGCTCAGGTGGCGCGCCCCGGCCGCCACCAGCGGCTCCAGCCGCTCGATCACATCGCTGCGCGTCGCCCACCACGCCGATCCGCAGCATCCGCTCATCCACCAGGCGCAATCGCCTTCTCCTCGTCGCGCTCCACCATCATGGCCTGCTCGATCGGCGCAAAGTCCTCTTCGACCAGGCCCAGCCGCTCCCAGATCAGCGGCCCCAGCGCGTGGCCGTAGTAGGCGATCTTCTGCGCCAGCACGCGGCGGCGCAGCGGCCCGGTCCTCGGCCAGCGAAACCCAGATGCAGGCGGCCAGGTCCAGTTCGCCCAAGCGCCGGGTCGCGGCGCGCCATCCCCTCCTGCAGATAGGGCAGCACGCCAAAATAGTGCTCCGGCGGGAAGAGCAGCGGCAGCGCGCCGTCGGCCAGTTCGCCGCTCAGCGCCAGCATCTTGGGACCCATCGCGCCAATGTAGATCGGCGTCACGCGTGGCGCCGCAAAGCGCAGATAGGCTTCATTGCTCCAGTGCAGAAACTGCCCGTCGATCGCCACGCGCTCGCCCACGCTGCAGCCGCGCGCACGGCCGCGATCGTCTCGCGCAGCGTCGCCAGGGTCGCCCCTTGCTCGATGCCCACCCACTTGAGGAACTCGCCCGCTCCCGCCGCCAGCCCCAGGTTGAAGCGATTGCCGCTCAGTTCGTCCATCGTGGCGGCAAGCATGGCGATCTCGGCCGGATGGATCGTGTACGGGTTGAGGATGCCCGGTTCCCACCTCGATACGTGCGGTGGCCAGGGCCACGCCGGCAGAATCACCGGCCGCGCTGCGCAGAAAGAGGTCGTTGCTGACCCAGAACTGGTCGAAACCGACCTCTTCGGCGGCCTGCGCCAGCGCAATATAGTCGGCCAGGGGCAGGTCGTTGTTGAGCCGCAGGCTAAAGCGCATCGCCGCTCATCTGCGCCCTGACCGGCGCCCGATGACCGCCTCGGCCTCGATCTCCACGAGGTATTCCGGCCCGACCAGTTTGGCCTCTACCAGCGTGTTGACGGGCCGGATGCGCCCAAAGCGCTCGCCGTGCACACGCGCCACCGCTTCCCAGTTGGCGATGTCGCTCACGTAGACGCGCGTGCGCACGATGTCTTCAAAGCGTCCACCCAACGCCTTGATCGAGAACTCGATCTTGTCGAAGATAAAACGCGCCTGTGCCGCCGGATCGGCGCCGCCCACCAGGCCGTCGGGCCCGGTGGCCGTCGTGCCCGACACCAGGATCCGGTCGCCCACGCGCACGGCGCGGCTGTAGCCGGCCATCTCCTCCCAGACCGTCCCGCTGCCAAAGGTCGCTTTCTTGACGCTCATGTAACAGGCTCCTTCGCCAGAGCTAACGGTTTTTGACGCGTGTTTGGAAGATCAGCCACAGCGCCCACGTGGCGATGCCGGCAATCCCCGCCATGAGACAGACCTGCTGCAGCGACAGCCCCAGTTGGTCGGTGGCATATCCTGCCCACAGCGTGCCGATCTGCCTGTGTGAAGGTCAGCGCCGCGAACTCGAATGCGAAAGACGCGCCCACGCACGTGGTCCGGCAGCAGCTGCTGCAGCAGGACCGTGGAAAAGACCCAGACGCCGCCCGATCCCACTGCCCTCACTACGGTTGCCGCTAAGCACCCAGGGGAGCGACGGGGCCAGCGCCAGCCCAAGGATGCCCAGCGCCGAGCGCGCCAAAGCCGATCTGGATCGCCCGCATCTGCGCCGGCTTGCTGTCGCCCAGCCAGCGCCGCATCAGCAGCGGACCGACGCCCGTGCCGATGCCGGTGCAGGCATAGAGGATGCCAAGCGTCAGCGCGCCGTTCCCCATAAAGGGGAATACCCGTTCCGCCAGCGGCACCTCGACGACGTTGATTCCGCCCCAGACCAGCGAGCCGCCGGCCTTGGCGAGCGCGATGCCGAGGATGACGGGCTCACCCCACAGGTAGCGCATGCCTTCGACGAAGGCGAACATGCCCGACTTGATGTCATGGGCTTCTGCTGCCGTACCGCCGATGCCTGCCTTTCCCGCAACGTGGACGCGGCTGACAAACCAGGCCGAGATCAAGAAGCTTATCGCGTTCCAGCAGGAAAGCGACGATGACGCCGAAGAACGCAGCCGCCAGGCCGCCCAGCATGGCGCCGAAGGCAAGCATCGTGCTCCAGGTCGAGACTGTCGAGTGCATTGGCGGTGATGAGGTCGTCTTCCTCCACCACGCTCGGAATGAGCGCCGTCTCCGCCGGGGTGAAGATGGCGCTAAAAACAAATTGCAGCGCAGTCAGCACGTAGAGCAGCCAGATGCGGTCTGGCCGGTCCACCAGCACCAGCGCCGCCACGGTAGCGGCCCGCAGCAGGTTGGTGGCGATGAGCACCTTGCGCCGGTCAAAATGGTCCGCGATCAGCACCCGCGAACGGGCTCATGAAGAAGAGCGGCAGAAAGCGCACGAGGAACAGCAGGCTGATCGCCGCACCTGAATCGGTCAGGCGGGCGATCAGCGAGGCGCTGGCCAGCAGGTTGAACCAGTCGCCCAGGTTGCTGACGACGCGCGCAAACCACAGGTTGCGATAGTTGTGGTTGCGCTGCAGCAGGCTGACGTAGACGTTCAACTCTTGGCAGGCTTTCCCGTTGGACTTGTCTGCGGCCTTTTCGGCCAGCAGCTGGCAGGTGACGTCCGCCAGCACGGCGGCGCCCAGGGGCAGCGTGCTCTCGTCGATGTTGAAGACCGGCGTGTGGTGCGGCCGGCTGAAGTCGCCGACGGCGGCGCCCAACATGAACATGGCGCCCGGTGCCTTGCGCGTCATAAACGCAAAGTCTTCCGCCCCCATCAGACTTCTCCGGGTCGCCTACACCGTCCTTGCCGACCATCGCTGTGGTGGAGGCCCGCATCAGGGCGGCAACGCCGGGATCGTTGTAGTTCGACGGATAACCCGGGCGGATGCGCAGTGTGAAGTCGCCGCCCAAAGCACGCGCGATCGTCAGGGTCTGCGCCAACTCGTCGCGCAGCAGCTGCCGGGTGGCGTCGTCAAAGCTGCGCATCGTCCCCGAGATGAACACCTGGCTGGGAATGACGTTGGAAGCCTTGCCCGCATGGATCTCACCAATCGATACGGCAGCCGCCTTGGTTGGATCCACACGCCGTGAACGGATGCCCTGGAGGGCGTTGAGTACCTGCGCCAGGATGAAGGTAGGGTCAACCGTTTGATGGGGATAGGCGCCGTGGCCCCCCGTACCCTTGAGCACGACCTGAAACGAGTCTTCATTGGCAGTGCTGTAGCCATCCTCGACCGTGATGGCGCCGGCGGGCAGGTCGCTGGCCACGTGCAGGGCGATCACGGCGTCTACACCCTCGAGCGCACCGTCTTCGATCATGCGCGTCGCACCGGACTTGTCGTCCTCGTCGCTGTTCTCCTCGCTTGGCTGAAACAAGAAGCGCACCTGGCCTGGCGGGCGGTCGGGCATCTCGGACGAGCATCTTGGCCACGCCCAGCAGGATGGCGGTGTGTGCATCGTGCCCGCAGGCATGCATGACGTTCGGCGTCTGCGAGCGATAGGGCACGTCGTTTTCTTCCTGGATCGGCAGCGCGTCCATATCGGCACGGATGCCGATCACCGGGCTGCCTTCGCCCAGGTAGCCGACTACGCCCGTCTTGCCGACGCCGGTCTGCGCCTCGATGCCAAACTCGGCGAGGGTATCGGCCACCAGGCGGGCGGTGCGCTGTTCCTGAAAGCCGAGTTCTGGATGCATGTGGATGTCACGCCGCCAGGCAACGATCTGGTCGGCCAACTGCTGGGCCTGGGCGTAAAAGGCAGCGGATCGGGTCATGGGTAGTTTCCTTCGCTGTGTGGTTGATGGTGCGCGGTTGTTTGCGGCAACCGAGGGTTTCGCTATTTAACCTGATTGCCGCGCGCCGTGTCAATTTTCGCAACCGTGCCTGGCTCGCCCCAAGTATTCGTGCCTGCCAGCTGTCTTGTGGGGCGAGCCTCGCACGGAAGAAACACGTGGATTCCGGTCCTGAACGTCAACCGTGCGAGGCGCTGCCCACGAAAATCGAGGTGGGGAGTTGAAGGGGGCAGCGCCAGGCACGGATTATCAGCGCAGCCCGCTGCGCAGCACCTGGCGATATGCCTCGATCCGCTGCCGGCGCAGCTCAGGTTTGCTTCGCAGCAGGAGCTTGGCGCGCTCGATCCAGAGTTGGGAGCGAAACTCGAGCAGGAGATAGCGCCGCAGCAGGTCAGGCCAGGGACGGTCGAACCACTTCTCGTAGTAGCGCACCTTGCTGGTGTTGAAGTTGATGTGGCGGGCGGCGCTGGCCTGGTCACTGCTCTTGGCTTCATAGTGGATGACGACTGCTTCGGGTACATAGACGACTCGCCACTCTTCCAGCTTCAGCCGGCGGCAGAGATCCAGCTCCTCGCTGTACATAAAGAAGCGTTCGTCAAACGGCCCCTCCCGCGTGCGCACGTCGTCCAACGCCTGGCGGCGGCAGAGCATGGCCGCACCCACCACCCAGTCGACGTCGTGGCGATACTCGACCGGCCAGTCTGCCATGTGCATGCGCCGCGACCACGGATTGCCGCGCCAGAAACGGCCCAACCACGTGCTCTCGAAAAAGCCGGTCGGCGGCGACGGAAAGCGGCGCACGCTGGGCTGCTGCTCGCCGTCCGGGTAACGCAGTTGTGGTCCCACCATGCCGATGCCCGGCGCCTCGGCGATCGCCGTGTACAGCACCCACAGGCTGTCGTGCGGCGGTGGCAGCCCGCTCGCTGCCGCTGCGCGCTGCGTATGGTCCTGGTCCAGTTCGGTGTCAGGGTTGAGAAAGTAAATGTAACGGCCGCGGCTGGCGGCATAGCCCAGATTGTTCCCGCGGGTGAAGCCCAGGTTTTCGCTGCTGGCGATCAAACGCACCCAGGGGAATGCCTGCGGGAGTTCTTTGACTGTCGCATCGCTGCTGGCGTTATCGACGACGATGACTTCAAGTGCAGGCCGGCATTCCTTGTGGACCGAAGTGGCGTAGATACGCCTCGCCTGGAGTTGCCCGGCTGGCATGCTCGATAGAGTGCAAACAGCCGGCAAGGATGGACCACACATTCCAGGACACGATGACAATTGAGAGATCGCAGTCGACGTGGCCGGCAGATGGTACGATTGGCGGTGCGAATGAAGCCATGATCGAATTGTACTCCAAACTACACTTTGTTTGTATAATAGGTAGGGTGTGGTTTCCCTTTCGAATGACTTTCCCAATACTCTCAATATCGTTCTTTAGGATTAGGAGCCAAAAGATGGAAGACCTGGAAAGGCTGTATGACGCTGTTCTTGCCGGTAACGCAAAGGCTGCCGTCGCCGTCACCAAAGAAGCTGTGGAAGCGGGCGTCGACCCACAGGTGCTGCTCGACGAGTACATGATCCCCGCTATGGACGAAGTCGGCCGCCGCTTTGAGGCCAACGAGTGCTTCGTGCCGGAACTCCTCATCTCGGCACGCGCCATGAAGGGGTCCGTCGAAATCATTCGCCCGCTGCTCTCGACCGCCGGCGCCGAACCGGTCGGCCGCGTCGTAATCGGCACGGTCCAGGGCGACCTGCACGACATCGGCAAGAACCTTGTGGCCATCATGCTCGAAGGCGGCGGCTTTGAGATCATCGACGTCGGCGTGGACGCCAATGCAGACAAGTTCATCGACGCCATCAACGCCAAGAAGCCCCATATCGTGGCCCTGTCGGCACTGCTGACCACGACGCTGCCGTCGATGAAGAATATCATCGACCGCCTCAGCCAGGCCGGTGTGCGCAGCCAGGTCAAGGTCATCATCGGCGGCGCGCCCGTGACCCAGGACTTTGCCGACGAGATCGGCGCCGATGGCTACTCCGACAACGCCGGCGCCGCCGTCACGCTCGCCCGCCGCCTGCTGGGCCTGAACTAGGCGCCAGGCACACCGCAGCCGGCGCAATGATGGATGGGGCGCCCGGCTTCACGACGAGGTGGTATACAGATGAATGCACGTGAGCGCTTTGCTGCGGTCATGCATTACGAGCCGCGCGACCGCAGCCCGATCATGGATTTCGGCTTCTGGGATGAAACCCTGCCCATCTGGCAGGAGCAGGGCTATCCCGCCGGGGCCAACCCTGACTTGTTCTTTGGCATGGACCCGCAGTGGATCACCTGTGGGTGTATTCTGGGCCTCTACCCTGCTTTCCCTGAACTGCTGCTCAAAGACCGCGGCGAGACCGAGATCGTGCAGCAGTCTGACGGCGTCATCGTCGAGCGCGGCAAGTTCCTGGGCTCGATCCCCCGCCACCTGCGCCACACGCTGACGGACCGTGCCAGTTGGGACGCTTACTACAAGCCCCGCCTGCGCGCCGACGATCCGCTGCGGCTGGCCTCCGGCCCCGCCTGGGAGATGCAGTTGGCCGAGTGGCTGCGGCCCGACCGTGAGTATCCGCTCTTTATCGAAGCAGGGTCACTCTACGGCGTGGCGCGCAACTGGTTCGGGCTTGAAGGCATCTCGCAGATTATGTACGACGACCGCGACCTGTTTGAGGAAGTTGTCGCCACCCTAGCCGATGTCATCGTGTCTGTGCTCGAGCACACGCTCAGCGCCGGGGTGCGCCCTGAGGCGGCGTCGATGTGGGAGGACATGTGCTACAGCGGCGGTCCGCTGATGTCCCCCAAGATCTTCAAGGAAGTGCTGGTGCCGCACTACCAACGCATCACCGGCACGCTCAACCGCTACGGTGTCGATATCATCTTCCTTGACTGTGACGGCAAGATCGACGCCCTCGCTCCGCTGTGGCTGGATGCAGGCGTCAACACAATGTTCCCTATCGAGGTGGGCAAGTGGAAGGCCGACCCACTCGAGTTTCGCCGGCGCTACGGCAAGGAGATGCGGTTGATTGGCGGCGTCGACAAGCACGTATTGATGAAAACACCCACGGACATAGCAGCCGAGGTCGCGCGGCTGGCTCCGCTGGTGGAAGAGGGCGGCTATATCCCGCTTCCCGACCACCGCGTGCCGCCCGACGTGCCGCTGGCCAACTATATCTTCTATCTAGAGGAAGCCAAGCGGGTGTGGGGTAACGGCTTGGGCAACATCAAGCCGACCGGCAGGCCGCACCACGGCGAACACGGCGGCGCAAACGGAGGCGCGTGATGAACGGCCGCCAGCGTATCCTGGCGCACCTGGCCGGGGAGCCGGTGGACTGTCTGCCTGCCATGCCCATCACGATGACCTTTGCCGCACGCGGCATCGGTGCGCCCTACCAGGAGTACTGTACGGACTATCGTGTACAGGTGGAAGGCCAGATCTGGGTGGCAGATACATATGACGTCGACTATGTTTCTGCCATCTCTGATCCGGCCGTCGAGGCGACCGACTGCGGCGCGCTGACCGTCTTCTTCCCGGACGACCCGCCGGCCAACAACGGGCAGACGCCGCTGCTGGGAGATAAGGAACTCCTCGCCCATCTCCCACAGCCTGGGATCAAGCCCGACGGGCGCATGGCGAATCGCCTGGCCGTGATCGCCGGATTGAAAGAACGTGCCGGCGAACGCAAGCTGGTCGAAGGCTGGATCGAAGGCCCTTGCGCCGAGGCCGCCGACCTGCGCGGCATCAACAACCTGATGCTCGACTTCTACGATGACCCCGACTTCGTCGAGCGATTGTTCGAGTTCGTGCTCGCCATGGAGTTAGACTTTGCCGCTGCCCAGGTAGCGGCCGGCGCCGACCTGATCGGCATCGGCGACGCGGCCGCTTCTCTGGTGGGCCCACACGTCTATGAGCAGTTTGTCTGGCCGTTTGAGCAGCGCATGGTCGCAGGCGTACACCGCCTGGGCGCCAAGGTCCGACTGCACATCTGCGGCAACACGCGGCGCATCCTCGGCGGTATGGGCACACTAGGCTGTGAAATCGTCGATCTTGACTTCCTGGCCCCTCTCGACGAGGGCCGTGCTGCTATGGGCCCCACCCAGGTCCTCTTAGGCAACATTGCCCCCGTGCGTGATCTCCGCGGCGGCACGCCGGAATCCGTCTATGCCATCATGGACATGTGCCATCGGCAGGCGGGCGAACGTTACATCGTCGGCGCCGGCTGCGAAGTGCCGCGCGATACGCCGGATGAAAACCTGCGGGCTCTCGTGCGCTATGCACGCGAGCATGTACCGCATCCCTCCACCACTTAGGAGTAAATGCTCGTGGCCGCTACCTCGCGTGAACTCGTACAGCAAACGCTCAACTTCCAAAACCCGCGCGCGCGCCGCGCGAGCTGTGGGTTCTGCCCATCGCCCCCGCACAGCACCCTGTCGCCTTCGCCGAAATCCAGCGCGACTTTCCCAACGATATCGTCGGCGCCTGCGGCTACGAACGCGAGCGGGCGCCGGTCGTGGGCGATCCGCATGGAGTAGGCCAGTACACCGACGAATGGGGCGCCACCTTTACCAACATTCAGCCGGGTATCATCGGCGAGGTCAAGCGGCCGCTGATCGAGGATTGGGATGGTTACATCCAGCGCGTGCATGTGCCGCGCGAGTGGCTGACCATCGATCGCGACGCGGTCAACCGCGACTGCGCCGCCACCGACAAGTACGTGCTCGCCGGCTGCTGCCCGCGCCCCTTCGAGCAGCTGCAGTTCCTGCGCGGCACGGCCAATCTCTACATGGACCTGACCGATCCGCCCGCCGGCCATGCGCGCCTTCATGGCCGACATGCACGACTTCTACTGCGAACTGCTGGAGACCTGGGCGCAGCACCGACGTGGACGCCCTGCGCTTCATGGACGACTGGGGCTCGCAGCGCAGCCTGCTGATCTCGCCCGCCATGTGGCGCGAGCTGTTCAAGCCCATGTACCGGGACTACGCCGAGATTGCCCACGCCGCCGGCAAGAAGCTCTTCATGCATTCGGACGGGCACATCCTGGCGATCTATCCCGACCTGATCGAGATCGGCATCGACGCCGTCAACTCGCAGATCTTCTGCATGGGCGTCGAGAAACTGGCGCCCGTTCGCCGGCAAGATCACCTTCTGGGGCGAGATCGACCGCCAGCACCTGCTGGCGCACGCCACCCCGGACGAGGTCGAGCAGGCGGTGCGCGACGTGCATGCCGCCCTCTGGCGCAACGGCGGCTGCATCGCCCAGTGCGAGTTTGGCGCGGGCGCCCAGCCCGAGAACGTGCGCCGCGTCTTTGCGACGTGGAACACGCTGACTACAAAACGCATAATTAGAACCGCCTGAGTGACGGGCAGACAGGATTGATATGCAACCACGCGAACGCTTTATCGCCGCACTGGAACGCCGCCCACTGACCGGGCCTGGTGCCGCACTTCGAACTGGTCTTCTTTCTCACCATGGAGGCGTTTGGCAAGGTGCACCCTTCCCATCGCTACTACTGCGCAGTGGGGGCAGATGGAGGAGAAGGAGCGCGCTCTGCACCGCCAGCGAGATGGCCGACATCTACATCGCCACGGCCGAACGCTACGACCACAGCGCCATCTTTATTCACCCCAACCCGGACACCGTCGAAGAGACGCTGCACCTGGTCGACCTGATCCGCGAGCACACCGGCGACCGCTACTTTATCATGCGCCACGGCGACGCCACCTTCAGCATCCCCAGCGGGTCGGAGATGATGGCGTTTGCCGAGCGCCTGGCCGACGACCCGGATGACCTGAAGCGCGAGGCGCAGGCCATGGTGGAGAACGCCATTCGCCACGCCGAAGACTGGCGCAAGCACCGCGAGCGGAACGGCATCGGGCTGGACGGCTTCGCCCTCTGCGCCGACTACTGCTTCAACGTCGGCCCCTTTATGAGCCCGCGCCACTTCGAGGAGTTTGTCACGCCTTACCTGGCCAAGCTCACCAAGGCCTACCGCGACATGGGCTATTACGTGATCAAGCACACCGACGGCAACATCATGCCCATCATCGACCAGCTGGTCTCGACCAAGCCCCACGCCCTGCACTCGCTCGACCCGCAGGCAGGCGTGGACATCGCCGAGGTCAAGCGGCTGCTACGGCGACCAGCTGTGCCTGATCGGCAACGTCAACTGCGCCATGCTCGACACCGGCACGCCCGAGCAAATCGACGAGGCCGTGCGCTACTCGCTGCGCAACGGCATGCCCGGCGGCGGCTATATCTTCTCGACCAGCAACTGCATCTACACCGGCATGCCGCTGGCCTGCTACGAGCGCATGCTCGAGGTGTGGCGGCGGGAAGGAGTCTACGCATGAAAGAGAAGCTGTCAGGCCGTGAACGTGTTAACCTGGCGCTGGCGCACCAGGAAGGCCGATCGCGTGCCGCGCGCCGAGTCGTTCTGGACCGAGACCATCCCGCTGTGGCACCAGCAGGGATTGGATCCGCTGCGCCGACGTGGCCGATCTCTTTGACTATGACATTGCCGGCGGCGGCTGGGTGTCGCACGAGGCGCAGCCCGGGTTCCTGGTGACGCTGGAGGAGACGGAGAACTGGTGGACACGGCGCGACGGCGACGGGGCGATCCTGCGCTACTGGAAGCACCGCAGCGGCACGCCTGAGCACGTGGGCTTCACCGTGCAGACGCGCGACCAGTGGGAGGAGTTCAAGCAGCAGATGCTGGCGCAGCCGCCGGGCTCACGCGTCGACACCTTCTCGGCGCTGCGCCGGATGTACGAAGCCCAGGCCAAGCGGCAAATGGTTCTGCTGGACGGGCATCGAGTGCTACGAGGCCGCCAAGAACGTCTTTGGCCACGAAAATCTGTCGATCCTGATGGCCGAAGATCCCGAGTGGGCGATCGACATCTTTGAACGGGAAACCGATATCGCCATCAACGCCCTGAACTACCTGGAGCAGAGCGGGGTGCGCTTTGACGGGGCGTGGATCTATGGCGACATCGCCTACAACCATGCGCCGTTCTTCTCGCCGCGCATGTACCGGCAGCAGATCAAGCCGGCCCACGCCCGCCAGGTCGCCTGGTTCAAGGAGCGGGGGCTGCCCGTCATCTATCACACCGACGGCGACTTTCGCCTGCTGATCCCCGACATGATCGAGATCGGCATCGACTGCATCCAGCCGCTCGAAGCCAAGGCGCACATGGACCTGCGCGAGCTCAAGCCGCTCTACGGCGACAAGCTCACCTTTATGGGCAACATCGACATCATGGTGCTGATCACCAACGACCGGGCGCGCATCGAGGCCGAAGTCGCTCGCCAAGCTCCCGATGGCCAAGCAGGGCGGCGGCTACATCTACCACAGCGACCACTCGATCGCCCCCGGCGTGCGTTGGGAGACCTACCAGTACTTGATGCAGTTGGTGGACGAGTACGGCCGCTACTACCTGACATGCCCGAGTAGGCCGCACGCCGTTGCGATGACGCAGCCAGTGCCCCTGGCAGATGCGTCCAGATAATGCATCTACACCACGTGCTGCGAATGCAGCGCAGCCTCGCCCCATGTGCCGCTGCGCAGCAGGCGCCAGGCGTTGCGCGCCACTTCCCACACGCTCACGGCAAAGATGATTGCCGCCGTGATTCTGAAGGCCGGGTCCACCGGCGGCCACGCTGCAATAGGGCCGCCTACCAGCAGCTGGTAGAACACAAGCGCATTCGCCCCGTCCACGATCATGGACGCGACGCGCGTCGCCGGCTCCCAGCGCCCCCGCGCCAGCAGCACGATGTTCACCAGGATGTCGGCCCCCCATATCACCATCAGCCATGGAATGTACTGCAGGACCTCCGGTGAAAACAGCGGGATCGGCTGCCACTCGCCGCCGGCAAACACCGCCGCCCCACGGTTCAGATAGTTGGCGGTCAACCCCAGCAGCGCCGCCATAAACCCGATCTCCACAGCTTTCTCAAATATGCTGACCCGCTGCTCGTCCTTGACCGGCGGCAAGCTGCGCGGGTCCCAACTCACTGCCTTCTTCCGACTTGCACTCACTCCCAACCGCTCAAGCCCTACAAAGATCAGCGTGACCGTCCCAAACGCCTGGAGCACGCCTGCAAACAGGTCAGCCAGCATATCGATGAATGGCTGGACGCCCCCTGTCCCCGCTGCCACTGCCAGCAGAAGCAGGTTGGCAAACACCGTGACCGCCAGCACGATGCCCAGCACGATTTGGTAGACCGGGAACATCGCCGGGCCGATCAAATAGCGGGGCGCCTGGTAGCGTGCGGCCATTTCCTCCGGCGCGCCGAACTGCTCCAGCACAGCCAGCACCGTTGCCTCTGCGCTCGGCTGGGTGCCCCTTTCATCCGCCGCTGCCTCAAGCCGCCCGGCCACCTCATCCTCGATCAGCGAGCGAATCTCCTGCTGGACATCGGCGCGCTGTTTTGGCGGCAGCCGCCGTCCCACCTCATTCACATAGCGATCGATCCACTCTGTGCCCGTAGCCGATGTCTTGCCTGCCATAGCGGGCTTCACGGCGAGATTAGCGCTCATTTGTCTTTGTTCTCCTTCCCCAATTGTTCCTGGGGCAGCACGTTGGCGACCACGCCAACCAGGTCTTGCCATTCCTGCACCAGCTTCTCCAGAACCTCTGCACCCCCTGTGCTCAATGTGTAATAGCGGCGGGGCCGATCCTCTGTGACCAACCACTCGCTGCGCAGCAGCCCTTGTCCTTCGAGCCGCCGCAGCAGCGGGTACAAGGTGCCCTCGTTGATTTCCAGCCCGGCGGCACTCAACTGCTGCTTGAGCGAATAGCCGTACTGTACACTGCGGCACTGCGCCAGCACGGCCAGTACCAGCACTCCGCGCCGCAACTCCGAGGCAAGGTTTTCATGAGGAGAATAGCTTGTGTCATCATCTATCATGTATCGCATTATACTATGTGACGTACAGTATGTCAATACCCACTGGGGCGAGCCTCGCACGACTCTCCAACCCTGTGCTATACTCTTTCCACCTGTACTCGCCGATTTTGGAGTGCCCACGTATGCCAGACAAGCGCCTCTCGATGACCGAAGCCGTCGCTCGCTACGTGCCCGACGGCTGCTCGCTTGCCATCGAAGGATTTACCGCCTTTATCTGTTTTGCCGCCGGCCACGAGATCATCCGCCAGGGCAAGCGCGACCTGACGCTGATCCGCATGACCCCCGATCTGATCTACGATCAAATGATTGCCGCAGGTGTGGCGAGCAAGCTCGTGTTCTCGTACCTGGGCAACCCCGGCGTCGGCTCGCTCCACTGCATCCGCCGCGCCGTCGAGAAGAACATTCCCCAGCCGCTGGAACTCGAGGAGTACTCGCACTTTGGCATGGTCGGGCGCTACCTGGCCGGCGCCAGCCGGCTGCCCTTCTACCCGCTGCGCTCCTACACCGGCAGCGATCTGCCCGCCGCCAACCCGCGTATCCGGTTCCTGGATGACCCCTACGGCACCGGCCCGATTGCGGTCGTGCCGCCCATCAACCCTGATGTGGCGATCCTCCACGCCCAGCGCGCCGACGTGCAGGGCAACACGCAGCTGTGGGGCCTGCTCGGCATGCAAAAGGAAGTTGCTTTCGCCGCCCAGCATGTGATCGTGGTGGTGGAAGAGATCGTCGACGAAGCCGTGATCCGCGCCGACCCCAACCGCACACTCATTCCTGGGCTGATCGTGGACGCCGTCGTGCACGAGCCATTCGGCGCCCACCCCTCCTACGTGCAGGGCTGCTACGATCGAGACAACGAGGCCTACCTGGAATGGGACCGTGTATCCCAGGACCAGGCGGCGACGGAAGCCTGGCTGCAGGAGTGGGTCTATGGCGTGGCGGATCGCCAGGCATACTTGGCGAAGCTGGGCGAGCGCAAGCTGGCGAGCCTCAAGCCCCCAGCCCGCATGGCCGAGGCCGTGGACTATGGAGATTACCGGTGAGCTATACCCCTGCCGAGATGATGATAACCGTGGCCTCCCGCCAGTTGGCCGGCGCGCGCACCGTGTTTGTCGGCGTCGGCCTGCCCAATATCGCCTGCAACCTGGCGCGTTACACCGTGGCCCCTGACCTGGAGCTGATCTACGAGTCCGGCGTCTATGGCGCGCAGCCGGCGCGGCTGCCGCTGTCGATCGGCGATCCCACCCTCGTTACGGGCGCCCTGTCGGTCGTGTCGATGGCAGACCTGTTCGGCCTTTACCTCCAGCGGGGCCTGGTCGACGTCGCCCTGCTGGGCGGTGCCCAGATCGACCGCTACGGCAATCTCAACACGACCGTGATCGGCGACTATGCCCATCCCAAGACGCGGCTGCCGGGCAGCGGCGGCGCGTGCGAGATCGCCATCAATGCCCGCAAAGTATTTATGATCATGCGCCTCAAGCGCCGCGCCTTTGTCGAGAAGCTCGACTTCATCACCAGCCCCGGCCACCAATCCGGACTCGGGCCTGAGTGCTATCCCTGGTGGCGGCCCTGCCCTCACCATCACGGACAAGGGCCTGTTTGACTTTGGCGGGCCGGAGCACACGATGCGCCTCGTCGAGCTGTATCCCGGCGTGACGATCGAGGACGTGCGCGCCGAGGTTGCGTGGCCGGTGGCGGTGGCGGACGACGTATCTGTGACGCCTGCACCGACGGTTGACGAACTGCACCTGATGCGGTCACAATTAGACCCTCAAGGTCTTTATCGTTCGTAGCCTAATCATCACGGCCCTCGGGGCTGTAAAGGAGCGTACACGTGACAGGCACAGGGGATGGCATGCATCGCGGGCAGCCGGTGTTCACGGCAGGGGTGCCTTTGGCCGAGGCTCGGGCCGCTATGATCATGGTGCACGGGCGCGGCGCATCTGCCCATGATATCCTGCTGCTGGCGCAGGAGTGGCGGGCAGCCAAGATCGCCTACCTTGCGCCGCAGGCCGCCAACAACACCTGGTACCCTAACCGCTTTATTGCGCCGGTTGCCACCAACGAGCCCTGGCTCAGCTCGGCCCTGGCTAGCGTTGACGACGTTCTGATAACGGTGGCGGCTGCGGGCATCGCGGCCGATCACACCGTGCTGCTCGGTTTTTCCCAAGGGGGCTGCCTGGCGCTAGAGTTCGCCGCCCGTAACCCCCGCCGCTATGGTGCCGTCGTGGGCCTCAGCGCCGGTCTGATCGAGAACGGCGACAAACCGCGCACGTACAGCGGCACCCTGGCAGGCACACCGGTGTTTCTAGGCTGCAGCGACGTCGACTTTCACATCGCCATCGAGCGAGTCGAGCGCAGCGCCGAGATCCTGTCGCACTTGGGCGGGGAGGTGGACAAGCGTATCTACCGCAACATGGGCCACACCATCATTCGCGATGAGATTGAAGCCGTGCAGCAGATGCTAGATCGCCTTCAGCTGCACTAGAGATTCCACCTTTGGCTGCTAGCGAGGAGTCCTAAATATCCATCTCCCGTAACTTAGAGTCTCTTGCGCTAAGGTGCGCCAGGCTCCTGATCGGACTAGCTGGCTGGCCTTTTGCCATCGCTCTGTTCTAGACAGCGTCTTTTCTGCAGCGGCGGTAAGCGTACTGCCGCAATCAGAGTTGGGGAGATTTTGAAGCCGGTGGAGAGCCTCTTCAACGGCTTGGGGTCCAATTTTTGTCTTGATTTCTTCGATTTCAGAGTCAACTAACCCCTTTGCACTTATATACCTGGGAACAAAGCCGGTACGCTGCAATAGGCTCCCTAAAGTGATAGGAGTAAAGTAATAGAAGTGATCAGTCACAAACATGTCCCAGGCCGGGCCTAGAAGCTCTCGAGCCAGAGACTGCCAGTTTGGCATGCGCAACAGCAATAAGCCACCCGGCCTGAGTACTCGGTTGACCAGCTGATATGTTGCCATTGGATCCAATAGATGTTCTGTTACATCCCATAGTGTAACCACATCAAAATAGTTCTGTGGGAAATCCAATTGACTTAGCACGCCCTCGCTAATAGACAACCCAAATTTTTGGCGGCCATAAGCGCCGAGATGATGAGAAGGTTCTACTCCAAAGCATTGCCATCCGTCTTCGTGGGCCGCTGCTAAGAACAAGCCAATCGCGCAACCAACATCTAGTATCCGGTTAGTCTCCCGATAAGGTTGCATTTGTATTAGTGCGCCTTGATGAAACCGGTAATTTTGCTCTCGATTTAGCTCCCCCGTCTCCGTTAAGAGCTTGAGCTTTTGGTAATAGGGCAGATAAAACTGAAGCAAGTAAGCCTCATCCATCGTAAAGTTGTCGGACAGAAGTTCTAGCCGTGGGTTCAGATAAACAAGGCCACATTGGTCACACTCGACAACTTGAGTATCTTTTGTATCAATGCGCGTGACATTGGAGTAGCGTACTGTAGCGTTACGGTTGCCGCATAGGTTACAACAAACATACTCGGTAGGGGCCGTCATACTGATATCCTTACATGTGATCAGGTTTCAATCACTCTCTCGGGGAGTGGACGATGCTTGGTGCAGAAAGCGATCGAGGATTTGATCGCGCTTTGACCCAGGCGGAGCAAGGCACGCCGCGAAACCTCTGCAGACCGTGCAGTACACGGCCTCCAGCGCTGTTCTCGATCGCGGTGAGTTGGGCGCGCAGCGCTGCATTTTCGCTCTGCACCTCCTCGACTGCTGGGAACATCCCCGCTTGTGCTCCCTCGAGCTGCCGCGCCAGCTCTTGCAAGCGCGCTTGCTGCTGCGCAAGCTGCTCGCGCTGCTGAAGGTTCACCTGCGCACGTGCGCGGCTTTCCTGCCGCATCTGCCAGAAACTCCGCTCGTAGTCGCCAACGACTTGTGCCAGGGGTTTCTCCTGCCGGCGAAAGTAGACGGCCCACGGCGTAAGAAATCCCGCATCCGTGTCGACGTCACGATAGAATCCCTGCTGTGCAAACAACCTGGCCCAGTATTCAGGCGGCTGTACGTTGAAATGGGTGACCTCGGCATAATCAAAGGGCGAAGAAGAAAAGAGTACGCCGTCGGCATGGGCACAAAGATTGGCGATGGCCCCCTGCGCCTGCTCTGGCGGCATATGCTCCAGCACTTCGATGCAGGTGATGAGATCGTAGCGGCGTCCAAAGGGTTCGGTCGCGCCGCCTACCCGGCAGTATGCGCGCACCGAAGGATGCACCTGCTCGATGGCATACTCGGATACGTCTACGCCGTATGCCTCTACGCCACGCTGGCGCAGCGTTTCCACCAGCAGCCCGATGGCGCAGCCCACATCCAGCACCGCATGCGGCTGAATCTCGCGCACGATGGCATCGGCGATGCGTCCGAACTGCGCCAGCCACCCTTCGTCGCGTCGATAGGGTGCCCCACATCCGTGGGCGTAATAGTAGTCGTCAAACAGCTTGCCGTCAGCCGCCATTTAGCGCTCCATCTGCCACGCACCACCCAGCGTGACAAAGCCGTAGCGTTCGTTGCTGTTAGGGTAGACCTGGAATTCGTACAGCCGGTCGTGGTAGTCGAAAGTTTCGTTATCGCCGCCGTCGACTACTGCAACCGAGAGCCGATAACGGCCTTCCAACAGCGGCAGACACGGCACACGGTACGTAATGACGCCCGGCCCTTCTGCAGCCGGAATTACGAGTCCGCCGAACTTTGTATTGGGTCCGCTGATGTGTGCGCCCGACTCGTGATAGACCGCCAGGCCGAACACCGGCTGCTTTATGGGGCGCAGTGCCGTGTAGTGCAGCCGCACCACCAGCGGTTCGCCGCTGGCAAAGGCGAAGGTCTCCTGTCCGCTGCTGTCACACAGCTCCACGCGCGTAATCTTCACCTTGCCGCTGCCCCACCGCCCCGGCTCGTTGATGCTGGTGTCTTCGTCTGTGGCAGCGTCTATGGCACCATTGGCCAACTGTTGTGCCCGTTCTTGGAACTGGCGTTCACGCTGTGCCTGCTCTTCACGCCGTGCCTGGTCGCGCGTATAGTCCATCACGACATCGGTCGGCTGCCCGGCACTTTGCACGAGGCCCTCTTCCAGCCAGATGGCGCGGTGGCAGATGGCCTGGATTGCGTTCAGATCATGCGACACCAGCAGCAGTGTGCCGCCGCCATCGCGAAATTCCTGGATGGCGCTCATGCACTTGTGCTGAAATGACTGGTCGCCCACGGCCAGCACCTCGTCTACCAGCAGGAGGTCCGGTTCGGTGTGGATGGCTACGGCAAAGCCCAGGCGTACGTACATGCCCGACGAATAGTGGCGCACAGGCGTGTCGATGAAATCGCCCAACTCGGCAAAATCGATGATGCTGTCCACGCGCTGGTTCATGTCGGCGCGCGAGAGACCATAGATCGAACCGTTGAGAAAGATATTCTCACGGCCGGTAAGATCGGGCTGAAAACCCGCGCCTAGCTCCAGCAGCGAGCAGATGCGCCCGTTGACAATCATCTCGCCGTGGGTAGGCATCAGGATCCCGGTGATCAGCTTGAGCAGCGTGCTCTTGCCTGAACCGTTCGGCCCGATCACACCCAGCGACTCGCCGCGGTCGAGCCGGAACGACACATCGCGCAGCGGCCAGAAGTCCTCCTCGATCACGTTGCGCCGGCTCAGCAGCCGGACAAACTTGTCCTGGAACGAACGGTTGCGCTCGCGCCGCTTGATGAAGCGGCGGGCGACGTTGCGCAGTTCGAGCACCGGTTCTCCCGGCTGGAGGATGCTGCTGCGGACGACCTCATAGCTCTTCCCCGAACCGGTCGGCGTAGCGGTGGAAGAACCAGAAGCCAAACGCAAATACAAGGACAGCGGTAACTGCCGTGCGGATGAAGAAGTCCAGGTCGGTGCGATAGCCCCAGTACAGCAGGTCGCGATAAATGTTAACCAGCGATGCCATCGGATTTACGATATAGAGCAGACGCTGAGGTCAAAAGTGATCCCGGCGATCGTGAGCGAGTTCGGCACAATGGCGGCAGAGTAGAAGACGGGTGTCAGGAAGAACCAGGCCAGCATCACGACGTCCATGATCATCGCCGTGTCGCGATAAAAGACGTTGAGCGTGCTCAGAATGAGCGCAATGCCGATGGTAAAGATCGTCTGGATCAGGATGACGAGCGGCAGGATCCACAGCCAGGGGCTAAAATTGGCCTGGAAGATCAACAGCGCAGCAAAGAGCACGATGAAAGCCAGCAGGAAATTGACCAACTGGCTGAGCACCGTGGCAATGGGCAGCACGGCGCGCGGAAAGTAGACCTTCTTGACCAGGTTGCTGTTGCCGATCACGCTGTAGAGGCTGCCCGTTACGCTGGTCGAAAAGTAGTTCCACGGCAGCAGCCCGCAGAGCAGGAACAGCGGATATTTCTCGATCTTCACGTTCGGCGTCAGCACGCCAAAGACCAGCGTGAAGACCAGCATCATGCCAAGCGGATTCAGCAGGCTCCAAAAGAAGCCAAACACGCTGTTCTTGTAGCGGGTCTTGAGGTCACTGACGACCAGGTTGCGAATAAGCTCGCGATAGTGCCACAGTTCACGCAGCCGTTGAAGCAGCGACGGGTGGCTGGCAGCGGTTTTTGAGTTCAGCACGCAAAGCATCACTTGTGGGCAGCTCAACTGAAGACCGGATTGATAATATCTGCGGTGGACGGCTGCCGTTCGTCCTGCAACGGTCAAGCATAGCGCAGGATCCGCTCACAGGCAAACCCTAGTTCGATTTGGGTTGCCCAATATGCACCTGGTTGCGCACGATCACGGTACTCCCTGGTACTACCTGGTCTTGCTGCGGAAGAGTATATAACCCAATGGCCACATCATAGCTTCCGTCTTCCAGGCCCGCAGGCAGCGCAAACACATGGTGTGTGCTCCATATGTCATCCGGCTTATGTGCACCGGCTGGCGGTTCCAGCTTTACGTCTGCGCCGTTGATGCGTGTTCCCTGCTTGTCGAGCAGGTGAACGTAGGCAGTGTAATCTTGTGTAGTCAGGTGTTTGCCAATCCAAGTCAACTTGGACTTGATCGCCTGCCACATGACTATCAACACTAAGTAAGCGCAGCCCTTCGGGAAAGAGATAACCCTGTGGACTGCCAGGATGCAGGTATAGGACCATGTTCCAGCCCTCGGGTGAGATAGGAACGCGGAGCGAAACAGCTGCTGAGTCCCCCTGGGCAGGTGTTGGGTTGGAGGGTGGCGGATACGAGGATGACCAAGCGACGGCACCAGGTGCTGCGGGATCGATGATATGGTCGAGCAGGTGCGCGGTATGTGACCAGCCTGAATCCCGCCAGTTCCAGAGCGCGAAATCGGGACTGTCAAGCAGCAGCACTATCAATACGGCGATCCAGATCAAACTGGCTGCGACGCGCTGCTCTGTCACAAAATGGTCCAGGGCCATAAGGCACAGCAGATAGACTGTGCTAATGCCTAGGAAGAAATACCGTAATGAGTCGAGCGGCGCCACGTCAGAGGACGCAAACGGGTAATGATAGACAGGTGCCCGGCGCAGATAAAGTGCCGTCGTACTGACGATGATGTATACAAGGGCAAGGACTATCCAGCGCCTGCTATCATACTTGGCAGTCTTCATGGTGGCTGCCACCGCAAGCGCCAAAACTGCCGCTGCAATTATCGCCAGTACGTAGATTGCAGGCCAACCCATGACGCGCGCGATTTCATTGCTCAAGGTAAGGCCCAAAAATGGTGAAACGAAATAGCGGAACGCCACACCGCGGGCTACGTCTGTTATAAGCAACTGCCAGTTCACGGCTTGGGCGGGCTCGCTTACCTGTACTTGGAGTGTAGCGATGAACATAAACAAGGTGCCTGCGAGAATCATTGCTATCCAATAGCGTTGTGCGCGACTTGGAGCCTTGAGCATCCTTCCGATCCATAGAGGAAACAGTACGAAGAGCACTGGCGCCGTGGCCAGTGCTGCAAGATAGGCGAACGCCAATGCCCACTGCACCCACACTTTCCGCGGCGGCGTCATCAATACCAGCAGCATTCCCCATAGCGCTATCTGCCATTGCGAGTAGGCTATCAGAAGGGGCGCATCCAAAATGGGCATCAGCACGAGCAAAAGCACGAATAGCAACCGCAGGTCATCGCGGACGACGACATTGCGGAAGTTGGGGAGGTAAAACCAACTCAAGGCAACGCTGCTAAGCACCAAGGCGCAAAACGCATAGAACAGAGGGACCACGCCTAGCGGCAGGAACGAGCCCACTTCAGCAATCAAGCGGGGAATTAAGTGCCAGTAGCCTGCATATGTGGTGAGGATGGCTGCAGTAGTAGTGTGATTGTATGCGTCAGCGAAAAATATGTTGCCGTCTTCTAAGACGAGCTTGGGAGTAGTGAATTGACTTGGCGAACGAGCAACCAAAATGGCGGCGCAGGTGAGCACGATGCACGCAAAGCGCCAGGGGTACGACAAGCTAAGCTTCATAGTCAACCATAGGTGCGTTTCCGTCCAATCCCTATAGTATAGCCTGGGCGATTTCCCCAAGCAAACCTATCCCGGTCGGCTAGTCGACTACAGCTACCGGGGCACGGCGTTTATCCCGCATGCCCCCTTTACGTTAAAATGGTGCGTATGACTGATAAGCACTCCAAGCCGCCGGCAAAGACGAACGCCGAAACGACCGTCGTCGTCGCTATGAGCGGCGGCGTCGATTCCTCGGTGGCGGCAGCGCTGCTGGTGGAGCAGGGCTATCGCTGCATCGGCGTTATGATGCGGCTGTGGGCCGAAATGGGCGCAGGGCGAAGGCTCGACCAACAAGTGCTGCAGCCTCGAAAGCGTGCACGACGCTCGCCGCGTGGCGGACGAACTCGGCATCCCCTTCTACCTGATCAACGTCGAGCAGCCGTTCAAACAGCACGTGGTTGATTTCTTCGTCGACGGCTACAGCCAAGGCGTGACACCCAATCCCTGCTTGGAGTGCAACCGCCATATCCGCTTTGACTACCTGCTCAACTACGCCCGCCGGATGGGCGCCGACTACCTGGCTACCGGCCACTACGCTCGCCTGGATCGCGACGCCGGCGGCAAGATCCGTCTGCTCAAGGGAGTGGATGAAGGCAAGGACCAGAGCTACGTGCTCAGCGTCCTGGGCCAGGCAGAGCTCGAAGACGTGATGTTCCCTATCGGCGATTACCCCAAGGCCGAGGTGCGACGCATCGCCGCCGCTCGTGGGCTGCCCGTCGCGTCCAAGCATGACTCGATGGATCTTTGCTTCATCTTTGACGACGACTACCGCCGTTTTCTCCAGGATTGGGCGGCTCAAGCCATGCAGCCTGGGCCCATTCGTGATCGCAGCGGCCGGGTTTATGGCCAACATACAGGACTTCCCGGTTACACCATTGGCCAGCGCAAGGGATTGGGCATCAGTGGCGCCGCCGAACCCCTGTTTGTCGTGGAACTGGACCATGCCGGCAATACCTTGATCGTCGGTACCGCGGCAGAGTTGGGGCGCCACGGAGATGGTGGTCGAGCGCGTCAATTGGACGCTGGACGTGCCGCCCCCTGCGGGGACCGCAACTCGCCTGCAAGATTCGCTACAAGGCTGAACCCGTGGCCTGCACCATACATCTTGGGGATGGAGACATCGTCTGCGTGCGCTTTGCCTATCCCTTGCGTGACATAACCCCCGGACAAGGCGCCGTCTTCTACGCCGGCGACCACTGCCTTGGCGGCGGCATCATTGCTCGACAAAGGAGTTGACCCGTGGTCCTATTCGTGCTGCGCGATCTCGCTATCATCTTTCTGGCGCTTGAGAGCATCGTGACGCTGACACTGCTGAGCATCCTTATCTGGCAGATCTGGCGCTTGACCAAGATGCTGCAGACGGAGGTGCTGCCCGTCATTCGGGATGCGCAGGAGACGGTAAGCACAGTACGCGGCACGACGACCTTCATGGCGGATAACGTCGTGTCGCCGGTCGTGAACACCACCAGCAAGGTAGCCGGCGCGCGCCGCACCTTGCAGGTCCTCATGGCGGATCTGCCGCTGCAGCGCAGCTCCAAAACAAAGGCCGCGCCTTTTGTGCCGCCGCCACCGATGCCCGATGTCGCGCCACCCACCGCCCGCCGGTTCGGCGCCGCCGGCCCCTTAATCGCCAAGCCGGTAGAGATTCTCTGTTTTCGTTCCACACATAAGCTGCACAGGCGTTTTGCACGACGCGCCCTGCCTACAGCAGCCACCCCACCGCCCTGAGCACAACCATGCTTTGCAGCCCCACGCCACCGCGCCAAAGGTCTTGACGCGCCTGCGCCTATCGCCAAACGAGCCCGTTTTCACGTTCTTCTCACCCTTTCTGCCAATTGTGATATTACTCACCGAGAAACTGCACATCTTTGCTGCACTATTTAACTACAGTTTGAACAAGTGTTTGTACAAGCTAAGATTCAACCATGTACGCACACACAAGGAGAAACGATGACTAAACTTGCTGCGCTCTCCGCTTCGCCTCTCTGCTGGCGCTGGCCTTGGTCATCGGGCTGCTGCCCACTGCAGCCTTTGCCCAGGACAAGCCGGCCGATATCGTCGATACCGCCGTCGCGGCCGGTAACTTCAGCACGCTTGGTGGCTGCCGTCCAGGCCGCCGGTCTTGTCGACACCCTCAAGGGCGATGGTCCCTTCACCGTCTTTGCCCCCACCGACGAAGCGTTTGCCAAGCTGCCGGCCGGCACGGTCGACGCACTCCTCGCGGATCCCGAGGGCGCGCTGAAGCAGATCCTGCTTTATCACGTCGTCCCCGGCAAGGTTCTGTCGAGCGACCTGAGCGACGGGATGGAAGCTGCCACCGTCCAGGGCGAAAACGTGAAGTTCACGCTTGGCGACGGCAAGGCCATGGTGAACGACGCCAACATCGTCGCCGCCGACATCGAAACCAGCAACGGCGTTATCCATGTGATCGACAGCGTAATCCTGCCCCCGTCGGTGGCTGCGGCCGCGCGCTGAGGCGACCCCGGAGGCGACTGCTGAGGCAACGCCGAAGCCACCGCTGAGGCTGACGCTGCTGAGGCTGCTCCGGCCGCCGATATCGTCGACACCGCCGTCGCTGCCGGGCAGCTTCAAGACCCTGGTTGCCGCCGTACAGGCTGCCGGGCTCGTGGATGCGCTCAAGGGCGAAGGCCCCTTCACCGTCTTTGCCCCGACTGACGAGGCGTTTGCCAAGCTGCCGGCCGGCACGGTCGACGCCCTCCTGGCCGACCCCAAGGGCGATCTGACGCAGATCCTGCTCTATCATGTGCTGCCGGGTAAGGTGATGGCGGCCGACGTCAAGGATGGCCTCGAGGCCACGACGCTGCAGGGCAAGCCGGTCAAGTTCAGCATCAAGGACGGCAAGCCGTACATTAACGACGCCCAGATCGTGACCACCGACATCGAGACCAGCAACGGTGTCATCCACGTCATCGATAGCGTCATCCTGCCGCCGGCTGATGAAGCTGCTGCTGCTGAGGCTGCTCCGGCTGCCGATCCAGCTGCCGCCGCAAGCGCACCCGCTGCCGACCAGGCGCCCGAACAGCATGCCCGTGACGGGCGGTGAAACCAGCCCCGTGCTGCCGCTCGCCGTCGCCGGCCTGGCCCTGGCTGCACTGGCCGGCGCCGCCTTCGTCACGAGCAGAGCGCGCCGCCTGAGTTAGACTCATATCCGTGCCTGGCTCGCCTCACGCTCGCCTCACCAACCTCGTACCCGGTGGGGCGAGCCTCGCACGCAATGTGTCGTAACAGCCAATGTCCCCGGGACCTGCGAGGTCCCGGGGACATGTTGTGTAACGGGGACATGTCCCCCGGTCACTTCTTCCGCACCATCATATCCATCAGCCGCTCAAGTGTCCCCGGCAGATCGTCGGTAACGCCAGAATGCACCGGCGAACACTGGACGACCGTGCTGTGCGGCGCCACCAGCCAGTGATACGTTTCCGCCAGCCCCAACTGGCCGATCGGCCCTTCCCCCTGGCACATGCGTGGAATCAGGCGCAGCTGTTCCTCTACCGCTGCGATGCCGCAGTCCGGCGCCAGTGCCCGCAGCCGCTCGTGATCCAGCTCTACCTTGGCACCAAGATAGCGCGCCGGCCGGCAAAACAGGATGATGCCGGCATTGATGAATTCTTCGCGCTCGACATAAGGGACCACCCGCACGACGGCGTAATCATACACGTGTGGACCGGGCACGAATGGCCTCCTCGAGAAACGGTGCCGCAGAGAGGCGGTTGGTCAGATAGGCCACATAGGCGGCGCGATGCTCTTGCTCATCGGCAAAGTACGTTTCTCCCGCTAACCAGTCGGCAGGGATGTCATTGGCAATTTCGGTAAAAAAGTCGGTGTCCAGACAGCGGGCGCAGGAGCGCGTCCGCCTGCGGCAGGCGGCTGGCCAGGTGCAGCAGCGTGTGCTGCTTGATCATGGCAAACGGCGAGAGGCTGCGCTCCTGGTAATCACGCCAGTCGTGGTGAAAGTAGAGTGCCGCACCGTGGTCGATCAGCCACAGCTTGTCCTGCCACAGCAGCATGTTGACATTGCGGTCGGTCCGGTCCACATTCGTGACAAACGCATCAAACCAGACGATGGCCGAGGCCAGGTCGGCGTCGGGCCGCCGCCGCACAAGCGAGTTGTAGGCGAACGCGCTGGGCAGATAGCGCATGCCGAGATTCATGCCGCGGCTGGAGCGCAGCAGGTCGCGAATTTCCGGGTTAGGTTCCGCACGACCCAGGTCCGGCGACATCGGCATCAATACCAGTTCCGGCACGGCAAGCCCGAGGCGGCGCCCGATCTCCCCGGCCAGCCATTCGGCGATCAATGCCTTGCGGCCCTGGCCTGCCCCGATAAACTTCATGACATAAAGCACGCCGTCGTCGCCTTCGACAACTGCGGGCAGCGACCCACCCTCGCGCAGCGGCACAACATAACGTACTGCTTCAACTGTACGAACCATCGTCTTACCATCCCCTCGTTGATGTGACCCGTGCAGTATAATAGCGGCACATTGCACACGATTGAAAAATGGCCCGGATCCGAACCGGAGTAGGAACGAGAGACATGGCGCTATCTATGACGAGCCGGACAGGAGCCGGCAGCAGTACAAGCTGATCGTTTCTGGATCCGCGAGGCTGCGGCAGACGACGCCCCCGCCGTGGTTCATATCATCCATGCCGCGTACGCCGAGTTTCAAGGGAAGCTCGACCCGCCGTCGGGCGCCCATTCGGAGACCGAGGCGTCGATTCGCAAGCTGTTCGAGACCGAACGCTGCGTGATTGCGGGCTGGGGCGCCGAAGTTGCGGGGTGCACCTTCTTTCACATCGGCGAGCGTGATACCTACCTGCACCGCCTGGCCGTGGTGCCCGAGCATCGCCGCAAGGCGCTTGGCCATGCCCTGGTGACCTTTGTGGAAACGCAGGCACGCGGAAGCGGCAGCCCGCGCGTGCGCCTCGGCGTGCGCCTGCAGCTGCCGACGAACCAGGTCTTTTATCGCAGCCTCGGCTATTCGGTCACGAGTCACCATTCCCATCCCGGCTACTCCTACCCGACCTATGTTTCGATGACAAAAGACGTGAGCGAACCGCCACAGCGTCTGATCGAGGTAGTAGCGCCAAACCCTGCCTGGCCGCGCCAGTACGCAGTCGAGGCGCAGCTGCTGCAGCTGGTCTTTGGCTCGGAACTGGTCGCGATTCACCACGTCGGCAGCACCTCGATCCCCGGTATCTACGCCAAGCCCATCATCGATATCATGCCCCTGGTGCGCGACATCGAGGTTATCGACAGCTTTAACCCCATTATGGAAGCGCTGGGTTATTTGCCCCGGGGCGAATTTGGCATTGCCGGCAGGCGCTACTTCACCCGCGGCACCACCCTGCGCACCCACCAGGCACATACATATCAGGTCGGCAATGGCGAAGTGCAGCGCCATCTGGCCTTCCGTGATTACTTGCGTACCCATCCGGATAAGGCATTGATCTACAGCGATCACAAGCGGGCCGTCGCGCGCCAGCACCCCTACGACATCTATGCCTACATGGACGGCAAAGACGCGCTGATCAAGCAGCTGCTGGCGGAAGCGCTGGCATGGCAGGTGGAAGGAGTTGAGCCATGACGTTTACGATCGATACGATGCTTCCGTCCGATTGGCAGCAGGTACGCAAGATCTATTTGCAGGGAATCGCCACGGGACTCGCTACGTTCGAACAGAGCGTGCCCGAATGGCCTGCTTGGGACGCCGCACGGCTGCCTGCTCCGCGCCTGGTTGCTCGCTGCGACGACGGTTCGCTTGCCGGTTGGGCCGCTTTGTCACCTGTCTCTAGCCGCTGTGTTTACGGGGGTGTGGCCGAAGTAAGCGTCTACGTGGCTGAAGACCAGCGCGGCCGCGGCGTCGGCCTGGCGCTCCTCACGGCCTTGATCGAGCAGTCTGAGGTCGCCGGCCTGTGGACGTTGCAAGCCGGTATCTTCCCCGAGAACACGGCCAGCGTCGCGTCTGCACCATCGCTGCGGTTTTCGCACGGTCGGACGCCGTGAAAAGCTCGGCCAGCTCGACAACGAGTGGCGCGACGTGCTGCTGCTGGAACGCCGCAGCCGCGTCGTTGGCGTCTAGTACCTTGTCCAGAGTAAAGCCACGGCGGTGCCTGCGGTACAGGCGCAGGAATCGCGAGCTTCTTAGGTCATTGTTCAGTTCGCACGCCCACGTGCGAATCTCCGGCACGCCAACGTGCCCACTATCTAGCGACGATTGACGGACAACATGCGGCGGCCTGGGGTCGACGTTTGTTGTCGGTCTTTGAATTGTCCATGGCTGGCGGCAGTGTTAAACTGCTCCAACTGCAATAGCTATAACGTAAAGTAAAGGAAAGATGCTGATGGCTGCTCAACAGTGGAACACACCACCCGCAATGCAGATCGACCCCAAGAAGCGCTATGTGGCCAAGATCGAAACCACGCGCGGCCCGATCGAAATCGAACTCTACCCCGCCTATGCGCCCAAGACCGTCAACAACTTTGTCTTTCTGGCCCGCGAGGGATTCTACGACGGCGTCAGCTTTCACCGGGTGATCGACAACTTCATGATCCAGGGCGGCGACCCGACCGGCACCGGCCGCGGCGGCCCCGGCTACAAGTTCGAGGACGAATTCAAGAACAACCCGCTCAAGCACGAAACCGGCGTGCTGTCGATGGCCAATGCCGGCCCCGGCACCAACGGCAGCCAGTTCTTTATCACCCATTCGCCCCAACCCCACCTGGACGGCAAGCACACCGTCTTTGGCAAAGTCACCAGCGGCCAGGATGTCGTCAACCGCATCCGCCAGGGTGACAAGATGGTCAAGGTCGTCATCGAGGAAAGCTGACCTCTACCAGGGCGCATGGCAGATTCCACATTACCTTTTGTCGAACTCTCGGCGGGTGTAGGCATCGGTTCGCCTGCACCCGCCGATTGGGAATGCGTCGCCGACCGCCCGCTGCTCGTCATCGTCGGCGTGACCGGCGTGGGCAAGAGCACCGCCCTGCAGGCGCTGCAGGATGGCGGCTTTGAATACGACCTGCTGCCCGACCGCCGTGACCTGACGGATCGCCTGATCATCCCCAGCGTCCAGGCCGTTGCGCGGTGAACTGCTGGAGCCGGTGCGCGACCGCAAGCTGCGCTTTGAGTACACCCGCGCCTACCGTGAACAGCATGCCGGGGGCATGGCAAATGCGCTTTCACAGCTTTGGATCGATCCCGAAAAGCTGAGCGGTGCCCTGCTGTTTGACGGGCTGCGCGGCGCCAATGAAGTAACCCACGCGGCGTCGCTCCTGCCGTTGGCCTTGTTTGTCGTGTTAGAGGCACCTGACGTGGTGCGCGTGTCGCGCCTCATGGGACGCGGCGATCCCTTTGACCAGATCGGGGGCGAGGGCGCCGAGAACGTCGTTCTTGACCACGTGCAGCACTTTGCCGACATCGGCGCGCCGCAGGCGAGCGAGTACTTCTCCCATCTCGAAGAGCAGGCACTGCTCGAACTGGTGCGCACAGGCGCCGCCAGCGCCGAGTCCCTGCGCGACAGCCTCGCCATCGTAATCGAGGAACGCCGCAATTACGACCCCGCCGCTGCCAGCGCTGCCCTCCTGGATGCTGCCCCTCTGCGCACGATCATCGTCGATACGCAGCGGCACGGCCCTGACTATGTGGCGGCACGCATCATCCGCTTCGTTCAGCAGTACATGTAATTGTCTGAGAGCTTGCCATGATGAATCCGCCCGCTTCTGCGCCTATCGCGCCCGCTTCTATGCTGCACTGCCGCCCACCATCGCCGCAGTTACGACCACCGTCTTTCGCCCTGCCGCTGGAAGGCGATCTCAAGTGGGGGCAAGGCCAGCCGGCTGGCCGAGGCACGCCATGTGCTGGTCGAGGTGACGCTCAGCGACGGCAGCCAGGGCGTGGCCGAGGCACCGCCGCGGCCGACGATCTATGGCGAAACCGAATACACGATCACCGCCATCATCGATCGTGAGCTTGCCCCGCGCCTGATCGGCAAGCCGGTGGATGCCAGTCGGCGGCATGCTTGCCGACGTATCAAGAACAACCCAACGGCCAAGGGTGCCATCGATATGGCCGTCCACGATGCCCTGGCGCAGAGCCGCGGCATCACCCTCGCCGATCACCTGGGCTGCACGCAGCGGCGTCTGCCGGTAAGCTTCATCCTCGGTATCGGCGACCGCGACACCGTGCTCGCCGAAGCTGAGCGTGTCGTCGCCGCCGGTGTACGCGTGCTCAAGGTCAAGGTCGGGCGGGAATGGGACGAAGACCTGGCGCGCATTCGCGATCTGTATGCCATGTTCAAGGCCAAGGTCAAGCTGTACGCCGATGCCAACGAGTGCCTGGAGCCGGATGAAGCCGCCCGCAAGCTGGATCACCTGCGCGGCCTCGGGCTGGCCTACTGTGAAGAGCCGCTGCCGGTCGAGCTGATTCGCGAGCGGGCCCTGCTGCGTGCGGGCGGCCATCTGCCCTTGATTGCCGACGACAGCACCTTTACCGAGCGCGACCTGGTGCGCGAACTCGAGTTGGATACCTTTGATATCCTCAATATCAAGACACCGCGCACCGGCTACACCGAGTCGCTGCGTATGCTGGCCCTGGCGCAGGCCGCGGGCAAAGGGCATCATGATTGGCTCGCAGGCGGGCAGCACCATCGGGGTGGCGCGTGCGGCCATCTTCGCCGCACTGCCCGGCATCGATCATCCCTCTGAACTCAGCTTCTTTCTCAAGCTCAAGCAGGATATCGTCGCACGGCCGCTGCAAGCTCAAGGATGGTTATTTGTCGCTCGAGGATGCACTGGCCGTGCGCGTCGACACGGATTTGCTGCGCGCCGCCGCAGTTTCGCCGGCTGGGTAGGTAGTACAACAAGGGGCACGGGCATGCTGCAAGTGAACAGGCCAATGGGGCTTGGCGAACTGCTCGACGGCGCGTTTCGCGCGTATCGAGCACACTTTGCGCGCCTGGTGCTGATCAGCGCCATCTTCATGGTGCCCGTCGGCGTGGCCACCACCCTGCTGCTTGGCTTTACGGTCAGCGGTTTTGGCGAGCTGTTTTTCGCCACCACCAGTGAATGCCGAGCTTGGCGCTGCTGTCCCCGGCGCGCTCGCCCTGCTTGCCTACTTGGGGTTGGGCTTTCTTGGCTATGTGGCCATGTCCTTGGCCTGCGTCAGCCTGATCAGCTTTATCGTGCCCATGCTGCAGGGGGAAGAACTCTCGGTCGGCGAGAGTATTCGCCGTGGGCTGCGCCGGCTTGCTCGCGTTTATCGGCATGGCGTTCCTTGTCGCATTGGGCATCGGGGGCCTTACCTTCGTCCTCTACCTGGTGCTGGCCGTCTTCTTTTTTGTGGTTGCGGCCGGCGTGGCTGCGCTGAGCAGCTTTAGCGAACAGGTGGGGCCGCTGGCGATCGGCGCTATGATCGTCGCTTTCATGTTCTACTTTGTCGCCATCTTCCTCGTCCTTACTCCCAGTCGGCCTCCTTGCTGCCCGTTGGCTCATCGCCCCGGTGACGGTGGTCGCCGAGCGCCTGGGCCCGAAGAGGCTCCCTGAAGCGCAGCTGGGCCCTAACACGCGGGAACCTATGGCGCTGCTTTGGCTTCCTCGTCCTGCTCCTGATCTTCAATTTTGTCGTGATCGGCTTGCCCATTACGATGCTGCAGTGGCTGCTGATGTTTGCGCTGACAACCCAGTGGTATGGCTGGCTCAGCGGGCTCGTCGCCGGCCTGAGTTACTTCGTAAACATTCTGTGGTACCCTATCCTCGTGCTGGCGCTGACGCTCCTCTATTTTGACCTGCGTGTGCGCAACGAAAGCCTGGATCTTGACGTGCGTATCCGTGCACTGGAGCAGAGCGTGGGGCAGACGGCGCAAACATCGCTGCCGCCGCCTCTACCAAATGTCTGAGCGCCGCCACACGCCGCCGACACCGCCCGCGATTTGAAGCCGTGGAGTCTATGGTTCGCCTGACTGAGCACCTCCGCATCCTGTTGGCCGGCATCTTGCTGCTCGCCGCCATTTTCACCGGCGGCCTTGGCAGAACGCTGCCTGGGCTCAGGATGCTGCTGGCCAGGGATGCCGTGCCGCTGGAGCAATATATCAGCACCCTGCGTGCGGCGCAGGAAATTCTGTCCCGCGACGGCCAACCCTCTGCCGTGGCCGAGGCCCGCGCTGCGCTGGCGAGCATCGATCGTATACAGCTGCCCAGCGGCGCCGAGATCGCAGTCACGCCGCTCCTAGGCGCAGAGGGCGATGCGTTGACCGCAGGACGCTGCGGCCGCACGCGTCGCCACGCTGCTGGCGCAGCTGGATGCGGCAAGCCATCGACAATACTGCCGCACGCCTGGCTGTCCTCGATAAGGTGCTCGCAGGGCCTGCCTTCCAGCAGGGGGAATCGTGGTGGGATGTCTTCCGCCGCTGGCTGGCCGAATGGCTCGATCGCCTGCTGCCTGATTCTGCACCCACCTCGTCCAATTCCGGTGCCGCCGGCCGCGCCAGCGACCTGATCGCTTGGAGCATCGGCATTGCTGGGCATCATCGCCATCGTGCTGCTGCTTGCCTACTGGCTGCGCGGCTTGCTCTCGGGGTTTGTGGCCAATGCAGACGCCGATGAAGACGAGGATGCTGCCGATGACCTGCCGCAGACCCCCGCCGAGGCGCGCCAGCGTGCCGCAGGCGCTGCGAACGTGGGCAACTATCGCAGCGCCGTGCGCAACCTGTATCTTGCTGCCCTGCTCACGCTCGAACAGCACGGGCTTGTGCCGGCCGACCGCAGCCTGACCAATCGCGAGGTTCTGGGGCGTGTCGACAGCACCCACCCGCTGCGGCCTCATTTGCAGCCCGTGGTCGAAACCTTTGACGACGTCTGGTACGGGGTGCACGAACCGGATGCCGGCACCTACGCCGCATATGCGCATTCGATCGACGAGTTGGAGACGCTTGCGGAGCAGGCGAGCAAGGAGAGCCACGGCCATGACGGCTGCCTCTCCTGCCCGCCCCACGTCCACGCACGCCGGGGCGGCATTGCTCGCATCTTCAACCGCAGCAACTGGCCGCTGCTTGGCCTGATTCTGCTCGGGGGCCTGCTGCTGGTCGTCAGCGCTTTGGGCAGCCGCCCGGCCCAGCCCATTCCCTTTGATCTCGACTCGTCTGCCGCAACCGGGCTGCGCGCGCTGGATCTCTGGCTGCAGGATCTGGGCTATAATGTGCGCCGCATCGGCGGCATGCAGTTTCAGTTGCCCGCAGATGCCGATCTGCTCTTTGTCTATCCAAACCAGCTTTCTTACAGCGGAGGCCGAGGCCGCGGCCCTGCACGATTGGGTGGCAGAGGGCCACACGCTCGTGATCGTGGGCCCGCACCCTGAGGATCGCCGAGCTGGAGCGCGTCTTTGGCGTCCGCAGCAAGCCGCGCGATGGTTTCGGCCTGACCGAGCAGCAGCGGCAGCCGCTTGTTCCCGAAGGCGAGTCCGCATACAGACCGACTGGAATGTGGGCAGCGAGGTGCTGGACTTGGAGGACGCGCCTGCCGCCGTGCCCGTCCTCTTTGCCGAAAATGGGCAGGTGACAGCTGCGGTCCAGCAGGTCGGCTCCGGCGTCGTCTGGCACCTGACGCCGGGTATCGCCTTTGTCAATCACGGCCTGGCGCAAGGAAGATCATGGCCAACTGCTGCCGCCGATCTTGCGCTACGTGCCCCCAGGCGGCACAATTGCATTTGACACGTACCACCAGTTTGGCGTCAGCCGGGTCGGCGAGCAGATCGCAACCCTGCAGGATTGGCTCTACCGCACGCCTGCCGGTTGGGCTACTTTCTTTGCCTTCGCCGTCTTTAGTATCTTTATCGTGCTGTACGGCAGGCGTCTGGGGCCGTCGGTGGTCACCAAGGCCGAGCGCCGCCGGCGTGAGGCCGCCGAGTATGTCGAGGCCATGGCCGCCCTGGCGCGCCGTGCCAGGCTGGGAAAAGACGTCGCCCAGTACCAGCAGCAGCGGCTCAAGCGCGGGCTGGCCAGGCGCCGGCCGCTGGATCCCGAGCTGCCTGACCGCGATTTTGTCGAGCGGCTTGGCCTACGCTGAACCGGCTCTGCCCGCCGAGCAGCAGGCGGAGGTGCGCCAGGTGCTCGAATGCGCTGGGCCGCAGCCCTAACGAACAGCAGTTGGTCACGCTGGCCGCCAAGGTTGACGCCTTGCTCAAACTGTAATTCCGACCTGATTCAGTCGAAATCCGTCGTAACCCGAAGGGACACGCTTGTGACGCTTGCGGAGCTGTACGAACAGGTAAAGGTGGAGGCGGCCAAGGTTATCGTTGGCCAGGAAGATGTCTTTGAGCAGGTGCTGATCGCCTTTCTGAGCGGCGGCCATGTGCTGCTGGAGGGCGTCCCCGGCGTCGCCAAGACGCTGATCGCCAAGACGCTGGCGCGCTTGATCGATGCCGGTTTTGGCCGCATCCAGTTCACCGCCGACCTGATGCCAAGCGACGTCATCGGCACCCAGGTATTCGAGATCAACAAGGGAACCTTCTATCTCAAGAAGGGCCCCATTTTTACCAATATCGTGCTGGCCGACGAGATCAACCGCGCACCGGCCAAGACACAGTCTGCCCTGCTCGAGGCCATGGAAGAGCGGCAGGTAACAATCGAGGGCACCCGCTATCCGCTCGACCCACCCTTCATGGTGCTGGCCACGCAGAATCCGGTCGAGTATGAAGGCACCTATCCGCTGCCCGAGGCACAGCTCGATCGCTTCCTCTTCAAGGTCGTGGTGCCCTACCCCAGCGAGACGGCCGAGGTCGAGATCGTGCGGCGCTACCACCAGGGCTTCGACGCCCATCACCTCGAGTCGTCCGGGTTGCAGGCGGTGATCAAGCCCGCCGATCTGCCTGCCGTGCACGCCGAGATCCAGGCCGTCACGGTGGAGGACGGCATCCTGGCCTACATTACCCAGATCGCCGGGGCCACCAGGCGCAGCCCCGACCTGATCCTGGGCGGGAGCCCGCGCGCCGCCATTGCCACGCTGCTCACGTCCAAGACCTATGCTGCACTGCAGGGGCGCACCTATGTCACCCCCGACGACGTCAAGCATGTGCTGCTGCCTACTTATCGCCATCGCATCATTCTGCGTCCTGAGGCGGAGATCGAGGGCCTGGATGCCGATGCCGTGCTGCGCCGCATAGTTGCCGGTGTGCCCGCCCCAAGGTAAGATAGGCGATGCCCGATGTATTTCTGCGCGCCGCAACGGTTGAAGACCAGGCGACGATCCGGCGCATGATACGCACGGCGCGGCTGAACCCATTTGGCCTGCACTGGCAGCGCTTTGTCGTGGCTCAATCTGGCGAACCAGGTTGTCGGGATCGGCCAGGTGAAGATGCTTGGCGACGGGACGCCGGAACTGGCCTCTCTGGCCGTGCTGCCGGAGTACCAGGGCAGCGGAATCGGCAGCTGCATCGTGTGGACGCTGATCGATCGCACGCCGGGGCCGCTCTACTTGCGCTGTGCCGGCCATAATGAAGGGTATTATCTGCGCTTCGGCTTTCGCACGCTTGCGCCGGCAGAAATGCCTCGCTCCCTGCGCCGCATGTACACCGTGGTCAGTGCTGTCCTGCCGCTGGTGAACCGGGTGACTCGGCAGCCACGAGCGGCTGTTGGTGATGGGGCGCTGGTACGCCGCGATTCTGTTGTGGACAAGGAGGAACGATGCCAAGCCTGCCACCCGAACATGAACGACTCTATTCCCGCATTTACACCGTCGTGCGCCAGATCCCGCCCGGCAAGGTGGCGACCTACGGCCAGATCGCCGCGATTGTCGGCGACTGCACGGCACGCATGGTCGGCTATGCCATGGCCGCCTGCCCCGACGACGTGCCCTGGCAGCGGGTCATCAATGCCCAGGGCAAAGTCAGCCCCCGCGCCGACAGCTGGGGCACCGAAGTGCAGCGCCTGCGCCTGGAAGAGGAAGGCATCGTCTTTGATGCCGACCACAAGGTGAACCTCGCGACAGGTGCGTTGGTCCGGCCCCGGCCTGGAGTGGCTGCTCGAAAACGGCTTCACCCCCGACGAGCCCACCACGCCAGGCGACGATCCAGATAGTGTGCAGCCACGGCTGTTTTAGCCGTAGACGTAATTTCGCCATTATTTCTCTCACAACTCAAACAGGGACGATCATGGGAACAATCGACATTCGGACTGCCTTGCCGGGACCCAAGAGCCAGGCGGTGCTGGCGCGGCGCGACGCTGCAGTTTCGGCTGCCTCTGCCCGCGCGACTTCGGTGGTGGCGGCCAAAGCGCACGGCGCCGCCGTGACCGACGTGGACGGCAATACCTTTCTCGATTTCACGGCCGGCATCGGCACGCTCAACGTCGGCCATACCCCGGCCGAGGTCGTGGAGGCCGTGCAGCAGCAGGCCGGCGACCTGATCCACCTTTGCTCGATCGTGGGCACCTATGAGCCCTATATCGAGCTGGCCGAGCGGCTGAACGCCCTGGTGCCGATCAGCGGCCCCAAGAAGAGCTTCCTGATGAACTCGGGCTCCGAGGCGGTCGAGACGGCCATCAAGTTCGCCCGCTGCCTACACCAAGCGCCCGGCCATCATCACCTACGAAGGGGCATACCACGGCCGCACGCTGCTGACCATGTCGCTCACCTCCAAGTACGCGCTGTTCAAAAAGGGGTTTGGCCCCTTTGCCCCCGAGATCTACCGTGTGCCCTATCCCTACAGCTATCGCTGCCCCCACTGCCGCAATGAGAACGCCTGCAACCTCACCTGCTTCGAGGATCTTGAGCGTTCGCTGGTCACGCAGGTCGATCCTTCCGCCGTCGCCGCCATTATCATCGAGCCCGTGCAGGGCGAGGGCGGCTTTATCCCCGCCTCGTTTGAATACATGCGCCGGCTGCGCCAGCTGTGCGACAAGTACGGCATCCTGCTGATCGCCGACGAAGTGCAGTCAGGCTTCTGCCGGACGGGGCGCTGGTTTGCCTTCGAACACAGCGGCATCGAGCCCGACCTGGTGGTCATGGCCAAGTCGATCGCGGCGGGCATGCCGTTGGGCGCCATCACCGGCCGGGCCGAGATCCTGGATGCGCCGCACCTGGGCGGCGTGGGCAGCACCTTTGGCGGCAACCCGCTGGCCTGTGTCGCCGCGCTCAAGACCATCGACGTCATGGAACGCGACAATCTCAACCAGCGCGCCGAGCAGATCGGCGAGATCTCGCTGGCGCATTTCCGCCGCTGGCAGAACAAGTATCCCATCATCGGCGACGTGCGCGGGCTGGGCGCCATGACCGCCGTCGAGTTCGTCCAGGGCAGTGGCGACCGCACGCCCAATGCCGACCTGCCCCCCAAGATCGTCGGCGAAGCGTACCGGCGCGGCCTGTTGTTGATCCGAGCCGGTCTCTACTCCAACTGCCTGCGCACCCTCGTGCCCCTCTCGATTACGGATGCGCAGTTGGAGGAAGGGCTTGGGCGTGCTGGAGGGCGCCATTGCCGCCGTGGCATAGCCCGTGCCCGCACTGCCATCATGCAAGACCTTAACGATTACGACCATTCGCCCGGAGTACTTCGCCGCACTGGAAGCAGCTGCAGCGGGCCTGCTACCCGACGCTCGGCGCGCACGAACTGATGCGCGTCGAGCACTATGCCAGCCAGTACGCCGTCTTTGCCGAGGGCCAGATCGTGGTGCTCGACGGCGAGCGTGTGATCGGCCAGGGTTCGGGTTTCTTTATCGACTTCGACTTCGCCAATCCTGACCACCGCTTTAGCGAGATCTGCGACGGCTTCTACTTCCGCAACCACGACCCGAACGGCGCCTACTATTACGGCGCCGACATCAGCGTGCATCCGGATTACCGTGGGCGCGGCATCGGCAAGCTGATCTACCGCGCCCGCAAGGACCTGGTGCGGCGCGCACAACCGGCGCGGCATTGTCGCCGGCGGCGTCTTGCCGGGCTTTGTGCACTACAAGCACCAGATGGCGGTGCAGGACTATGTCGACCAGGTGCTGGCGGGCGAACTGTTCGACCCCACCCTCACCTTCCAGCTCAAGGAAGGGTTTGCGGTGCGCGGCCTGCTGCGAGATTACCTCGTGGACAGCGCGTCCGACAACTGGGCGACCCTGATCGTGTGGGAAAACCCTGACTATCAGCCTGGCGCAGAGCCTGCCGCACAGCCGCGGGAATGATCCAAGCGGCATGCCGCCTGGATTGCTCGCAAATTCCGCGCCTGCGTTACAATGACCCGGTTATGCTTGCTTCCGTTGAGGGCAGTAGCCACCGTTCATGGCAGGAAATCACGAGCAGGAATCGGGCCTGTTGCTGCCGCTTCTGGCTGCGCATTGGGCTGCTGGCCCTGCTGCTGTTTGCCTTTGGCGTGCGCCTGCAGGAACTGACACGGCAGGACATCTGGTGGGACGAGGCTCGCAACATCGACGTGGCCCTGCGGCCCTTTCTGCAGATTCCGACTGCCCCGGAACTGGATATCCAGCCGCCGGTTTACTACTGGCTGCTGCATGGCTGGAATCGCCTGTTTGGCGTGGCCGTCGGCCAGCCCGCCGGCCGAGCTTGCCTTGTTCAGCCGCCTGCTCAGCGTCTTTGCCGGCGTGTGTGGTGTCGCCCTGCTCTTTGCCCTGGCGCGCCGTACGCTCCCTGCACGGTTCGGCCTGCCGCCGGTCTGCTGGCGGCATTGGTAGGCGCGTGCTCGCCCTTCTGGCTGGCGGAAAGCCAGGAGGCGCGTATGTACACGGTGGGCTTTGCCCTGGCGGTGGCGGCAGCCATCATGCTGCTGCGCTATGTCGATCGGCAGGATGCGCACAGGCTGGCAGCGGCTGCGCGACCATCTCCCCGCTCCTGGCCGCGTTCGTGCTCCTTTCTACCGCTGCGCTCCTGACCCACTACAATATGGTCTTTGTGCTCGTAGCCTGGTACGCCTGGTGGGCGGTCTGGGCGCTGCTGCGGCCCGACCGCTGGCGGCAGCTCGGCGTGCTCGTCGGCTGCGGGCTGGCGATGACGCTGCTGGTGCTGCCGATGGCGCCCATCGCCCTGCGCCAGATCCCGGATTACGAGAACCCGAATATCACGATCGTCAGCGCTGCCGAATATCTGCGGCAGAACTGGCAGGCCTACGTCGGCGGCTATGCCTTTGATGGCGCCTTGCCGGCACAGTACGCCGCCTGGTGGCTGTGGGGCACGCTGCTGCTCGCAGCCGCCGGCCTGGGCATCGCCGCCGTTGCGCTTTGGCGCCACCGGCGGAGTGTAGCCGTCGACTCGCCAGTCCGTTGTGCGCTTCTCATTCTTGCTTGGTCTGGCTGGTCGGTGCCCTGGCGCTCTACTACGTGGCCGTGCTCGACCGCAACGCCTTCAACGTGCGCTACGCCAGCTTTGTGACGCCGGCCCTCTACGCCCTGCTTGGCATTGGCCTGGCGGCCTTGGCCTACGTGTGGAAGCCGCTGCCCTGGCTTGGCGCCCTGCTGCTGCTCGGGGGGCTGCTGCCCGCGCAGCAGGCCGACCTCTACGACAGCCGCTTCGACCGCGAGCACATCGCCGAGGTGGCGGCCTGGCTGAAGGCAAATACCGAGCCCGGCGACGTCATCTTTGTCGACCAGAAATATCCCTTTGGCTTCTACTGGCAGCCATACTCGCTCGAGTCCAGATGAACTCGGCTCGCCGGACGGCGCCGTTCCCGCCCGCTACTTGTTCGTCGACATCAACACGATCGACCAACGGCTCGACGAATGGGCAGGGAATGCCAAGCGCGTATTTCTGGCTGCGCTGGTTTGAGAGCGACACCGACCCTCGCCATGCCGTGCCCTTCCTGCTCGACAAATACGGCAAGTTCGCGGGCGAGCAGACTGTTCCAGGGCTATACGCTGCAGTGGTGGGACATGCAGCCGCCGAGCAACTTTGTCCTGGCGCCCGACCTGGCGCCGACCCACTTTGCTTTCCCGCCTGCCGTCGAGACGGTGGCGGTTTCGCTGCCCCAGGCGGCCCTGCATCCTGGCGACCCACTTGGGGTTGCGATTCGCTGGCAGCGCACGCCCGGCGGCGCCGTCGATCGCCCACTAAAGGCACGCGTGGCACTCTATGACGCCAACGATGCCCGGCTCGTGCAGTCTGACGAACGCCTGCTCAACGACCGCCATCGCGCCCCGTCGCAGTGGCAGCCCGAAGACCAGCCGCTGAATGTCTACATGCTGCCACTGCCATCCGACCTTACGCCGGGAACCTATACGCTGCGCCTGTTGGTGTATGATGCTGATACGCTGGAGCCGCTGACGCTGGTCGATGCTGCCGGCAATCCCGCCGGCCAGGAGGCTACGTTGGGCACAATTGAGGTCGAACACACCATGATCATCGAACAACTTCCGCTTTTCCCCTACCTCGAAGCACAAGAATCGCCGCGCCCGGCGGACTTTATCCCGGTCTACACGCCGTCGCTCGACGGGCGCGAGGAGCAGTACGCTCGTGGATGCCGTCCGCAGCGGCTGGATCAGCAGCTTGGGCCAGTATGTCACCCGCTTTGAAGAGCAGTTTGCCCGATTCTGCGGCGTCGAGCATGCCGTCAGCGTCACCAACGGCACCGTGGCCCTGCATCTTGCCCTGCACGCCCTGGGCATTGGCCCCGGCGACGAGGTGATCGTGCCCAGTCTGACCTTTGTTGCCAGCGCCAATGCGGTGCGCTATACGGGCGCCATCGCCCGTCTTTGCCGATGTCGACCCCGAAACCTGGTGCATCGACGTCGAGGATGCCGCGCGCCTGGTCACGCCGCAGACGAAAGCGATCATGCCCGTCCATCTGTACGGCCATCCGGCGGATATGCCGGCCGTGAATGCGTTGGCGGCCGCGCACAATCTGCATGTGATTGAAGACGCCGCCGAGGCGCATGGCGCCACGGTCGCCGGCCGCACCGTGGGCAGCATCGGGCGCATCGGCTCATTTAGCTTCTACGCCAACAAGATCATCACTACCGGCGAAGGCGGCATGCTCACCACCAACGACGGCGCGTTGGCCGCCCGCTGCCGCATGCTGCGCGACCATGCCATGCCGCCGCAGAAACGCTACTGGCATGAGGAGGTCGGCTTCAACTACCGCATGACCAATCTGCAGGCTGCCGTCGGCGTGGCGCAGATGGAACGTGTCGACGAGTTTATCCGGCGCAAACGGCGCATCGCCGAGTTGTATTCTGCCCACCTCGGACGGTCTGCCGGGCGTGCAGCTGCCTGCCCAACGCCCGGGCTATACCAATGTCTATTGGATGTATTCGATCCTCATTCAGCCTCCCTATGCGCTGTACGCGCGACGAACTGATCGCCGCGCTGCGCAGCCGCGGGATCGACAGCCGGCCTTTCTTCCATCCACTTGACACGCTGCCCCCCTATCACAGCGGCCAGGTGCGCCCGGTGGCAGAGCACCTGAGCCGGTGTGGGATCAACCTGCCCAGCTTCCCGTCGCTCACCGACGAGCAGGTTGCCTATGTGGCAGCTGCTATCCGCGAGTTGGCAAACTGACAGGGAAACCGATGCCCGCAAACAATCTTGTGGAAAGTTTCGAGCGAAGCAGAGAGAATTGATGTTTCGGTTGTCCTGCCCACATTCAATGAGCGTGACAATATTTGCGACCTGATCGACGCGATCTGCCGCGAATTGCAGCCTGCCGGCTATCGCTTCGAGATCCTGGTCGTCGACGACAGCAGCCCCGACGGCACGGCCGAGGTCGTGCGCGGCCGCTATAACCTCGGCAGCAGCAGCGGCGGCGTCATCCCCAAATATCCGACCGGCACACTGCGGCTGTTTGTGCGGACAGAGGACAAAGGCCTGGCGGCATCGATTCGCGATGGCTTGCTCCTCGCCCAGGGCCAGACGCTGGTCGTGATGGACACCGACTTCAACCACGACCCGGCCATGATCCCGCAGATGGTGGACTTGCTGCGTCACTACGACCTGGTGATCGGCAGCCGCTTCGTCATGCGCGGCGGCATGGAAGACCGGCAGCGCTATCGCTTCAGCCAGTTGTATAACGTCTTTATTCGCGCCCTCTTCCATACCCAGATCCAGGATAACCTGAGCGGTTTCTTTGCTGTGCGGCGGGATCGGCTGTTTTCGCTGGCGCCCCTCTTTCCCCGTATCTTTTATGGCTATGGCGACTACTTTATTCGCCTGCTGCTCGTGGCCTGGCGCAGCGATCTGGAAAATCCTCGAGGTGCCGGTCTTCTATATCCTGCGGCGCCACGGGACAAGCAAGACCGGCTTCTGGTCGGTCTTCAAAAAGTACACGGCGGCCGTGCTTCGTGTCCGCGTCTACGGCGTCTAGGGCCAAATCACCTATCTATTTATGCGACAAGCTCGCCTCTACGGCATCCTCATTCTCGCCGCCCTGCTGACGACTATCTATGTCCTCAGCAACTCAGGGCGCTTTCATATCGTCGACGAAGTCAGCATGTATGCGGTCACCGAGTCGGTGGCGCTGCGCGCCGAGGTAGATACGAATGCCATCGCCTGGACGCAGTGGGTAAACAGCCCCGGCGAAGTTCTGGGCGCATTTGGCCCGGACGGCCAGGTCTTTAGCAAAAAAGGGCCTGCGCTCTCATTTCTGGCCGTACCCTGGTACCTGCTGCTGCACGCCTTCAGCTTTCTCAATATCAAGGTGGGCCAACTGCAGGCGACGCTGTTGTTCAATGCCATTGTCACGGCTTGGACTGCCGTCCTGTTGTGGCTGGCGGCGCTGCGGCTCGGCTATCGTGACCGTACGGCAATGCTGCTCGGGCTGCTGTTTGGTATCGCCACGATTGCCTGGCCCTATGCCAAGCAGTTCTTTGGCGAGCCGCTCAGCGCATTGAGCCTGCTGGCCTGCTTCTATGGGCTGCTGGCGTGGCGGCAGACCGGCACAACGCGTTGGCTTGTCGTGGCGGGGATTGGCGCCGGCGTGGTGATCGCCACCGTGAACGCACACGCCGTGCTGATTGCCGTCTTGCTGGTCTGGTGGGTGGTCGACTGGGTGCTGCACGGCCGGCCATTTGGCAATGGCAAAGGGCTGCGCGGGTTGGTGGCCTTCGCCGTGCCTGTCGTGGTGGCAGGCGTGTTGCTCGTTGCCTATAACCTTATCCGTTTTGGCAGCCCGTTTGACACCGGTTATCACTTTGACAGCGGCGAAGGGTTTACCACGCCGATCTGGCAGGGATTGTGGGGCCTGCTGTTTAGCCCCTATCGCAGCACATTCCTGCACACCCCGCTGTTCATCGCCAGCATGCTCGCCTTTGTGCCCTTCTGGCGGCGCCACCGCAGCGAGGCCATTGCCATTGCCGCGGTGAGCCTGGCCTTGATTCTGATGTACAGCGCCTGGTGGATGTGGTGGGGCGGCTATGCCTGGGGCCCTCGTTTTCTGGTCCCACTCACTCCCTTCTGGGTCCTGCTGCTGGCCCCGGTAGTCGAGAAACTGGAGACCGGCGCCTGGCGGCTGCATCGCTCAGGCGCGGACCCTGGTGCTGATCTTGCAGTCCCCCGCACCAGCCTCGGCGGCGTCGTCCTTTTCTGGGTGACGGCTGTGCTTGCCGTCGTCTCGACGATCGTGCAGGCGGGCGCCGTATTTATGAACTTCGTCAACTATGAGACGCTCCTGCGCTCGCTCTATCCTACTGACTGGAACAACCCACTTGCCTTCGGCCCTCCGGCACAGAGTCTGGCGGCCTTGTTCGACAGCCCGGTGTTTGGCCAGTTCCGTCTCATGGCGCAGAACCTCCTGGCCAATACCGACGTGGCCTGGCTGTGGGCAGACGGCAAGATCCTCTGGCTGGTCGTGCTGACGGGCGCGGCTGCCGTGCTCACCCTGGCCTGCTTGCTGCTGCTGTGGTGGGTGCTGTGGGAAGATGACGGCAGCGGCTGGCGCATGAGTGGGCCAACGCTGGCGTTGGTCATCGCCCTGCCTTTTGTAACGACCGCTGCCTGGGTGGGCGAGGTCAGTCGCGATCCGGTGTATGGGACGGCAGGCGAAGGTTACCGGGCGATCGTCAGCGACATGTGCAAGGCCGCCAATTCGACCGATGCCTTTGTCAACGTCGTGCCCACCGGCTACCAGATCCCGATGAACTGGATGGCCGGCGACTGCCTGTTCGCCCTGCCGACGTTTGGCTACGCGACCGATAGTGGCGAGCATCCTGAAACGGCGATGGTCATGGAGCGCGCCATGCGGCAGCATGATCGGCTCTTCTTTGCCACCTACGGCGTGCAGCCCAACGATCCCGACAATACGCTCGAACGGTGGCTGGCTGCCAATGCATTTAAGTCGGATGACAAGTGGTACGGCGACTATCGGCTTTTACAGTACGCCACACCACTGCGCCTCAGCGGTGTCCAGGAAAGGACGATCAACCAGGCCTTGTTGGGTAAGCAGGCCGAACAGGTGACAATTGAATCGGCGCGCGCACCGTCGGTCGCACCCGCCGGCGAGCCTATCCCGATCGAGATCAAGTTCCGGTTGGAAGCACCTACCAACCAGAATCTGCGCTGGTTTGTTCAGCTCCTCAGCGGGCAAAACATACCCCTGGCCCAGCTGGATACCGGCCCCGACGACAACTACACGACGTTTAGCACGTTTGCCGCCCGCGAGACGCTGACTGAAAACGCCGGGCTGCTGGTCCCCGATAACACGCCGGATGGCGAGTACCGGCTCATTGCCGGTCTCTACAATCCCGACGCCGGCGGTGCCCGCCTTGTCACGATCGGGGGGCCAGACTTTGTCGAACTTGGCACCGTACGGGTTGTGCGCGGCGAATAGCCTGCCCCGTACTTCGTTCTTTTTTTCACCAGTTTATGGATAACTTGCCAAATTGGCTGCAGATTGGGTATAGTCAGCGAACAGAATAGAGCATAAAGACTCGATAAAAATCGGCCGTAAAATCGTTTAGCGACGTTTCTGAGGAGAACAGCTCGTATGGCAAAAATCGGTATCTTTTTTGGCAGCAGCACCGGCTGCACCGACCGCGTCGCCAACCTCATCAAGGCGGAGATCGACGCCACCGGCGTTGCCACCTCTGACGTGATGGTGATTTCCGTGGCTAATGCCAAACTGTTCCCCAACTACGATTACCTGATGTTCGGTGGCTCCACCTGGAACATCGGCGAACTGCAGGACGACTGGGCCGTCGCGCTGCCTGCCATGACCAGCGACGGTCTCAAAGGCAAGAAGGTGGCATTGTTTGGCTGCGGTGACCAGTTTGGCTATTCGAACAGCTTTGTCGACGCCATCGGTATTATCGGCGAACGCATCACTCAGTTGGGCGCCGAGACGGTCGGCTGGATCGTGCCTGATTCGAGCTACCAGTTCGAATTCTCGCGCGGTGTGTTTGAAGGCATTATGATGGGCTTGCCCATCGACGACGACAACCAGTCTGCCCTGACCGCCCAGCGCGTCGTGAATTGGGTGCACTGGGTGCTGGAGGAGTTTGGCCTGCTCAAGCCCCAAGCTGCCACAGCGTAGATAGCCTGGTCCCGTTCGACTTTGTCGCCTTATCCAACCACAGGGGCAGGGCAGGGTGCATTGCGATGCATGCCCTGCCCTGCCCGTATTTTGTTTCGGGGCATAGGACTGCTAAGGAACCGGCGGCAGCGCACGCATCGTTACAGCATCGGTACAAGGGCCTGGTGGTGCCCCGGGTGGAAGCGGGGTGGAAGCCATCCTACTGCGTACCACGGTAAAATCGTGTACGGTGGAGGAAGACAAACAGCCGTTGGTTTTGGCGTCAAGTAATCGGTGGCAAAACGGTGCTTAAAAGGGCGCTTTCGGCAAGCTGCAGAGCGCCTTAATTTTCTATATGCCTTTGACGTTGGCTTGGCGTTGTGATAAACTGGCACTTAGGGGTATTGCTACATCGTCTTGCGGGTGAGTTGAGACGGCACACGGCCCAAAGAGTAGCAAGCTTACATGGACGGGCATAGGAATACGCATGAATTCTAAGCGACTGCGCAGTGGCGCGATCTACCTGCTCTTGGTGATCGCCTTGGGAGCCTTCCTCTATTCTTCGCTGATGCGGCGGCCCACTGCGGCCGTAGCCACAGTCCCGATCGGCGATGTTGCTGCCTTGGTGCGCTCGGGCGACGTAGACTCGATCACGATCGACAATGACAAACTCATAATAACCAAGACCAGTGGCGAACCTTTGCAGTCCCGCATCGAGGATCAGGCCGGGCTGATCAACACCTTGACCGACCTTGGCGTGACGTCCGAACAGCTGCGCCAGGTTGAAATCAGCGTCGCCAATCCGCAGTTCTGGGATGTCTGGAGCAACGTGCTCCTTGCGCTCGTGCCCTTGGCGCTGTTGGGAGCCTTCTTCTTTTTCATCATGCGCCAGGCGCAGGGTGCGGGCAACCAGGCCTTTAGCTTTGGCAAGAGCCGCGCCCGTATGTTTACCGGCGACCGGCCGACAGTGACTTTTGTCGATGTCGCCGGCAACGACGAGGCCAAGCAGGAACTGCAGGAAGTCGTCGAGTTTCTCAAGGAGCCGCAGAAGTTCGCCGCCCTGGGCGCACGTATCCCCAAGGGTGTGCTGCTCGTCGGCCCTCCCGGCACAGGCAAGACGCTGATGGCCAAGGCCGTGTCGGGCGAAGCCGGCGTGCCCTTCTTCAGCATCTCCGGTTCCGAATTTGTGGAGATGTTTGTCGGCGTCGGCGCCAGCCGCGTGCGCGACCTCTTCGAGCAGGCCAAGAAGAATTCCCCGTGCATCATTTTTGTCGACGAGATCGACGCCGTGGGCCGCCATCGCGGCGCCGGCTTGGGCGGCTCGCACGACGAGCGCGAGCAGACGCTCAACCAGATCCTGGTCGAGATGGACGGCTTTGACACTGATACGAACATCATTATCGTCGCTGCCACCAACCGGCCCGACATTCTGGACCCGGCGCTGCTGCGCCCCGGCCGTTTTGACCGGCGTGTGACGATGGATATGCCCGACATCAAGGGACGCCGTGCGATTCTTGATGTGCATGTGCGTGGTAAGCCGTTGGCCGCCGACGTGGACCTTGATATTATCGCCAAGCAGACCCCTGGTTTCGCTGGGGCCGATATCGAGAACCTGGTGAACGAGGCCGCCATCCTGGCTGCTCGCCGCAACCGCCGCTCGATCAGCACCGACGAACTGCAGGAAGCAATCGAGCGCGTGATCGCCGGGCCCGAACGGCGCAGCCGCCTGATCTCGCCCAAGGAAAAGGAAATCGTCGCTTACCACGAGGCCGGTCACGCCGTCGCCATGCATGTGCTGCCCAACCACGATCCGGTGCACAAGATTACGATTGTGCCGCGCGGCATGGCCGGTGGTTACACGATGAGTATGCCCGACGAAGAGACAAGCTTGCTGACCAAGGACAAGTTCCGCGACCAGCTCGTCGCTCTGCTTAGGTGGGCGCGTGGCGGAAGAGATCCGCTTTGGCGACGTAACGACCGGCGCCAGCAACGACCTCGAGCGTGTGACCGGCATGGCGCGGGCGATGGTCACGCAGTGGGGGATGAGCGAACAACTTGGCCCGATTCGCTACGGCGAGCGTGAAGAGCTGATGTTCATGAACCGTTCGTTTGCCGAACATCGCAACTACAGCGACATGGTCGCACAGCAGATCGACGAAGAGGTACATAGGCTGGTTGAAGAAGCCCATCAGCGCTGTCACCAGGTGCTGAGCGAGCACTGGGACGCGATGATGCGTGTCGCCGACCGCTTGCTAGAAGTCGAAACCATCAACGCCGAGGAGTTTGCCGCCCTCATGCGCAATGAGGAACCGGTCAACGCGAGCAGTGGCGGCCGGCGCGAGTCTGAAAACCAGCAGCGGCAGAAGAACGAAGGCTCCGTACGCGGCGACGACAAGCGCACGGACGGCGGCCTGGACCTCACGGGCCCGGGACGCTTGCCCCAGCCGGCCTAGCGGGGCGCGGCAGTGACGGAACAATCATAAGCGTTTGCACAAGGGAAGGCATATCGCCTTCCCTTGCTTTTCCCACATGGTCTATGCTGCATCGCAACGGAACGCCACCAGCTCCTGATCTAACTCGAGGGAAAGCTGTCCCCGCTGCGGCGCGCACCGAGTTCTTATCTGATCGCCCGGCCGACACCCCACGCTCACTGGCCTATCATTTCAGCCGCCAGCAGTTGGCCGGCATACCCCTGCTTCGTTGGCTGTACGGCCTGCTTGTCGTCATCGCTTTCGTGCTGCTGCTGCGGCCGGGGTTCGGCTGGTGGTTCGCCGGCGGCGTGTTGCTCGTGTTGGCAGTGCTCTGGAGCTGGATGGGCGCGCTGCGCCATCACGATTTTGTTCGGTTCAAGCCTGGTATCTCCCAGCCAAACTCAGGCAGGGAGCCGCCGGGGCCGCTGCCGCCTGCCGACAAGCTGCCCGTCTATGTCAGCGGCTTCCTATCGGTGGATACCAAGGTGCGCCGTTTTTCGGCCCTGCCCGGGTTCTACCGTACGTTTGCCACACGTGAACACGCCCTGCTTTGCCAGGCCCGCCCGCGCCGCTTTGGCGCCCTAGGTACATGGCCCGAAGAGGAACAGGGCCTCTGGTATGCCTTTTTTCAGGCCCGCCAGGTGCGCAGTCTGCAGTTCGGCGAAATCACTTTTGACCGGACTCGTTTCCAGGGCGTCAAGCTTGAGTACGCGCCGGATCGGCCGCTCGACGGCAAGTCCAAACGGCGGTATCAGCGTGTCACGTTGTACCTGGCCTTCCCCCAGGAAGCAGATTTTCATGCAGCCCTTGCCGACCTGATGGTCGAGCCAATCCCGGCGGCACAAGCGCAAAGCAGCGGAAGATGAACAAAGCGGAATCCAATATACTGCAATTTCCCCCTGGATTTCTTTGGGGCACTGCTACCTCTGCCCACCAGGTGGAGGGCAACAATACGAACAACCAGTGGTGGGAGTGGGAGCAGCTGCCCGGCAAGGTTTGGCACGGGGATAAGAGCGAACTGGCCTGCGACTGGTGGCGTAACGCCGAGCAAGACTTCGCGTTGATGCAGCAGCTGCACCTCAATACGCACCGCTTGAGCATCGAATGGAGCCGTATCGAGCCGCAGCCGGGCCACTTTGACCACGCCGCCATCGATCGTTACCGCCAGATGCTGAGCGACCTGCATGCGCGCGACATAAAGCCGATGGTAACGATGCACCATTTTACAAACCCTCGCTGGCTGGAGCGCCTGGGCGGGTGGGAGCGGCCGGAGGTGGTCACTCGCTTCCAGAACTATGTGCGCTTTGTTGTCTCCGCGCTGCGTGATCTATGCGATCTTTGGCTGACCGTCAATGAGCCGCTGGTGTACATCGCACAGGGCTGGTTCCGCGGTATCTGGCCGCCTGAGAAGCCGTTGTCCCCCGCCGCACTGCGTGTCTATCGACACCTGCTGCTCGCTCACGGCGTTGCCTACCAGACGATCCATGCGCTTCAGCCCCATGCAAGCGTCGGCGCTGCCCTTGCCATTCGCCATTTCCAGCCCTTCAGCCCAGAGAGCAGCTTGGATCGTCTCGCCGCCGGCATCAAGCGTTACGTTGGCGAGGATGTCTGGCTGCACAGCATGGCGGATGGGCGGGTGCGGTTCCCACTGGGGGTAAGCGATTACCATCATGCCTTGGCCCGCAGCATGGACTTCATTGGCGTGAATTACTACACAAGCGACCTGGTGCGCTTTACGCCCGATCCGCGCCCCCTCTTTGGCCGGGAGCTTTATGCGCCTGATGCCGAGTTCTCTGACAGTGGCTGGCGCGGCATCTACAGCCAGTTTGCTCCTGAGGGATTGTACGAGATTGTGCGCGAACTGGGTGTTTACCAAGTCCCAATTTACATAACTGAGAACGGCTTGCCCGATCACGACGACGATCAACGGCCGCGTTGGCTGTTAGCACATCTGGCACAGCTGCACCGCGCCGTTTGTGCCGGCAGCGATGTGCGCGGCTACTACCATTGGACCTTCACCGATAATTTTGAGTGGTCCGAAGGGTGGGGCCTGCGCTTTGGGCTTGTCGACCTCGATCCGGCCACCCAAACGCGCACCATCCGACCCAGCGGCCACATGGTAGCGGAAATCGCCGCCGCCAACGGCATCACGCGCGACCTGGTCAGCCGCTACGCCCCTGAACTCGTTGCCACCCTTTTCAGTCAAAACTGACGACCCATATGTCCCTACGGTATATCCGGGATATAGTGCTAAGTGGTTGACATTCATGACGCACCGTGTTAAAATCTCTTATGACGCATTGCGTTATAACGCGTTGCTGGTCGAGTTCTCAGTAGGAACTCGCAGCGCCAAAGAGGGTGTGCGACGCTCGACAGGAGATCCAGATGATTGCCGATCCGGTACAACGGGAAGTACCTGCGCATTCAGTTGCTGCGGGCTTGGACCATTTGCAGTATAAGACCGGGGTTGTTGGCGAAGCCGGCCGCAAGATCGCCTTAGCCTCTGTCGGCTTCTGCGCTTTCATAGTCGATGGCGCCGTAGCCGTCTATAACGGTGGGGTGCAGTTCTTCACCTCTGCCGAGCGCCGCGGCCAGCGCATGAGTCGCGATCTCACGCGCCGCTTTGGTGACTTCGAGGAACATGCCGTCGGCGAGATGCGCAAGCTGCAGGACCAGATGGACGAGAATGTAGATCACCTGCGCGGCGGCTTTATGGACGCAACCAACGACGCGGATGAGGAGCTTGAAAAGAGGGTCGAACTCATATTGTCCAACATGGGGCTCCCCAGCCGCGAACGGCTTGAGCGTCTCAGCCAGGAGATCGACGACCTGAACCAGAAGCTTGATCAGCAGCTGCGGCGGCTTCCGGATCGGCCGATTGCCGATCCCCTCGGTTAATACGCAGACGACCAGCAGTTTGACGGCGGCAAGTGTCACTCTTGCCGCCGCTTTTCTATACGAGGGTGTGCCGATCGAGCCAATTCACAACGGCGGTAAACACGTCGGCACGCTGCAAGTCGTTGTGCGACTCATGGTAGCCGCCCGGCCACTCGATCCACTCCTTATCGCCTGCTTTCACATTGGCAAAGAACGTGCGGCTGCCGGCGATCGGCACCAGAGGATCATCCGTACCGTGGTATAGCAGCAGCGGAATTTGTAGATCCCTTGCATGGGTCTGCACCCACGTTTGCGCCACACGCAGCTCGGTACCCAAGCGGGCAGAGGCTCGGCCGTGGACATACGGGTCGTCGCGGTAGCGTTTGACCTCTGCCGGGTCGCGCGAGATGGTTTCCGGTTTGACGCCGGTATCCATGCTGAAATCCGGCTTGATCCTGGACATGGCGCTCGCCGCAAAGTTAAGCCACGGCGCAACGTTCGGCTGCGTCAGCAGGGGGGCCGAGGCAATCACCCCCGCCAGCCCCGCCGGGCTGCGGATCGCGTAGTCCAGTGCCAACAGTCCCCCCATGCTGTGGCCAAAGAGAAACTGGGGGCAGTTCGGCGCCAGGGCTTGTGCCACCTTCACGGACGCCCCGATGTCCGTTAAAAACTGGTCTGTACTCTCCACATGGCCGCGCAGACCGGGCGAGCGGCCGTGGCCGCGGTGGTCAAACGTGCTGAGGATGCAGCCCGCTGCCGTCAAGGCTTCTGCCAGGTACGTGTAGCGCCCGCCATGTTCGCCAAACCCGTGCACCAGCGCCACTACGGCACGCGGCGGCTGTTCGGGCAGCCACGCCTGGCCGAACAACTGCATATCGTCGGCCCCAGTAAACGTACACTCGCGGCGTTCCGGCTTCATGTTCAATCTCCTGTCTCGGATGGGAAGGTGGTGCGTGGGTCGCCGGCCACAGCGTGCAACTGCGGCGCCAACTCGCCGGCGTAATACGCCATGAGTTCCAGTACTTGTCCAAACAGCTCGGGGGTGATGTGCGGCGCCGGCAGGTCGACCAGCAGGTTGACGTCGCCATCGGCGTCCAGCGCCAGGCGCGCCAGGCGCAGATCCTGGTTTGCATGCAGCAGAAAGGAGTGCAGGTGCTCCGGCGCGCTGGTGAGTAGCCGTAGCGATCAGTGGGCTGACCGCAACCTGCACCCAGTCGTCGGCGGCCAGCACATAGAGATCGTAAACCCCTCCACTTTCGTCCCTGGTCTCGACGGCAAACGTACTGTGCCATACCCCAGCATCGACCTCTTCACAGGTCCAGCCGTACTGGCGAAAATAGGCAGCGATATCGACCATAGGAGCACCATGAGCGGAGACACTAAGTGACCTCGATCGTAGCTCTCTTTGGAGTCCGGGTCAAGTGGGTCTGTGTTTTTGTATGAAAATCGCCAAACGTAGTTGACAAGCGTACCCTCGCCGTGCTACGCTTGGCGTCACATTTCGTGACCTGCGCATCGGCGCCATAGGAAAAGCCCAACAAACCATGCAGTCCGCAGCCGGTACCCTTCAACAGCGTCAACAGCAGCCGTGGCTTCAGCCCGCGCTGAATGCGATGCTGTCCGACGCGCTGCCTGCTGCTTTGCCGGCTGCCCTGCACTCCAACCCGCGCTACACCTGGCGTGGGTTTTTTGTTGCCTTTTCCTATTGGTTTGGCTTTTACTTTTTTAGCTACCGCCTGACGCCAGCCCGCGCCGGAGCACGAACGATGCTTGAGTGACAAGCAGACGAACGAGCGCTACGAGAGCGAGGTTGGCGAAAGCAACCTCGCTTTTTTGTTGGCCTGAATCCGCAACATCATCACTTTTCTAAGCACTATTTGAGGCCTGGCCTGGTATGACACTGGACACGACGATGGCTTGCAGAGGGGTAAGAGGAGCGACAACAGTAGAGGTGGATGAGCGCGAGGCGGTGCTGCGCGCCACGCGCGAACTGCTGGCACTCATGATTCATCTGAACGATATTCACAAGGAAGACGTCGCCAGCGCCATCTTTACGACGACGCCCGATCTCTCCAGCGCCTTTCCCGCTACGGCGGCGCGCCAGTTGGGCTGGCTCGACGTGCCGCTGATGTGCGCCCATGAGATTGACGTTGTCGGTTCAGTCACCATGTGCATCCGCGTGCTGCTGCACTGGAATACCAGCCGCGCACAATCTGCGATTCAACATGTCTATCTCAAGGAGGCGCAGCGGCTGCGCCCGGATAAGACCCTTGTACTCTCGAACGTCGACATGCAAGAACTCAATCGCTGGATCGAAGAACAGCTACAGGTGTGGAGGGCAAACGGACGATGACGACAATACTGCCGCCGGCAAAAGCAGCGCCGCAAACAGCAATCGTGGCATTCCAGGGCGAGCACGGCGCCTTTTCCGAAGAGGCCTGCCGCCAGCACTTTGGACAGGACGTGCAGACGCTGCCGTGCCGTACCTTCGAGGATATCTTTGCCGCCGTGGACGAAGGCCGCGCCGCCTTTGGCACGGTGCCGGTCGAGAACTCGACGGCCGGGAGCATCAACAAGTCCTTTGACCTGCTGCTCGACCATGATCTCAAGCTGCATGGCGAGATATTGCTGCGTGTGCATCATAACTTGTTAACGATTCGGGGCAATGCCGCTGGGATCACGCAGGTGCGCAGCCATCCGCAGGCGCTGGCGCAGTGCGAGAGCTACCTCAACCGCCATAAGTACGCCGCCGTACCCTGGTACGACACCGCCGGCAGCGCCAAGGATCTCGCCGCCGAGCCTGTGCCGGGTGTCGGCGTCATCGCCAGCAAGCTGGCCGCCGAGGTCTATGGCCTGGAGATCGTCCAAGAGCGCATCGAAGACATGCCCAACAACTACACGCGCTTTTTTGTAGTCGGCCGCGGCGAGCCGCCCCATGCTCCCAATGCAAAGACAACGTTGGTCTTCGCCGTGCCCAACACGCCCGGTTCGCTCTATCAGGCGCTGGGTGAGTTTGCCAATCGCAACGTGAATCTGACCAAGCTGGAAAGCCGCCCCCGCCGCAACCGGCCTTGGCAGTATGTCTTCTATCTCGACCTCGACGGCCACTGGCAGGATCCTGCCATCAGTGCCGCCGTGGTCAGCTTGCTCAACCGCGCCGCGTTCGTCAAGCTCTTGGGCAGCTATCCCGCTGCCCAGCCGCTGGATGCCAACGGCGCCAGCACCGGCCAGGCCCAACTATTGCAGATCTGATATTCGGAATCTTTTTTCCCTGATGGAGGGACCACAATGATCGTCGTCATGAAACCCGGAGCCACTGCCGCCGAGATCGGCGCCGTTATCCGCAAGGCCGAATCGATGGGAGCCAAGACCCATCCGATCTACGGCGACAACCGCACCGTCGTCGCCCTGGTGGGCGACCTCACCCGTGTCAACCGCGATTATTTTGACCAGATGGAAGGCGTGATGCACACGCTGCGCATCCAGGAGCCGTACAAGCTGTCGAGCCGCACGACCCGCCCGGATAACACGGTCATCGACGTGCTCAACAGTCAAGTGAGGATAGGCGGCAGCGAAGTCGTCGTCATGGCCGGACCGTGCAGCGTCGAGAGCCGCGAACAGATCATCGAGATCGCCCATGCCGTAAAGGCGGCCGGCGCTACTGTGCTGCGCGGCGGGGCCTTCAAGCCGCGCACGAGCCCCTACGACTTCCAGGGTCTGGGGCTCAAGGGTCTCGAATACTTGGCAGACGCCCGCGAGGCGACCGGCCTGCCGGTCATCACCGAGGTCATGCGCGAGGAGCAGGTCCCGATGGTGGCGGAATACGCCGATATCCTACAGATCGGTGCCCGCAACATGCAGAATTACGGCTTGCTGCAGGCCGTGGGCAAGCAGCCGCGGCCGGTCATGCTCAAGCGCGGCATCAGCGGCACGATTCGCGAACTGCTCATGTGCGCCGAGTACATCGTCAGCAACGGCAACTACAACGTCATGCTCTGCGAGCGCGGCATCCGCACCTACGAGACGGCCACGCGCAATACCTTCGACCTCAACGCCGTGCCTGTACTCAAGCAGTCCAGCCACCTCCCCGTCGTGGCCGATCCTTCGCACGGCACCGGCCTGCGTGAGCTTGTGCCTGCCATGAGCCGTGCCGCCGTCGCCGCCGGGGCCGATGCGCTGATTCTCGAGGTCCATCCCGACCCCGACGCCGCCGTCAGCGACGGCCGCCAGAGCCTGACGCTCGAAGAGTTCAACGAACTCATGGTCAGCCTGCGCCGCATCGCCGCCGCCGTCGACCGCACCGTCGCCGAGCCGGCGCGCGCCCTGGAAACTGCCGGAGGAGCACAAATATGATCATCGTAATGCGTTCCCACGCCGAACCCGCCCAGGTCGAGGCAGTGGTCAAGCGGGTCGAAGAGATGGGCTACAAGGTGCACCTCAGCCGCGGCGAGGCGCGCACCATTATCGGCATCATTGGCGCCGATGAGCACCTGATCCAGAACGAAGCCTTCGAGGTGATGGAAGGCGTCGAAAAGACGATCCGCGTCATGCAGCCGTTCAAGCTGGCAAGCCGCGACTTCAGTGAAGCCAACACGGTCATCAACGTCAACGGCGTGGAAATCGGCGGTAAACGCATCGTCGTGATGGCCGGCCCGTGCAGTGTCGAGAGCCGCGAGATGATTCTCGAGTCGGCCCAGATGGTCAAGGAGGCGGGCGCCTCGATCTTGCGCGGCGGCGCCTACAAGCCCCGCTCGAGTCCCTACAGCTTCCAGGGCCTGGGCGAAGAAGGTCTCAAGTACCTGGCCGATGCACGCGAGCAGACGGGGCTGCCCATCATTACCGAGGTCATGGGGCCGGACGACGTGGACCTGGTCGGCGAGTACACCGACATCTTCCAGGTCGGCGCGCGCAATACGCAGAACTACTCGCTGCTCAAGGCGCTCGGCAGGCAGCGCAAACCGGTCTTTCTCAAGCGCGGCATCAGCGGCACGATCCAGGAACTGCTCATGAGCGCCGAGTACATCCTGTCCGGCGGCAACATGAACGTGATGCTCTGCGAGCGGGGCATCCGCACCTACGAGACGGCGACCCGCAACACCTTTGACGTCAACGCCATTCCGGTGCTCAAGGACCTGACGCACCTGCCGATCGTGGCCGACCCGTCGCACGGCACCGGCATGTCGCAGTTGGTGGGGCGTATAGGGCTGGCGGCCGTCGCCGCCGGCGCCGACTCGTTGATGATCGAGGTCCATCCCAACCCTGCCCGCGCCTGGAGCGATGGCGCCCAGAGTCTTACGCCTGAGCGCTTCCAGCAGTTTATGTGTGAAGCGCGCCTGGTGGCACAGGCCGTGGGGCGCGACATTTAGTAGGGGCATACGGAACCAGGTGCAGCATGTCCAAGCGTCTTTGCGACTGCTCGGTAACAGTGATCGGGCTCGGCCTGATGGGGGCGAGCCTGTGCATGGATCTCAAGACTCAGCATCTCTGTCGCGAGGTGCGGGGGGTGGCGCGGCGCACGCAGACGGTGCTCGATGCCTTCTTTGCCGGCGCCGTCGACCTGGTCACGAACGACCTGCAAACGGGCATCCTCGGGGCAGACATCGTGATCCTCTCCACGCCTGTCCGTACCATCGTCTCGACGCTGCACGAGATCGGCCCGCGCCTCTGGCCCGGCACGCTGGTCATGGACATGGGCAGCACGAAGGCCGATATCTGCGCCGCAATGGCCGACCTGCCGCCCGGTGTCCAGCCGGTGGGCGGCCATCCCATGTGCGGCAAGGAGACGGCCGGCTTTGAGTCTGCCGAGTGCGGGCTCTATCGCAACGCCCCGTGGGTGCTGTCGCCCCTGCCGCGTACCGACCCACGGGCGCTGGACCTGGCCGCCGAGCTGGCCGAAGCCGTCGGCGCACGGCCGATCGTGCTCGAACCGGCACGCCACGATCGCCTGGTGGCCAGCATCAGCCATCTCCCATTCCTGGTCGCCAGCGCGCTCACCGGCGCCGTCGCCGAGGTGGGCGCGTCCGACCCCATGGTGTGGGATCTGGCAGCGGGCGGCTTCCGCGACACCAGCCGGGTGGCAGCTTCCGACACGCAGATGTTCCTGGACATCTTGCTCACGAACCGGTCCGCCGTGCTGGCAGCAGGTCGATGCCTTCGCCGCCGAACTGGGTGAACTGCGCTCGCTGCTGGCGCAAGAGGATGAAGCGGCCCTGCGCGCAAAGCTTGCCGCGACCCAGCGCCAGCGTGCCGCCTGGAAACCCAAGCGGTAATTCCCGGAAGGCTTCCTGGAAGCGTTCTACTTATTGCTATGAACTTATCACGACTGGAGTGCAGCGCATGACTCACATAACGATTACGCCAGGCCATCCTCTCACCGGCGCCTGCTCTGTGCCCGGCGACAAGTCCATCAGCCATCGCGCCGTGATGTTCGGCAGCATCGCCGAGGGCGAAACGCACATTCGCAACTTCCTCGACGGCGGCGACTGCCGCTCGACTGTACAGGTCATGCGCGGCCTCGGCGTCGAGATCGAGACGACCACCGCCAACCGACCTGGTGGTCCATGGGCGCGGCCTGGACGGCCTCCAGGAGCCGGCGGACGTGCTGGACTGCGGCAACTCCGGCACCACCATTCGCCTGCTGCTCGGGCTGCTTGCGGGCCAGAAGTTCGCCAGCTTTTTGACCGGCACTGCGCAGATTCGCCGCCGCCCCATGGGACGTGTGGCGCGCCCGCTGCGCGGGATGGGCGCCGATATCATGGGCCGCCAGAACGGCGAATATGCCCCGCTTGGCATCCGCCCTGCGCGCCTGCGCGGCGTCGAGTACGACATGCCGGTGGCCAGCGCCCAGGTCAAGAGCTGTGTGCTGCTGGCCGGCCTCTACAGCCAGGGATTGACGGTCGTGCGCGAGCCGGGGCCTGCCCGCGACCATACCGAGCGCATGCTGGCGGCCATGGGCGCCCCCGTCCATGTCTACGGCCGCAAGGTCACGTCCGAACGGCCCGACACGCCGCTCAGCCCACTCGACATAACTGTGCCCGGCGATCTCTCGTCCGCTGCCTTCTTGCTGGCTGCCGGCGCCATCGTGCCGGGCAGCCACATCACGATCCGCGACGTCGGCGTCAACCCCACGCGCACGGGGATCGTCGATGCGCTGCAGGAGATGGGCGCACAAATAATCTATCATAATGAGCGCCTGGAAGGCGGCGAGCCGGTGGCCGACTTGGAAGTATGCGCCGGCGAACTGCACGGCACAACCTTTGGCGGCGAGACGATCGTCACGATGATCGACGAACTGCCGATGCTGGCCGTGGCTGCCACCCAGGCGCATGGGCGCACCGTGGTGCGTGATGCGGGCGAACTGCGCGTCAAGGAGACGGACCGGATCGCCACGACGGTCAGCGAGCTGCGCAAGATGGGCGCCAAGATCGAGCCGACCAACGACGGCTTTATTATCGACGGCCCCACCCCTCTAGTTGGCGCCCCCGTCGAGGGCCACGGCGACCATCGCCTGGCCATGGCGATGGCGGTTGCCGGTCTTGCCGCCCAGAAGCAGACGGTCGTCTACGGCACGCATGTCACGGCCGACAGTTTCCCCGGTTTTGAGGTCACGCTGCAGGCACTCGGTGCCAGGTTACAGGTAGACGAATGAAAAAAGATGCGGCCATCACCGGTTGGACCCAGATCGTGGGCTTGTTGGGCTGGCCCGTAAGCCACAGCCTGAGCCCCGCCATGCACAACGCTGCCTTCGCGCACCTGGATCTCGACTGGCGCTACGTGCCGCTGCCGGTGGATCCGGCGCAGCCGGGGGCCATACCGCAGGCGGTGGCGGGCCTGCGTGCGCTTGGGCTGCGCGGGGCCAACGTCACCGTGCCGCACAAGCAGGCGGTCATGGGCTGCGTGGACCGCCTGTCGCCCGCCGCCGAGGCGATCGGTGCCGTCAACACAATCGCGGTGGAGAAAGACGGCTCACTTCTGGGCGACAACACGGACGCCGACGGCTTTATCGGCGACCTGCGCGACCACGGGGTGGATCTGCAGGACCGGCATGTGCTGGTGCTGGGTGCCGGCGGCTCGGCCCGCGCCGTCGTCTATGGGTTGGCACAGGCTGGCGTCGCGCGCATCGCCATTGCCAATCGAACCCTTGAGACGGCCCAGGCTCTTGCCGCTGCACTGCAGCCCCACGCGCTCGGCTGCCCAATGACGGCATTTGCGCTTCCTACCGATCTACCCGGACTGGCTCCGCAGGCAGACCTGATCGTCAACTGCACGTCGCTGGGCATGACGCCCAACGTGGACACCAGCCCCTGGCCGCAAGACCTGCCGTTCCGCAGCGGCCAGATCGTCTACGACCTGGTCTATAATCCGGCCGATACCAGGCTGTTGCGGCAGGCGGCAAACTCGGGTGCGCAGGCCATCGGGGGATTGGGCATGCTCGTGTGGCAAGGTGCATTTGCCTTTGAGCGGTGGACGGGTACGCCGGCCCCGGTCGACATCATGCGCTCTGCGGCTGAGGCTCATTTCGCCGCGCACATACAGAGGGCCCCAACTCCCCCTTCTGACCTGCGGGTGCGGTTCGCAAGTCCGGATGACGTCCCTAGTATCAGAGAACTCAATGCATACGTGCAGCAGCTGCATGCCGACGCACTCCCCGGCTTCTTCAAGAGGCCATCGGCAACCTCGTTTCCGGCTGAGTTCGTGCTGGAAATCATGGCGCGGCCCGACACCGTCATGTTTCTGGCCGAACAGGGAGACAAAGCCGTAGGCTATATCTATGCCGACGTCACCCCGGCGATGGAGACCAGCTCGACGTACACTTTTGATCGCCTACATATACATCATATTGCCGTCCTCCCCGAGGCTCAGGGGCACGGCTGTGGCACGGCGCTGATTGAGGCCGCTAAGCAGGAGGCGCGGCGGCGGGGGATTCCCCGCCTGTCGCTTGCTACCTGGGACTTCAACCGCCGCGCGCAGCGCTTCTTCGAGTCCCAGGGGTTTGTTTACTACGGTCACCGCATGTGGTTGCAAGGGATTTGAGTCGAACGGAGAGAATTATGCCCGTGTCACAATCGTCGCCCCAGAAATCAGACCTGGGTTCAAGCCAGTCACCGAACAGGGCGGCCAAGATCAACTACAAGAACTACCCCGACGAATCGGGCCATTTTGGCCCCTATGGGGGCAAGTTCGTGCCTGAAACGCTCATGCCGGCCCTGGAAGAGCTGGAAGAGGTCTATCTCAAGTCAAAGCACGACAAGGACTTCCAGGCAGAGCTTGCCCACTTGTTCCGCACCTTCGTCGGTCGGCCGACGCCGGTCACGTATGCCCGGCGGCTCACCGAGTATTTCGGCGGCCCCCATATTTACATCAAGCGCGAAGACCTGGCCCACACCGGCGCCCACAAGATCAACAACGCGCTGGGCCAGGCGCTGCTGATGAAGCGCAAGATGAACAAGACGCGCATCGTCGCCGAGACGGGCGCCGGCCAGCACGGCGTGGCTACGGCTACTGCCGCCGCCATGCTTGGCATCGAGTGCGTCGTCTACATGGGCACCGTCGATATGGTCCGCCAGCAGCCCAACGTCTATCGTATGAAGCTGCTGGGCACAGAGGTGCGTGGGGTCGAATCGGGGAGCAAGACGCTCAAGGATGCCATCAACGAGGCCATCCGCGACTGGGTCACCAATGTGCGCTCGACCCACTACTTGCTCGGCAGCGCCCTGGGCCCGCATCCCTATCCGACCATGGTGCGCGATTTTCAGAGCGTGATCGGCCGTGAGTCGATCGACCAACTGCTCGACCCAGAGACCGGCCCCGGCCGCCTCCCCGACGCCGTCGTTGCCTGTGTGGGCGGCGGCAGCAATGCGATCGGCATGTTCCATCCCTTCCTGCGAATACGAAGAGGTGCGCCTGATCGGCGTGGAGGCCGGCGGCCGCGGGATCGAGGGCGGCGAGCATGCCGCCCGTTTCGCCGATCCCAAGCTCGGCCGTCTCGGCGTGCTCCAGGGTACCAAGAGCTATGTGCTGCAGGACGACGACGGCCAGATTGCGCTCACCCACAGCATCAGCGCCGGGCTGGACTATGCAAGCGTGGGCCCCGAGCACGCCTGGCTGCGCGACCTTGGCCGCACCGAGTATACGTACGCGACAGATGCCGAAGCGCTAGAGGCGGTCAAACTGCTCAGCCGCATGGAAGGCATTATTCCTGCTTTGGAAAGCGCCCATGCCGTGGCGCACCTTGTCAAGCTTGCGCCGCAGATGGGCAAGAACCAGGTGCTGCTCGTCAACCTCAGCGGCCGCGGTGATAAGGACCTCGGCACCATCATGCATGAACTAGGAGAACTGGGAGGCCAGGCATGACCGGCTTAGAACGCATTCAATCCGTATTTGCGCAGGCAAAGGCCGAGGGGCGCGCCGTCTTTATGCCCTATCACGCCATGGGCTACCCGGATCGTGCCCGCACGCTCGAAGTCATTAAGGTGCTCAGCGCCAACGGCGCCGGCCTGTTTGAGATCGGTATCCCCCACAGCGACCCGCTGGCCGACGGCCCCACCGTCCAGACTGCCACCTACACGGCGCTGACGCAGGGCACCACCGTACGCGACTGCCTGGCCATGTGCCGCGAACTGCGTGCGGCCGGCGTCGAGCAGCCCTTCTGCGCCATGACCTACTACAACCCGCTGTTTGCCTACGGCATCCAGCGCTTTGTGGACGATGCCGTGGCCTCCGGGATCGACGGCCTGATCGTGCCTGACATGCCGCCGGAGGAGTCGGAGGAATTGGAGGCGGCCTGCCGCAAAGCAGGCCTGGCCACCATTTACCTGCTGGCGCCCACGAGCACTGAAGAGCGCATCCGCTTTGTGGCAAGTCACTGTAACGGCTTTATTTATATGGTCAGTGTCATCGGCATCACGGGCGCACGCACCGAGCTGCCGCCCGACCTGGCCGAGTTTGTCGCCCGGGTGCGCCGTCACACCAAGCTGCCGCTGGCTGTCGGCTTCGGCATCGGCACCGGTGCACAGGCGGCGGCCGTGGCCGGCATTGCCGACGGCGTCATTGTGGGCTCGGCGTTGGTCAAGGCCGCGGCCGGCGAACATGGCGTCGCCCAGGTCCAGTCGCTCGCCGCCGAACTGGCTGCCGGCACCGCTGCCCCTCTCAAGGTGCAGTAGCTCTGAGTGTAATTTACGAGAATACACAGGAGTAGTTAACAATATCTGTAAAGATCTCCGACATTTGACGCTGGTCATGCCCGCCCATTACCGTTATGCTTAAGGCAGCAGTTCGGTTCTACGCCCGATCGACCAGTGGAGGATGCGATGATAACTGAGGTAGCACGCTCGCCGTACGTATTGCTCAGTGTGTCGGTGCTGCTGGGCAGCGCTGTGTACTTACTGGCGCTGATTAGGTAATCGCGTCCGTAAGAGACAACAACCGCCTGTCGCTCGGGACAGGCGGTTTTTTTGTTGCTCCAACTGTTCAACCCCGTACACAAGCACTCTCGCTATCGCATCGTACGCCACAATCTGCGCAGTTCCCACTCGTCGCTTTGCATGTTGTCGCGGCTGTCGGGAGCTTTGAACAGCGCAAGTACGTCGAGCAATACGATCGCCGCCACCAAGAACGCCAAGAACATTCCCGTCACCATACCCCCTCCAATCTTTTCTTCCCCACCCGCTGTTACGCTGCCGCCTGCTGTAACCTGCAGCCCATCACCACGAGCCGCTCTCCTGTCGCCACGAGGATTCGCTTGCCCAACGGGCGCTCACCACGATCTACGCGTGTCGCTTCCTCGAGGCGCTGTGCCAATCGTTCGTCCTCGGCTGCCTTCACCAACTCCGCATGCCGCAGCATTGCATATTCGTAGCCGTACACATCACCAAACATATAGCCTCTCCTTCCAGTCTAGCCGCCTTCACCTTCATCCTCGGGAGAATCTGTTTTGTAACCTCCAAAACAGATTTTGATGGTTAGATTGTAGCAGAATAGTTGTAACCTGTCAATAGCATATTGATAGTTACGGCAAAATACGTTATGCTAAAATCACAGGCCAGAATGGCTTGGAGGAACAAAGATGGCAGAACACGTACACAGCACGGGCGACAGCCTGTGCCTTACATTCACGAACACGGCCAGCGCACACGTTGACGGCACCCTCAAAGAGCAGCTGCACAGTTATGAGGATCTACTAGCCTGGGGTGAACGAGAAGGAGCCTTGCCGGCGTCGTCGGCAGCACAACTGGCGGACCTTGCGCGCAGCAGCCCCCAGCAAGCACGCGGCATGCTCCACGCAGCCGTCGAACTGCGCGAAGCGCTGTACCGCATCTTTACTGCCCACGCTGAAAGTAGGGAACCCCCTGCGGACGACCTGTCCCTGTTAAATCGTGTATTGGCGCAGACGCTGCCGCATCTTCAGCTTGCGGCCGGCCCCGAGGGCTTTGCTTGGGAATGGAATGAGGATGAGCTGGATTTAGGCCGCATGTTATGGCCGGTCGCACGTTCCGCCGCCGACCTGCTGACGTCGGACGACCTGGGCCGCGTGCGCGAGTGCGCCGGCGAGCGCTGCAACTGGCTCTTTATCGACCGCAGCAAGAATCACAGCCGCCGCTGGTGCGACATGCAGGACTGCGGCAACGTCGCCAAGGTGCGCCGCTACCGCAGCCGCAAGCAGGCAGACGCCTGAGCTGGCTGCTTCTACTTCAGCACCGGGCGCAGCTTGAGCGCCAGCTGCAGCGAGAAACGCGCATCGGGGTCGTCGAGATCCAGCTGCGTGATGTTGGCGATCTGCTCCAGCCGGTAGGTCAGCGTGTTGCGGTGAATGTGCAGCCGCGTCGCCGTCTGGCTCAGGTTGCCGTGGCAGGCGAAGAAAGCATCCAGCGTCTGCACCAGCTCTGAGTTCTTGTTGTCGTCGTGGCTGATCAGCTTGCCCAGCGTCTTGCGGTAGAAACGCGCCGCCTCGGGGTTGGTGCTCAGCCCCGTCAGCAGTTGGTAGAGGCCCAGGTCGCCAAAATAGGTGACCGGTGCCGTTTCCCATTCCTTGCCGAGGCGCCAGCTCTCGCGTGCCTGCTGCAGGCTCTGCAGCCAGTTGGCAGGCCCAACCCCAGGGCGGCCGATGCCGATGATCAGCCGTGCCCGGGAATTCCGTGCCTGGATCTGCTCGACAAATTCGCCGGCGATGCTCTTGAACTCGCGGCCGCTCTTCGGGCTCTCCACCGGCCAGAAGAACAAGGATGCCCTCATCGCGGCGCGTGTGCGGCGCCATCACCTGGCGCTGCTGCATAAAACGCATCAGCGGCGCCGGCCAATCGGGCAGCCCGCTGGCGTCCACCAGCACTGCCACATGCGGCTTGGTCAAGTCGTAGTTCAACGACGACCCACGCCGGATCCACGCCTGCTCGTCGGCGATCTCGGCGGCCAGCAGCTCGTCCAGAAATGTGGCACGCATCCGCTCTTCGGCAATGCCCACGGCGTTCTGCTTTGCCCACTCCAAGGCAGCCGCAGACGCGCCCTGCGCCACTGCCACCTCTTCTACCGCCGAAATCTCCTGCTCTGCCTGGGACGATCCCCGCAGCAGCAGGCAGTAGCCGTGAACGCCGTCATTGGCATAGACAGGCGCCAGGATCGGTGTAACGATAGACACCGCTGGCGGCCTGGTTTGCCAGCGGCAGTGTGCCGACGCTGGCATGCAAACCCTCCGCCGGCTGTGTCGCCGTCCAACTGCGCAGCATGGTCAGGTTGGGCAGGCTGTCGAGCAGCAGCTTGCGCTGGTCTGGGTTGAGATGGTCGATCCCGGCCGCGGCGTTTACCTGGCCAGTTTCGCCCAACAGGACGACGGGCTGCTGTACAAAGCTGTGCAGGCGCACGCGCGATTTTGGTCAAGCCGCCACCGTTCAACGCGGCCTGGCTCAACTCGCGCTGCAGCTCGGCCGAGCGCTGTGCAATATAGCCGGCGCGGTCGACGATCAACCGGATCACGGAGCGTTCGACCTGCGTGAGCGAAACGCTGTGTTGGCAGCTGGAACAGGACCAGGTGATTGTCCCGTGCCGCAGCGGTGGCGCCCGCTTCGCCCATATCGCCCAGGATCGGCAACCGCTGCGACACGCGCACTCTGCAGGCTGCGAATCACGCGGTCGAGGCGCATCTGGGGATCCAGGCGGCGGAGATCCTCCATGTCGATCAGCGCCAGCTCGTTGCCGTCAAGCTTGGGGAAGGCCGGCGGGCTGGGGCGTAGGCTGCATGCCCAACTCACGGAGCGGTTCAGGTATTCTGCGCCGACCAGCAGCTGCGTCTGGGCAGGCAGCGCCAGTCGGAAAACGTCGTCAATGGTGGTGGTGCTCTTGTACATTTTGCACGCTAGCGGCACGATAGCCGCTGCTCCACTCTTGAGTATAGCGAGAAAATGCCAAGTAGGCAAACAGGCGGCCCAATTTCGGTTGGGCAATTTGCACGAAAAAAGGCGGCAGGCCAGTCAGGCCTGCCGCTTATCCCATCTATCTCTGTTAAGACTTTATTAACGCCGGGTGTGAATCAGCTGGCGTCGGCCTTGCCGCCTGTCATAAAGGCCGCCGTCGAGCCGCCCCACATGCTGGCCGCAAGCACCCATGCCAATCCCACCCACGTATACGGATCCTGGCCCATCAACGTCGCCACCAGGAAAAAGACCGCTACGCCGAGGATCATGCCGATGATGCTGCCCAGGTAGAGGCGGCCCAGTGAGAAGCTGCGGTTAAACAGCCACACAAAGAGCGGCCACAGCAGCAGCTGGCCGATGATCGGGACGATCGAGCCGAGGATGCCGCCGATGATCGCCTTCCAGTCGGAGCCAAGCTTGCCGGCTGCTAACTGGTAGCCGAGCACGGGACCGACGCCGATGAGCAGCAGCGCCAACCCCCACAAGATCGGCTGGTTCATGGGCAGCAAGAAATGAAACGCAATAGCGATGATTGCGGTAATGACGCCGCCATAGACGGCTGCCATCCACGGGTTAACGGCGACCGGTTGCACCGCAGCCATAGTTGTCGAACGAGTCATGGCAGGTTACTCCTGAGCTGGTTACTCTTGAGCATTGGCAGTGAGGTTGTTGGTGAATACTGCCCTATCATAGACGAATTTCGCCAAACGCGCAACCCGGTTTTTCTCTATGCTTCGGGCAGTTCGTCCCACTCTTCCAGCAGCCAGGCCGCCACCGGCAGATAGACGCGTTTGCCAGGCCCGTAACGCAGCACCAGCACCAGTTGGTCTTCTTCGCCAACCGCGATCTCTTCGAGCACTGCCTTCTGCTTGGCAGCCGCGCTCAAGCGCTTGCTGACTTCGTCCAACCCCACCCACGGTTCGCCGTCAGGGCTGTCGAAACAGGTGGCGCTGTACAGCTCGAAGTAGGCGCCGTCGGCCAGGTAGACGTCGATATCGAAGGACGCCTGCTGCTCCGGCTGCTCTTCCTCTTCTTCCAGCGCGCTGCTAAGCGAGTCTTCCCATACCTCGACAAAAACGATCGCCTGTCCTGAGAGCTGGCTGAGCTCGTCGTACAGCTCGTCGTCCACCGTCGTGTACAGCGGTATCTCGTCCGGCTTGGCCATGGTCATCCCTCCTCTCCGATCACGATCATGCGCGTCGGAATCGTCGTCGGCTGCGCAAAAAGCTGCCCGCCCGCCCAGAAATGGCTGAACAGAACCGGCAGCCCTTGGTCGATAAATGGATGCGGGCCGTCGGCCAGGTGAAAATGCAGGTGCGGGCCGGGCGAGACGCCGCTGTTGCCTACCTTGCCGAGCAGCGCACCGCGCTTGATGACCTGGCCCTCGTGGACCGCCAGGCTGGCCTGCTGCAGACAGGCATAGTAGCTGAATTCCCCGTTGCCATGGCTGACGGCCACCGAATTCCCAAGCGTGCGGCGCGGGTCGCCGCGGAACATCAGCGGGTCTGGCAGCACCCCGGGCACCAGGTCGGGCATGTCATAGGTCACGGCTGCCACCTTGCCTCCGGCGGCGGCGTACACCGGCTGCCCCCAGCTGTAGTGATCCTCGAGCGCTGTCCCGCTGCCCCGCAAAAGTGCGGTTGTCGGGCCCCAGCCTGGCAAAGTCAAGCGCATAGGCCTGGCTCAAGACTTCCTGCTTGTGCCGGTCGCTCCAATCGGACCCCTGGATCGCCCACCACGCCCCGCGCAGGGGAAAGTACAGGTTCGTCTTCTGCTTGTGAAACTGCACGGGAATTTCCAGCGTGGCGTGCTCCAACTCCTCTTTGCCGTCTACCTGGGCGAGCACGACGAGCTCGATCGAGTGTCAGCGCTTCGTAGGCGTGCAGTTGAAAGTGCAGGCTGCGCAGGGCCAGCCCCATACCCCGTTCGATGCGCAAATTCTCTTCGCCAAGCCGCTGGCGGATGATCCGCGCCGGCCAGCGCTGCTCGAACAGCAACTGGTGATCGTTGTAGCCTTGAATGACGACGCCTGCCAGCTCCAACGGGGTGTCGGTGGCCGTTATGCCCAGGTCAAACGCCACCTCCTGGATCGGCATCAAGGCCGGAAACGGCAGCGTCTTGTATTCGGCTGCGATGATCTTCGCGGGTCTGCACTCAAGTAGCATGCTTGGCAGCTCTTTCTAATCTCACTAGCACCTTGTTAATTGGCCATTGCGTTTAGTTCGCACGCTTACGTGCGGCCGGCGTCGCTTGCGACGCCTACGCCCATGTGCGACTCTAGGGCACGTGGGCGTGCCTCTCCGCACGTGGGCGTGCGGACTAAACAATTATGTGTGACAGCCCACTAGCGCCCCTGCTTGATTTGATGGCTCAAGATCGGTCGTGCGCCGATAAACTGCTGCACCCACACCCGTTCTGCGTCGCGTTCGTGCCGCCGCGCCGGGTGTTCGGCATCCACCACTCCGTCGATGACGGCCAGAAGCTCAAGCGCCTCCTGCGGCGCCAGCCGGTAGTACGTCTCTTCGGTCTCGAGGCTGTCGGTGCGTTCCCAGCGATCGATCCAGTCGTTCAAATAGTAGGTAAAGCACTGCCGGCAGCGCCAGACGCTGAACGTCTGCTTGTCGCCCTCTGGCGATGCCACCGCCAGCGCCCCCAGGTTGGCAATGCGGCCCTGGCAGGCAAAACACGGCTCCGTGCCGGCGCCCACGCCGCTGCGTTCGACGATTCGCTCCTCCCAGGTTGCCTGGGAAGCAGGTTGGGTCTTGGCAGATGGGGCCGCGTGACCCCCAAATCGGCGTCGCAGCCGTCCCCACCAAGACCAGCGCTCGTCGCTTTCACGCTCCGCACGTTTGACGATTGGGGCCACTTGTGCGGGCTCCGCTGCCGGCGTTTGTTCTGCCTGCGTCTGTTGTATCGCTCCCGCGCTCCCAGCAGGTTCCCAATGGCTGCAGTCCAGCGCCAACAGCGATTGCACCGCCAGCCGCCCCGGTTGCACTCGATCTGGCGCTCCACGTGCACCGCCCCGCCGGCAGCCCGTCCGCCGTCTTGGCGGCCGCCGCCTGCCAGAAGGCGCAGCTTCCACACGCCATGTACCGAAGGCCGTTCGCTGCCAGCGCCTCGGCCAACCTCGGCGCCAAAATCCCCATTCAGCGGTTGGGGGATGCGCAGCAGATTCGCCCCCAACTCCACCGCACACGCCGCCGGCTCCTCATACCACAGCAGCCGCACCCACTGCGCCGCGCCCGGTGTTTCGCCACCTGCTTCTAACGGCCGCACGCGCACGCGCTGGAACACCATCGTGCGCGTGCCGGGAAACACGCCCGACATCGTCTCCAGGTTGAACAGTTGAAACGATGTACTCAATACGCCTACTTCCCATTGGCCTCGTTGATCAGCGCCGCCGTCTCCTTGACCGTCGCCGCAGGGTCGGCATTGCCGTCCACCACCTTGATGACCATGTCGCCCGCGTAGCCCCAGACCTGTTCCATCTCCGGCCGGTTTGGCATCGACTGCGCGTTCGCCGCCTGGTTCATAAACCCTTGCAGCAGCGGGTTGTCGCCGATGACGGCGTTGCGGTTGGCCGGCAGGCGCTTGGCCTGGCTCGCCAGCGCGTCGCCGCTCTCGGCGCTGGTCAGGTATTCGGCAAACAGCAGCGCCAGCTGCTGCTGCTCGGGCGCCACGCGCGGGTTCAGCATGACCCCGTCTGCGTGCAGCCAAGGCTGTGCCGGACCGTTCGGTCCGGCCGGCAGGCTTGCCACCGAGAGGTTTGTCCCCAAAGCCGCACTCAGATCGCCGATCGCCCAGGGGCCGTCGACAAAATAGGCGAACTCACCCTTCTTGAAGCGGTCGAGCAGCATCCCATAGTCGGTGTCCACGTAGGTGCCCGGCGTCTGGCCCATCTGTCGCAGCCAGGCGAGATAACCCGCCACGTCACCACCCTGGTCCAGCACCACGGCGCCGTTGTCGTCAAACAGGCGCCCGCCGTAGGCCGGCAGCCCCCAGAACAGGTGGTACAGGCTGTTGTATAGACCCTGCCCCCTGCGTGGGCGCCGCCTGTGCCTGCGCCAGCATATCGGCCGTCGTAGCGGGGGCGCCGTTGGGTGCCAGCGCCGTGTTGACAAACAAGCTCACCAGTTCAAAATCGGTGGGCAGGCCATACAGCTGCCCGTTCCAGCGCAGGTTGTCCACCGCTGCCGGCCAGTATTGATCCAGCGTACCCTGGTCGACGGTCATGTCGAGCGGCTGCACCACGCCCAGATCGACAAAGTCGCTCAGCCACCAGGTCGGAGCCAGCACGAGGTCGGGGCCGGTCCCTGCCAGCACGGCGTCGGCATAGGCCTTGGGCAGGTCCGTGTCGGCGACAAAGAGCGTGTCGACCGTTACCTGCGGGTACTTGGCCTGGAAACCGCTGAGGATACTGGCCAGCGCATCGCCGTCGCCGCTGCCCCAGCTGTGCCATAGGACGATCCGCCCCGCCGGTTCCGGTGTCGCCGTCGGCGTTGGCGCAGGCTGTGCGGCGGCAGCCTCCGGCGTTGCTACCTGTCGCCTGGGCGCCCGTTCCACTCCCGGCAGCCTGGCCGCCCGGCACGGCTTCGACGAGGGGCTCACCTCCGGCCTGGCCGGCTGCCTGGGGCTGCTCGTCGTTGCCGCAGCCGGCCAAGAGCAAAACCGAGAGGAGCAGGACAAGCAGAAGACCGGCGGCATACGGCAGCCGGGCCGCCTTGGGGAGCAGATGGGTGCGCCAGATTCGATTCATGCCTTTGCCTGTTCTTTCAAGTGATCAAGGAGCGCCTGCAGGCCAAGCAGATAGCTGCGCCAGCCAAAGCCGCAGATCTGCCCGACACACACGGGGGCAATCACCGACTTGTGGCGAAACTCCTCGCGGGCGTGAATGTTGCTCAGGTGAACTTCCACGGTCGGCAGCTTGACCGCCGAGACGGCGTCGCGCAGCGCATACGAATAGTGCGTAAAGGCGCCCGGATTGATGAGGATCCCGTCGGCCCACTCCCGTGCGTCGTGGATCGTGTCGATCAGCGCGCCTTCATGGTTGCTCTGAAAGGGGCGCACTTCGTGATCCGGCCGCGCGGCGTCGACCACGGCGGCGTTGATCCGGTCGAGCGTCATGCTGCCATAGATGCCCGGTTCGCGTGTGCCGAGCAGGTTGAGGTTTGGGCCGTGGAGAAGGGCAATCTTCATGGCGCGCATTATAGCACAACCCTTTGGATGGCCCGGCGCACGACGTCCTCGCCAGGATCGTCGATGACGACCACATCGCCCAGGTCTTGTGGGATGACAAAGCGCAGTTTCTTCCCCGCGCGTTTTTTGTCGTGGCCCATAGCCGCCAGCACGGCGTCCACGTCATAGCCCGGGGCCGATACCGGCAGCCCCAGCCGGTCGATAAGCCCTGTGATTCGCTCCGCCAGCGCAGCTTCGCAGCGGCCCAGTTCTGCCGCCATGCCCGCCGCTGCCACGGTGCCGATCGCCACCGCCTCGCCGTGGCGCAGCGTGTACTCGCTGACCAGTTCCAGCGCGTGGCCAAAGGTATGCCCCAGGTTTAGTACGGCACGCCGGCCCCGCTCGAACGGGTCTTCCTCTACCACCTCGATCTTGACGCGCACCGCATCGGCCACCAGCTGTACCAGGTTGATCGGGCCTTCGTTCTCCAACTGCACAAAGAGCTTGCGTGCGCCGATGATCCCGTGCTTGACGATCTCCGCCAGCCCCGAGCGGAACTCATCCGAGGGCAGCGTGCTCAGCACGGCCGTGTCCATGATCACCACCTGCGGCTGCTTGAAGGCGCCCACCAGGTTCTTGCCCTGTGGCAGATCCACGCCGGTCTTGCCGCCTACCGATGCGTCGACCATCGCCAGCAGCGAGGTAGGCAGCTGCACAAACGGCACGCCACGCAGGTAGGTCGCCGCAGCAAAGCCCGCCATGTCGCCGATCACGCCACCCCCAAGCGCCAGCACCGTGCTGCTGCGGTCCAGCCCGGCCGCCAGGAACTGCTCATATAGGTTGGCGATCGTCGCCAACGTCTTGTGTTGTTCGCCTTCCGGCACGGTGCAGATGATGGGCTCAAACCCAGCGCTCCGCAGGCCGTCCGCCAGCGTCTCCGCATGTGCGCGGATCATCTCGTTGGTGACGATCGCCGCCCGCCCTTGCTTCAAACCCCGGTTGGCCAGCAGCTTGCCGGCATATGGGAGGATGCCGTCGCCCAGGCAAAGATCATACGCTCCCTCGGGTGTGCGCACGGGCAGCTGCTGCATGCCGGGCGCCTCGCTGTAGCTGTCGGCTGCGGCCAAGATGCGTTCCGCTACCTGCTCGGGCGTGCTGCCGTCGGTGTCGATCTGGTATGGGATTGCGCCATAGGCCGCCCGGCGGACGCCCAGCAGCGCCCTGATCCGCTTGCGCTTTTCTTCTTCCTCGCCGGCCAGCAGCGGCCGGTCCGTCGCCCGAGCCAGTCTGCGCGAAATTTCGCCCTCGCTCGCCGTGAGGCAGACCAACATCCCCGTTTCCGCCAGTGCCGTACGTGAGCTCTCGTTGACCAGCGCGCCACCGCCCGTGCTGATCACCAGCCGCTGCTCGGCCGCCAGCTCTTGCACAGTTCCGCCTCTGCCGCCCGGAATGCCTCTTCGCCTTCCTCGGCAAATACGGCGGCGATGGGCTTGCCAAATCGTTCGGCCAGCTGTGCATCCATGTCCACATAGCGGCGCGCCAGCCGCTTGGCCAGCAGCCGCCCCACTGTACTCTTGCCCGTGCCCATAAAGCCGGTAATGACAATATTCTGCTGCATCTCCATGGGGTTATTCCTCTATGTTGCAGCCCGGCGGATGGCATCCATGCGCTGGACTACCTGGTTTACCAACATCTTGAGGGGCAGCATCGTGTCCAGCACGACATGCTGGCTTGGTTCGATCGGATACTGCCAGCAGCCGTCGTACTTGCGCAGCATCTCCTCCATTGCCTCCCAGCCGCTGATCTTGTGCGTGGAGTAGCCGGGCCGGCGCGCGTTGAGGCGGCGCTTCCACTCCTCTTCCTCCAGCTGCGTCTCTACGACCAGCAGGTGCGCACGATTGTTAGCAGCCAGCTCCTGCGCCGCCGCATACCCTTCAGGGTACGACAGCGGCGACACGGCGATTGCGTGGAGGCGCAGCGCAAGCTGTACGCCGGCAATCTGCCACATGATGGTGTAGGCACGGTCGTTGCTGTCGGGCAGGTCCAGCACGTTGTCCTTGATATCGTCTTTGTCGATCAGCGGGCAGCGCAGGCGCCGTGCCAGCGCCGCCGCCACGTTGCTCTTGCCCGTGGCCGGGTGGCCCTTCATCGCGATCAAAACAGGCATTGGGCGGTAGCCGCTCTTGGACACGGGCAAACCTACTTCTGGGGAAAAATCTGGAATTGGTTTGTGTCGATACGCTGCGCCTGGTGCATCAGGGCGGCGTTCATCAGTTCGATCGCCACGCGCGACTCGAGCGTTACCCCCGCCCGCACGCCCACACAGGGATCGTGGCGGCCCTTCTGCAGCAGGAAGTCGATCTCTTGAAGGTTCTTGCGCACCGACTGCTGCGGCTTGACGATGGTCGACGTCGGCTTGAACCCCACCCGCAGCACCAGCGGCATCCCCGTGGTGATGCCGCCGATCAGCCCGCCGTGGCTGTTGCTCTGGTAGCCGCCGGCGCGGATCGGGTCGTTGTTCTCGCTGCCGCGGCGCTCGACGACGGCAAAGCCGGCCCCGATCTCGACCCCCTGCACCGCGTTCAGCCCGCCGAGCGTGCCCATCAACCGCAGCTTGAGGCTCTGGTAGAGCGGGTCGCCCAGGAGCGGCGGCACGTTCACCGCCACCACCTCGACCGCCGCGCCGATCGAGTCGCCGTCGATGCGTGTCTGCTTGATCAGCTGCCCCGCCGCATGGGCAAAGTCTGCGTCGACCGTGTGGATCTCGGCGCCCGCCAACTCACGTTCGATCTCCTGCAGCGTCTCCTCCGGTAACAACAGGCTGCCGCTCCGTTGCAGGAGCTCCTCAATACGCCCGGCCAGATTGCGCTCGGCCTTCAAAGGCCCGACCTGGCAGATCGACGATAGGATGGCCGTCCCAAATACCTGGCGCAGAAAGATGCGGGCCAGGGATCCGCCGATGACGTCGGAAATCGTCGACCGGTACGACGATCGTCCTCCACCGCGCACGTCGACAAAGCCTTGCGACTTGTAATGCTTGACCAGGTCCGTGTGGCCGGGGCGCACCTCGCCCTCAGCGCCCTGCAAACTGCATGTAATCGTTTGATCGTTTGGCCGTGGAGAGCACGATGGCCGCAATTGGCTCGCCAGTGGTGTAGCCCTCGGCATAGCCGGTCGTGGCCGAGCCATCTTCACCGTCGCCGATGCGGATGGGGGGACCGGCGGTCAGCTTGTCATGGTCGGGCTGGTACAGTCCGGACAGCAGGACAACCGTATCGTCCTCGCGCCGCGGCGTACCGTGCTTGTTGCTGCCCGGCCGGCGCCGGTCCAGGTACTGCTGGATCTCGGCAGCCGTCACATACAGGCCCGGAGGGCAGCCGTAGACGATCGTCGTCACCGCCGGCCCATGCGATTCACCCGCCCCCGCCACCGCAAACAGCGGCCCACCAAGTAGTTCCATAGATGGTGTAGAATAGCCCCGAATAGACAGAAAATCAAAGAATCGAGGACTTGCAGCACCTATGCCCGACCCCTCAGCTTCCACCCTGTTCTACCGTATGAGCCCGCCGGCAACCAACGAGGAACTCAACTGTCTCTTCGCTGCTGCCTGGCCGGATCATCACTGGGTTGACTTCACTCCGGTGCCTCGCGCGCAGCCTGGCCTACGTCTGCGGCTACGACCGTGCAGCCCTTGTCGGCTTCGTAAACGTGGCGTGGGACGGCGGCATTCACGCCTTTCTGCTCGACACGACTGTGCACCCCGACTATCAGCGCAGGGGCATTGGCCGGTGCCTGGTCGAACTCGCCACCGCCGAAGCGCGCCGGCGCGGCACGGAGTGGCTGCACGTCGACTACGAACCGCACCTTGAGCCCTTCTATCGCAGTTGCGGCTTTGTACCGACTTTTGCAGGCCTGATCCACTTGTAACGCATCGGTCCACACTGAAACCACATCCGTGGCAAGAACTTCATGAACTCCCCACGTCTATTTCTCAAAATCGAACCCCAACCAACTTTCCGCTTCTGCCACGGCTTGTGCTCGCGTGTCCAGGTGCGACCTACCTGCCAAGCTGCTTCCCAAATATGTTGAGTTAGAATCTGCCGGGTGTGTTCGCTGCGCCGGGCAATCAGTGCCTGATAGAACGGCGATAGTGCATCGCCTGAGTGCTCGCCCAACCTGCTCACAGCGCCGAGCAACTCAGTCGCAGCAGCAAGATCCTTGGCTTCGGATGTGGATCGTGTGTGCAGCAGGAGGCCAGCGAGTGTGACTAGCAAACAACGGAAGCGGCGAATGTACAAACGGGCTTGCGGTAACGCCTGCAGCAATTCGTCGCGAGCCTGTTTAGGATTGTCATACGCCAACGCAATCTCGGCCAAATTGGTATGAGCCATGGCAATAAACACCCCGACATATGGGCTCTCATGTTCACCCATCAAGAACGGTAACGCCTGCGCCATATGTGTCCGAGCTGCTTCCCGATCTCCACGCGTCAATGCAATCTCACCCAACATGGTTAGTGGGCAGCCAGGATTGAACAGGTGCGATGCCTGGAGGGCAAGTTGTGTACTCTCCTGTAACGCTGTTTCAGCGTTCTCATATTCACACTTCTCAATCAATATCCGTCCCAGCAGATTAAGTGCGAGTGCTAGCTTTCCTGGCTGATGATAACCGCGCGCTAGAAAAACTGCTTCCTCAGCAAATTGTAGCGCCGTGTCCAATTGATGCGCCTGCCAAGCAAAAGTTGCGACGCGTTCTAGGACATCGATCCGCATGTTCACCTGAAACCTATCAGGCATTGCCAACACGGCACGCGCCAAGGTCATACCTTCGCGCAAGTAGCCGTGTCCTTCCCAAAACCAACAAAGGCCAATACAGAGCGTGAAAGCAGCCTCCGTTTTGTGCGCGGCAATCGCTAATTCCAAGGCAGCGCGCATATTGGCATGATCGCATACGAAGACCCGGATGTTGATAGATGCTTGAGTCGCAAAATAGGTGATATGTCTTTGCTGGGCAACCTTCAATTCCTCCTTGGTCATTTGAGCCAAGGCAAACTCGCGAATCATTTCTAACATCCGCCAGCGTTCCGGTGTGCGCATCAGCAAGTTGTGCTCGGCCAAGCGTGCAAGCGTGGCCTGATCGGCGCCACAGACAGAGTGTGCCGCATCGGCTTCAAAGCCATCCACAAAGACGCCTAATTGCCGGAAAACGCTTTGCACGCCGGCATCCAACAGGCTGTAACTCCAGGCTATAGCGTGATAAAGCGTACGCTGGCGTGGTGGTAAATCACGCGCAGGGGAGTGAAGTTCATGCAGCCAGTTTTCTTCCTTATGTAACAACGTCGCGAGTTGAACCAAGGTCATACGGCGCAGGGCGGCTGCCGCCAGTTCAATGGCCAGCGGTATCCCGTCGAGGCGCAGGCAGATGTCACTGATTTGCCGGGCGTTGGCATGTGTGATGGGGAAATCATGTCGAAACTGACGTACACGTGTCACGAACAACTGCACAGATTCGTAGGCCATCAACTGATCCACTGTGAGTCCGTCTAAGAAAACATCGGGGGATGGCAGGGAAAGCGGCGGCAGCAGATATTCGTGCTCACCGGCAAGCAGCAGCGGCGTCTGGCTCGTAGCCAGGATTTTCAGTCCGTTGCAGCTCCGCAATAACTCTGCGACCTCCATAGCGGCCGCGCTGACTTGCTCAAAGTTATCAAGGACAAGCAGGATCTCTTTTTCTGCCAACATTGCGCGCACACGATCCATTAGTGAGGTCGCGCCTACTTCTGAGATCGACAAAATATGCGCAATCACTGACAGTACAAGCGTTGCATCGGTGATCGGTGCAAGATCAACAAACCAGACACCGTCACGAAATAGCTCGGCAACCCGCTGGGATGTATGGATGCACAGTCGGGTCTTCCCAGATCCCCGGCGGCCCCAACAGTGTGACCAGGCGCGTGTCCGAACGTGTAAGCAGTTGGATCACATTGGCCGCATCATGCTCGCGATTAACGAGCGTGGTCATTTGCGTCGGCAAGTTATGGGCAAGGCGGTGGGAATCCACGGAGGAGATTGATGAAGCGGATGGGACGGGACTGGATGGCGCTATTTCAACAATTGGTTGCAGCGCTTGCACCCGCCTCGCCGCTTGGAAGTAGGTCGAGCGCGCGCATCCTCTGGCACTGCTAGAACCGTGGCCAATATTTCCGCCAGTTGCCATGAAGGCTTGCGCTCGTCGGCTTCAATCTTGCGAATTGTCGCTGCCGCACAGCCAACACGTTGGGCCAATTGCGCCTGGGTCAAATCGAGCGCCTTGCGGCGGTGGCGTAGCCAATTCCCAAAAGAAACTGACTCTTCAATGCGCATTTGAGTCTATTAAACCTCACGTCGGCACAAACGGTTGGACAGGTGGTCACACTCCTTGTCACGCTTCTTGTCACGTTTATTGTAACGCATTGAGTGACCAAAGCCAACCGATCTGCGGCTACAATGGTGGCGTCCCGGCAAGAACACAGCAATGGCACGTGAGAGGGACAAATCTACAGTCTCCTGATTCATTCGGCTTTTGATTCTCTTGCTGCTTGGAGGAAAGTGAAATGACCAAATCACATGGATTGACACGCCGTCAGATACTTGCAGCTACGGCTGCATCAGCCGTGGCCATATCCACGCGAAGCGGCATTGCAAAGGGGACACAAATGAGTCAGGCAAAGAAAGCAACATTCGTCCTGGTGCACGGGGCATGGCATGGCGGTTGGTGCTGGAAAAAGCTCACCCCACTCTTGCAGGCTGCCGGTCACGAAGTTTTTACCCCAACCCTGACCGGCCTGGGCGAACGGGCACATTTGATTAATCCTCAGATCAACTTGGACACGCATATCCAGGACATTACGACCGTGCTCGATTATGAGGATTTGCGGAATGTGATACTGGTCGGCCACAGTTACGGCGGCATGGTGATCGCCGGCGTTGAAGCAAAAGCTGGGGAGCGTCTAGCTCAGCTTGTTTATCTCGACGCCTTCTTGCCGGAAGATGGAAAAGCACTGCAAGATTATGCGCCACCTTTGGCCGAGTTGGTGAAGGCGCAAGGCGCCGGTTGGCGCTTATCTTCTGCATGGCTAGGTACACCGACCGAGATGTTTGGCGTCAAGGATAGCGCCGATCTGGCATGGGTGACGCCGCGCTTGGGCGACCAGCCCTATACGACCTTTACGCAGCCTGTGCAGCTTGCCACTAATCCCAGCAAATCGCTGCAACGGACTTACATCCACCTGACCAAGGGTCCACCGTTTGAGGAGGCCGCGGGCAGAGCAAAGAAGCGAGGCTATCACTTCCACGAGTTATTCTCTGCCGGGCACGATGCTATGGTGACGCAGCCGGATGAGTTAGCGAGGATTTTGCAGGCGTTGATTTAGAACCGTTTCAAGCAATGTTGGGGTTGCCCTGCCTGTGTAGATATCGAGATCTACACAGGCTACAATCCTCAGTCCTACCGTTCAGATTCTACTCTGGAATCAGTTTAGGTGTACCCCATCCCCCACACAACCGACTGCTGCTTGGGGAAAAGTACGTCAAGTACCAGCGTCGCCGCCGCGTCCTTGACCCATACATCTGGGTACGTCTCCACCAAGCTCGCCAACACTGCGATAGCCGAACAGCAACTGTAGGAACAGCAGCGGCGGACAGCCAAGTTCTGCGTCGTCTTCAAAATCAGCTGTAGTCCATGGCTCGACTGCCGCCACTTCACCCCGTTCGAACTGGAGGCGCAGCCCGCTGCGGTACAGCTCAAGCCTGAGTTCGCCGCTGTACCCACTTAGGATCGAGCCTGCCAGCCGCTGCTCGAGCACCGGCGCAATATGGCGCACGAACCCCTGCACATCGGGTACGCGGACGTACCACGCATACACCTTGTCGGACCGTGCCTGGAGCTTCTCGTCCAACACGTCGTAGGCTGGATGCGAACGGCCAAGCGCAAGCACAAGTTCGCTGAACGGCGGCGCGTCCGGCGCCATCGGGCGCAGATCGCGGCCGATGGCGCGGAACGCCCGCAGCAGGCTCGGCAGGGCGGCCTGCCAATTCACCCCCGGATAGAACTCCAGGTCGTAGACGCCATATTTGTTCGTGCGTCTGCGTGCTGCCGTCGAAGCAAAGCCGCATATATGCCCCTCGCGGTCGACCACCATGTACATGCGGATTGCCGCGCCTGCTATCTCGTGCCTCTGGCTGCGGACGACGGGCTCGTCCCATATCGTGATATAGTAGCGCCAATTGTCCGCGGTCGCCTCGGCGTATACCAGGCTCTTCCGGCACAGGCGTGCATAAAGTGCCTGCAGATGTGGCACGTCCTCCACCGTCGCGGGACGCAGCGTGTAGGGCTCGACCTCCCCTTCTTTCAGCGGCGGCACTCCCTCTACTGCAAAGGTGCGGCTGCCGCCCAGATCTAAGGCGTATTCATAGCCGAATTGCCGGTAGTAATAGTCGATACCGGTGATCGCCTGTACCATCTCGCCGCGGGCGGCACTGCGGGCATGAAACATTTCAAACAAGGCGCGAATCAAGCCCCGCTTGCGATATGCAGGCAGCGTGGCCACGATCTCCGGCCGCCCCACGCCAAACGATACGCCGCCCAGATTCCAGCGGTGGCTCCAGCAGCATAGGCACGCGACCACCGGGCGCTCCGGCAGATTCGTGTCTTCCACCAGCGCAAAGTCACCCGGTCCCATCAAGGGAAAACCGGGGCTGAGCATGACCCGGCACTCGTTGGCCACTGCCTCATTCGGCGGCTCGTCAGCGTGGTGCCGAAAGACGGTCGCCGTACAGTGCGCGATTTTCTCCACATCGGCCGCCGTCGACCAGCGCCGCACCAGGCCGCTGCCCAAGTCACCCACATAATCTGCTGCGGCAAGTCCATCTGCCATAGGTCCTGCTCCTTCAAACTTCAATATCGCGACCGCGCGCCTTCGCTAGATGATGCACGCCTCCTGTACCCAGGACGGCTGCTTCGGGAAGAGGGTGTTGAGCAGCAGCCGCGCCTCGTCTTTTGGCCAGACGTCCTGAAAATAGGCGTACAGATCGTCCAGGCTGCGGTACCCAAACACCAGCTGCAAGAATATCAATGGCGGGAAATGGGCATGGCACTCGTCATCGTACAGCGCCTCCTGCCACGGCTCAACGCTCATCAGCTTGCCGTGTTCAAACACCAGCCGCAGCCCGCCGCGGTAAAAGTCGATCTTGAGATCCCCGCTGTACCCAACTAGCAGTGAGTTTGCCAGCCGGGCTTCGAGCACCGGCCCGACGTGCCGTAGAAACGCCGGCACATCGGCCACGCGCACATACCAGCCGTCCGGTGGTTCGTAGCGCGCGGCCAGTTTGGCGCCCAACACTTCATATGCGGGATGCGCACGCCCCAGGTTGAACGCCAATTCAATCGCCGGCTCACTGCCCGCTCCCGTTGGGGTGCGCTGCGGTGTCTTCGCCGCCAGCTCGGTCAGCGCCCGCAGCAGATCGGGCATGACCCGCTGCCAGTTGACCTGGGAATACAGCTCCACATCGTCGATTAAGAGGGCCAGTACCGCGCCGCACCGGCGCTACGGCCACATAGCCGGCTGTTGCGCCTGCAGCATCGACGATCATGTGCGGGCGGTCAATCAGGGGGCAGTAGATCGGATCGTTGCTGCGTATGGGTGGCAGCTCCTCGGCGGCAACGTTGTATTGCCAGTACGTTTCGTCTGTCTCACACCACACCAGGCTGTGTGCCCGCCGCTGGTTGTACAAGGCCAGCAGATCCGCTGTGTCGCCGTCCGCGGCTGGGCGCAGGTGGTACTCTGCTTGTTGGCCTTCTGCTGCCGGCGGGATGTCCGCCAAGTAGACCCTGCGGATACCATACAGGTCAAGCGCGTACTCGTAGCCGAACTGCCGGTAGTAGTACGGGATCCCCGTAATCGCCTGTACGAGGTCGCCGCGGGCGGCGCTGCGCGCGTGCAGCATCTCCATCAGGCCTCGAATCAGCCCACGCTTCCGATATTCCACCCGCGTGCCAATATTCTCCGGCCGGCCGATGCCAAAGTCGATGCCGCCGTAGCTCCAGCGCTGGCGCCACAGCCAGGCAGTGGCGACGATGGGCCGGTCCGGGTGGCTCGTGTCTTCGACCACGGCGCAGTCGCCTGCTCCCATCAAGGGAAAGGCCGTATTGAACGCAAGCTCCATCCTGGCCCAGTGCACCGGGCTCAGCGGCTCGCCGGCGTCGCCACGAAAGACGGTGGCCATACAGTGGGCAATCTTGTCCAGATCGGCCGCCGTGGACCAGCGCCGCACCAGGCCATCCCCTAGGTCGCCGGTATATTCAGGTGCGGCAAGCGCTGACGACATGGTTTCTCTCTCTTCGTTTCTCATCGCTGGCCTACGTATAACCTAGCGACCACACCGAGGATGGCTGCTTGGGAAAGAGCGTATTGATCAGCAGTGCGGCCTCGGAGTTCGTCCAGACATCAGGATAACTGGCACGCAGTTCTGCGAGGCTGCGGTGGCCAAATAGGAGCTGCAGCAGCACCAATGGTGGACAGCCGGCGTGCTCTTCGTCGCCATAGTCTGGCACCCGCCACGGCGCGGCCTCGATCATCTTGCCCTTCTCAAACTGCAGGCGCAGCCCGCCGCGATAGAGGCTTATCTTGAGTTCACCAGTGTAGCCTGCGAGTACAGATTCCGCGAGACGTCGTTCAAGCACGGGAGCGATATGGTGTAGGAAGCCCGGGACGTCTGCAACGCGTACATACCAGGCATAGGGTGGTTCATGTGACGACGCCAGCCTGTCTCCCAAAATGTCGTTGGCAGGATCAACCCTACCCAGGTTGAAGGCCAACTCGCGCACCGGTTCAGGGGTTGCGCCGGCCAGGTTCGCTAAATCTGCATCAGGTATGTCGGCGGCCGCCTGGACAAACGCACGGAGCAGGCTGGGCATCGCCGCTTGCCAGTTGACATGAGGGGCCATGATTAACCTGCCAATATAGACTGTACCCCTACGCCTGCTGGTTGCGAGCCCGACAACGCCGCATACCTTGTCTGCGCCGTCTACGATCATGAATAAGCGTCTCTCCGGGCCAAATTCCCCTGGCGCCTGGCGCTGTACTGCCGGTATGTCCCACACCGTGATGTAGTATCGCCAGCGCTCCTCTGTCATCACTGTCCACACCAGGCTGCCCGCCGCCTGTAGATCGTAGAGTGCCTTGATCTCCTGCACATCACTCTCGAGGCGCAGGGCGAAGGTGACACAGCTCTGGCTCTTCGCCCTTCTTTGCCGGAATGACCGCAACAGGAATGGTGCGACCGCCGCCTAGGTCCAATGCATATTCATAGCCAAACTGGCGGTAGTAATAGGGAATGCCCGTAATTGCCTGCACCAGGTCGCCGCGTGCCGCGCTGCGCGCGTGCAGCATCTCAAACACGGCGCGCATCAGCCCGCGATTGCGATATTCAGGCAGCGTAGCCACATATTCGGGGCGGCCAAGACCAAACGGAATCCCGCCGTAGCTCCAACATTGGCTCCACAGACAGGCACAGGCGACGATCGGCCGCTCGGCACGGTTTGTGTCTTCAACTACGGCAAAGTCGCCGGGACCCATCAGAGGCTGCCCAGGGCTGAACAGCACCGCCAGCCTGTTGATCATGGCCTGGTTGGGCGGATCGTCGGGCTTATCTCGAAAAACCGTTGCAAGACAGGCCCCAATCTTCGCCTCGTCCGCTGCCGTAGACCAGCGCCGGCTAAGACCGTTCCCGAGATCGTCAACATAGTTGGGTAAGGAAAGCTCAGGGTTCATGCTTTACTTCTCCATTTTGCTAGGTGTATCCATGCATCCACACCGTCGATGGCTGCTTGGGAAACAGAATGTCGATGAGTAGGGCAGCCTCTTCGCCTGCCCAGACGTCAGGATAGATCGCCCGCAGTTCGGCGAGGCTGCGGTAGCCGAACAGCAGCTGCTGCAAGACGTCCGCCGGGCAGCCGGCATGGGCATGGTCGCCGTAGTCCGGCGGGCGCCACGGCTCGGCGGCTGCCAGGCGTCCCTGCTCGAACTCCAGGCGCAGCCCGCCGCGATAGAAGTCGATAATCAGTTCGCCGCTGTGCCCCGGCAGGATCGATGACGCCAAACGCCGTTCGAGGAGCGGCCCAATGTGTCGCACAAAGCTTCGGACGTTTGCCACCCGTACGTACCACGCATACGGATCCTCGTATACAGGCGCCAGCCTTTCGCTCACCACCTCGTATGCCGGGTGCGTACGTCCCAGGGCAAGCGTAACCTCACGCAGCGCCGGCGTATCGGCCTTGGCTGTTGGCGTCATCTCCGCAACCGCACGCAGGCCGCGCAGCAGGCTCGGCATGGCGGCCCGCCAGTTTACGCCGGGATACAGCTGCAAGAAATGGACGTCAAGCTTGTGCGCTCGCCGCCTGCTCGATAGGACGGCAAAGCCGCAAACGCTGCCGCTGCCGTCGACAACCACGTGCACGCGCCTGCCTAACCCGGGGTCGCTTGCTTGGAGGCTGCGCAAACTGGGCTCATCCCAAGACGAAATATAGTAGTGCCATTCTGCCTCGTTGACTTCTGACCAGACCAGGCTGGCGCTGCGACCCTGGTCATATAACGCTTTCAGATGCGGCACGTCTTCGACCACGGCAGGGCGCAAGCGATAGGGTTCGGCCGAACCTGGCACAGCGTCCGGAATCATCGTAGTGTGAACGGAGCGATCGCCGTAGATGTCCGCTGCGAACTCATAGCCGAACTGCCGGTAGTAATGCGGGATGCCAAAGATGATCTGAAGGTGGTCGCCGCGGTCGGCGCTGCGCGCATGGACCATCTCAAACACCGCACGCACCAGGCCGCGATTGCGATACTCCGGCAAGGTGCCGACGTATTCAGGGCGTCCAACCTCAAGCGGAATGCCTCCCAAGCTCCAGCGCTGGTGCCACAGGGAGGCACAGGCGACGATCGGGCGCTCGGCCATGCCCGTATCTTCGACGACCGCATAGTCACCGGGTCCCATGTGGGGAAAACCGGGGCTAAACATGACGACTGTTCGATTGATCATCCGCCGGTCGATAGGGTCGTCGGCGCCGTGGCGAAATGCCTCCGCCAGGCAGAAGCCGATCTTCTCCTGGTCCGCGGCCGTAGACCAGCGCCGTACCAGGCCGCCGCCCAGCTCTTCAACGAATTCAGGCGCTCCGGGGGATACATCCATACCAGATTCCTCTCTGTCGGGGCACAAGATCTGCCGAACTCGGAGCGCAGGCGTCCCCGCCTGCTTGCCAGACGGCCCGCCTGCTTCTTTCGCCGGACCTTGTGCCCGCTCTTTGGAAACCCTAGGATACGTTAGAATAGCTGCAAGCGAACAGAATGCCAAAAGCTGGAGGTTGACCATGCCAAGCGATTCCGTACAGCGCTTTTCCGATCGCGTTGACAGTTATGCCAAGTACCGCCCCACCTATCCCCCTGAAGTCCTGCGCTGTCTCCAGGATCATATGGGCCTGACTCCCGAAACGATCGTCGCCGATGTCGGGAGCCGGCACGGGGCTGCTGACCGAGCGTTTTCTCCACAACGGCAATACCGTCTACGCCGTCGAGCCCAATGAAAATATGCGCAAGGCCGCCGAGGCTGCGCTAGCCCAGTATCCCAACCTGCGCGCCGTCGACGGCCGCTCCGAAGCGACCACGCTGCCCGACGGCAGCGTCGACCTGGTGACGGCAGCGCAGGCATTTCACTGGTTCGAGCCAGTCGCAACCCACGCCGAGTTCGTGCGCATCCTGCGCCCGCCGCGCTGGGTCGCCTTGATCTGGAACGACCGCCGGGACGACGCTACGCCCTTCATGACGGCCTACAGCCAGATGCTCGACGCGTTGGGCACCGACTACAGGAAGGTGGACCACAAGTTCGTGGCCGATGCGCCGGCCATTGAGCGCTTCTTCGCACCGGGCAGCGTCCACCTCTACACCTATCCCAACAACCAGGTGCTGGACTATGACGGCCTGGTCGGCCGGCTCCAGTCCACTTCCTACGTGCCGGCCGCCGGCGAACCCGGCCATGACCGCATGCTGGCAGATGCCCGTGCACTGTTCGATCGCTATGCCGAAGAGGGCAGGGTGCGAATCGACTATGATACGCAGGTCTACCTGGGCCGCTTGACGCCCTAGCACCCTGCTGAAGATCAACTGTTTAGTTCGCACGCCTACGTGCGACTCTCCAGGCGTCGCCTGCGATGCACCACGCCCACGTGCCGGACTATTTGGTGCGCAGCCGGCGCAGCGACTCGCGCTTGACGACGACGTACAATCCGCGGCCGTCTGCCACGTGGCAGCGCCCGCCGTCTTCAGAGTGCAGCAGCACGACCGGCGTCCCGCGCTCGAACATCCCGTCGGGCGCCCGATCCTCGTCCCCTTCCGAGTAGTAGAACGGCGCCGGCTGCACGATTTCGTGCGTGAACTGGTTGGGCGCCGGCGCAATCAGGTTTGCGCTGGGAATAATGGCGCTGGCCGGCAGAATTTCGGGTTTCGGCCTGCTTACTTCACCCATAGGTCGTCTCCTTAGAACGCAGCGGCGCAAGCGCCGGTCACACGCTGAGACTGTCGGCCGGCAGCACCACCGGGATATTGGGCAGGACCTGGCCGGCCTCCTGCGCCATCGCAAACGCGCGCACCCCGAGCATCCCGCTTTCCGCCAGGTGCTGCAGGTTGGGCAGGCTGTACGGCTCGGCCACATTCATGTCGACCTTGTAGCCGATATCCTCCAGGCTTGCCAGCGTGAGGCGGCTGAGCGGATTGCCGGCGGCTGCCACGTAGCCCGACATCAACTCGTTGCCAAACAGCGTCTCGCGCCAGTGGCTGTCGCGGGTGCCCGGGCCGCCGGCATTTTCGAGCGGCACTTCGCGTGCCCGGCTGACGCCCAACAGGGTGGCGTATTCCTTCTTCGCCTGCTTGCCGGTGAAGACCGGGTTGATCTTGCCCGCGTTCTTCAGCAGCTTCTTGTAGTTCCACACCGTCCCAAAACCCAGGACGTGGCCCATCTCGTGGGCGATCACGTCGTTGAGCGTGCCGTCCTGCTCCATCTGGTCGAGGTCGGCGGTGTCAAACGACATGATGCCCTTGGCCGGCAGGTAGGCGGCGGCGCCTGCATTCGCGGGCCGCAGCGCGGTCGGGCCCGCCTGCCCCAAAATCTTGCCGGGACCGTCGATGGGCGTGCCCTGCGCCAGGATCAGGATGTCGTCGATCACCTCGCCGTCCACCTGCACGTTCGGCAGGTCGCCGACGATCGCTTTCGTCCACCGGTCGGCGGCAAGGCGAAACGCCTCCTTCTGTTTTTCGCTCAGCCCATCTAGAAAGCGCACCTCGATGGTAAAAGGAGACGTCTCGTTAGCAACGGCGAGGGCAGCTTGTGGATTGGCGACGGCTCGGTAGACTTCGTACTGCGACATACGATCTCCTCACTCTATCTGTGTACTTGGATGGGGGCGCCCCGCCGGCGGTGCCGTGCGGGTACAACCATGATAGCACCAATCAAGCCGCAGCGGTACCCCTCATGACCCTTGGGTCGTTGCGTCCACTTACTGTAGAATGAAGACATGTATTTCTAACGATTTCAATTGACAGCATTCCCAAAGGAGTCTTCTCATGTACAAACTGGTGCTTTTGCGCCACGGCGAGAGTACGTGGAACAAGGAGAACCGCTTTACCGGCTGGACCGATGTCGATCTCTCCGAGCGCGGCCGCGAAGAGGCCAAGCGCGCCGGCGAGACCCTCAAGGCCGAAGGGTATGTCTTCGACCTGGCCTACACCTCGGTCCTCAAGCGCGCGATCCGCACGCTGTGGATGACGCTGGACGAGCTGGACCTGATGTGGATCCCGGTTACCAAGGCCTGGCAGCTCAACGAGCGTCATTATGGCGCCCTCCAGGGGCTCAATAAGGCCGAGACCGCCGCCAAGTTCGGCGACGAGCAGGTCCTGGTCTGGCGCCGCTCCTATGACGTGCCCCCGCCGGTCCTCACCGAGGACGATCCACGCTTCCCCGGCAAGGACCCGCGCTACGCCTCGCTCACCAAGGACGAACTGCCGCTGACCGAGTCCCTCAAGGAAACCGTCGCCCGCGTCGTCCCCTACTGGCACAAGTACATCGTGCCCGACATCAAGGCGGGCAAGCGTGTCGTCATCGCCGCCCACGGCAACAGCCTGCGCGCGCTCGTCAAGTACCTGGACGACATGAGCGAAGAGGCAATCATCAAGCTCAACATCCCCACCGGCGTGCCGCTGGTCTACGAGCTTGACGAGTACCTCAAGCCCATCAAGCACTACTACCTGGGCGACCCCGAAGAGATCGCCAAGGCCGCCGCCGCCGTCGCCGCGCAGGGCAAGGCCAAGTAGTCTGAACCATGATTCACGGGATTATCGGATTACCTTGATTAGAGAGCAGACGTCCTAATCAAGGTAATCCTATAATCCCACGAATCATGGTTCAGACAATCCTCTAACTTCCCGCCAACGCTCTTCTAACGCCCCCGCCCTATCCTAGAGTCAAATGCAACAAGTTCGTTGCATTCTGTTCGCAGCAGACTGAGGTTGAGACTGAACCGACAGAGTGACACGAATAAGGAGGATAGTATGGCTGCTTTGACTCGATGGGAACCGATGCGTGAATTGGCGACGATGCGCCAGGTGATGGACCGCATGTTTGACGAGGACATGTTCCGCCTGGCCGGTGGCTGGGATCGCAGCGGCGGTGAAGCCGCCAGCCTGGCCCTCGACGTGGCGGAGAAGGACGACGCCTACGTCGTCAAGGCCTCGCTGCCCGGCGTGAACCCGGAAGACGTGGATATCACGCTCACCGACAACGTGCTCACCATTCGCGGCGAGACGAAGGCGGACAATGAGATCAAGGAAGAGAATTACCACCTGCGCGAGCGCCGCTTTGGCACCTTCATGCGCAGCGTGACCCTGCCCAACGCCGTCGACGCCGACAAGATCGAGGCCGTCAACGAGAACGGCGTGCTGACCCTGACCCTGCCCAAAGCCGAATCGGTTAAACCGCGCAAGATTGAAGTCAAGCGCATGGTAAACGGGCAGCACTAAGGCCCTGGTTGGCTACTGCCAACACGACAACGTCATCACCTGGATTCTCAGACAGAAACGGCCCGATCCAACTGGATCGGGCCGTTTCTGTCTGGTGTGCTGCAAGACATCTCTTGCCCTAGGCAGGCTCAGCGGCAGCGCAAAGCTGCGCCGCCTCACGCAGTGCCGCCGCACCATCTCCGGTCGGGCGAAACTCAAGCCCGACGTAGCCCCCATAGCCTGCCGCGTCGATGGCGGCGAATACAGCCCGATAGTCCAGGTCGCCGCCGACCAGGTTCGTGCGGCCCGGCGCACCCGCCACGTGGATGTGCCCGATCTGCGCTGCATACTTGCGCAGGTTGTCGATGATCTTGCCCTCGGTCATCTGCTGGTGATAGATGTCGTAGAGGATCTTCAAGTTGGGCGAGTGCCACCTCCTCCAGGATGTCGGCAGCCTGCGCCATGGTCGTCAGCCAGTAGCCTGGATGGTCGACAAACGGGTTGAGCGGCTCCAGCACCAGCGTCATCTGTTCCTCTGCGGCGGCGGCAGCCATTGCCTGCAGCTTGCGCACGACGCGGCGCCGCATCATTTCGTCGCTCTCGCCGGCCACGATGTTGCCGGTGGTGACGATCATGGTCGAGCATCCAAGCGCGTGCGCAGCGGCGGCCGACTCGTGTACACCTCGTACGTGTTCGGCCACCGGCATGGGACTGGTGAGCGCAAACCCCGGTTCGCAGACAAATCCCGCCACCGCTACGCCGGCGGCACGTGCCGCTGCTGCCATCTGCGCTATGTTCTTGTTCGAGTGGTTCCAGAATTCCACTGCCGGCAGCCCCAGGGCACCGACACGTGCCACGCGTTCTTCAAACGGCAGGTCCGGCCAAAACATCTCAATGCATACGGAAAGACGAGGCATAGGAAATACCCTTTCGCTTAATACTGAAGAACGACCTGGATGATTTGGTCGCTGTGATTGTCGACAAGGTCGTAGCCGCGCGCCGCTTCCTTGAACGGTATGTAGGTCGTCAGCAGCGACTCCAATTCCAAGTAGCCGAAAGCATCGATTACCGACTGCTGCCGCCGGCCCGTCGACCAGGTGACCTGGGCCGGGTCGACTGCGCCTACCTGCGACGACCGGATGCTAACGCGGTTGTGGTGGAATTCGTCGGAGAGGCGCAGCGCCTCACCGCTGCCCCCATACCATGACATTGCCGTGATGGTAGTGTTGGGTGCTGCCGTACGAATCGCTTCCTGCAGCCCAGCATATGAACCGGACACCTCGATTACGACGTCGGCCCCACGGTTGCCCGTGCGCTTGCGCACCTCCATGGCGACGTCCACCTCGCCGGGATCCAACACGAGATCGGCGCCCAGCTTCTCTGACATGGCCCGGCGTACGGCGAGGCGGTCGACTGTGATCACCTGTGCCGCGGCCGAGCGCTGCACCAACTGCGTCACCAGCAGGCCGATGAGACCCTGGCCGAAAACGACAACTGTATCATCCTGGCCGATGCGCGTGTCGAGCACGCCGTTAAATGCAGTCGTGATGTTGGAGAGCAGCACACCCTGGGCAGGGTTTTTCAATTCCGGCAGCCGGATCAGGCTCGTGGCCGGTGCCACATAGGCTGTCTGGTGCGGCATGTAGGAGTAGACCAGGTCGCCCTCGGCGATTCCGGTTACGCCTGGCCCCAGGGCTGCCACGCGGCCGACGTTTGCGTAGCCGTAGGCGAGCGGAAAGTCCCACACCGGATCGCCCGGCGTCCAGTAGCCGCGGGCCGGCCGGGCACGCTCGGCGTCGGTCGCCGGCCGGAACAGGCGCACTTCACGATCGTAGACCCGGTTCCACTGCGGCGCCAGACCGCGGTAAACGTTCATCTCGGTGCCGTGGCTGATGCCCGAGAAGATTGTCTGGACGCGCACCTCGCCGGGGCCGGGCGCCGGCAGCTCGCGCTGCAGGTAAGTCAGCGCACGTGGGGCAGTGATGGCAAGAATGGACACTTGCCCGTCGCTTTTGTTGGAGGAAGCTGTGTTCATCTTCAAATTTCCTATTCTGATTCGTCCTGTTCTAGACAGGCACAGTTTTACAGCACGCTCGGACTCTAGCCTTTGACGCCGCCGCTTGTCAGCCCGCCTACCAGCCAGCGCTGGAAGAAGATGAAGAGGATGGCAGGCGGCAGCGAAATGATGACGCCGCCGGCGGTCAGCATCCCCCAGTTGATCTGGAACTGGCCCACGGCGGCCTGCAGTGCCAGCGGCAGCGTCTTGGTGTCTGTCGAGGTAATGAGCGACAGGGCAAACAAGTACTCGCCCCAGCAGAGCATAAAGGCGAACGCCCCCACCGCCACGATGGCCGGGGCCATGAGCGGCACGATGATGAGCCCCAGCACCTGGAAGTAGTTGGCGCCGTCGATCAGGGCGGCCTGATCCAATTCGGGCGGGATATCGTCCATGTAGCCCTTGAGCATCCAGACCGACACCGGCAGCCCCAGCAGCATATAGGCGACAATCAGCCCCGGCAGGCTGTTGGTCAGCCCCAACCGCTGCAAGATGAGGATAAGCGGCACGACGATGACGATACCGGGCAGCATCTGCATGGCTAGAATGCCGCCCGAGAAGGTGCCGCGATAGCGATAGCTGAAGCGCGAGAGGCTGCAGGCCGCCATCAGGCCGATGCTGGTGACGATGATGGCCGTTGTGCCCGCCACCAGCAGGCTGTTGCGGAACGCCGCTTGAAAACCGATCGACTTCCAGATGTCCCGGTAGCCGTCCAGGGTGAAGGTCGTGGGCAGCACCTGCAAGCGGATCGCCTACCAGGTCCGCCTCTGGCTTGAACGAGGCAAAGAACAGCCAGATGATGGGAAACAGCAGCACAAACGTCAGTGCCAGGGTGATCACGTCCAACAGCAGGTTCTGCCAGCGCGTAGGTTTCAACATGGCGTTCTCCTAGTCGGCCCGGCGCAGCGCGCGCAGGTAAACGGCCGACGTGACGATCAGGATCAGCAGCATCATCATGCCGATCACGGCGGCATAGCTGAAGTCCTTGCGCTCGAAAAAGCTGCGGAACAGATAGACTCCGATCAGGGTGGTGGCGTTGAGCGGGCCGCCTTTGTCGGTGATGATCCACACCAGGTCAAAGCTGTAGAACGCCAGGATGCCCAGCAGGAGCGAGATGACGACGGCCGTGTTGCGCAGCAGCGGCAGGGTGACGTGGAGGAAGCGCTGCCACGCCGAGGCCCCATCCACCGCCGCTGCCTCATAGAGGTCGAAGGGAATGGCCTTGAGCGCCGCCAGCAGTGCGACCGCCATGAACGGTATGCCCTTCCAGGCACTGATGACGGTTACCACATACAGCGCTATGCTGGGATTTCCCAGCAGAGATCGCTCGCCGACCAGCCCCACCGTGTGCAGCAGGTAATGCACCGTGCCGTATTGGCCGTCCAGCAGCCAGCGCCAGGCATAGGCCACCACGATGGACGGCGTCACCCATGGCAGCAGGATCAGTCCGCTGAGCACCGCATTGAGCCGGGTGCGCCGGTTGAGCAGCAGTGCGAGCGGCAGACCGACCGCAAACTCGATCAGGACCGTGCCGATCGTCCAGATAGCCGTCCGGCCCAAGCTCGACCAGACCATCGGGTCTTGAAAGAAGCGCTGGTAGCCCTTCAAGCCCTGGAAGACCGGCTCGGGGTTGCGCAGGATGTACCAGTCGGTCAGGCTCAGCCAGAACTGGTAGAGAATCGGATAGATGCTCAGCAGCACGACGATGGTCAGTGCCGGAGCAATCAGCAGGTAGCCGATGCGGCGCTGCGACTTCAACATGCGCTGCTGCTCCTAGAACTTCATATCAGGGCAGCCATCCTCGACATGCTTGGTTAGAGCATGTCGAGGATGGCTGCCACACCAGGCGCTTAGCGCGCCAGCTCCGAGTTAATGCGTTCGCAGAGCGCGGCCGTCGCCTCGTCGACGCTCTGGCCGAGCATCACGCCCTGCACTGCGGTCTGCACGGCGTCCACTTCCAGGGTGCCCATCTGCGGAATTTCCGCATCGGGGTACTGGTACGGCTGTGCGATCTTGAGCGCGTCCAGGAAGGTCTGCATGTTGGCGCGCACGTTCGGGTCCGTGAACTTGTCCAGCCACTTGCCGGCGATCGACTGGCGGCCCGGCGGCAGGTTGCCGCCGTCGGTGATGATCGGCAGGCCGCCGTTCGGATCGGTGGCGTACTTGATCCATTCCCACGCCGCATCCGGATTCTTGCTGTTCTTCCACAGCACCAGCGGCCACCCGCCCAGGAAGCCGTACTGCCCGGCAGGGCCGGCGGGCACGGGCGCGACCTTGACGTTGTTGATCCAGTCAGGATTGGCAGCGGTGATGTTGTTCCAGAACCACGGCCCGTCGATGTACATCGCCAGCTTGCCCTCGGTGAACATCTGGCGCAGCTGCTCGGCGCTGTAGGTCGGGGTATCGGGCGGCGTTACCTTGTCGACCAGGTACAGGTCCGTGTAGTACTTGAGCGCGTCGCGGAATTCCTGCGTATCAAAACCGCACTGGCCTTGATCGTTGAGGAACCGTGCGCCGTAGCCCAGGTAGACGTTCATGAAGGTCTGGACGGTCGGGTAGTCGATGGCGCCGGGGATGCCGAAGCCGTATACGTCGTCCTTGGTCAGGGCCTGGGCATACTGGCGCAGCTCGTCCCATGTCTTGGGCGGTTCGGTGCCCAGCCCGGCGGCTTCCAGCAGGTCCGTGCGGTACCACAGGTTGCGTGTCTCGACGCCGACAGGCGAGCCCCACCAGTCATTCCCGATCTTGTAGTAGTAGGTGTCGCCGGGCCAGAAGTCGGCCGTTACGTCGCTGCCTGCCTCTTCGGACCACTTCTGGAAGTAGTCGGTAAGCGGCAGCAGCGCGCCGATCGCCTGGTACTGGGCTACCACGTTGTTCCCAAGCATGGAAACGTCCGGCAGCTCGCCGGTGGTCAGGCCCGTCGTGAGCGCCTGCTGCTGCGACGACCACGGCACGATCTCCATCTGCACGTCGATCTCGGGGTGCAGCTTCTCAAATTCGTCGATTGCCTTCTGGTAAGCAGCAATCTGGGGCTCGTCGGTTGAGAACTGCCAGAACACGACCGGGGTCTTGTCGCCCGCCGCCGCACCACTGTCGGCAGCAGCTTCGGTAGTGGCCTCTGCTGTGGCTTCTGCTGTTGTGGCGGCCGTATCGGCGGCCGGCGCCTGCGCTGCCGGTGCAGCGGGTGCGGCGCACCCGGCCAGCAGAACGGCGACTAATAGTGCCGGCAGCAAAAGCTGGATGTGCTTGATGCGGAAACTTCGCCTTGCCATAGTGTCTCCTCTCAGACTCGAAAACAGGCACAGATTGAGCAGGTGGGGAACAGAACGAAAAACGGCACAACAACACGGGTTCAGCGTTTTATGCCTGTAATAGCTCCTCCTTTCTGTAGGTCGATATGATAACGTTTACATACAGCACGACGACAAAAGCCGGCAGCGCTCAGCGCTGCCGCTGGAAAAAGGGGGCCACTAGCGCGGCGACGGGCCCGTCGACGCCCGCACCACCAGACGCGTCGACAGCACTTCCGTCCGCAGCGAAGGTGGCGGCTCCTCTTCCTGCAAGATCTGCACCACAATGCGTGCCGCCGTACGGCCGATGTCGAGCATCGGCTGCGCCACGGAAGTCAATTGGGGTGCCAGGTAGGGGGCGTAGGTATTATCGAAACCGATAACCGAGACGTCAGCCGGTACGCGCAGGCCTGCCTCGTAGACGGCCTGCAGGACACCGGCGGCGAAGATATCGTAGGTGGCAAAGATGGCGGTGGGCCGGGGCTGCTCTGCCAACAGCGAACGTGTCGCTTCATACGCCTCTGCGGGTGCTTCGGCAATGTCGCCGACAGCGCCATAGCTGCGGCAGATGCGGATCAGGCTCTGCTTGACCGGCAGCCCATACTGCGCCATGGTTTCCGTGTACCCACACATGCGCTGTTCGTCCACCTCGCGATGGCCTGGGTAGCCGGTGGTAGTAGATCCCTTCGTCGGATCTACGCCGATATAGGCGATATTGGTGTGCCCCAGCTCGATCAGGTGGCGTGTGGCAGCTGCCGAGCCGGCGAAGTTGTCGACGCGCACCATGTGGGTCGGTACAGGCGTGTAGCGCTCGACTTGGACGACCGGAATGCCGGCGGCTACGGCTGTGGCGACATTGGCGGCATCCACGGCCGTGGTAAAGAGGATGGCGTCGACACGGCGCTCGATGAGCCGGTTGACGCCTTCAGCCTCAAACTGCGGGTTGCCGTTGACGTTAAACAGCAGCACGCTGTAGCCGCTGCGCCTGGCCTCGTTTTCGACGCCGAGCGCTACCTGCGCAAAAAACGGGTTGGGTGCGATCGACTGCATGAGATGGCCGATCGTAAACGTGCGCTGGCTGCGCAGCCCTTGTGCCACGGCATTCACGCGAAAGCCCGTGGCGCGAATCGCCTCCTCCACCCGCTTGCGCGTGGCAGGGGCCACATAGCCGTTATTCCGCAGCACGCGTGAGACGGTCGCAATCGACACGCCTGCGCGCTCCGCCACTTCGATCAAAGTCGTGTTCTTAGTCATATGGGCCAGGGAGCATGTAAACGTTGCCACAAAACTATCGCGCAGGGAGGCGGATCTGTCAATCCCCAATTTCGTGAACCGGCGGCGTCGAGCTGCACGCGTGCTAGCTGCCCTTACTCCACAAGCTCTGCATTGTCTGCCACCCACCGCAGCCACCGCAGCACGGTAGATGCACGCCGCGCCGGGGTCGTGCCGGTTAGGCTGGTGTGCCGGCTGATGATCGCCGCCAATTCGCCCAACCGGATCTGTTCTACATCCAGGCCGTGTGCTTGCAGCAGGGCAAAGGCATCGCGCAGCACCGGGCGCCGCAGCATCTGCTCGACCAGCAGCTCCGTCCGCCGTGCCAGCGAACGCGTCCCGATCAACCGGCCGCCGCGCTCCGACAGCACAAAGCCGGCGCCGCTCCGGTCGATCAGCCCAAGGTACACGCCGGCGTTGGCATAGTAATCACCCTGGCGCTCGTCGAATTCGAAGTGCTCCGCGATGGCGGCCTTGCTCACCGGGGCAGCCGAACCGCCCCTGCCAGGCTGCCGCCATCAGCCCGGCTGCGCAGCAGCGCCAGCAAATCCACCACCTTGTCCAGGTCGTTGGCCTGCGGGAAGGGCACCGGCGGTTCGCCTTCATCCGCTGCTGCGTCCCATCAGCTCCGCAAGACGGAGGCGCGCCTTGGGCGACTCGTCGATGACATAGCTCTCTGCCCGCACGATGGACAGCGCCCCAAATGCCTGCTCAAAACGGAACTCAAAGAAGTAGAACTTGCCGTTCGTCACAAAGAAGAAGATCGGCACGATCCGCTTGGCCGAACGCGCCGACCACTCCAGGTACGGATAGTACAGCTGGCGGATGTGGAAGTCCGCCCGGCGGCCCGTCTTGGCCTCCACCAGGTAGATGGCATCGCGGCTCTCGTACCCGCCGTCCACCTCGATCTGCACGCTGCTGACCTGCACCCTGTGCGCCGCCTCCGGCAGATCAAACGCAAACTGCCCGCTGTACGTGCGGCCGCGAATGACCAGGTGGAGATCATCGTCACCGGTAAACTTTCTGAGCAGCGAAGCTACCAGCGCAAAGTCGAGCGCCTGTGACTCGTTGAGCCGCTGCAGCCCCGGGAAAGGAGTCGAATGCGGCCAGGTCCACGCCGGACTGGTACAGGCGCGGCGGGAGTTCGAGGTGCGCGCTGCCAAGCCGGAAGTAGCTCTTGTGCTCTGGGTCGCGAAACAGGATGTACCTGCCGTTCCTGACCGGAAAGATGGTCAGGTCGTGCTCCTTGAAGACGCCGGGCCGATCGTCCAGCGTGTCCAGCTTGGTCATCAGCCGCGCATCCAGCAGCTTCAGGGCGTTGAGCTGGTCGGCGGTGATGTAGCTGTAGCCCTGTTCCCGGATCTGCGCCAGCGTGTCTGTCCGGCGGAAGAATTCAGCCCACGCCGTGTCTTTCCGGCGCCGGCTGTCCCTGTCTGCGCCCACTGGATCTGCCGCTGCCGGGCCGGCGCCGTCCTCGTTCTGGTCGCTGCTGTCCATGGCTGCGCGGTCGCCCCGGTGGCTCGTCAGTAGTTGGTGACCAGGATCTCGGTGATCTTGCCCCGTTTCCCTGCCACCGAGTTGATCATCCGGCTCGCCGTCACACGGTGTACGTTGAAGGGGGCGTACAGCTCGTCAAAGAAGTTGTCGTCCGGGTCGTAGTTCTTGGGGTCCGAGTTGCTGAGCATCAGCCGGGCGCCCGTGGTCGCGTCGAGCTCGGCAAAGAAGGCCGCCAGCCGGCGCTGGTCGTCGTCTTCGAAACGGTCGGCCGCATACGACGTAAAGCTCGACGTGGCGCTGATCGGGCGGTAGGGCGGGTCGAAGTAGACAAACGTGCGCTCGTCGACCACGCTGCGGCAGCTCTCAAACCCGCCGCACCGGATCGTCGCGCCTTGCAGAAGGCGGGCCACGCCGCGAATGTTGTCGGCGTCAAAGATCTCCGGCTTCACGTAGCGCCCAAACGGCACGTTGAAATGCCCGGACGAGTTCACCCGAAACAGGCCGTTGTAGCACGTCTTGTTGAGAAAGATCAGGTCGGCGGTGCGCTCGACCCAGGCCGGCGAAAAGGTCCCGAAGTCAATCGTGGCCTTCTGGCTGTTGTAGTGCTCGCGCCGGCCGTAGAAGAACTCGGTTCTGCCGGTGTCGTCCTTCTCGAGATACTGCTGCCGGTACTCTGCCAGCCGCTCGATCAGCCCCTCCGGGTCGCGCTGCACGGCCGTGTAGGCGACGATCAGCTCGGGGTTGATATCATACAGGTGCGCCTCGGCGATCTCGCTGCGCTGCATCACATCCAGGAACACCGCGCCGCCGCCGAGGAAAGGCTCGACATACCGTGTGATGCCGCCATTCTCGAGCCCCTGCGGATAGTTGGCGCGCAGCTGCTCGAGCAGCTGTGTCTTGCCCCCCGCCCATTTCAGAAACGGCTTTGCTGCGGTTGTGGCGTTGCGCACGGCTGGCTGCATGGCGAGTATACTTTACAAATGGGTGCAGTTGTCTCTGTGGAAAGGGTACTACAGGATGAGCCTCAGAACAAATATTCGCAATTCACCCGCCGATCCAGCGGCCGACCTCGTCGGCGCCTACGATGAACAGACTTTCCCCGCTTTTTCGCACCGCCACGCTCGACACGCTCGAATGGGGCCGCAAACGGCACCACATCCCCCTCATGCTCGAAGTAGACGTCACGGCTGCCCGCGAGGCCATCCGGCGCCAGAAGGAGCAGACCGGCGAGGTCCGTCAGCTTTACCGGCTGGATTATCAAGTGCCTGGCCCAGGCGGTCGCCGAACACCCGCACGTCCATGCCCTGCGCAAGGGCCGCGGCAAGCTCATTGGTTTCGCGATCGTAGACGTGACGATCGTCGTCGAGCGCGCCGTTGGACCTGCGCGAGGGCGCACGCGGCACGACGCTGCCCATGCCCTACATCATCCGCAAAGCCAACGAAAAGAGCCTTGCCTCCATCCACGAGGAGATACGCGGTGCCCAGCAGGCCCCAGTCGGGGAGGGGCAACGCAGATCGGCGGCGCCTACGCAGCTTCACAGGTTCGCCTCTTCAGCATGCTGCCGAAGTTCGCCCGCGACCTGTTCGTCTGGCGCCGCCTCCAGCGCGATCCCATTTTTCATGAAGCGAATGATGGGCACCGTCAGCGTCACGTCGATCGGCATGGCCGGCCACGGCGGCATCGGCTGGGGCATCCCGCTCGGCATCCAGTTCCCCTTGATCCTCGCCGTAGGCGGCATCTCCCCACGCCCGCTGCTCGTCGAACGATGGCCTCCTCACCGCGGAGCACCTGGGCCTCACCGTCCTCTTCGACCACGACGTGACCGACGCGCACCGGTGGCGCGCTTTGTGGGGCGTTTGCAGGAACTGATGGAAGCTGCCTATGCCGTGGCTGATGGCAGCTAATGTCTGCCATTGCGCTACGCACGCGCCCGTCGATCCACCTTGATCGGGCGCGTATAATGCTGATAATATACTGATATGATCGATCTGAGCAGTGTATACCGGTTTCGATTGGGACGCAGGCAACCGGCACAAGAACTGGATCTAACCACGCAGTATCGAGTTAATGAATGTGAGGAGACCTTCTTTAACCTGCCGCTGCTGCTGCAAAGCGATGCTGTCCATTCTCACGACCGAACCACAGGTTTCTTCGTGCTCGGACAGACCAAACGCTGGCCGATATTTGTTTGTCGCCTTCACGCTGCGAGGTGACAAAGTACGGGTTATCTCAGCCCGAGATATGAGTAAGAAGGAGAGAGGGACGTCTATGGCAAAGCAAATTCCTAAGTTCCAGGACGAAGACGAAGAACGCAAGTTTTGGGAGACTCACGACTCGACCCAGTACTGAACTGGCAAGGGGCCGAACCGCGCTGTTTCCCAACCTGAAGCCCTCGACCAGAACGACATCGCTGCGCCTGCCTCAGTCGATGCTGGATGAACTGCGCCAACTCGCCAACAAGCGCGACATCCCACTACCAGTCGCTCATCAAGTCATTTCGCCGCGAACGGATCGACCAGGAATATCGGCGCGCTGAATCGAGACACGTACAGCGCAGGACGCAAGTTCCTGCACGCTACGCCTTAGCCATCCCGCGATTATCGCGGGATGGCTGAAGCGCAGCACCTAAATCAAGGAAATCCTCGAAATCCCACGAATCAAGGTTCAGACGGGCTCAGACCATCGGCTCCGGCCGCGCACACGTGCTCTCTACCTCCACGTGGCAGCCGCCGATCCGACGCATCGTGGATCGCAAACATCAAGTCCAGCACGTGGTAGGCCAGCTCGCCGCTCGCCCGGTGCGGCTTGCCGCTGCGCAGCGCCTCGGCCATCCCTGCCACGCCCAGCCCGCGCGAGTTGCCCGCGTACGGCCGCGTCACCGGGATCTCCTGCCACTCCTTGTCGTCGGCGCGGCGCAGCTTGACCGGCCCGCCAAACGTGTTGGGGTCGGGCGCGTTGATCGTGCCCGTCGTGCCGTAAATCTCGATCCACGGCAGCCCCGACGCCTGCACGTCAAAGGTGGTCATAATCATCCCGATCGGGCCATCCGCAAAGTCGAGCAGCCCCGCCACGTGCGTCGGCACCTCTACGTCGATGACCTCGCCGGCCTTGGGCTGGCTGGAGATCGTCCGCTGCGGCCGCGTGATGCGCGTGGTCCCCGTGACCCGACGCACCGGCCCCAGCAGCGACACCAGCGCCGTCAGGTAGTATGGGCCCATGTCAAACATCGGCCCGCCGCCGGCCTTGTAGTAGAAGACCGGATTCGGGTGCCAGTGCTCGTGCCCGCGGCTCATCATGAAGGCGTTCGCCCCGACCGGCGTGCCGATGGCGCCCGCGTCGATCAGCTCACGCACGGTCTGGTAGCCGGCGCCCAGGAACGTATCCGGCGCGCCGCCTACGAGCAGCCCCTTGGCCTGCGCGACTTGAAGCATGCGCTTGCCCTGCTCCCGGCTCATGGCCAGCGGTTTCTCGTTGTAGACCGACTTGCCTGCCTCCAGCGCCGCCAGCGCGATGGTGCCGTGCGACTCGGGCGTGGTCAGGTTGAGCACGATCTCGATCTTCGGATCCGCCAGCAGTTCTTCGACGCTGCACACGCGGCCGACGCCAAACTTGGCGGCCTGTGCCTCGGCCGCCTCACGCCGCATGTCGGCGCAGGCGACGATCTCGATCGGGTCCAGCGTCTGCGCGTTTTGCAGGTAGATCGAACTGATATTGCCGCAGCCGATCAGGCCGACGGCAACGGGGTTCGTTTTGCTCATGGTGCGAAGCTCCCCTAGCGTGATGCCCAGAGGAAGCCGCGGCACGAGATCTCACGCGCTTCCGGCACATTAAAATCCGACGCCACGTGGCCCAGCGACGAGTAGAAGACGCGGCCCTTGCCCCACACCTTCTTCCACACCACCGGCATCACCACGCCGTCGATCCACGGGCAGTACTGGCCGGTGAAGGTCGTCGTCGCCAGCACCTGGTTGACCGGGTCCACATGCATGTAGTACTGCTCGGAATGCATGTTGAAGTCGTCCAGGCCCTGCATGATCGGGTCGTTGCGGTCGGTGATGTTGACGCGGTAGTCGATGATGTTGCCCGGGTGCGCCACCCACTGCCCGCCCACCATAAACTGGTAGTTGCAGTTGTTGCGGAATGCATCGCCCATGCCGCCGTGCCAGCCGGCAAACCCTACGCCGCTCTCGATCGCATCCAGCAGACCCTTCTCCTGCTCCGGCGTGATCGTGCTCATGGTGTAGACCTGGGAGATCAGGTCATAGCTCTGCATCGCTTCCTTGTCCAGGTAGGCATCCAGCGTATCGCACACCGTGACCTGGAACCCGTCCTCTTCCAAAATAGGTGCAAACAATTGCACGCACTTGAACGGCTCGTGACCTTCCCAGCCGCCCCAGACCATCAAAGCTTTTTTCATTGTCTTTCTTCCTTTGGCAAATCAATTACGAAGTAGTTGGGGTAATGCCTCTATCGTACATCGATCTGCCGTTCTTGTCACCTTGGCGAGGGGAATGCTTGTGGCGCCAAGTGTTTGGACCGAATCCCTCCTGTGCGTGCCTGCATGTCGACCTGGCGGTGATTCTCGACACCTAGCTTTTGCCATCAGGGTCACCGGACTTTATAGAACAAATGTGCTATAATGGGAATTGATGAACACGAACGATCTCCCCCAGCAAGAACTTCCGGCGTCCGCGCAGCTCGACCTCGCTCTGCGCCTGCTCGAGTGCCTGCACGCAGGCGGCGAGTGGTGGCTGTACTCACGCCCGCAGGGCAGAGGCTACGAATCGGACTGGCGCAAAACGGGCAGGCACGGTCCACCGCGCACCTCGTGGCTCGCACGCGACCATGTCTTCTTTGGCGTTCACCCGCACGCCGACATTCCGACCAAGAACGCGCAGGGGAAGAAGCGCGACCAGCGTTGGGTGCGCGGGACCGTTCACAATATCGCCGCCATCAGCGCCCTGTTTGCCGAACTGGATGCCAAGGACACCATTCACCAGGAGGAGTGGCTGCCCTACTACATCACGCCCGACGTCGGCAGCATGGAGAAATCCCAGGCACGCGGCGCCTTGCAGAAGGCGCAGACGGCCGCCATCGATGCTGCCTTGCCCCTGCGGCTGGACGAGTACAAGCGCAGGGCCTTAGCCGCCCTGCAAGCGGCCCCACTCCGCCCCTCGGCCTGCTGGGACAGCGGCGGTGGCTACCAGGCGGTCTGGCTGCTCGACGCCACGCTGCCCGTCACCGACGCCAACCGCGGCGACGTCGCCTCCCTGCAAAAAGAGTGGGTGCGCCTGATCGGGGGCGATCCTGCCGCCAGCGACTTGACCCGCGTCCTGCGCCTCCCCGGCAGCGTCAACCGCAAGCCCAAGTACGGCCCGCACGGGCACCCCGTGGCGTTTGTCTGGTACGATCTCGACCTGACCTACGCTTACGCCGCATTGGCAGCACTTGCATCGCCCATCGAGCCGGCGCCTGCCACGCCTCGGCATGTGTACGTTCCCGAGGGACTGCCTCCTGCCTTAGGTGAGTTTGCCGAGGTGCCTGACCTGCCCCTGCATCCCGCGATCGAACAGTACAACGCCGCCGTCGACCTGCGTACGCTGCTGCTGCAGTATGGTTACACGGACGCCGGGCCCGGCCGCCTGCATCGCCCCGGCGGCAACACGGCCGGCGTCCAGCTGCACGCCAACAACACCGCCAGCATCTACTCGAGCGCGGATCCCCTCTGGTGCGGCCACCGCATCACGCCCGCCCACGCCCTCTGCGTATTCGAATACGACGGCGACGTAAAAGCCATGCTGGCAGGCCTCACCAGCGGCCAGCTCTACCTCTTCTCCAGCTACGCCGCCTCTGCCGCAGTCTCTGCCGCAGTTTCTGCCGCACCTAATCTCCAGGCGCTGCCAACTTAATCGCCGTACACGTACCTGGTACTGCCGACCAGACACCGTTCGCGTGCCTCGCACTGCCCCCTTCAATCCGCCAACCCTACAACCTTGTGGGCAGTGCCTGGCACGATTCCCGCGCCCCTTTACTCGCGCCCAAACTGCAAATACCGCCCCGGCGTCGCACCCGCAACAGCGTCGCCCTCCGGAAATAATGGGCTTGCCGTTGACCAGCACGTGCTCCACCCCCTGCGCCAGCCGCAGCGGGTGGTCAAAGGTGGCGCGGTCGTTGATCGTGTCCGGGCTAAAGACGGTGATGTCGGCGTAGTTGTTTGGCCGCAAGATGCCGCGCCCGCGCAGCTTGAACCGTGCGGCCGGAAAGCCGGTCATCTTGTAGACCGCGTCTTCCAGCGAGAAGAGCCGCTTGCGCCGCGCATAGTGCCCCAGCAGCCGCGCCGCCGAGCCGAACTGGCGCGGGTGAATGGCCCCGTCCGGGAAATAGATGCCGTCGCTTCCCATCATGTAACAAGGATGTTCCAGGAAGGCCGACTCCGTCCCATCTTCCTGGCGGTGAAACACCAGCAGCACCGCCATCCCTTCCTCGAGCAGCAGGTCGCACAATGCATCCGCCGCCCGCCGTCCCGTGGCAGCTACATAATCTGCCACCGTCTCGCCGTGATAGATGCTGTTGTGGCGGCTCGCCACCCAGGCAAACGTCACGTTGTCTAGCTTCTCGCGCTCCAGCTTGCGTTGGAAACGATCGCGCAGCACCGGGTCGGCTAGCTTGCTGTAGGCCGCCATGACGCCGTCCGTCCAAAACTCGAGCGGCAGCAGATATTGCAGCATCGTCGACGACGACATGTACGGGTAGACGTCAAACGAGAAGTCCACCTCGTTGATTGCGACCAGGTCGATATAATCGATGATCGCCTCGGCCTCGGCCTCCGTCATGCCCCGCAAGTGCGAGATGTGCACCGGCACGCCGGCGCGGCGCCCGATCTCCACCGCCTCGCGCACGCCGTCCAGCGTGCCACGCGCGTAGCGTACATGCGTCACATAAATTCCCTGTTGTGCGCGCATCCCGCGCGCCGCCGCCACGAGTTCGTCGGTGGTGGCAAAACACTGCTCGACATAATCCAGCCCAGTCGACAGCCCGGCCGCCCCCTCCGCCATGCCCTGGGCGACCAACCCCTGGATATCCACCAGCTGGTAGTCGTTGGGCGTCAGATTGCCGGAGCCCAGGGCCAATGTACGCACGTTGCCGTAGGGCACAAAGGTCGCCACGTTCTGGGCAGTACGCTCGTGCAGGAGCGCCATGTACTCGCCGATCGTCTCCCAACCGCTGTACTGCTCAAAGCGGAGCCCATCGAGCACGCGCAGGTACTGGATCCAGCCGCCGGCCGTGTGCCGTGAAACCGGCGCATACGAGATGCCGTCCAGCATCAGGAACTCGGTGGTAAACCCCTGCATTGTCTTTGACAGCAGGTGCGGCGTCGAGAGCAGCACGGCATCCGAATGGGTATGCACGTCGATAAAGCCCGGGGCCACGATCAGGTCCGTGGCGTCTAAAACCGTCTCTGCCTCGGCGCTGCTCAGGTTGCCGACCGCAGCAATCCGATCCCCGCGCACGCCGACGTCGGCCCGGTAGCGTGGAGTCTTTTGTCCATCGATGATTTCGCCGTTGCGAATGATGAGGTCGAACATGCCGTCATTGTACACCAACCCCTATCACACTGGAGTATAATCAAATTCACCCACCACCGCTCGCAGTTCGCGCAACGTAAACAGAAAGGCAAAAGTGCAGATGCGTGAAGCCATTCAGACCGCCAAGGGTGTCAAGCCCGCCTCTCCCTACTCGCAGGGCATCGTCGCCAAGGGGCGCAGCGTCTATGTCTCCGGCCAGGGTTCCTTTGACCCCGCCACCGGCCAGTTTGAGCCCGGCGACTTCAAGCAGCAGGCCGAGCGCACCTTCCGCAACGTGGAAGCCATCCTCGCCGCCGCCGGTGCTGGTTGGAAGGATGCCGTCAAGGTCAACGTCTACCTCTCCGACATTCAGGACTTCGCCGCCATGAACGAGGTCTACCGCCAGTTCGTCGTCGAGCCCTATCCCGCGCGCACCACCGTCCAGGCCGGCCTCAGCGGCCAGATGCTCATCGAAGTCGACTGCATCGCCGTCATCCCCGACTAGCCATCTCACCCTGCCCGGCGCCGGCGGAACCCCCGCCCCGTCGCCGCGCGGCGCCGGCCACGATCACCTCGCATCGCTTGATACCACTGGCCGCCGCCTGGCACGAGATCTGTCGCCCCGCCCATCCTTGACGCAACGCTAACAAACACATAACCATCCGTTTATCCCCCGCCGCTAATCTTCCTTGGAACCAACGCCGAAGTGCCGTCGTTATTTTCTGCACTTCTGCCGCCGGTTTACTGGCAGCCCCCCGGCCCGCATGTGAAGATTGCGGGCAACTGGTGTGACTTGCCGGCAGCGAACAGGAGCACGAGCCACGCGGCATGTGAAGATTGCCGCCGTGGCTGCTCCTTATTCTGAGCGGAGGCGGGTGTCAAACTTGGGGCGGCTGTCGGATGCCCCTGGACAGCTGCCCTCCGGATCAATTTCCACCATGCTGTAGCCCAGATGTGGGGCTAGTTCCGCGATGAGGTAGTCCCACCTGAGGCGCAGCGCCAGGTAGGTAGCCGTGCCTTCTTCTTCGTCCGACGATGGTCTTGATCCCGGCCTGCTGCAGGCGGCGCAGGGCAGCATGGTAGCGGGCGCGCCATCGTTCAGCCGCCGCAGGGTCGACGGCAGTCGGTTCCTCGGGCGGGCCATGCAGGAAGAGACTCGAACAGGTTATTGACCAGCCGCTCCGCGGCCGCGCGCAGCTGGGCAAGCGTGGCGGATTCCTTGAGCCAGCGGTATTCCTCGTCGTCCAGCCCGCTCTTGACGAGCGAGACGCGTGTCGAAGGCGAGTAGGGCAATGCTGGAGACGGCGTAGTAGGGCTCCTCAAAGCGAAAGAAAAAGAGTACCGGATAGTGGTGGTAGGCCTCGTCGGCGCGGCAAGCTGCGCCGCGGCATTGCCCAGTTCGGTGTAGCTGCTGTGCATGTGGCCGTGGGCGCCCAGCCCGGCGAGCAGCTCAGCCGCATCATTGGTTTGGTCGGTGAGCAGGTGGAGTTCGAGCCCAAGGCTGTCCCGCTCCTGCAGGGCTGTGTAGACGTGGAGGATGTAGGTCAAGGCCAGCGTAGTAACGATCAGGCCGGCGGTGCCGGTAAAGACGAAGTAGAGACGGCCGAAACTGGTTTCCGGCGAGAAATTGTTTTCGCTGGCGATCACGAAGCTGTGGCTGCCGACAAACAGGGCGGTGATAAAGTCGGTGGGCGTCTCGGTGTGGAGTGCCTGAAAGCACCGCCCAGATTCGGATGGATGATGAGTGCCGAGCCGAGGGTCAGGGCCAGCATCCAGGTCACTACGACGAGAAGGATGACGAGAGGACCAAGAAACGAGAAAAAGTGCCCTCTGCGCGGACCAAGGCCACGACCCACCGCCTCAAAGGTATGCCAGGTGAGACGGGCGACACGAGCGCTGATGATCCCGATGTGCGAAACGCGCGTACAGGACGGTGAGAAAGACGTCGGCCAGTGTAACGGCGATGAGAACGGCGCCAAGAATCGGCTCGAGCCGGTGCCAAAGGGCGAGTGGATCCATTTCGCTGCTGTCCTCCCAAGAGTACACAAATAATGTCTACTGTGCAGGATCTTGCAGCCAACGGTGCGAGGTAGAGATACAGGGCGAAGCTATAAGTCTGGGTGCTTGTTTGGTGACGCTACCCTTGCCGCTTCTGCAGCGCTTCCGCAATGCGCGCATGGTTCTGGTCGATCTCGGGACGCCGCATAAGCGCCATGTAGCTGTAGAGGATGTCGATCAAGCCGACCTGGGCCACACGCGCACCGAGCGGATACCCGTAGGCCAACGACTCCTGTGCCGCCGTGTGCAGGCTGATCTGGGCCACCGTCGCCAGCGGCGAGCCGGGATGGTTGGTAATGGCAATTGTCTGCGCACCTGCCTTGCCTGCTACTGCCAGCGCCCGTGCCACGTCTTGCGACTCGCCCGAGTGCGATATGGCTACGGCCACATCCGCCGACGTCAGCAGCGTTGCCGAAACCACCTGCATCTCCGCATCCGTATGCGGTACGGCGCGAACCCCCAGCCGCACAAGCTTGTACTGCAGGTCACGCGCCGCAATGGCCCCGCCGCCGGCACCATAGATGTCCACGCGCCGTGCTCCCAGTAGGGCCCTGGCCGCACGGTCGACCGCCGGTGCGTCCAACACTGCTAACGTATCTTCCAAGGCCTTTACATTGGCCAGTATCGCCTTACGCGCCACCTGGCCCAGGGTGTCCGCATCGTCGATAATCGCGTAGGTCGGCGCACGTACGGAAGCCATCGCCTGCGCCAGCCTGATCTTCAGATCTTGGTAGCCGTCCGCCCCAACCTTGCGGCAGAAACGGAAGATCGTCGTGTCGCTTGCCCGGCAGCGTTCGGCCAATTCCTCGATCGGCAGCCGTACGACCTCATCTGGATTGCTCAAGATATACTGCCCTACCTTCTGCTCTTGTTCGTGCAGCGAAGGCAGCAAGGCACGGATCCTCAGCAGCAGGTTGTTCGGGGCGGAGTTGACTTCTTCCACGGTCCGTTTCTCCACTCTTGACACTGGATTTCTGATCCAGTATCATAACAAATAATTTCTTCTATCTCAATAGAAAGAAATAAATTTTCGCTCGCGTTGGCTTGTTGCTTTACTGCATTCTGGAAAATACAATGATTCTGCTAGCCGTCATCGTACAGTCCGAGGACGCAAGCAAGCTCTCGGATCGCCTGGTTGAAGCAGGGTTCCGCCTTACCCGTCTTAGTGCAACCGGCGGCTTCTTGGCGACCGGCAGTGCTGTCTTGCTGCTAGGCGTCGCCGACGACCGGTTGCGCGCAGTTACCGAGATTATCGAGGCCACCTGCCATACCCGCACGCGCCTGATTAATGCTGCGCCTTACCCAGGTATGGCCGGCGTCTACGCGATGGGGACCGTCGCCCCCGTAGAAGTGCTCGTCGGCGGCGCCGTCGTGTTCGGCGTCCCCGTAGAGCATCACCTGCGCCTGGGTGGGGCGATAAGCCCACTGCCGATTGAACCTGAAATCGGCGACGAGCCTATCATGGCGGCAAACGCCGTCCCGCAGCCCACCTCGACAGAAAGGATGAGCAACGTGACTCCAGGCACTGAGAATTCACCCGCCGACGCTGCCGCAGATCCCGCAGCCGTCGAGACCCCTCAGTCAGAACTCACCCCTCCGTTTGGCCTCGCAACCCCCGGCACTAAGCTGGTGGTAGCCGTCGTCCAAAAGGAGAACTCTGATGCCGTGGTAAATGCCGTCATGGATGCCGGCTATCGCCTGACCCGCATCGATACCGCAGGAGGCTTCTTGCGGCGCGGCAATGCTACGCTCCTGATAGGCGTGGAAGCCTCGCGCCTGAACGATGTTTTGGCCCTCATCCACGCCAACTGCCAGCCGCGCAACGAACCCGATCCGATCCAGCAGGGCATGCCAATGTACGGCGCTACGGTCTTCGTTGTGAATGCCTCGCATTTCCTGCGGTTCTAGCGATTGGGTGGATCCCTTGGTATGAATTGGGCTTCTTCTTTCTGGGACAAGGTCCATCCTGCGTTTGACCGCTTTGTCCCCACCGGCCCCGTTTTGCTTGGTACTGCCGGGGTCTTTGTCGGCTTGGGCACCGGCTTAGGGGTCTGGGTCTTCAAGTTCATGATTGAGGCGGTCCATGCTGCTGCCTTTGATTGGCTGGGCGCAGGGCTCTCTTCCTGGGGCGCATGGACGATTGCCCTGATTCCCGTGCTGGGCGGCTTGGTGGTCGGCTCTCTGTGGCATCGCTTCGTCGGCCATGAGCGCTATCACGGCGTCGCCGGGATCATGGAAGCTGCTGCACTGGCCGGTGGGCGGCTCCAATACTGGCTGACGCCGATGAAAACGGTGACCGCTGCCATCTCCATCGGTGCCGGCGCATCAGTTGGTCCTGAGGATCCTTCTGTCCAGATCGGCGCCAACTTGGGGTCCTATGCCGGGCAGAAGCTGCGTTTCTCCGACGATCGGGTGCGCACGCTGGTTGCGGCCGGCGTGGCGGCTGCCATCTCTGCCGCCTTTAACGCGCCGATCGCCGGCGTCTTCTTTGCCATGGAGATCGGATCGGGCGAGTTGAGCGGCAGCGAAGTGGGTATCGTCGTGCTGGCTTCGGTGATATCGGCCATCGTGACCCAGACTCTGACCGGCCCCGCCCCAGCATTCAACGTGTCGGCCTATGCTATCCACTCCGTTACCGAGCTGCCGCTCTATATCGGTTTGGGCCTGCTGGCCGGCCTGGTCGCTGCCCTCTACATCACCGCCCTCTACATTGCCAAGGACGCGTTCCGCAGCTGGCAGATCCCCGGTTGGCTCAAGCCCGCCGCAGCCGGCCTGGCGGTCGGCGTCGTCGGCATCTTCCTGCCCCAGGTCATGGGTGTTGGCTACCCCACGATTGACGCCATCTTTGCCGGCGAACAGATGGGCGTGCTGCTCCTGATCGTGCTGCTCTTCGCCAAACTGGTGCTAACTGCCATATGTATCGGCGGCGGCTTCCCCGGCGGTGTCTTTGCGCCCTCGCTGTTTCTGGGCGCCACGCTGGGCGCCGCCTATGGCACCGTCGCCCAACAGCTCTGGCCAGGGCTTGGGATTGCCCCGCCGGCTTATGCCATGGTCGGCATGGGCGCCGTGCTGGCGGCCTCGGTTCACGTGCCGCTGACTGCTATCCTGCTGCTCTTTGAGATGACACAGGACTACCGCATTATTTTGCCCCTGATGGCCGCCGTCATCGTCGGCCTGGTCGTGTCGCGCGCCTTGCGCCGCGATTCGGTCTACACGCTGGGGCTTGCCCGCCAGGGGCTCCGGCTCCAGCGCGGCCGCGATGTCGAGGTCCTGGAGAATCTGACCGTCGGCGAGGTGATGGAGAAAAACATGCCCGTCCTGCTCGAAGCCGATTCGTTGGCCACGGCGGCCGACAGTTTCCTGCAAACCCGCCACCACGGCCTGGCTGTCGTCAATGCCGCCGGCGATCTGGTGGGTATCCTGACCGTCCAAGACCTGGAGCGCACCCAGGCAAAAGACGCCAGTATCGACGGGCTTACCGTGGGCGATGTGTGTACCCGCGAACTGCTGGTTACCTATCCCGACGAGAGCATCGGCGTCGGCCTGCGCCGGATGAGCACGCGGGACATCGGCCGCCTTCCGGTGGTTGCACGCGACAACCCCGCCCACTTAGTGGGTGTTCTGCGCCGCACAGACCTGGTGCGGGCCTACGATGTTGCCCTGACGCGCCGCACCGAGGTCCGCCATCGCGCCCACCAGACGCGCCTGGGCGCATCGACCGGCACCAGCCTGACCGTCCAGGAGATCCCGATCGAACGCGGCGCCGCCTGCGCCAACCAACCGATTTCTGCCGTCCATTGGCCGGAAACCTCGGTCATTGCCAGCATCCGCCGCGGCCAGCAGGTGATCATCCCGCACGGCAGCACAATCCTGCGCGCCGGGGATGTGCTTGTCGTCGTCAATCATGGACCTATCACCGCCGAGTTCGACGCCCTCTGCGATCGGCAGCCGGATGTCACCATCTAGCGCTCAGTGCAGCTGCGGCAGGACATCGCGCCTGGGCTCTCAGCATTGCGACAGGGGTTCTAGCCTGAATCGAAGACTGACCAGCGCGCCGGTACGTTTCGGGCTGTGTCCCCACCGCTGTTTACCTTACTGCCCTTGCACTGTGAAGCTGGCATACATGCCCTGCTGATAATGACCGGGCAGATTGCAGATCAGCACGTAGCTGCCAGGTGTGAGATCCACCATTAGGTCCTGGCTTGCGCCGGGAGCAATGTTGTCAGTGTCGGCTACGACGTTCAGGTTGGTGGTGTCTACCTGGCCATTGCTGGTCGGCAGCTGGCCGGCAGCCTGGTCGGTCTTGATCACCGCAAACTGGTGCGGAGCGTCCTGCGCCTGATTCGTGATATGAAACGTCGTCTTGCCGGCACTGACGCTGTCGGCTGAGAGCGTGATTTGATAGCTGGATTCGATCACGTTGATGCTGTTGGCGCTCCCGACTTGAGCGCCCGATGTGCTCTGCGAACCGGTGCTCTGACTTTGTTGCGCCTGCTTGTCCTGCGGACCCTGCGCGCTTTGCCCTTGTTCGCCCTGTGTTTGCTGATCCTGTTGAGGCTGCTGGGCCTGATCTCCGCCGTTTTGAAGCTGGACTGTCAGTTGGATCTTCTCTGCGTTGACGCTGCCGTCGTGCAGATCGTAGGTGAACGCAACTTTGCCAGACGTAATTGTGATGGTCAGCGGCGGGCTCTGAACGGCCTGCGTTGTACCTGCCATGATGACCAGGAGCGGGCTCGACCCGTTTGCCTGGGCGTTGCTCGCCTGTGGCTGAGCGCCCTGCGTCGGCTGGTTCTGGCTCTGCTGACCTTGACCCTGCTGGTTTTGGGTTTGCTGATCTTGCTGGCCCTGGTTTTGCTGGCCTGGTTTGCTGGCCCTGTTGCGTTTGTCCCGACTGATTCTGCGGCCCAGCATTACCTTGCGCCTGTTGGCCTTGCTGACCTTGGCTTTGCTGACCCTGGTTTTGCTGACCTGGGTTTTGCTGACCTTGATTTTGCTGACCTTGATTCTGCTGACCCTGGTTTTGCTGGCCTTGGTTCTGCTGACCTTGTCCTTGCTGGCCCGTGACGGTAAAGGCAGTGTACATGCCGTTCTGGTAGTGGCTGGGCAGGTTGCAGATCAGAACGTACTTGCCGGCACTGAGATCGAGGGTTAGATCCTGGTTCTTGCCAGTCTGAATGTTGTCCGTGCTGCCGACCACGTTGAGGTTACTGGTGTCTACTTTGCCGTTGCTGGTAGGCAGTTGATCCGCCGGTTGGTCGGTCTTGATTACTACGAGTTGGTGCGGTATGGCTTCCGCCTGGTTCGCAACATGGAACGTTACCTTGCCCGCCGGCACCGTGTCGGTCGAAAGGCTGATCTTGAAGCTTGTTTCGGTTACATCGATGCTGGTAGGACCGGCGGATGCGCCGGCTGCCGCACCGGATGACGCACCGGAGGATGCGCTGCCGCCCGAACTGGAATCACTGCCAGCACCGCCACCGGCACCCTGGGCTTCTACAACCTGTGGCGCGGTCAACGACACGATCAACAGCAGCGGAATCACCAACACGACACCTAGTGCGACGGGAATGTCGAATATGCGCCGATCGGACTTCAAATGCATGAAGAAGAGCAGGACCAGCGCAACCTTGGCGGCCGCCAGGAACACCCACAGCCCGATCTTGATCGTGTCGGGCAGGCCCGGCAGGTAATAAAGCCCGACCTCGGCAGCCGTAAAGACGGCCAGCAGTATGAAGGCATATATGTAACCGGCCCGTTCTCCTCGCGGCCGGGAACCCGTAGTCTTTTGTGTCATGGCTAACTCCTCTCAAGGTACAAGGTAAAACAGCGTGAAGAGCACAATCCACACCACGTCCACGAAGTGCCAGTACAGCCCAAAGATCTCGACGCTGTGCGCAAAGCGTGCGCTCTTGATGCTCTGCAGCGAGCGCACGAGGACAAAGCTGGCCCAGATCACGCCGATCAGCACGTGGGTGCCGTGAACTCCTGTGATCGTATAGAAATAGCTGCCATATTCATCGCCAACCGTGACGCCGTCGCCAAACAGCGCTGCCCACTCGACGGCCTGTCCAGCCAGAAATAAGAGTCCGGCAATGATGACGCCCAGCAGCGCAGTGCGCATGTGCGCAGGTCTACCCCGCCGGATCGCCGAGAGTGCGAGCACGACAAGAAAGCTGCTGACGATCAGCACAAAGGTGTTTGCTCCCACGAGCGGAATGTTGAGCTGCTCCTTGAATGCTGAATAGTTGCCGTACTGGATGCGGGCGAGCACCTGCGTCAGGATCAAGCTGCTGAAGAGCACGATCTCGCCGCCTAAAAAGAGCCAGACCCCAAGCTTGCCGCTTTGGCTGCGATCCAGCATGCCGGTGAGTTCAGGCGTCTTGGCCACGGTCAGTCTCCTTCTCGAATGCTTCGTCGCGGTTTTCCTGCACCCAACCCGCAATGCTGATCAACAGCAGCACCAGCCCAAGTGCACTGACGACCAGGTTGGAGACCACTCCGGTGGCCAGCAAAAGAATGGCGAACGCCACCAGGATGCGGACGGTAGCTGGGGCTGGCCTCTTCGGGGTAGCTGCCGCCCGTGCGACCGTCCCGCTGTTGTGTCTGGTTCACAAAGTCCTCCTCGCTAGACAAGATAGAGCACCACAAAGAGCACCAGCCAGACGGCCGTCACGAAGTACCAGAAATAGGTGCCGATCTCCACGGCGACGTGGTCGTATGTGCCGAAGTCGCCCAGCGCGCACGCGCCACAAGTTGATTGCCAGGAAAACAACACCGGCCAGCACGTGCACGGCGTGAAAGCCGATCAGGGTGAAGTAGATCCCCCCGGCGCCCTGGTCCCCCGGCGCCATGCCCGACCGCAAGAACTCGATTACCTGGCCGCCGACAAAGATCAGGCCCAGCAGCAGGCCCGCTGCTAGCCCTGCCTGCAGGGCGGAGCGGCTGCCCCGGCGGACACCGCGCAGGGCCCAGCCGGCCAGTGCGGCGCTGAGCAGCAGGATGCCCGTGTTAAGTGACGGCAGCGCCAACTGCGGGACTGTGAAAACCGGAGCGGCCTGCAGGCTGCTGCTGCGCAGGTACACGTATACCATGACAAGGAGCCAGAAGAGTACGCTCTCCGACCCCAGCAGCAGGAGCAGCCCTGCGCGGGCCTTGCCTGTGCCACTCTGGCGTCCGCGTGCTGTCGTTGCTGCCATGGCTAGTGCTCCTTCAAGGCGGCGTCCGAGATGTGGGGGTTGCGGTGATCCCAGGCCGGCCGCGGGCTTTCGACGACCGGGATCTCGGCGAAGTTGTAAGACGGCGGCGGCGAACTCGTCAGCCACTCCAGGGTGTAGCCCTCCCACGGGTCCGGTCCGGCAGTGGCCGGCCGCCTGAAGGTAACGGCGAGGTTAACCATGAACACCAGGATGGAGATGGCGACGATAAATGCCCCCACTGTTGCGATCAGGTTCCAGGCTGACCAGCCCATGCCCGTGTCATAGGTGTAGATGCGGCGCGGCATGCCGAGCAGGCCTAGGACCTCCATAGGAAAGAAGAGTATGTTCATCCCGACCAGCATGAGCCAGAAGTGCCACACGCCGAGCTTCTCGTCCAACAGCCTGCCCGTGGCCTTGGGGAACCAGAAGTAGATACCGGAAAAGAGGCCAAAGATGGTGCCGCCAAAGAGGACGTAGTGCAGGTGGGCCACGATGAAGTAGCTGTCGGTCACTTCGAGGTCGATCGGCGCCACCGCCTGTTGGACGCCGCTAATGCCGCCAATCGTAAACATTGCCACCAGCCCGATCGAGAAGAGCATCGGCGTTTTGAAGCGCAGCCTCCCGCCCCACATCGTGGCCAGCCAGGCGAAGATCTTGATGCCCGTAGGCACCGCAATCAGGAAACTCGTCCCCGAAAAGAACAGTTGGGCCGCGTCCGGCATGCCCACGGCAAACATGTGGTGTGCCCAGACCTCGAAGCCCAGCACGCCGATAATTATGCCGGAGAGAATGACTGTCTTGTAGCTAAACAGCCGCTTGCCCGAAAAGACGGGAATCACCTCGGAGACGATGCCAAAGGCAGGCAAGATCAAAATATAGACTTCCGGGTGGCCAAAGAACCAGAAGAGATGCTGCCAAAGGAGGGCGCTGCCCCCCTTCCGCAACGTTGAAAAAGTGGGTGCCCACGTTGCGATCGAGCAAGAGCAGGCCGGCCGCAACTGCCACCGACGGAAAGGCAAATACGGACAGCACTGAGGTCACGACGACCATCCACGGGAAGAGCGGAATGCGCGTAGCGGTCATGCCGGGAGCGCGCAGCTGGTTGACAGTGACGAGCAAGTTGATGGATCCCACCGTGGTCGACACGCTCACGATCAAGATGGTCAGTGCCCAGAAGTCCATGCCGTGACTGGCTGAGAAGGGCTTTTCGGTCAGCGGCGCGTAGCTGAACCAGCCGCTCGCCGGGGCACCGCCCAAGAAAAAGCTGCTGTAGAGAAACAGCCCGCCGAACAGAAGCAGCCAGTAGCTGAGGGCGTTGAGCTTGGGGAATGCCATGTCACGCGCGCCGATTTGCAGCGGCACCAGGTAATTGGCCAGCCCGGTCGAAAGCGGCATGGCTACGAGGAAAATCATCGTCGTGCCGTGCATCGTGAACGCCTGGTTGTAGGCGTCGTTGCTGAGCAGCGTGTTGTTGGGCTGGGCCAGTTGGAGCCGCATGGCGAGCGCCATCAGCCCCGCCAGCAAAAAGAAGATCAGCGCGGTTGCAATGTAAGAAAGGCCAATCGTCTTGTGGTTGACCATGGTCAGCCAGTCGATGATGCCGCTGTGGGTTTTTGCACCGGCAGTGGCGGCATCGCCGGCCAGGTGGGCGCCGGCGCCAGTGTTGAGCTGTGTGTCGATCTGTTTCGCCATAGCCTTCCTCTTACTTCAACGTGGTGAGATAGGCGATCAGGGCGTCTACCTGGTCTGCAGTTGGACTGATGCTGGACATGTCGTTCCCCGGTTTCATATCGGCCGAATGCTGCAGCCAGCGACGTAGGTTTGCTTCGTTGAGCTGGTAGGTAGCGCCGGCAAAGGTATTGCGCGAGAAGAGGTGGGTCAAGTTCGGCCCGATCGGCTGGAGTGCTTCGTTGTCGCCCAAGGTGTGGCAGTTGTGGCAGAGGCCGGTCGCAACGATCTGCTGACCTGTCTGCTGCAGGCTGGTCAGCGGCACCGTGGGCGGCTGCTGCTGGTTCGCCACCCAGGCATCGAACTCTGCCTGCGGCTGCGCAATGACATGCAGCCGCATATTGGCGTGGTTAAGACCGCAGAACTCGGCGCAGTGCCCCTGAAAGTCACCCGTTTCGTCGGCTTTGAACCACATGTGATTGGTCTGACCGGGGATGACGTCGGTCTTGCCCGCCAGGCGCGGCACCCAAAAGCTGTGAATCACGTCGACCGAATCGAGATCGATCTGTACGACAGCGCCCTGGGGTATGTGAAGCTCATTGGCGGTGACGATACCCAGGTCCGGGTAGCGAAACTCCCACCACCAACGATGGCCGATGACGTGCACCTTGAGATCGCCCGGTTGGCTTGGCGGCGCGGCAATGGCGAATGTGGTGCGCACCGTGTAGCCGAACAGCACAGTGACAAGCAGCAGCGGAATCGCCGTCCAGATCACCTCTAAGCGCACATGGCGATAGATCTGCTGCGGGATGGAATCGTCGCCCGGACGCTTGCGGAAGCGCACGATGTTATAAACGAGCATCCCTTCGACAAGTACAAAGACGATTGCCGACAAGACCAGCATAAACTGGTACAGGTCGGTCAGCTGCGCAGTGACGGGCGAAGCGGGATTTAGGAAGGTCGGCGATTGACAGGCCGTCAAGGTGGCGGCCAAGACCATCAGGAGTACCGCGCGCCACCCGGTTCGATAAACGGCCTGTACATGTTCTTTTTGTTGCGTAAAAGGGGATGCCCCACTGTGATGTCGATTCATGGCAGGTTCTTGCCCTGCCGGTGCATTTGCGCACCGGCAAGGCAGCTATTTGCGCACTACGGATTCAATAGTTGAGCCGGCTGTTGACCTTGGTACTGCTGGCTCTGGTCTTGTTGGCCTTGGCCCTGTTGGCCCTGGTCCTGTTGGCCTTGGCCCTGGCCTTGACCACCCACGGTTACGCTCGCCTTCATGTAAGGGTGGATAGTGCAGTAGTAGTCGTAGGTGCCTGAGTAGTTAAACGTATGCGAGTACGTGCCTCCCTGGTTAAGGTTGCCGGAATGCCAACTCGGAACCGGACAACGAGGTCACGGTGTGTGGCACCGCGTCCTTGTTGATCCAGGTCACCGTCGTACCGGCCTGCACTTGGAGCGTCGACGGGTTATAGGTGTAGTTCTGGATTGTCACCGTGATAGCCTGGCTGCTTGCCATTTGGCCTTGCTGACCCTGGTTCTGCTGGCCCTGGTTCTGCTGGCCCTGGTTCTGCTGACCTTGGTTCTGCTGACCTTGGTTCTGCTGACCTTGGTCCTCTGCTGACCTTGGTTCTGCTGCCCCTGGTTCTGCTGCCCCTGGTTCTGCTGGCCCTGGTTCTGCTGACCTTGGCTCTGCTGACCCTGCGTCCCCTGAACCGTAAAGCTTGTATACATGCCGTTCTGATAGTGACTTGGCAGATTGCAGATGAGCACGTACGTGCCGGGCGTGAGATCCACTGTCAGGTCCTGGTTTGCTCCAGCCTGAATGTTGTCCGAACTGCCCACCACGTTCAGGCTGCTGGTATCTACCTTGTTGTCGCTCGTCGGTAGTTGATCGGCAGGCTGGTCTGTCTTGATCACGGTGAGTTGATGGGGCACCGCCTCAGCCTGGTTCTTGACATGGAAGGTCACAGTGCCCGCCGGCACACTGTCCGTCGAGAGCGCTATCTTGAAGCTTGTCTCAGTTACCTCGACGGTCGTGGGGCCGGAACTCCCCATTTGCATACCCTGGTTCTGCTGACCTTGGTTCTGCTGGCCCTGGTTTTGCTGGCCTTGGTTCTGTTGACCCTGGCTCTGCTGACCCTGGTTCTGCTGACCCTGGCTCTGCTGACCTTGGTTCTGCTGACCTTGGTTCTGCTGACCTTGGTTCTGCTGACCTTGGTTCTGCTGACCTTGGTTCTGCTGACCCTGGTTCTGCTGACCCTGGTTCTGCTGACCGGCCTGAGTGCCGGACTGGGCTGGCAGTGCAAACGCTATCAAGGCATCGCCGGGGGGCGACACTTGGCCGGACCGCACCTGCGTGTTGCCGCCAAACGCCATCACTACATACTCGCGGCCGTCGACGGTGTACACAGCAGGCGCGCCATTGGCGCCGCCGATAGCGTGCTCGCCGTCCTTGCTGCCGTCGGCGTTACAGCTCTGCTGAATGTCGTCTTGCTGGGGTCCTTGGTACGTGGAACAGGCAAAGGACCAGAGTGTCTGGCCCGACTGCGCGTCCGTGGCGTTGAAGATGCCGTTGCTTTGGCCCCAGAAGACCAGGTCGCCCGCCACGGTGGCGCCGGATGCTACACGGTTGGGCGCCTTGACCTGCCAGGCCAGCTTGCCGGTCGCTGTGTCCAGCGCATCAAACAGGCCGTAGTGATCGGCCGTCTTGTAGCTTGGTTTGTCCCTTAAAGTCGAGCCCAAGTTGTCATAATTGTCGGGCGCGCTCTTGTAGTACCACGGCTCATAGCCGCCGGCGGGCACATAGACATAGCCAGTGCGCGGGCTGAACGCCGCTGGCGGCCATTCCGAACCTGATTCCGCCCCCGGCTGCATGATCAACGGCTGTTCCTGCGGCGGCGTATAGAACTTCGCCGTCACGGCATCGGAAATCACGACCTGGCCGCTGACCGCATGGGGGATAAGCTCTTCGGTGGCAGGTATCGGCTGCGTCGGCGACGCATGCTGCCACGCCGGGTCGGTTGGGACCGGTGTTTCGGTGACGTCGAAGACAGGGCTGCCGTTGCGGCGGTCCAGGATGTAGTAGTAGCCGTTCTTGTTGGCATGGCCGACGGCCGGTACCTGCTGGCCATCCTTCTGCACGGTGAAGAGGGCCACCGGCTGCGGCCCATCGTAGTCCCAGATATCGTGGTGCACCTCCTGGAAGTACCAGTTTAGCTTTCCGGTCTGGATATCGACGGAGACTATAGAGGCGGTAAACAGATTGTCGCCGGCCCGGTCAGCACCGCTGAGATCAGGTGCGGCATTCCCGGTTGCAAAGATCAGCTGATTGAGATCCTTGTCGATGGCAGGTGTGCTCCACACCGGGGCGCCGCCCCACTGCCAGGAGTCTTCGGTCCAGGTGTCGTGACCAACCTCGCCCGGACCGGGTATGGTGAAAAAGCGCCACAGCAAGTCGCCGCTTTGTGCGTCATAGGCGCTCACAAAGCCACGGATGCGATGCTCGCCGCCCGAAATGCCCACGAATACCTTGCCGTCATAGTACTGGGGCGCCATGGTTTCCGTGAACTCCTTGGCGTAGGGCGCCACGGCCTTGCTCCACAGCTGCTTACCGGTGGCAGCGTCCAGCGCTACCAACCTGGCATCGAGACGCGCAATGAAGACCTTGCCATCGCCAAAGGCGACGCCGCGGTTTGTCTGCCCGCAGCAGATCGACAGCTCATCGAGGCTCGGCATGTCGGTGGGCGTGTAGGTCCACTTCACGTCGCCGGTAGCGGCATCGATGGCCAACACGTGATCGTGGGGCGAGGATACATACATTGTTCCGTCCACGACGATTGGCTGGCTCTCGAAGGATGTCGCCTGGCTGCCCACACCCGTGTATACCACCCACGCCGGCTGCAGCTGCGTGACGTTGCCGGTGTTGATCTGATCGACATCCTGGAAACGCATGTTGCCCAAGTCGTTGCCGTAGTAAGGCCAGTCGAGGTTCCCTTGCTGGTTCTGGCCTGCTGGTCTGGCTCTGCTGGTTCTGGCTCTGCTGGCTCTGATCTCTGGCCTTGCTGCTGAACTTGCTGTTGAGCCGGCTGCTGATCCTGGCTGCTGAACTGATTGTTGACCCTGCGATTGGTTCTGCTGTTGATCTTGCTGCGGACTAGGGGGTTGACCTTGGTCCTGGGCAAATACTGGAACGAAGGTCGTGTTGAGCAGTGCCGTCGTGAGTACAGTCGTCAGCACCACGCAAAACGCGCGCCTGGTAATAAGCGCGCGTGTGGCCCTGCCGGCGACGGCTGAGAGGTTAAAGAGCATGAGGCATCCTCCTTGCTAGGTATCCTGTGGTCTGGCTATGGTCTCCTTTATGGTGCTAGAACGGGGTTGCGCGATCGACAAACAAGAGGAAAAGCGTAACTCCAATGGCTGTGCCGTCGCTGCCAGGCCGCTGCCGGCGACACGCCAATAAGTCTAGGCTACTCCGAATATACATGGCCCGCATGTATCTTTATACAGTTCCGAAGCTAGTGATTGGGGGACAAATCACCAAGTGGGCCAATATGGCCCGAATAAACCGCCGAGTGCCCAGCGTCGAGCAGATAGATTGACTTGGCTAGTAGCGGAGGATCGCTGCCACCGGCGCGTCAACCGGCATCTCGGCACGGGGCAGACCATAGACCGTGCCGCCGTTGAGCAGTGTCTGCATGGCGGCAGCATCCAATAGCGCGATGTCCCCGTCGCCCCTCTGGTCACCCGCTTGCTGCTTGACCTTGCCCGTTGCAGGATCGAATTTGCCCCATACCGGCTCGTCCACGGCTACAATCATCTTGTCCACACGGCCAAAGAAAGCGGCGGCGACTGCCTCTTTCAGGTCGTCCGTTGCCATGCCCATATTCACCAGTTGGCCGTACTGCTCTACGACTGCCGCCAGTTCCTGCTCGAAATGCGGCTGGACCAGCGGCCATGCCTGCGCCTGCAGTTCGTCGGCGCGCATGCGCTCCGGATTACCCGTTACACCCTCCGGCAAGATATTGGCGTACTCGCTGACTCTCCGGTAAATCGGCAGCAGGTAATCGACGCCGGCCAGCACCAGCGGCGCCCGCAGACTGTTGTACCAAGGCTTCAAACTGGCATCGACGAGATTCAGGTAACGCTCGATCCGCTCTTTCTGCGCCTCGTCGCTTGCAACCCCGTGGCCGTGGAAGATGCCGGCGCGCATGCCGCCCTGCGCCGTGCCCGTATGGAACTGCAGCTGTTTCTCGGGATCGTCAAACCGCAGTGCCTCCTCCAGGCTGCGGGGCGTGCCCTGCGGCAGTTCCACCTGTTCGACGCTGTGCCGTGTGCCCTCAAACAGGCGCACATCGTCTTGGCTGACGGCAAGAATGTAGTAGCGGCCGTTGCTCGTGAAGTATGGCAGCACAGGCGTGAAGTAATACGTGCTGTCGATCACCACTTGTTCGTCTACGCTGTACGGCAGCCGGTAGATGTGAAAGTCGCCGGCGGCAAGATAGAGGGCAAGGCCGTCCTGCTGGTGCTGCCAGAAGATGCCATCCTCCAGCAGCGCCTGTGCCGGCTGCAGCAGGGCTGCGATCTCCGAGGTGTCCATCCCACGCCCCTGCAGCTGCGACTCTGCCGTGCGCAGCAGGTTGCGCAGGCGGATGGGGTCTTGCTGCGTTTCACGTCCCGCCCGGTGGGTCGGCATAAAAATCGAAACGCTTGGGTCTTGCGTCTGCTGGGCCAGCCTACGCAGTTCGTCGATTGTCAGAGTTTCCATTGACAGCTCCTTTGCTTGAAATGGGAACACGTGAACCATCAGTATCCGCGATGTCAGCCCAAACTACAGTACCCGCGGGTCCATTTCCCACTCGTCCCCTTTCGCATCGTTACTTGCACATCTGCGCACCTTGGCCCACAATGGCAGGCCGGTCTGTTCAAGCCGGAGAGAATTGCTATGAAGACAGAACACGATGTGCTGCCCGGCAGCCAGGCGAATGGAGTGCTACCTGCCCCGCCTGGCGATATGACTGGCAGCGCAAGTGCCGATGATCGCGCTGCGGGCTCCACCCCTGGGGCCGGCCGGCGGCCGCAGCGCAAGAGTATGGGCGCCGCACACGGCGCTCAGAACCACAAACCGCCGGCCGGCAAAGCGCTGGGACTGCTGGCACTGACGGCCCTGGGGGTTGTCTACGGCGATATCGGTACGTCGCCGCTCTATGCCCTGCGTGAGTGCTTCTCGGGCCACTACGGCATTGCAGCTGTGCCCGAGAATGTTCTCGGCGTGCTATCGCTGATCTTCTGGTCGCTGATCATCGTCATTACCCTCAAGTACATGGTGTTCGTCCTGCGCGCCGACAACCACGGTGAAGGGGGCATCCTGGCGCTGACTGCCCTAGCCACGCCGGTGCGGCGCATCGCGTTGAGCCGCCAGCGCTGGATCGTGCTGCCCGGTGTGTTCGGAGCCGCACTGCTCTACGGCGATGGCGTGATTACCCCGGCCATTTCGGTGCTAAGCGCCGTCGAGGGCTTAAATGTAGCCACGCCGCTGTTCCGCCCCTACGTGGAGCCAATCACCATTGTGATCCTGGTTGCCCTGTTTATGATCCAGCGCCGCGGCACGGCGCTCATCGGTGGACTGTTCGGTCCCGTTATGTTGGTTTGGTTCGCGGTGCTCGCGATCCTGGGCATCATCCACATTGTCCAGGCGCCGCAAGTGCTCGCTGCCGTTAACCCGCTCTACGGCGCCAACTTCTTTATCCATAATGGGTGGACCGGCTACCTGGTGTTAGGCACGGTCTTTCTGGTGGTAACCGGTGGCGAGGCACTCTACGCCGACATGGGCCACTTTGGCCCCAGACCCATCCGCCTGGCCTGGTTTGCGTATGTTCTTCCTGCCCTGCTGCTCAACTACTTCGGCCAGGGGGCGCTGGTACTGCGCCAGCCCGAGGCCGCCAAAAACTCGTTCTACATGCTCGCCCCGTCCTGGGCGCTGCTGCCGCTGGTGGTGCTGTCCACGGCCGCCACCATCATCGCCTCGCAGGCACTGATATCGGGTGCCTTCTCGCTCACCATGCAGGCGGAAAACCTGGGCTTCCTCCCTCGCTTGCGGATCGACCATACGTCGGAAACCGCCTTTGGCCAGATCTATATCCCGATCGTCAACTGGCTGCTCATGTTTACCTGCATCGCCGTCGTACTTTTCTTTCGTACGTCCAGCAACTTGGCGGCCGCCTACGGCATTGCCGTCACTTCGACGATGGTGATCACCACCATGCTTTTTGCCGTCGTTGCGCGCAGACGCTGGCGCTGGCGGCCAGCGCGCGTAGCGATGGTGGTCGTCCCGTTCCTCATCGTCGACCTGGCCTTCTTCGGTGCTAACGTGGTCAAGATCCCGCAGGGCGGCTGGTTTCCCCTTCTGGTCGCAGTGGTGATCTATGTAGTCATGCGAACCTGGAAGCGCGGGAGCTGGCTGGTGATTACGCGCGAACGCAGCTTGGAGCTGACGCTGCCGCGCCTGCTGGCGCGCGTGGGACAAGAGCAGCCTGTGCGCGCGCCGGGAGACGCAGTTTTCTTGAGCGCCAATCGCGACGGCGCGCCCGCTGCCCTGCTGGCCAATCTGAAGTACAACTTTGTGCTGCATGAGCGGGTGCTGCTGCTCAACGTGCTGTACGAGGAGGTTCCCTATATCGACCGCGACCAGCGCATCGAGGTCGAGCACCTGGGGCACCAAATCTACCGCGCCACGTTCCGTTACGGCTTTATGGAAGAGGCCAACGTCCCGCGCACGCTCGGGCGCGTCACCTTGCCCGGCAAGCAGTTTGATCCGGACAATGTCCCCTTCTTCGTCAACCGCACTAAGGTATCAGCCTCCGACCAGCCGGGCATGGCGCTGTGGCGCGAGCATCTGTACACCTTCATGCGCCGCAACGCCGCCAACCCGGCCGACTTCTTCTGCCTCCCGCCCGCACGCGTCTTCGAGATCGGCACTGCAATCGAGATGTAAGGAGATCAAAACAGCTCTTTCACCCTGCAGTTATGTCTGCCTTTACTACCGCTGCCCCTTGCCTGCCGACACGTACGGCAGGATGATGTTCTGTACGGAACACTGACGGCGAGGGGGAGCATTGAAGAGACTAAGACAGTTCTGGCACTACCTTTGGGCAAGCCTCTGGTTTTTGCCCAGCGTGCTGGTGCTTGCGGCTGTCCTGTTGGCTGTGATCCTGGTTGATCTTGGGACGCGCCTCGATTCGGAAGCACTGCAGGCGTGGCCGCGGCTTTTTGGCGCCGGCGCCGCCGGCTCACGCGCGATGCTCCAGGTCATTGCGACCTCTATGATCACCGTTGCCGGCGTTGTCTTCTCGATCACGATCGCCGCGCTGGCCCAGGCCTCCAGCCAGTACAGTTCACGCGTCCTGCGCAAGTTCATGAGCGACCGCACCAATCAACTGGTGCTCGGGGTCTTTGTCAGCATCTTCGTCTACTGTCTCGTTGTGCTGCGCACCATCCACGGCGGCGACGAGGGCGCGTTTGTGCCCTCGCTGGCCGTTTTGGGCGGGATCATCCTCGCTTTCGTCGGCATCGGTTTTCTCATCTATTTTATTCACCACATCGCGACTTCGGTGCAGGCAGCTTACATCATTGCCGGCGTGGCTGGGGAAACACGCCATGCCGTCGACCACTTGTTTCCTGAGCGCCTGGGCGAGGAGCCGGCAGACGATGTGGTGGAGCCGGTACCGGCACTGCTCGAGGACCGCACTGCCTTTCCGGTGCCAGCGCGGCACACCGGCTACATTCAATCGGTGGATATCGACGCTCTGTTGGCCTTTGCCCGCGAACGCCAACTGGTCGTGCGCATGGAGCAAGGAATTGGCGACTTCGCTATTGAAGACGTTACCCTCGTTTCACTGCTACCGCGCGGCAGCAGCAAGGTGATGGTCGACACCGCAACGATTGAGCAGTTAAACGCGGCGTATGCGGTCGGTCGCCAGCGCACGATCGTACAAGACGCGGCGTTTGGTATCCGCCAACTTGTCGACGTCGCAGTTCGTGCGCTCTCACCCGGCATCAACGACACCACCACCGCCGTGCTCTGCGTGGACCATCTCGCCGCCATTCTTGTTCGTCTGGCGCAGCGCCATCTCGAGAGCCCCTACCGCTATGAACGCGCCGAACTGCGCGTGATCGCCTGTGGCTCTACCTTTGCCGATCTGCTGTCCGGTGCATTCGACGAAATCCGCCGCAACGGCGCCGGGCATGTGACCGTCTCAGACCGCCTGATCCAGGCGTTGAACCACCTCACAGTCGTGACCACGGGACGGCAGCGGCGCCAGGCTCTCCTAAACCAGGCGCTCGCGTTGCAGGAAGCCGTCCAGCGCAGCATTTGCGCCCCAGCCGAACGCGAGGAGCTTACTCGTGCCTGTTATGAGCTGGCGGCGATGCTCCGGCAAGACGGCAGATCGAACAGCGGATAGGAGACACCATGTTCTTTGACAGTTGGCAGGGCATCGGACGCGTCATTGTCGTGGGGACACTGGCATATGCCGCGCTGATTGCCATCCTGCGCATTTCGGGCAAGCGTACCCTGACTAAGATGAATGCGTTTGACCTCGTCATCACGGTGGCACTGGGCTCAACGTTGGCGACGATCGTATTGTCAAAAGACGTGGCCCTTGCCGAAGGTGTGGTCGCCTTTGCCCTGTTGGCCGCCCTGCAGTTCGTCGTTACCTCGTTCTCCGTCCGCTCACGTCGCTTCATGCACTTGGTAAAGTCTGAGCCGACACTGGTGTTCTTTCGCGGCTGCATGCTCCCGGATGCTCTCCGCAGCCAGCGCGTGACGGAGGAGGAAGTCCGCGCCGCCATTCGCGGCGTAGGGACAAGCGAACTGGTGGACGTCGAAGCAGTGATTCTCGAAACGGATGGCAGCTTCAGCGTGCTGGACGGCGCCGGTCGTGTGGCCAGCTCGGCTGAGCAGGACGTACAAGGTTATCCTGCAATCTGACCGGGCATCATCGTGTCCCCCTAGCTTTCGGCTGGGATTCGTAAGGAGCTCGAAACCCTGTGATTGCCCTGCTTGCGTTTGGCGTACTGCTGTTGGCCGCCGTCCTGCTATCTGAACTGGCCGAACAGGGCGTCTTCTCGCTCTCGGTGCTTTTCCTTGTCGGCGGGGTAGTCGTCGGCATGTCCGGCCTGCTTGCCATACCGCCCCAGGATCCCGCCCTTGGGCAGGTATTTGAGCTGGCACTCTTCGCTGTGCTTTTTACCGACGGCATGCACTTCTCGCTGGACGAACTGCGTGCTACTTGGCGCCTGCCGGGGCGTGCGCTCCTGTTTGGCATGCCGCTGACATTGCTCGCGATTACGGTGCTGGCCCACTGGCTTGTGGGTCTCACGTGGATGCAATCTCTGCTGGTCGGTTCCGCCCTCAGCCCAACCGACCCGGTTTTCGCTGCGGCCATCGTGCGGCGCCCCGAAGTCCCGGCGCGGCTGCGCCAGCTGCTCAACGTCGAAAGTGGGTTGAATGATGGGTTAGCGCTCCCGGCTGTGCTTTTGACGCTCCATGTCTTGGAGCACACCGAGGAGCCGCTGCTGCCCGTGCTTGGCGACCTGGCCATGGGTTTTCTGCTCGGCGCCGCCGTGGCCTTTCTGGCCGTGACAATTGTGCGGTATTCGAGGTTTTCGCCGTCAGACTCCCTCAAGCCGCTGTACGGTTTTGCCATTGCCGTGCTGATATATGCCTTGGCCCAACTGTTTCACGGCAACCTGTTTCTCGCCGGGTTCGCTGGCGGCGTTACTGTTGGGACTGCCGGCCCCGCCATCGCAGCGGCCTTTCGGCCGTTTGGCGCACTCGCCGGCGAAGTCCTCAAACTGGCGGCGCTCCTCGTCTTCGGATCGTTGATTTCCATCAATCTGCTCGTCACGACGCCTTGGACCGTTTACCTTTTTGCCGTCCTGACCCTGATCGCCGCGCTGTCCTGATAGTGAACGCCGTTGTGCTGCTGGGCAGCGAACTGTCCTGGCAGGAACGCGCCGTAGCCGCCTGGTTTGGCCCAAAGGGCTTTGCTTCGATTTTCTATGGCTTGCTGATCGTGCAGGCGTAAATCCCGAGTGGCCTCTATCTGGCGCAAATCTTGGCTGTAACAATTGCCATCTCGATCATCGTGCAATCTTCGACCGATGTAATCGTTGCCCGCTGGCTGAAAGGACAGCTGGCTCCGCTCGAGCCAGCGCCGCCCAGACAAGCCAACGCCGCAGAATGAGTCGCCCGACCCCTGGCCTGATAAAAGGAGAACACCCCATCGAGGTCGAGTTCCGCAACGCCAAAATCGATCCCGGCCAAAAGCTGAGTTGAGATGGGAGCGCAGGCGGCCGCCGACGCGATCGTCGGAGCCTGCACCGTGCCAGGCGTTGCCCCCCTGCAACTCGCACGACCATCTGCGCAGTTCCCGCCTGGTCGCACCACTTGACCGGAACTTCTCCTAGCGCCGGATTGCCGCTGGTACGCCCGCAGCGTCAAGCTCGGCATCCGTGAACTGTGCCTGGGGCCCCGCCACAATTGTCCAGCCGGACGTGGTCGTAACGCTCGCCTGGTTGCCGGGTTGCACGTCAAGGGTGGGCGGCGGTACATCTTGCACCGTCTGATCTTGGTTCTGCAAGTACAGGATTGTTTCTCCGTTGACATTGTTCACACCAACCGGTGCGATGCGCACCCGCGCCTAATTGCCGTCTACCTCTTCAACCGTAGCTTTGTAATTCGGTATGCTCCCGCTGCGAACGAAGTAGAACGTGCCTGAAAACGTATCACGGATCGGGATGCCGGTACTAGGTAACGCGGCCCAGGCCCGCAGCACAATTGGGGACACAACTGTATCTCTACCGGCTACCGCTGCCCCTTGCCTCCGGTCCCTACTCTTGCCACGATTTGTTGGGTCTGCCGGTTCTTGGCAGGCAACCACAGCAGGCGTAACAGATGATGAACTGGTTACACTTCGATTGGAGCTTGTTTGTAGAGTATCTCTTGAAGTTTGGCGCTGTGTTTCTGCTGGCGCTTCCGACTGCCTGGGAGCGTGAGCAGTCGACGCGCCTCATGGGCCTGCGTACATTCCCCTTGGTCGCAGTTGCCAGCTGCGGCTACGTCCTGACCGCCGTGGCCGTCGTCGGCGCAGGCGAGGATGCGCAAGCACGCATCATCCAGGGGTTGATGACCGGCATCGGCTTCATCGGCGGCGGCGCAATCCTTAAAGAGGGAACAAGCGTGCGCGGGACGGCGACCGCTGCCAGCGTTTGGGCGACCGGCGCGCTCGGTGCCGCCGTCGCCTACGGGCGCCTGGAGATTTCTATTCTCCTGGCCGCCACCACTTTCCTCATACTCCGCTTTCTGACTCCCGTTAAGAATCAGCTCAACCACGGAGACCTGCCGGACCAGGACTGAATCACCGCCTTAGTTGTATCTCCCTTGCCTATCACTGCCCGTTGCAGTAGTGAGCGTGCGCCGCGATGATGTCCGGTAGAATGCGATGCAGCGCAAGGTTGCATCATGTGAGGAGGTGTCTCTACGTACCTGGCCCGCATTGCCGTCGTGCTGCTGGTGATCTTTCTGACGGTCGTCGCCTGGTACTTGATGCCGGCACTGCTGCTTTTCTTCACCGGCGTGCTCTTAGCGGTCCTACTCAACATGCCTGCTGCCTGGCTGGCGGAGCACACGCCCCTTCCCACCCACTGGGCGCTGATTCTTGTACTGCTGCTTCTGGTGGCCTTGTTTGGGCTGGGGATCTGGTGGCTGCTGCCGCGCTTTAACGAGCAGATCACGACCTTGACGTCGACGATCCGGCACAGTGTAAATGGTTTGGAGGCTTACCTGGAGCAGTACCCTTGGGGACAGCAGGTCCTGGACTCCCTTGTCCCCGGCGCCGACTTCATTAACAACAATATTGACTTTCAGACTGTGCCGCGCCTTTTTACCATGTTCACCGGCGTTTTTGGCGGCTTTGCGGATTTCCTTGTGGTCCTGTTCTTGGGGATCTACCTGGCAGCCACACCCGACGTTTACGTCGACGGGGCAGTCGGCCTCTTTCCTCATAAATGGCGTCCCCGGCTGCATGAGGTGATGGCCACCAGCGGTGAGGTGCTGCGGCGCTGGCTGCTGACGCGCTTGGTCGAGATGGCTGTCGTGGGTGGGCTGACTGGGCTTGGGCTTTGGCTCCTGGGCGTTCCCATGGCGCTGGTACTTGGCGTGATCACCGGGCTGCTTGTCTTTATCCCAATCTTAGGTACCTATCTCGCGATCATACCCGCAGCCCTGGTCGCACTAGCGCAGAGCCCTATGACGCTTCTTTACGTGGTGATCATCTATACGTCCGCCCAGTTCTTCCAAGATTATATGCTCGCCCCTACGCTTGAGAGCCGTATCATCACCATCCCGCCGGTGCTGATGTTGGGCTCGCAATTGGTCTTTGCGCTCTTGGGCGGCTTCCTCGGTGTCGCAATGGCCGTACCGATCGCCGTGGTGGTCATGGTCTGGGTCAAACTGCTTTACATCGAGGATGTGCTGGGCGATCCAATCAACTTGCCGGGCGAGACGTAACCCGCAGCGTCGCAACGCCGTGTGACGCGTGCCATTCGGTCACCATACGCTCACAATCGAAAGGATACTTGCTTGCAACTGGATTTCTCGCCGGCACTCGAGCAGCTGCAGCGTATACTCGACGGCTCGATTCGCCTGCTGCCTTCTATAATGGTCGGGCTGCTGATCTTTCTCGTGTTTTACTTCCTCTCACTTGTCGCAGCCGGCACGGCGCGGCGGATTTCGGACCGTTATGGGCGCCAGAAGAACCTCGGCATTGTTTTAGGGCGTTTGTTTCAGTGGCTGGTGCTCCTGATCGGCATACTGGTGGCCGCCGTCGTCATCTTTCCTACCTTCACGCCGGCCGGCATGATTGAGTTCCTCGGCATCGGCAGTGTCGCCATCGGCTTCGCCTTTCGCGATATCCTGCAGAACTTCCTTGCCGGCATCCTGCTCCTGCTGACCGAGCCGTTCCGTATCGGCGACCAAATCGTCGTCGGCAGCTACGAGGGCACGGTCGAAGAGATCCAGACCCGGGCTACGATGATCCGTACCTACGATGGCCGCCGGGTCGTCATCCCTAACGCCGACCTCTTTGTCGACTCTGTGATCGTAAACACCGCCAACGAGAGCCGCCGGCTCCAATACCTCCTCGGCATCGGTTACGGCGACGACGTAGAGGAGGCGCGGCAGCTGGTGTACGCGGCACTTCAAGGGTGCACCACCGTACTGCCCGCCCCTAAACCCGAGGTCCTGCTGGTCGAGCTTGCCCCTTCCAGCGTTAACCTACTCGTCCGCTGGTGGATCTCGCCACCTCGCCGGCGTGACACCTTCGACTCCCAGGACGAGGTGCTGGCGGCCATTAAACAGCAGATGAAGGCCCACGGTGTCGACCTGCCTTACCCCACTTACCAGGTGCTCTTCCACGATCAGACGGAAGAAACGGATGGCGATCGTCTGCGCCAGCGCGAAGGCTGGCCTGCCCGCAGCGGTGACGTGCCGCGACCGCGCCTGTTCCCGGACAAACTTCACCTGTAACTGCCGCCTGTGCCCCGTCCCACTGCCTTTTGCTGCGCGTTCACCTATCGTTAGTTGAACTAGCATGCCGCAAGTACCGTGTCAAGCGTCATCGTTTAGTTCGCACGCCTACGTGCGACTCTCTGGCACGCCCGTGTGCCCCTCCGCACGTAGGCGTGCGAACTAAACATTTAGGCGTGACAGACTGCTGGAGATACGCCGGCAGGCAAGGAGGTACAGCGTAGTGGCACTATTGACAGGTGTGCTGGCACTCGGCCTGGCGGTCGTGCACCTGGTTGCGGGCCGCCTGCGCTTCCTCGAAGGCATTCCACGCAGCCGCTGGCTCTCGCTGGCGGGCGGTGTGTCCATTGCCTACGTTTTCATCCATGTCTTTCCAGAACTGGCCTCAGTACAAGAGACACTGCGGCGTGCGGCTGGTGCCTCGCTTGCCTTTCTCGAACACCACGCTTACCTGGTGGCACTGGCCGGACTAGCGATCTTTTATGGCTTGGAACGGGTGGTAAAAACTGCCCAACGCCGGCAGGGGCAGCGTCCGGATGCAGGGGAGGGGGAGACGACCACCGGTATGGGCGTGTTCTGGCTGCACATGAGCTCCTTTGCCGTCTACAACGCTTTGGTCGGGTACCTGCTGCTCCATCGCGAGCAGCAGAACTGGCAGGGGCTGCTCTTCTTCTTTCTTGCGATGCTATTTCACTTCGTCGTCAACGACTACGGCCTGCGCCAGGACCACAAGGACACCTACCATCGCTACGGCCGCTGGCTGCTGTACCCCGTTGGCCGTTTGTCCAGCAGCCTCCGCTTGTTTTCGCTGCTGCTTTCTCCATGCGGCCATAGATCGTGCAGCGGTCTTCTGCTACCCTGGAAAAACATCTTATGGCCGGAAATTCTAAGGAAAAGCCTATCACCATTTATGGGGCGATGGCTGCAAACCTCCTGATTGCAATTACGAAGTTTATAGCCGCCTTTTTCACGGGCAGCTCCTCTATGCTGTCCGAAGGGATCCATTCCCTGGCGGACACCGGCAACGAAGGGCTGCTCTTGCTGGGTGTCCACCGCAGCGATAAGAAACCGGATGCGACCCACCCCTTTGGCTATGGTCAGGAACTCTACTTCTGGAGCCTCATCGTCGCCATGATCCTCTTTGGGCTAGGGGGCGGCATGTCGCTGTATGAGGGGATTACACACATCCTGAACCCGCGCGAGTTGGAAGATCCCTTCTGGAACTACGTCACACTCGCGTTGGCGGTGCTCTTTGAAGGGACCTCGTTTCTAATCGCCCTGCGTGCCCTGCTCCGTGCCAAGGGGCACGAGTCGATCTGGCAAGCCGTTCATACGAGCAAAGACCCCACGATCTTTGTCGTCCTCTTTGAAGACGCTGCCGCCCTGATTGGGCTGGCGCTGGCCTTTTTCGGCGTCTTCCTATCGCACCGCCTCGGCGAGCCGCGCCTGGACGGCGTTGCCTCCATCTTGATCGGCCTGGTACTAGCCGCAGTATCGATGGCCCTCGCCTATGAAAGCAAGGGGCTGCTGTTGGGCGAAAGCGCCGACCCCGCGACCGTACGTCAAATTCAGCAGCTGGTGACTGCCGATCGTGATGTGCAGCGGGCGCGCAAGCCGCTCACCATGCACCTCGGCCCTCAAGAGGTGCTGGTAAATCTGGACGTCGAGTTTCGGCCCGGGCTTTCTAACAGCGAACTTACCGCGACGGTCGATCGCCTGGAGCAGAAGATTCGCAGCGCAGCGCCGCAAGTGACACGCATCTTCATCGAGGCCGAGGCGCTGGCCCAAGCGGAACGCGGGAACGCATATTCCCCTTAAATTACCAAAGGCGGCTGTCCTGTGGTATATAATGGTTATGCTCATAGCTGTAAAAGGTGTTCGTATGGCTTATGCAACACCGGATTGACCTACAGCTGTGACCACTTGGCGAGATGGCGCTTTCATGGTATATATAAGGAAGCCTTTTACCGCAGGGTTTCCGTATAGAAAACGTCAGGAAAGAGAGGTCACTATACTTTCTTAGCTCGACCGGCAGGCGACTCCTGCGCCCACGCGTCTGTACGCTGTTCTTGCGGCGGACGCGACAGTAGCCAGCCGAGGACAATTAGATAGCCCGCGTTTTCTTATTGTTTTGTACTGCTATTTCCAACACACGGCCCGGCCTTGCTCTGCCCGCCTTGCAGCGGGTCGTGTTCTCTTACCGCTTTACCCTGCACCTCTTGCTTTACATACGGGTGAAGTGAGTTCCGTTTTCTCGTCTGTATTCCCGTGATCGCACGTACGTTCCCGTTGGGCGCACTAGACCGCGCGCGCCACCAGGCCCGGCTGTGTCTGCAGGCTTGACCAAGGCAGCGCGCTAAAAAGGAGACTTGTGCATGAAGACTGTCGTGGCTGCCGCACTCGGCGAGTGCGTGCATGTGGCCGGCATTTCCCGTTTTCTGCAGCTCGCAGAAGAGGCCGGCTGGCGTACGGTGTTCTTAGGACCTGCAACGCCTGTCGAAGCTGTCGTCGCCGCCGCGCGCGAGCATCACGCCGAACTCGTAGGTGTCTCGTACCGGCTGACGCCCGAAACGGGCGAGCGGCTGCTGGCCGACTTCGCTGAAGCGGCCGACGACCTGCACTCCGCCGGCGTCAGCTTTGCGTTTGGCGGCACGCCCCCCCTGGCCGCACGCGCCGAGCAGCTGGGCTTTTTCGCACGCGTGTTTGCGGGCGGCGAAGCAGACGATGAGGTTCTGGCCTTCCTCAAGGGGGCCGGGAGCGATGCCCACCACGTGGTGAGCTATCCCCAGCGCCTGGTCGACCGCATCGCCTGGAAGGCGCCGTTTCCTCTCCTCCGCCACCACTACGGCCAGCCCACGATGGCCGAAACGCTGGCGGGGATCGAACAGATCGCCGAGGCGCGCGTGCTGGACGTTATCTCGCTCGGGATCGACCAGGACGCGCAGGAGAACTTCTTTCATCCCGAACGCCAGGATCCGCGCCGCCGTGGCGCGGGCGGCGTACCTGTGCGCAGCGCCGAGGACTACCGCGCCCTCTATGCCGCCAGCCGGCGCGGCAACTGGCCGCTGCTGCGCACCTACTCGGGACCGACGATTTCATTCGCCTGGCCCAGATGTATGTGGAGACCATCAACATTGCCTGGTGTGCCATTCCCCTCTTCTGGTTCAACCGTATGGACGGCCGTGGACCGTGGGACCTGGAAGGTTCGATTCGCGAGCACCAGGCCGTCATGGCCTGGTACGGCGAGCGCGGCATTCCCGTCGAACTCAACGAACCCCACCATTGGGGCATGCGCGATGCCCCCGACGTCGTCTTTGTCGTTGCTGCCTTCCTGGCCGCCTACAACGCCCGGGCCTTTGGCGTGCGCGATTACATTGCCCAGTTGATGTTCAACAGCCCCGCCGGTCACAGCGACGCCATGGATCTCGCCAAGATGCTCGCCGTGCTGGCGTTGATCGAGCCGCTGGAGCGCCGTGACTTTCGCATCTGGCGGCAGACACGCACCGGGCTGCTCAGCTACCCGGTCGAGCCGTCGGCTGCACGCGCCCACCTGGCCACAAGCGTCTACCTGCAGATGGCGCTGCATCCGCATATCGTCCACGTCGTGGGGCACAGCGAGGCACATCACGCCGCCACCGCCGATGACGTCATCGAATCCTGCAGCCTGGCGCGGCGGGCGATCCAGAACGCCCTGCGCGGCATGCCGGATATGACCCGCGATGCCGAGGTCCAGCGCCGCTGTACAGAACTGGTAACCGAGGCAAGCACCACGCTGGGCGCCATCATCGACCTGGGTGGCCCCGGCTGCATCGACCCGTTCATCGACCCTGCCGTCCTCGGCCGCGCCGTGCGGCTTGGCATCCTGGATGCCCCGCAGCTGCGCAGCAATCCCGTCGCCCCCGGCCGCGTCAAAACCCGGATCCTTGGCGGCGCCTGCGTGGCAGTGGATGCCCACGGCCGGCCTCTATCTGAAGCAGACCGCATTCAGCAGCTGATCAAGGAGACCATATGATCGTGCAACCCCAAACGTTTACCGTCATCGGTGCCGGCAACGGCGGCAAAGCCATGGCCGCCCACCTGGCATTGATGGACTGCCGGGTTGTCCTCTACAATCGCACCCCCGAACGCGTCCGCGCCATCAAGGCGCGCGGCGGCATCGACCTGGAGAGCTTTCCCGGCGGGCCACGCGGCTTCGGACGGTTGGCGGATGTGACATCGGACATCGAGCTGGCAGTGAAGTCGTCCGAAGTGATCATGGTCGTGGTGCCTTCCTCGGCCCATGCCGACCTGGCTGCGGCCATGGCGCCGCATCTGCGCGACGGGCAGGTTATCATCCTCCACCCGGGCCGCACCTGCGGTGCAATCGAGGTTGCCGCCGTACTCGCCCGCGCAAACTGCCACGCGGCCGTCACCATCGCGGAGGCCGGCACCTTTATCTATGCCAGCCGCTCTGACGGCCCGGCACAGGCCCGCATCTTCGGCATCAAGGAAGCCGTGCCGCTGGCCGCCCTGCCCGCAACCTGTACGCCGATGGTGTTGAACCTGCTGCGTCCCGTCTATCCCCAATATGTCGACGGCATCAACGTGCTCAACACCGGCCTCGACAACATGGGCGCGATCTTCCACCCCGCGCTCACCTTGCTCAACGCCGGGCGCATCGAATCGACCAGCGGGGACTTCCAGTTCTATATCGACGGTGTAACACCTTCCGTGGCGCGCGTGCTGGAGGTGCTCGACCGCGAACGCGTGACCGTCGCCTCGTCCCTGGGCATCCGGGCGCAGACTGCCGTCGAGTGGCTGGCCATGGCCTACAACGCCTACGGGACGGACCTGAACGAGACGATTCACAACCAGCCCGGTTACTTTGGGATCAAGGCACCGCCGACCTTGGGCCATCGCTACATTACCGAGGACGTCCCTATGAGCCTGGTGCCCATTGCGGCCCTGGGGGAACGCTACGGTGTCTCCACGCGTGGCATGAACAGCATCATTCAGTTGGGCTGCATCATTCATCGCACCGACTACTGGCGCCGCGGGCGTACGTTGGACAAGCTGGGGATCGACAAGCTGAGCGTCAGTGAGCTGACCGAGTGGGTTACTCAAGGCCATGGCGTACACGGCTTTGTCTCGCCCCAGGTTGTCGACGGTGCCCGGCGCATCTTCGTCCCGCTTGCTCCTGTCGCACCTGCGCCGCTGGAGGTACCGCCGGAACCACAGATCCTGGCGCACGCTGCAGCTGCCATCACCCTGCTGGCAGCAGGCGAAAGCAATGGAGGTTGACCATGTGTGGAGTCTTAGGTGCCTTTGGCGGCGTCACCGCGCCCGACCTGGCGTCACACCTGGCGCAGCTGCGCCATCGAGGCCCAGACGGCAGCGGCATCTGTGAAACGGCCGCGGGGGCGTTGGCGCACACGCGCCTGGCCATCGTGGATGTCGAGCACGGCGGCCAGCCCCAGGCCTTCGGCGATCTGCACATCTCCTACAACGGCGAGATCTACAACCATCTTGCCCTGCGCCGCGAGTACCTGGCACAGGAGCCGCTGGCCACCAGCTCCGATACCGAGGTAGTGCTGCGCCTCTATGCGCTGCTGGGGCCCGCCAGCGTCGAGCTGCTGGACGGGATGTTTGCCATCGCCATCCTCGACGACGAAGCTCTGTTTCTCGCCCGCGACCCCATCGGCATCAAGCCGCTCTATCTCGGCTTCGCCGGCAGCGCACTCTACTTCGCCTCCGAGATCAAGGCGCTGCCCCCCGAAGTGGAGCGGGTCGAGATCTTTCCCCCTGGCCACTGGTACCACTCGCAGATGGGGCTGCACCGTTTCTACCATGTCGGCCAGGCGCGTGGCCTGCTGCCGGCGCCGCGCGATGAGATCGCGGCACAGGAGCAGCTGAGCGCCATCCTGCGTGATGCCGTGGTCAAGCGGCTGATGGCAGACGTGCCGGTAGGGGTCAGCCTCAGCGGCGGGCTCGACAGCAGCATCGTGACGCTCCTGGCCAAGGAGGGGCTGCTGGCCAAGGATCAGGATGTGCTCCATTCGTTTGCCGTGGGCGTCGAGGGTGGCGAGGATCTGGCCGCTGCGCGCGCGGTTGCGGCATTCCTCGGTACGCAGCACCACGCGCGTCTACAGCATGGACGAGATGCTCGCCATCCTCCCGGACGTACTCCATTCGCTCGAGTCGTGTGACCCTGCGCTGGTGCGCAGTGCGCTCCCCAATTACTTTCTGGCCGAGCTCGCCGCGCAGGAGGTCAAGGTTATGCTGACCGGCGAGGGTGCGGATGAGCTGTACGCCGGGTACGACTACCTGCGCGGCTTTGCGCAGGCCGAGCAGCTCCAGCAGGAGATGGAATACATCGTGGGGGCGCTGCACAACACCAATCTGCAGCGGGCGGACCGCATGTCGATGCGCTTTGGCCTTGAGGCACGGGTGCCGTTTCTTGACGTCAACTCGATCGCCTACGCGCTGGCGCTGCCGGCAGCATGGAAGATGGCCAAAACCGGTCCCGACGGTCAGCGGGTCGAGAAGGCCTTGCTGCGCAGCGCCTTTGCGGGTCGGCTCCCGGACGCGATCGTGCGGCGCCCCAAGCAGAAGTTCTCCGCCGGTGCTGGTTCGTCGCAGCTGCTGGCGCCGCCACGCCGAAGAAGCCGTCAGCGACCGGGACTTCCTGGCCGAGAGCGATCGCTTGTGTGACGAATGGGGCTACACGCTGCCGAACAAGGAAGGACTGTTCTACTATCGAATTCTCGCCGAGGCCTATCCGGACGACCGGATCTTCGCGACAATGGGGGTGAGCCGCAGCTTGTAACCCCTAGTGGTCTGTCACACGTCATCGTTTAGTCCGCACGCCCACGTGCGGATGGGTGCTAGACGCACCACGTCCCACGTGGCACTCGGTACCTGGGCGCGCGGACCAAACAATCATGCGTGACAGACTACTCCTGCTATCTCTGGAAATAGCCGTCTGACAATGTCTTGAGAAACGCCACGATGTTGCCCATCTGCGGTCCGGGGAACATGTTTAAGGATGCACGGTTCTGATCGACCTCCGGCGGCGGAAACATATTAGCCATGCCACCCATGCCACCCATACCGCGCATGCCACCCATACCGCCCATACGGCCGTCCATCATCGCTCGCCAGTGATAGAAGAAAACGATCTCCTCAAGGGACTTGAAATAGCCGTTGTGCCCATAGGCCTTATCGACATTTGGCGCCGCGCGCTGGTCCACATTGCGGAGGGTGGGCACTTTGAATTTGCCCATTTCCTGCTCATAGATTTCCGGTGTCTTCCCGCTGTTCTTCAGAAAGCCCCCCAGCCCAGTATCTACCCAGATCCGCGCCTTCGGGATTCCATTCGGCGGCCATCGAGTAGAACGGGTTGCTCGGGTTCTTTGGCACCCCGGTATTCTCATAGCCGAAGTTGGTGAAAAGCGGATAACCCCCAGTGCCAGGCTCGAGCGAATGGCATGATGCGCAGTTTGCTCGATTCGGATCGTTAAAGATTGCCAGTCCTTGGAGCTCGGTATCGCTAAATCCCAGGTTGCGATATGTGGTCCAGTCATCAGGATCCGTGCCGCCAGGACAGCCCATACCGCCCATGGGGCCCATCCCCATGCCACCCATCCCCATGCCACCCATCCCCATGCCACCCATCCCCATGCCCATTGCGCCACCCGTGCCACATTTGATCTGTGTCACGTCCTTGCCGGCGGCCTTAGCCGTATCCCAGAAGAGGTCAAACTTTGAGCTGAAGGGACTGACCTCGGCGCTCCGCTCGTAGGCAGCAATAGACCGTGCGATTCGCGCATAGACGCCGTCGGCGTCCTTTGCACAGTCTAGGGAACCCGCACCCCACACCTGCTCGAACAGGCCGGCATAGCTCGCCTTGTCGACCTTGGTACATAGATCCTGGGCGTTGGCGACTGCTTGCTCGAGTGGGTTGAGAAACGGCCCTTGCGCCTGTTCCGCCAGCGGGTCGCCGAGAGATGCACCCGTGGCTCTGCCGTCCCAGAACATACCGCCAAACCATGCTCCCACGGTTTCATCGAAAGACAGCGCTGGGCTGTCGCCGGCATAGGCAGCGGCAGGCGGCTTGCGATTGCCAAAGTGATTGGGCACCGCCCCCTCGTACACGGCACCGGCGGCATTGATTGCTGCATCCGGGCCGGTAAAGCCGGCTGCCGGATCATGGCACGTCGCACAGGCCTGTGTGCCGCTGGCCGACAAGTCAGCGTCGAAAAAAATTGCCCTACCAAGTGAGACCATGTCGCCGGCGTTTGCGGGCGCATCTTGCGCTTGCGCAGGCAGACGGTAGCCGAGCACAAGTAGGCCCAAGACTAGGACCGTTACGGCCATCCAGAAAACTCGCTTCATGTTGGTGCTCCATATCAGAGTTGACTTTGAGTTGCGCCCACGCCACCTTTGGTGCACTGTGCGACCCATCGTACTGGCGTGGTAATAAAGTATGCGCATATAATTGCGCACGCCGCATCAGACATTTGGTGTAAGTGATCAGGCTGGTTGTAAACCGTTCTGCTCAAGGAGCACGATATGTCAGCCCCCAACGCGTGGTATAGCGAAGACGCCTTCTGGCACCTGTTCGAGCCGGTACTGTTCAACCCGCAGAGGATAGCGCGTGCTCGCGAGGAGGTAGACAGCCTCGCACGCCTGCTGCCGATCGAACCGGGTAGCTCAGTCTTGGACCTTTGCTGCGGCATCGGCCGCCACAGCCTGGAGCTGGCACGGCGCGGCTGCCACGTAACCGGCGTCGACCACACGCAGACCTACATCGAGAAAGCTCGCACAGCAGCCGCGCAGGAGGGCCTCGCTGCCGAGTTTCGCGGTCGCCGACATGCGTGACTTCTGCGAACCCCGCAGGTACGACGCCGTCCTCAACCTGTTCGGCTCGTTTGGCTATTTCGAAGATCCCGGCGATGACCGCAGGGTTGCCGCCAACACCTACGCCTCGCTGCGCCCCGGCGGCCGGTTCCTGATCGAGACGATGGGCAAGGAGATCCTCGCCCGCGGCTTCCAGGCCAACGACTGGGAAGAGCGGGAGGACGGCCTGCTCCTCCTCTCGGAGAAGCGCATCACCCAGAACTGGAGCCGCGTCGAAACCCGCTGGATCGCCATCCGCGGCACCGAACGCGCCGAGTACCGGGTCGCCGTCCGCTCCTACTCCGCCGTCGAACTCTCCTCGCTCCTGTCCCAGTGCGGTTTCACCGCACTCCGAGTATATGGCAGCCTCGACGGCATCACGTACGACGAGCACGCGCAGCGGCTGGTCGTGATCGGCCGCAAGCCGGATGAGAAATGAGTCTCACTAATTCAGCCACCCGATGCCGGCCGCGATTGCTGCTGCGCCGGCAGCAGCCAGCAAGCCGCCAATCCACCTGCGCTTCCGCGCGAGGCCCAGCAGGCCACCCAAACCCACAGCAGTTGCACCCAGGCTCACACTTGCGTTGCGTACCGTTTGTTCGGCCTGTTCCGGGGATTGCCCGGTTTCTACGAGTTTCCATTTCAGAATGATGCCGCCATCGATCATCGGCAGCGGCGTGACGCTCCCGAACAGGATCACACTGTGTCCAAACAGGGAGACTCCCGCCAGATCACGGTTGATCGATCCCTTTGGGGCAGTGCGCCACCAAAGCAGGCTGAGCAGGAACCCGGCGAGACTAAAGAGCGGGCCGCCGAGCGAGCGCTGGATATGGGTATGCGGTGCGACATCGTTGTTTAGGTAAAGCGTGCGGGCCATCCCGGCAGAGAGCAGGATTTCATCCATCGGGGCCCCGGCCGCACGGGCGCTGACGGTGTGCGCCATCGCGTGGCCAATTTCGGCGCACAGTGCGATCGGCAGTGCCAGCATCCCCACACCAACACGCACGAGCCAGGAGCGTTTCCGGTTGCGTCGCCCGGCGCCCCAGATCAGAAAGCCGGTGACTGCGAGAAGCAGCGGCCAGAAACTGGGTTGTGCTACTACTGGTACGCCGTTGAAATGATAGAGCGTCGTTCCCGTTGGTAGAGATTGTGATTGATCTTCTGGCTTGCATAGTACGTCCTCATTGTCACAGATGCCAGAACAGCGCCATCCCCACCAGGAGCATGACAAAGCAGACCACCGTCAGACCCCAGCCGACCCGAAAGAAGTCGCCAAAAGTGTAATTGCCGGGCGTCATCATCAGGATGTTGACCGGGTGCGCGATCGGTGTGAAAAACGACGCCGAGCAGCCGATCGCCGCGGCCACCGCCATCGCCTGCGCGTTGGTGTGCAGGCTGATCGCCGCGCTGATGGCCACCGGCCCCGTCACCAGGGCCGAGACCTGCCCGCCCATAAGCTGGGTGAGCCCGGCCGTGAGCAGGTACGAGCCGGCGGCCAGCCCCAATGGCCCGTAGGGCAGCACGACGGCGACCACTTGCTGCCCGATCCAGTCGGCCAGCCCCGTCTCCACCATCGCCTTACTGACCGCATACATGCCCGCGATCAGGAAGATCGCCGGCCACTCTACCGCCCGATAGGCGTCCTCCGTCGTCAGCAGGCCGGCCAGGAAGACGACAACCGCCGCCGTGAGCATCGCCAGAAAGACCGGTACGCCGGCGATCGAGGCGGCAATCGCAGCGCCGATAATGGCTACGGCCTTCAACGCCTGCTGCTTGTTTACCGGCTGGTCGCTCAAGTCGGGCTCCAGCACGACGTAGCTCGGCTCGTTTTGCAGCGCCTTGAGCCGATCCGGCGCGCCCTACCATGAGGATCGAGTCGCCCATCTTGAGCTTCATATTGGCCACGTCGGTGCGGTAGCTGCGCCCCTCGCGGAGCATGGCCACCGCCGTAAACCCATACTTCTTGCGGAACTCCAGCTGAGCGTATCGTGTGCCCTTCGGCGTCCGAGTGCGGCGCCAGCAGCAGCTCGATAAACCGGACGCCGCGCGCGCTGATGCTGCCGTCGTTGCCGTTGCGGCCGACTTTCAACCCCTCCTGCGCCAGCTGCGTGATGCGCTCCTCACGCCCTACCGTCAACAGGATATCGCCGCCCTGCAGCACATAGTCCGCCCGCGGCGCAAAGAGCGCCTGCTGGCCGCGCCAGATGGCGGCCACCGTCAGCCCCAGCCGGTCGCCGATATCGGTCTGCGTGAGCGTCTTGCCCACGATCGACGATGCGGCCGGCACCTGCACCTCCCACAGCCGTTCGTCGAGCTGGTACGCTTCCTCCAGGTCGCTGCCGGTCCGGCGCGCCACCATCTGCCCGGGCTGCGGCGCCCGATCGGGCAGCAGGTATGGGCCCAGCAGGGTGAGAAACAGGAGACCGGCCAGGGCAATCAGCCCCCCCGTCGGCGTAAAGGCCAGGACGTTCAGCGGCGGCTGGGGCGGCTGCGCCGTCGTCAGGAGGTCGCTCACGATGATGTTGGCCGTCGTGAAATAGGTGGCGCTGCCGCCCAGCAGGCTGCCATAGGCGACCGGAATCAGCAGCTTGCTGGCCGAGATGCCCGTGCGCCGCGAGACGCCGATCGCGCTGGGCAGCATCAGCGCGCCGGCCGCCAGGTTGTTCATAAACAGCGACAGCAGCGCCGTCACCGCCGCAAACAGGAAGATCAACCTCCGCTCGGACCGACCGCCGATCGCAATCACCCGGCCCGCGATCCAGTTGGTGACCCCTGTCCGCTCCAACGTGCGCGTGATAATAAACAGGCTCAACAGCGTCAGCACAACCGGTTGGCCAAAGCCGCTGATGGCTTCCATGGCCGTGTGCGGCTGGTCCGGTGGACCCAGCACGCCCATGCCCAGAAACTGCGCCAGCCCCAATAGGGCGGCGATCAGCAGGGCTGCCACATCGATTCGCAAGCGACCACGGGCGACAAACAAGAGAGGAACAAGAACGACGAGAACGACAAAGACACGTGAGTACAGCATACCGAAATCCATTTGCGTTGTATTGGGCGAGCACCTCATGTGCCGCCTGGGTAATAGCCACCCTATAGTGTGGCGCTCGTCCCGACGCAACTCTGTGGTGCAGCGGTTAATCTAGATACATATACCGGGCATGTATCTAGATGGATGACCCTGGAATGCAGGAGGAGGCAGCTTTTCACCCCACGCACGAGTTGCCGAGGTTGGCGAACAACCCACAAGAGGAGTAAAGTGAGCGGCGGCAAAGAGGAGGCCCTTGTATGAACCCGGTACTTTTTCAATTAGGTCCGTTCAGCTTGCACTGGTACGGTGTGTTTATTGTGGGTGGCGCAGCCGTGGCCGGTTGGCTGTCGGCCCGCAATGCCCAACAGGCAGGCGAAAATCCCGACCACGTCTGGAACCTGCTGGCGTGGGTGCTGATCGCAGGGATTGTCGGCGCCCGCCTGTATCACGTGCTCAGCTCCCCGGCGGACGGCGGAGGCTTAAGCTACTACCTGCAGCATCCGCTCGACGCAATCAACTTCTGGTCGGGCGGATTTCGCGGGCTGGGCATTTATGGCGGCGTGGCCGGCGGGCTGCTGGCGCTCTGGTACTACACCTGGCGTCACCGGCTCAACGTCGCCAAGTACATCGACTTTATCGCCATCAACGTGCTGCTGGCACAGGCCATCGGGCGCATGGGCAACTTTGTCAACCAGGAGCTGTACGGGCCGGCGACAAGCGTGCCTTGGGCGTTCCATATCAACCCTGCCTTCCCCTGTGCCGTGCCCGAGAATCTGCCCGCCGGCATACAGGTCTGTGGCACGGCGCCGCTGACACAGCAGACGATCGCCTGGTACGCCGCCAACGGCTTCCATCCGACCTTCTTCTACGAGGCCGCGTGGAACCTGCTCGCGTTTCTGGTGCTGACCTTCTTCGTCCGCCGCTACGGCGCCCGGCTGCGCATGGGCGACACGGCCTTTCTCTACCTCATCGCCTACTCGATGGGGCGCTTCTGGGTCGAGGCGTTCCGGCCCGATGCCTGGACGATGGGCACACTGGCCACGGCCCAGTGGATTGCATTTGGGCTGATCGCCCTCGGCATCCTCGGCCTTGTCTGGCGCCACAGCAACTGGAGCCCGTCCCTGGATCCCGACCATAACGCAGCCTACCTGATGCGGTAGCGGAGCTGACCAGCCGCGGGAACATAACCAGCGCACAAATAACGAAGAGCGGCGCCGAATTCCGCCGGGCACCGCTCATCCGTAGGGGCATGAGGTTTGCGGCACAACGGTGAGGAGCGTAGGCGTCCCGCCTGGCGTCGTACCTGCACCGTGCCTGGCAATCGCATTCCCAGGATAACCTGCCCGCAGCAAACGAAGAGCGGCGCCCATGTAGAAGGGCGCCGCTCTATACTATACCTGCAGGTGGTTTACTGCAGTGCGGCCACCGCCGTGCGCACCTCGTCCACCTCGCCCAGCTTTCCACCCTGCACCAGCTCCCGAACCGTCGTCTGCGGGTTCGTGTCGGCGGGAAGCTGCAGCGCTGCGAGCAGTTCCGCCAGGTCCACCCCCGTGCCGTCCACGATCTGCTGCAGCGTGTGGCTGCCCTTGATCGAGTCCGCACTGGTGACCGCCGGCTGATCTTCGCCGTCACCCGTCCCCGTCCCCGTGCCGGTGGGCTCGTGGACGGTCGTCGCCGTTGGTTCCGCCGTTGGTTCCGCCGTTGCCTGCCGCCGTTCTGCGCCGTTCTGCCGTTGCTTCTGCCGCCGCCGTGGGGACTGGACTCGCCGCTTGCTTCAGCCGGTGCCTGCACCGCGGCTTGTTCGCCACTATCTGCTGCCGTTTCTGCCTCGGCCGCCGGCGCCAGCCCCAACGCCTCGTCCACTATCGTCCGCACCGCCGTGATCTCGAACCCCTCCACGATGCCTTCGATGTCCTTCAACACGGTCTCGGGCGGCAGGTCGGCGGGCAGCCCAAGCTTTGCTGCAAGTGCCGCCGTCTCGATCCCCGTCCCATCCGCCACCTGCTGCAGCGTCATCCACCCCTTCACGTCGTCTCCGCTCGTCAGCTGCGCGAGGTCGACCATCTCCCGCCCGCTCACCACCCACAAGCCCGTAGCCTGCGCAATGCCTACCGTGCCCAGTATCAGCACGAGCGCCAGAATCGGCAGCAACCACTTATTGACTCTCACAGGGATTCTCCTTGCTCGATTGTGCGAGCAGCCTTCGATGTGACGGGAACCATCAGCGGGGTCTGCTGCCGGAATTGTCAGTGCGATGTTCGCCGGCGCATTGTCTGCCGGTTCGGCGGCTGGGCGCCCAAACTTCCCACGCAAGCTGCTCAGCCAGTACTTGGGCATAAAGGCCACCTCCAGCGCACCGTGGCGGGGACAGGTCTCAACACAGGCCAGGCAGCCGATGCAGTTGGTGCTGACCAGCGGCGCAGCCTTCTCGACCGCAATCCCGACCGGGCAGGGGCGAGCACACAGCGCACAGCTCTTGCAGGTGCTCTCCGTGCGGCGGATGCGCAGCAGGCTCACGTGGCTGACCAGGCTCAGCGCGCCGCCCAACGGGCAGGTGTACTTGCACCAGAAGCGGGGGATAAAGAACGAGGCTAGGAGGATCGTGAGGGCGATGGTGTAAGCCGGCCACTGCTCGGCGGCGTTGAATTCGAACAACCAGCCCAGCCCAAAGATCGTGCGGTACGGGTCATAGTCCGCAAACCAGAGCTTGACGGTGCTGATGGTCATGTACAGCACCAGCGCCAGCGTCACATACCGCCCATAACGCAGCCACCGGTCCAGCTTCTCGGGCACGTTCACGGCAGGGACATGCAGCCGTTCACGCAGCCACGTCAGCGCATCCTGCAGCGTGCCAAAGGGGCAGACCCAACCGCAAAAGGCTGCGCCGCTGGCGAGCGTCCCCAGCAGCAGCCCCACCATCAATACGAGGCTGGAAGGGTGAACCTTGGGTACATACGCGCCGGTGGTCACCCACAGCCACAGCGTCTCTACGCCGCCAAAGGGGCACAGCGCATCGATCGATGCCGCCCCGGACTCTTCAAAGAAGATGTGGCGCACGGCCGCCGCCACGATAAAGACGAGAAACCCGGTCTGGACAAGCCGGCGGATAAGCTGCGTGCGTGAGAGCTTGCGGCGCTTGGTACGGGTGCTCGGTCGCACGGAAACAGAGGATGTGGTCATGATTGCTGCCCCTTCATACGTGGTTGAACTCAGCTTGAACTCAGGTTGAACTCTGTGGCTCCACTTTAGCCACGATCTATGAAGAAGCTGTGAAGGGAATACAGGGAGATTATGTGCGGAGAGCCCGGGCCTGGCTGGCCAGCCTGCTACTCAGCCGGCTGATCAGCCGGCCGTGGGCAGGTCGAGCACAAACGAAATATTGCCGTCGTGTGCCTCGGCACGAATCGTGCCATGCTGGAGCACAACCAGCTGCCGGGTGATGGCCAATCCGAGGCCGCTGCCCCCCGCATCGCGCTGGCGGGCCACGTCGGCGCGCCAGAAGCGGTCAAAGAGATGCGCCAGTTCATCAGGCGCTAACTCGCCGGGATTCGCAACCACAAACTCAACCTGCCGGCCATCAGCCTGCGCACCAGCCCGCGCACTGGCCCGCGCTGTGATGGATATCTCGCCGCCTGGCGGCGTGTGGCGTAGGGCATTGGCTAACAGGTTGTCGAACACTTGCTGTGTGCGGTTGGTGTCAACATAGATGTACGGCAGCGCAGGCGCGACGTCATACTTGACGGCGATTTCCGCATCTTGCGCCAGGGGCGCAAAGCGCGCGACGACAGCCTCCACCAACGGCTTGACCGGCGTAGCGCGCGGGTTTAGCTCCAGCCGCCCTGCTTCTGCCTGGGTCAGCAGGCGCAGATCTTCCACCAGGCGCGTCAAGTGGATCGTCTGGTCGTACGCCACGGCCAGGTGTTCGGTGTCAAGCGGATACACGCCGTCCATCATCGCCTCGAGGTGGCCGCGCAGCACCGTAACCGGTGTGCGCAGCTCGTGCGCGATATCGCTGCTCATCTGCCGCCGCTGCTTCTCGCCGGCGGACAGGCGCCGCGACAGGCCGTTAAACTCGATAGCCAGTTCGCGTACCTCGGTTGGTCCCTCGACCGGTACTTGCTCGCCCACCTGCGACGACGTCAAGGGCCGGATGCGCTCGGCCAGCCGCTGCAGCGGGCGCGCCAGGGTGTACGACAAGAAAATCGCTGCCCCCAGGGCGAGCAGGGCCGCGACGATGCCGATGCCAATGAGGGCCGCGTTGATCTGCTCTGTAAAGCGGTGCTCGGCCAGCGCCATCCGCTGCCCACCCGGCGACTGCTGGCCGAGTGTCCCCACGCGCGCGCCGTCGACAGTAAGCGGCGTCGTGCGCGTGGCCCCGACGATGTCGGCCGGCTGGCCGATCCACTCCGGATTGGTAGCGGCTACGATCACCCCTTCGGCGTTAGCCACGAATGACTGGAAGCCGCGCCCGCTGCGCCCGCCCTGCCCGTTCCCGCCCGCCGGCAGCAGCGGATCGACTCCGTCCCAGCTGCCCTGCGTGCGAAAGTACGCTTGACCAGGTCGTCTACGGCAACAGGGCCAAGGTTCGCCATGTCCGTTTCTGTGACAAATTGGCGAAAGCTGGTTGTGACAGAGTAGTTGACGGCCAGCGTCACCATCAACAGGAGCAGCAGCACGATACCCAGGAAGCCGACCGTGAGGCGCACCCACAACCTATTCATGGTCCGGCCTCATGCGATAGCCAACCCCATAAACCGTTTCAATATATTCGGGGTTGTGCGAATCTGCCTCGATCTTGGCGCGCAAGTTCTTGACGTGCACGTCGACCGTGCGCTCGTACGCCGCATAGGCCTCGCCCTGCAGCAGGTCGAGCAGTTCCATGCGGGTATAAACCCGCCCTGGGCGTGCGATCAGTGCCTGCAGGATGCTGAACTCGCTGGGCGTGAGATCGACGCGCTGGCCGCGTATGGTGGCCAGGCGGGTCTCGGCGTTGACCTCCAGGTCGCGTACACGCCAGAGCGACGCGTCGCCGGCGAGTTCCCCATGTACTCGCCGCAGCAAGGCGCGGACGCGTGCTGCCACGACCCGCGGGCTAAAGGGCTTGGTCACATACTCGTCGGCGCCGATCTCGAGACCGATCAGTTGGTCGGCCTCGTCGACACGGGCGGTCAGAAACAGCAGCGGGACGTCGCTCTCTTTGCGGATCAGCCGGGCCGCCGTCCACCCGTCCATCTCGGGCATCATCACGTCGAGGATAACCAGGTCCGGCTTTTCGTGCCGAAAGGCATAGACGGCATCACGCCCGTTGCGCACGGTAATCACTTCAAAACCGTCCTGCCTCAGGTAGGCGCCTACCGTATCGAGGATGTGCTGTTCGTCATCTGCAATGAGCACTTTGCGCGGCATGTTTCTAACCCTTTTCGTTTGTTGTCCGATAGTGCGACTATGCCAGACTGTCTCTCAATCCGCCAAAATCGAAATGCCCGGACACTGCCGGGCATTTCGCAAGGTCAACTTTCGTTGACACGTGACATCGTCCTCAAAGCGAGTTCACCTGGAACTCATGGCTGGTCTTTAGTTGTTCCAGCTCTGCCCATTCTGCATACCACGGCCCTGCATCCGCGCCCTGCATGCTGCGACCCTGACCATTGCGCCCCTGCATGCCCTGCTGGCCCTGCGCGGTGCCCAGGTTGTCACAGGTGCCGTCGTTGTTAGCGTCGACAAAATTGGCGCCCTGCCCTGCACCCTGGCCATTCTGCATGCCACGGCCCTGCATGCCACGGCCCTGCATGCCACGGCCCTGCATGCCCTGCGCCTGACCGTTGGCCCGATTCATCCCCTGCCCATTCTGTTGGCCGAACTGCACGCCGCTGCCGTCACGCGGGGCGTTGTCACACACGCCGTCGTTGTTGGCGTCGACAAAGTTGCCGTTGGCACAGGTGCCGGCTGCGGCCGGTGTGGTGGGCGTAGGCTGCGCAGTCTGGGCCGACGCGGTGACGACGAGGCCGGTCACGAGCATCAAGGCGACGAGTGTGGCGATTACGAAGTTGCGTTTCATGATGTGATTGTCCTTTGCATCTGTTCCATCTGTGGGGCGTTACCCCTGCTTGACTTGATGGCTACAGCTTAGCGGCGGATTGTGATGGCCTTATGTCGCAAATATAGGGAAATTGTGAAGACGGCCTTCTTTTTCAACCTACGATCCCTTCGCAATATCTTCACACTCTGTCGCTATGATATGGGCAACGGAGCAGTAAGCTCAGTGCTCAACTCAAGAAACGACAAGATATCGGAGGATCATCATGTTTAAAACCACTCTCGCCGCAGGCGCCTTCGCCCTGCTCACCGCCTTCTCTACGACGCTGCCGACCTATGCCGCCGGTGCCAACCCAGTTGGCGGACCCGTTGGCGGCCCCAGTGACTGCTGCCGCAGCTGTCGCGGTGCCCACTGCGCTCACCCCGACCGAGAGCGCCAGCCTGCAGTACATGCGTGAGGAAGAAAAGCTCGCCCACGACGTATACGTCACGCTCTACGCCAAGTGGGGCCTGCGGGTCTTCAACAATATCGCCAACGCCGAACAGCGGCACACCGACGCGATCGTCACGCTCCTCAACCGCTACGGTGTCAGCGACCCTGCTGCGGGCAACGCCGTCGGCGTCTTCACCAATCCCGACCTGCAGGCGCTCTACGACAAGCTGATCGCCCAAGGCAGCATCTCCACCGCCGAGGCGCTCAAGGTTGGCGTGCTCATCGAGCAGACCGACATAGCGGATCTCAAGACGCACATCGCCGAAACCACCAAGGCCGACATCCTGCAGGTCTACAACAACCTGCTGGCCGGCTCCCAGAACCATCTGCGTGCCTTCAGCCGCTAACACTGCACCAAAGGTGTACACGGCACGCACGATCTGTAGGGGCATAAGGTCCGGCGCATGAGGCCCCCAATGGCGACGAAACTTCCTTCGCCGGACCTTGTGCCCTCCTGCTGTACAAACAGGCCAATATAAAGAAGAGCGGCTCCGGTGTGATCGGAGCCGCTCTTCTTTTTCTCTGCTAACACACGGTTAGCGGTAGCGGATACCTCAGCCACCACCCGTGGAGCAGGACGCGTCGCTGGCGGCCGAACTGCCGCCGGAAAACCCGCCCGTACCCTTTGTCCCAAACGTGGAGAACTGCTTGTTCACCAGCGTGCTGGCACACTTGGGACAGGCCACCGCTTCCTGCGCTGAGGCGCTGCGCACAAACTGCTCGAATGCAGTGCCGCAGTTGATACAAATGTACTCGTATAGGGGCATTGCTCTATCTCCGTCAAAACAAGAACTTGATAGCTTCGAATTGTACTACCCGTCTGCGAAAACGCCGCTTACAGGATCCCAACTTTGTTCAAATTGTCGACCAGCAAGAAGATGGCCAGCCCTATCACAAAGACGGCAAAGGCCTTGCGCAGGTGTTCGGGGTGCACGATGCGGGTAAGCCGCGTCCCCACCAGCGCGCCCGCCAGCCCGGCGGCGACAAAGATCACAACTACCTGGAGGTCGATCGGCGGCCCTTGCAGATGGCCCAGGAAGCCGGCCAGGCTGTTCATCGCAATCACCACCAGCGACGTACCGACGGCCTGGCGCATCGACAGCCCCACCAGCATCACGAGCGCTGGCACGATCAGAAAGCCACCGCCGACGCCCAGAAAGCCCGTAAGCACGCCGACACCCGCACCGGTGAGCACCGTCACCAGCCAGCCGCGCCCGCCTTCGTCGTTGCCCAGCGGCGTGGGCTTGAACATCATGAACAAGCCCACCACCAACATCAGCACGGCGAAGAGCATCATCAACGTCGTGGAAGGCAGCGCCTTTGACCACCCGGCGGCCAGGTAAGCCATGGCCATGCCGGTCCCGCCAAAGACGAGTGCCACCTTCCAGTTCAGCGTGCCCTGTGACCGGTGCATAAAGGCACCCATGGCGCTGTTCGCACCCACGATTACCAGCGACGCCGTCACCGCCGCCTGCGGGCTCAGGCCTACCAGGTAGACCAGAGCCGGTACCGTGAGAATCGAGCCGCCGCCCCCCAACAGGCCTAACGAAAGGCCGATGGCAAAACCAAGCAGGACATCCAGCGCCAGCTGCGGCATACGTCTACCTCGCGCCTTCGGTCGGGAGGAACTTGGACCAGCATTCCTCACCCTCGTTGAGGGTGATCACATTGTCGTAGCCGTTGGCCTGGAGCAGGCTCGCCGCGATCTGCGAGCGATAGCCGCTGGCACACTGCGTGATGACGGTCCGGTCGCGCGGGATCTCGTTGAGGCGATCGGCAAGATACCCCAACGGTACGTGCCGCGACCCCGTGATGTGCCGCTCCGTGTACTCGCCCTTGCCGCGCACGTCGACGATCATGATCCCGTTCTGCGGCAGCCGCTTGGCGAGCTCGCGCGCCGTGATCACCGGCAGCGCCTGGGTGTCATGTGCTGCAACCTCGGGGCTGAAATAGCCCGGCACATAATCGATCCCGATCGAACGCAGGTCGCTCAGGACCGCATGCTCGCTGTCGACGGACGGCAGCAGCAGGTATACAGGCCGCTCATAGTCCACCAGCCACCCCAGGTAGGTAATATACGTGTTGTTGTCCGCCGGCACGTTGACAGTGCCCGGCACATGCGAGAACGCAAACTGGCCGCGGTTGCGCAGGTCAAACACCTGCCCGCCATCTTCGACGACTGCATCCAGGGTGCTGCGGTCGAAGTTGACCGGCTGCGGCAGCTGGTTGAGCAGGGCCGGCCCCAGCTTGTTGACCTTCTTCATCTGGGCGAAATACTTGGGCGGCTCTGGTTGGCCCCCCAGCAGCCAGCGCACAAAAGTATCCTCGTCGGCAGAGCTGGAAGGCCGGGTTGAACAGCTTTTCATATCCGAGCGTGGTCGACGGAATCGCGCCCAAGGCCTTGCCGCAGGCGCTGCCGGCGCCGTGGCCCGGCCAGATCTGCAGATAATCGGGCATGCCCTTGAACTTCTGGACGGTCTGGTACTGCATCCGTGCGCCCGGTTCCTTGGTGCCCTTGTAGCCCGCCGCCTCTTCGAGCAGGTCTGGCCGCCCGATGTCGCCGACAAACAGGAAGTCGCCGGTGAAGACGCCGATGGGGCGGTCCGCCGCTGCCGTGTCGGTGATTTGGAACGCAATGTGCTCGAGCGTGTGTCCCGGGGTGTGCAGCACGTCCACCTTGATGTTGCCCACCATGAAGAAGTCGCCGTCGCGCACCAGCATCACCCGCGGATCGTCGGCGTACCCGTACTTCCACTCGGCGTCGCCCATATCGCTGAGATACATGGTGGCGCCGGTCGCGGCCGAGAGCTCACGGCTGCCGCTCACAAAGTCGGCATGGATATGCGTTTCCGTGACGTGGGTGATGCGCAGCCCTTCCTTTTCCGCGGCCCGCAGGTACGGCGTGACGTTGCGCATGGGGTCGATGACCAGGGCCTCGCCCGTCTTGGCACAGCCGACCAGGTAGGATGCCTGCGCCAGCTTTTCGTCGTAGAAGTATTTAAGTAGCATGGTTGTTCTCCTGCCTTTGCTATTGATGCGCTGCTCACATGCGATCCTAGTACGTGATTGCGCCGCCCTGCCGCGCCCACTCAAACAGCCCGCCGAGGTCGTAAACCTCCGTATACCCGGCCGCCAGCAGCGTCTGCGCCGCATGTGCGCTGCGGTTGCCGCTGCGGCAGTAGACGACCACCGGCTGATCCTTGGCGATCTTGTTGAGCTTGCCGCTGATCTCCTGCACCGAGATGTTGATGGCACCGGGGATGTAGCCGCTGCGATATTCGTCGGCCGTGCGCACGTCGACGAGCGTGTGCTGCTCTTTGCCCTCCACGAAGCGGGACATGTACTCGGCCGGCGCGATGACCGGATGGTTGCTTGCGCCGGGGGCGCCAAACAGTCGTGATAGATAGCTCATAGTCGGTATTCCTCCTGAACTGGCAGTTATTCGCTGCGTCCACTGTACACCCTTTGGGGGCGGCGAGGTCTCCCGACTTGCTTATGGGTGCTATAAGTAAAACTTATGATTGTGCCGCAGGCTGTCCTCGTGTAACCCGGCGCACGGCGCTGCATCTAAACCGTAAGAAGATGCAGACGAATTTGTTACGCAGGCTGATTAGGAAGTGAGAACATTTTATGAACCTTGACCTTTTTGCGGTGGAGAGCCAGGCAGCTGAAATGGACTACGACGTCGTCATTATTGGCGGCGGGCCGGCCGGCGCCACAGCTGCCATGTATGCTGCGCGTGCGAGCCTGCGGACGTTGGTGCTCGACAAGGGGCTTACTGCCGGCGCGCTGGGCATTACGTCCAAGATCGCCAACTACCCGGGCATTTTAGGGGAGATCAGTGGGGCCGAACTGCTGGAACGTATGCGGGAGCAGGCCGAATCGTTTGGGGCGCAGTTCATGCAGGACCGGGTGCAGGGCGTCGACCTGCTCTCCGATCCCAAGCTGATCTTTGCCAACAGCGGCACGTACACGGCCCGCGCTGTGATCATCGCGACGGGTTCAATGGGACGCGGCCAGCGGGTAAAGGGCGAGGACGAGCTGTTGGGCCGCGGCGTCTCCTACTGCGCAACCTGCGACGCCGCCTTCTTCCGCGGCCAGGACGTGGTGGTCGCCGGGCAGAGCGATGAGGCGGTCGAGGAAGCGCTGTTTCTGACCCGCTTTGTCCGCACCGTCCACCTGCTCTCGCCCACGAACGAACTCAAGGCGCCGGCGCACCTGGTCGAAGAGCTTACCCATAAGCCCAACGTCGAACTCCACCTGGGGGCCGCCCTGCGCGAGGTGCTGGGCGGCGAACACGTGGAAGGCGTCCGTTACGCCCAGCGTGGGGCAGGCGAACACACCCTGCCCGTGACCGGCGCTTTCATCTACCTGCAGGGGGGACGCCCCATCACCGACTTCCTGGAGGGGCAGCTCCCCGTCAGCGAAGGCGGCTGCCTGCTGGTCGATAACGAGTTCAGGACCCCACTGCCCGGCGTCTTTGCCGTCGGCGACGTGCTCTGCAATCATGTCAAGCAGGCCGTCGTGGCCGCCGCCGAAGGCGCCGTCGCCGCCATGGCGGTGGAGAAGCACCTGCACGGCCGCAAGCAGCTGGTGGCCGACTGGGCAAAATAAGATTCATGCGGAAGCCGTCCTGTGCGCTAGAATCAAGCCAGCATCGAGCCCCGAAAAGAGCCGGCTAAGCTGAATTCTAGCGCACGGGAGCGGCACATTGAGCGCAGTAGAACATAGTACAGAACAGGATCTGGCGGAGCGCATCCGGGCAGGCGACAAGTCCGCCTGTGCCGAGTGTGTTGAGCTGCATGCGCCCGCCGTCTACCGCCTGGCCTTCAACATGCTGGGCGATGAGGCCGAAGCCGAGGATGTTACCCAGGAAACCTTTCTTAACGCCTTTGCCGCCATCGACCGCTTCGAGTGGCGTTCCGGCCTGGGCACCTGGCTCCACCGGATCGCCTACAACCAGGTCCTCATGCGCCTGCGCAAGCGCCAGCCGCTCTTTGTCCCGATCGACGCGCCGGAGGACGACGAACAGGTACAGACGCCCCGCCAGTTGTTTGACTGGTGCTGCCTGCCCGACAAGGATTTTGAAACCGCCGAGGCGCAGGCTGAATTAAGAGCTGCGATCCTGGAGATGCCTGAGAAGCTGCGTGAGGTTTTCGTGCTGCGTGAACTGGAAGGGCTGTCGACCGAAGATGCTGCCGCCGTGCTCGACCTGTCAGTCAGCAATGTGAAGGTGCGCCTCCACCGGGGACGCTTGTGGCTGCGCGAACGCCTTGCCGGTTACTTCACGGAACTGGCGGGCCGGGGTGAACTGGACGAAGGGGACTGAAATGGCTGAAACGCCTGCTGGCACGTGCCATCATCTGCTGGAAGAGCTGGGCGAATATCTGGACGGCGAGGCGGCCGCTGCCACCTGTGCCGAGATCGAACGCCACCTGGCGGAGTGTGAAAACTGCCGTGCCGTCGTCGACACGCTGCGCAAAACGATCACCCTCTATCGTGAGCTGCCCCCGCCCGAGCTCTCCGAGGCCGCCCGCGCCCGTCTCTACAAAACCCTCGACCTCAGCGCCCTCTACACCGAGCACACCCAGCAATAACCGTGCCTGGCTCACCCCAATCCCTCGCCGACCCCGTACCAGGTGGGGCGAGCCTCGCACGAGTCTCTGGCAACCTATAGCACGAAACTACAAAGGGCACGGCTAGGTGAACGCCTGCCGGCCCTTGCGCTTGTGGCGTGGTGATCTATTTGTTGCGAACTACGTTGGACTGCTACTCCTGCAGGTGTTCGACCGCCCGGCGCAGCCGGCTGTCGGCTTCCGCCGCGATCTCGTCCAGCGCGGGATTCTGGACGAAACCCATCATCTGCATCGGGTCCATGACGCTGACCCGGCATGTGCCGTCCCCCTTGTCATAGACGATCACGTTGCAGGGCAGCAGCAGCCCCAGTTCCTCCTCCGCCTGCAAGGCGCGATAGGAGAGGTTGGGATTGCAGGCACCCAAGATGACATAAGGTTTGAAATCCACGCCGATCTTGTTCTTGAGCGTCGCCGTGACGTCGATCGTCGTCAGCACGCCAAACCCTTCCTGCTTCAGCGCCTCGGTCGTGCGCTTGATAACCTCGTCCAGACCCCCGTGCACGGTGCAGCCAAATCCGTATGTGCTTACACTGGTACCAACCATCAGTCTTACTCCTTCTTGTTGTCAGTCACGTTCGCCGGTATACCCTGGAATGTTGGATGCAGGACTGGCGTGTTAGGTTACAATAGGAATCCATTTGCCGCAGAACGCGGATGTAACGAATACATCTGCCTCACATCTAATCGGATAGACAGCGAAGACGTCTGATTCGTACCGAATCTTCGCACTGCGCTACAATAGAGGGACTGGCTTATCCTGCCGTCCATTGGGAGCCTCTGCATGAGTTCGCCGCTCGGCTACTTGCCCGACTACTTTCTCCGTATACCCCTCTTCTACAAGATCCTGCTGGCCAACGTCTTTATCGTTGCCCTGGGCGCTGCCATCGGCACGGGCGTCACCGTCTGGTATGTCGACACCTACCCGGGCCGGGTCTACGTGCCGCTGATTGCAGTCTTCGTCCTGTGTGGGCTGGTGATCAGCTTTGTCGTCAATAACTGGGTCCTCAAGCGTGCCCTCGCCCCGCTCGATCGGCTGCAGGCCGCCGTGGACGAGGTGCGCGGTGGGGAACAGAATGTGCACGTCGCACTGGGCGAGGTAACCGACGACCGCTTTGATCGCCTGGTGGATACCTTTAATCAGATGGTTTCGCAGCTCGAATTGAGCCGGCAGCAGATGCAGCAGATCTCCCGTATGATCCTCCAGGCCCAGGAGGAGGAACGCAGCCGCCTGGCACGTGAGCTGCACGACGAGGCTGCCCAATCGCTCACTTCGCTGCTGGTCCGGCTGCGCCTGCTCGAGCGCGCCCGCAACCCGGAAGACGCCCAGCAGCGCGTGCAGGAACTGCGCGAGCTGACCGCCCAGGCGCTGGAGGATGTCCGCCGCGTCGCCCTCGATCTCCGCCCCACCATTCTCGACGACCTGGGCCTGGGTCCTGCCCTCGAGTGGCGTGTGGACGAGTTCAACAAGAGCGGCGCCCTCCATGCTACGATATCCGTCAGCGGGATTGACCGGCGCCTCCCCCGTGAAACGGAACTGACCCTCTATCGGGTGGGCCAGGAGGCGCTCTCCAACGTGAGCCGGCACGCCGACGCACGCCATGTCGATCTCGACCTGCGGCGCAGCGACGGCGATGTCGTGCTCCGGGTGAACGACGACGGGATCGGTTTTGACCCGCAGTCCGTACAGCCGGCTCCGGGCCACGGGCTGGGGCTGGTCGGCATGCGCGAACGCGTGGCCACCGTCGGCGGCACGCTGACGGTCGAGTCGCAGCCCGGCAAGGGCACCCGCATCGAGGCCCGCATCCCATTGGGGGTCACAACCCCAGAACCTGGAGGAATGGCAGCATGAGCAAAGTACGGGTGCTGCTCGTCGACGACCACATGGTCGTACGCGTCGGCCTCAAGGCGCTGATCGACGCCGAAACCGATCTCACCGTCGTCGGCGAGGCCGGCAACGGCGCCGAAGGGGTCGCCAAGGCGATCGCGCTCACGCCAGATGTGATCGTCATGGACATCTCCATGCCCGAAATGGACGGCCTGGAAGCCACGCGCCGCATTCGCCAGGAGTGCCCGCAGTGCCACGTGCTGATCCTCACCGTGCACGCCCAGGAGCGCTACCTGTTCCCCGTGCTCAAGGCCGGCGCGGCAGGCTATGTGCTCAAGTCGACGGTCGACACGGAGCTGCTCGACGCCATCCGCATCGTCGCGCGGGCGAGGCGTTTCTCTACCCCTCTGCCACGCGCATGGTGCTCGAAGACTATCTCGGCAACCTGCATGCAGCCTCAGCCGACGCTTACGGCACGTTGAGCGAACGGGAACGCGAGGTGCTAAAGCTGATCGCCTTGGGGTACACCGCCCCGCAGGTCGGCGAGAAGCTTGCCCTCAGCACCAAGACCGTCGAAACCTATCGGGCCCGCATCATGGAGAAGCTCAACCTCAGCAGCCGCGCCGATCTCGTGCAGTATGCGCTCAGCCGCGGGCTGCTCTCCGAATATCAGTAGCCCTCTCCGCGTCACCCCCGCCTTTCGCTGCGCCGTGCAGCCCGTGTAGGACTTTCTCCGCGCAAACTGTCATAGTTTCCCCTCTGCCCACCTTTTTCTAGATCTGCTACTCTTGCTTGTGACCGCATTCACAAGCGCGTCCCCTGCGTACAGGAGGAAACATGAGTATTCGCGTGCTGCTGGCCGGCCCTAATCCTAACTCCCTTGATCTGCAGCGTGTCCTGCTCGACGCGTCCACCAATCTTGTCTGTTTTCGCGTACAGTCCTCGTCAGTCGCCACCGTCGAAGCGCTGTGGGCACGCGTAGAAGCTGATCTGGATGATGTGATTCTGCTGGACTGGCACCTGGTCGAAGCCCAGACCCCCGAGCTGGTGCGCGCCATTCTCCAAAGCAAGCCCCGCCTGCGTATCGTTGCCCTGCTTCCCCAAGGCTACCGGCAGTATCGCAAAAGTGTCTGGGAGGCCGGCGCCTGCAGCAGTATTCCGCAAGAGCATATGGACCAGGAATGGCTGTCGAGCATTCTTTGCGTGATGCAGCGTGCCATACAGCGCGAGGCAGCCCTGTCTGGATCATTGTCAGTTGAACCAACCGCTATCTCATAGCATTTCCATTTAAAACCCTTCATGGGGGCGCTTCATTATGAAAAGACGTCAATGGCTCTGGATCGTCGGGTTGATCGGGATACTCCTGATCATCGCCATCCCAATCTTCCTGTTTCTTCCCCAAAGTACGGCGGCCACCAAGGACCCCAAGGCCGGCATTCCGCAGCATCCCACCCACACTGACCACAAAAATATCATCAGCGGCCCGCTGACGACCGGCCAGGAAGTGACGGAAGCCTGTCTGCAGTGCCACCCCGAATCCGCCGACCAGGTCATGCACACCACGCATTGGACGTGGCAGAGTGATCCCGTCAAGCTGCCCTGGCGCGATGAGCCGGTCACCATCGGCAAGCTCAACCAGATCAACAACTTCTGCATCGGCGCCACGGGCAATGAGAAAACATGCACGTCCTGCCATGCCGGCTATGGCTGGGAAGACCTTCCCTATGACTTCACTGCGCAGCAGAACGTCGACTGCCTGGTGTGCCATGCCGATACGGACCTCTATGCCAAGGGCAACTATGGCAACCCGGTAGAGGAAGTGGACCTCGTCGCCGCCGCGCAGAGCGTGCGCAGCCCCACCCGTGACAACTGCGGCAAGTGTCACTTCGACGGCGGCGGCGGCAACGGCGTCAAGCACGGGGACCTGGACGAGAGCCTGTTATTCCCCAAGGAAAGCCAGGACGTCCATATGGGCGGCCTCGACTTCCAGTGCACCGACTGCCACAAGACGGTAGACCACGACATTCGCGGCAAGATGATTTCCGTCTCGGTCGATGCGACCAAGAACCAGGTTGCCTGCACCGACTGCCACGCGCCCGACCTGCACGAGGATGAGCGCATCAACGCCCATACCGACTCGGTGGCCTGCCAGACCTGCCATATCCCCACCATGGCCACAAAAGATCCGACCAAGACCTACTGGGACTGGTCGACGGCCGGCCAGGATCTCCCCGAGGATCACTACACCTATCTCAAGATCAAGGGCAACTTTGTCTACGACGACAACGTTCAGCCGACCTACCGTTGGTACAACGAGACCGATGCCTATCGCTATATCCTTGGCGACACGATCGTCCCCACCGAAACCACCAATATCAACCTGCCTGGTGGTTCGATCGACGACCCGACGGCGCGTATCTTCCCGTTCAAGGTGCATGTCGCCAAGCAGCCCTACGATACGGTCAACAACACCCTTCTCGTTCCTATGACCTCCGGCGAAGGTGGTTTCTGGACCACCTTCGACTGGCCCAGCGCTTTGAAGCTTGGCGCCGAAGCGAACGGGATCGACTTCAGCGGTAACTACAGCTTTACCGAGACCGCCATGTACTGGCCGACCACGCACATGGTGCAGCCCGCCTCGAATGCCTTGCAGTGCGAAGACTGCCACGGCGATAACGGGCGCATGGACTGGACTGCGCTTGGCTATCCTGGCGACCCGATGGAGTGGGGCGGCCGATTCGACAAGCAAAACATCCAATCAACCGCTGCCAACGGCAACTGAACTACCGCCGGTATCGAGTCCGGCAGCAGGGTGCATCATGAACAGACGAAATACTGCTCGCATTCTTATCAGCATCAGTACGGTCGCCATCGTGGCCGTACTGATGCTTGGCGCGCGCCAGCTGCTTGCGCAGACAGCGCAACCGCCTGCCCCAGCCCTTGACCAGCTTCATCCCCAAATCACACTGCTTGACGTAAACGGCGCCAATGTGCTGGAAACAGGCGAGGCGGTATCGCCCATGCAGACCTGCGGCCAGTGCCATGACGCCGACTACATTGCGTCGCACAGCTTTCATGCCGATCTCGGCCTGAATGCCATGGGGCCTGTCTCCCCCACCAACAGCGCCGGCACCTTGGTCAACTGGGATCCGCTGACCTACCGCTACCTGTCGCAGCCCGGCGACGACCGCCTGGACCTGAGTACACCCGGCTGGCTTGAGTTCAACGCCGCGCGCTATACCGGCGGCGCCATGGGGCAGACCTCGCGCACCGGCGCGCCGCTGACAGCGCTTACGCCGGACGCCCAAAATACCGAGACCAACATCCTCAACCCGCACACGGGGGAGGCCGAAGCATGGGACTGGAATGCTTCCGGCACGCTGGAGATGAACTGCTTCCTCTGCCATCTCCCCGATCCGAACAACGCCGAGCGTGTTGCGACTGCCTCCTCAGGCCAGTTTGGTGATGCCGCAACCGCCACCCTGATCGGCACGGGCCTGGTGACGAAAACCGTCGCGGGGTGGCAGTGGAATGACCAGGCATTTGACGCCGAAGGCCGTCTCCAGGAAACCTGGCTCGAGATCCAGAATCCGACCAACGAAAACTGCGGCCAGTGTCACGGCACGGTGCACACGGACCTCAAGCAGCCGCTGGTCATTGGCGACTTTTCCTATCAACCGGGCAACGCCGAGACGGCAACCACCGGCCAGGTAAACAGTGCCCAGCGCATCGCCGACTCCGGCTTGAACATCGCAGGGAAGGACCAACTCAGCCGTGCCTGGGATGTGCACGCCGAACGCCAGCTTCAGTGCACGGACTGTCACTATGCCCTCAACAACCCCGCCCACGCGCAGGAGACAAGCGCCGACCGCCCTGCCCACCTGATTTACGATCCGCGCCGGCTGGATATCAGCGAGTACCTCGAGCGTCCGGACCACAACTTCGCCCGCGGCGAAAGTGCCCAGTACGACGTGTCGCCGGAAGGCAAGGGCACGATGCGGCGCTGTGAGTCGTGTCACGACGCATCGGAGGCGCATGCCAGCTGGCTGCCGTACACCGAGCGCCATATGGATGCGCTCACCTGCGAAAGCTGCCATATCCCCAAGCTGTACGCACCCGCACTCCAGCAGATTGACTGGACGGTATTGACTGCCGACGGCAAGGCGCAAACCACCTGGCGCGGCGTTACCCCGGCGTCCGGTACCGGCAGCGACACCGCGCACCCAGGTCGCCTCGACGCTTGCGCCGATGTATGCCGCCAGCAGCTTGATCAGCGGCTACGAGCCGGTGCTGATGCAGCGCAGCAATGCGGACGGCAGCACCTCCCTGGCGCCCTACAACTTGATCACCGCCTACTACTGGGCGGCCGATGGCGCCACCGATGACAGTGCCGGTGTGCCGGTGCGCCTGGTCGATCTGCAGAAGGCCTGGTTCGAAAACGGCACGTATGCTCCCGAAGTGGTGGCCGCCTTTGACGCCAACAAGGACGGCACGCTCAGCGAAGATGAACTGCTGATCGACACCGAGGCCAAGCGTGATCTCATCGCCGGCCGGCTCGCCGCGCTGGGCCTTGCGAACCCCCGCATGGTCGGCGAGGTGCGGCCCTACAGCATCAACCACGACGTGGCACGCGGCGAGTGGGCCGTGCGTGACTGCAATACCTGCCACGCCGCAGGACTCCCGCCTGGCCCAGGCCATTACGCTGACGGTCGCTTCGCCCTTCAACGTTACGCCGACGTTTATCGGCGGCACCAACGTGAAGTTCGGCGGCAGCATCGATCGCTCCGATAACGGCACCGTTACCTATCAGCCGGTACCGGCCGACTCTGGCCTGTATATCCTGGGCCACGACCAGGTGAAGTGGGTCGACTGGTTGGGCGCCCTCATCTTCTTGGGCACGCTTATCGCCGTGGCCGCCCATGCCACAGGCCGCTATGTTCTGTCCCTGCGCCGGCCGCATCACCCTGCCGAAACCCAGCGCGTGTACATGTACGATACCTACGAGCGCTTCTGGCACTGGCTGCAGACCACGGCGATCCTGCTGCTCCTCTTCACGGGGCTCATCATTCACAAGCCGGATACGTTCGGGATCTTTACCTTCCCGCATGTCGTCACCGCGCATAACGTGCTGGCTGCCATCCTGGTCATCAACGCCGCCTTCTCGCTCTTCTGGCACCTGGTCAAGGGCGAAATTCGCCAGTACATTCCACGCCCCTACGGCTTCTTCGACCAGGCCATTGTCCAGGCGAAGTACTACATGCAGGGCATCATGACCGGCGACGCACACCCCTTTGCCAAGACAAAGCAGCACAAGCTGAACCCGCTGCAGCAGGTAACCTACTTCGGCCTGCTCAACGTCCTGCTGCCGCTGCAGATTCTCACCGGCGCCCTGATGTGGGGTGTTCAAGTCTACCCGCAGGCTGCGGCCTTGATGGGCGGGCTGCCCTACCTCGCCCCAACCCACACGCTCGTGGCCTGGCTGCTGGCCAGCTTCGTCGTCGGCCATGTCTATCTCACGACGACCGCCGGCGTTACTGCGACGACCGATATCAAGGCCATGGTCACCGGTTGGGAAGACGTGGAAATCCATCAGCAGCCTGCGACCGGTGATTGACGCGACCAAACTCACCTTGCCGGTACGCTGCAAACAGCAGCTGCCGGCAAGGTGAATGAAATAGAGGAGAACACGATGACAGCTTCTGCTTCTGCACCTACAAAGCCCGGTTTCTGGAAGTCCTTATTCAATCGGCCGCGTAAAGCCTACGTCGACCCCTATGTCGGCGGCTTGCTGCTCGGCCTGGTTCTGTTCTTGGCGTTTTTTATCACGGGCGAAGGCTTGGGCGCCTCCGGCGGGCTGAGCCGCTATGCCGTTTTTTTCGAGGACCTGCTGGCACCCACGCACGTCGACCAGGTGCCGTACCTGCTCAAGATGGCCGGCGGGGCGCTGAATCCCCTGGATGACTGGATCATCTTTGTCACCGCCGGCACCATGATCGGCGGATTTGTCTCGGGCCTGATCCATGGCCGTACCCGCTGGGAGACCACCAAGGGCCCGCATATCACCAACCGCACACGGTGGCTGATGGCCTTGCTCGGCGGCATTATCTTCGGTTACGGCGCCCGCATGGCGCGCGGCTGCACCTCCGGCCAGGCACTGTCCGGCGGCGCCACCCTGTCGGCCGGCAGTTGGACCGTGATGTTTGCCATCTTTGCCGGCGCCTATGCCCTGGCATACTTCATGCGCAAGCTGTGGAACTAGAGGGAGAATCACGATGGCACCTTTCCCACTTGACCTTGCCGGCCTGTTCGGCAAACCCGGAACCTATGTCATCTTCCTGCTGATCGGCATCGCCTTTGGCTATGTCCTTGAGATCTCAGGCTTTAACAACTCGACGCTGCTGGCCGGCCAGTTCTATTTCAAGGACCTGCGCGTACTCAAGGTGATGTTTACCGGCATCGTGGTAGCCATGCTGATGATCTTCGGCTCCGCCGCGATCGGCCTGCTCGACTACAACCTGATCTTTGTCAACCCCACCTACCTGTGGCCGGGCATCCTTGGCGGCCTCATCATGGGCGTGGGCTTTATCATCGGCGGCTTCTGTCCCGGCACTTCGCTGGTGGCCGCCGCCACGCTGAAGATTGACGGCATTATCTTTGTCGTCGGCGGCCTGATCGGCGTCACGCTGTTCGGCGAAACCGAGAAATACTTCGACGCCTTCTACAACGGCAGCTACTACGGCCGTGTGACATTGATGGATGTCTTCAACCAGCCGACCGGCGTGATCGTCGTCGGTGTGACGTTGATGGCCCTGGGCATGTTCTGGGCCGGCGACCAGATCGCCCGCATGGTCAGCAAGCAGCCGATGCCCCCCCGGCCCCACTGGCACCGGGCCGGCGCCGCCGGGCTTATCGTCGCCGCCTTGATCGTCGTCTGGCTGGGGCAGCCCACCACGGAGGACAAGTGGACGCGCATCGCTCCTGAGAAAGAACCGGCCCTCGCAGACCGGTCGGTCCAGATCGAACCGGCCGAACTGCTGACGAGCATGGCCGACGACAAGCTGAATATGATCCTGCTCGACGTCCGCTCTGAGACCGACTACAACCTCTTCCACATTCGCGGGGCGCTCGCATACACCCTTGTCGGACATCCCCGCCATGGTGCCGGAACTGCTGCTGGAACCGGCTGCAAACACAGTCTACGTGCTGATGAGCAACGACGAGGGGGCCGCCACCGATGCCTGGAAGACCCTGGTGGCCGAAAGCGTGCCCAATGTCTACATCCTCAGCGGCGGGATCAACGGCTGGATTTCGACCTTCGGCCAGGAAGAGGCGGGTATCAGTCCCACGCCCACACCGCCCGGCGATGATCAGCTGCACTATATCTTTGCGTCGGCCATCGGCGACCGCTACACGGCCGCAGATCCCAACGTGCACGAGATGGAGCTCGAGTTTATACCGAAGATCAAGCTGCAGAACAAAAAGGGCCCGACCGGTGGTGGCTGCGGATAACCGTCCGCGTCACAGGCGCGCTGGCTCGAAACTTGTTCGAAACACACTCGAAACTGATTCGCCGCTCGCATGAGCGACATTAACAACGAGATCTTCTATGGTGCAGAGCATGAGTTACTACTTCGCAATCGTTGGTAAGGAGATGGCGGAAAGCCCAGCTTAGTCATGAAAAGACTGTTCTATTGGCTCGGTATGGTGGTGTTGGCGGTTGCTTTGCTGCTGCCCGGCAGAGTGCAAGCCCAAGGGCCCATCGTGCGCGCAGTGCTGTTCTACTCCCCTACCTGCCCGCACTGCCACGTCGTGATGACCGAGGTGCTGCCGCCGCTGATCGAGAAGTATGGCGATCAGCTGCAGATCGCAGCAATCGATGTAACCAATGCTTCCGGGCAGGCACTCTATCAGAGTGCAGTCGCTAAGTACGGCATCACAGAAGAACGCCTGGGCGTGCCGGCACTCGTCGTCGGCAGCACTGTGCTGGTTGGTTCCTCGGAGATTCCGGAACAGTTTCCAGGCATCATCACGGCCGCCTTGGCGAAAGGTGGCGAGAACTGGCCCGAAATTCCCGGCCTTCCTGCTGCGCTGGAACCCATCGCCGCCCCTACATTTGGTCCTGCCGAAGCTCCTGCCGCTGCTGTGGCAGATCAGCCGGCAGATCAGCCGGCGGATCAACCGGCCGCGGCCCTCATTGCGCCGGATTCGGCCGCCGCGCTCGCCGCCGAGCAGGGGGACGGGTCGCTCGCCGACAAGCTGAGCCGTGACCCGGCCGGCAACACCGTCGCCATCCTGTTCCTGATCGCGATGGTGGGGGTGTTCGTGTTTGCGCTCGTACGTCTCGTGCCGGCCTTGGCCCATGGGACAGGAGGCTTTGTCGCCGGCCGGCCGGAAGGCTGGCAGAGCTGGGCGCTGGCCGTCCTGGCGCTGATCGGCCTCGGGGTCTCCATCTACATGGCGTTCGTCGAGACGGCGCACGCCTCGGCAATCTGCGGGCCGATCGGCGACTGTAACACGGTGCAGCAAAGCGAGTACGCCTCGCTCTTCGGCTGGCTTCCCATCGGCGTGCTTGGCTTCTTCGGGTACGCTGCCATCCTGGTGGCGTGGGCGCTGATGCAGTGGGGGAAAGACCACCTGCAGCGGCTGGCGGCCACCGCCCTGCTGGTCATGGCGCTGTTCGGCGTTGCGTTCTCGATCTACCTGACGTTCCTGGAGCCCTTCGTCATCGGGGCAACCTGCATCTGGTGCCTGACCTCGGCGCTGTGCATGACCTTGATCCTCGTTATCTTGGTCGTCTCGCTGCCCAAACCGCGAGCACTTGTCCGGCGCATGGCATGAGGTAAACAAAGGTCATCTCCCCACGCCGGGAGATGACCTCTACCTTTGCCTGGCCAATGCCCAACTTCGTAGCTCCGTCTGACCGGCACGGACAGTATCCCAAAAGTACCTATTCCTTATACGTGGATGGCTTAACGCCAGAGTTCCCATTGTTCATACTGGTTTCTCGATATCTCGTATTTCGGACTGCCGAGCGCGGCGCAAGGGCTCCTGGCCGTTGGATCCGAAGGCGCCGGCAGCTGAGGAGAAACCATGTATCTGAGTCGCGGGGCAGCGCAACGTATCGTCGAACACATCGCTACCCACCTGGGGCTCCAGACTTGGGTACTCGATCGCACGTCAGAAGTGCTGGCCGGCACTTCTGACGGCAGCAGTTGTCTGCCCACACTCGTCTCCGGCGCGGCCGCGCTGGACGGTGCGGCACTGGACGGCGAGCCGGCTGAAGCAAGCGCGGGAGTGAACGCCGGGGCGAACGGCGGCTTCCGGTCTTTTCCCCTGCACTATGCCGGCGAGCACATCGGCACACTGTTCGTCGCCCGCGCCGGCGGACCGAGCGACGAGGTGGCACACGTGGCCAAGGTGATGGCCGACCTGATCATCCGCCAGACCACCGATATAGAGCAGTTGATCGACCGCCAATGGGCGCTGAACCGGTTCGTCTACGAGCTTCTGCTCGCCCGCTTTCGGGATCGCCCGGAGGATTGGATATGGCAGGAGGCCAAGCTCCTCAACATCGATCTGGAGGTACCCCGCGTTGTCGCCCTCGTTCAGGTAACGCCGCTGCTCGACCACCTGCAGCGCAGCACCCCGTACCCGACCCCTGCGGTGGACGGCTACCGCCGCCAGCGCCACCAGCTGCGCCGCCACCTGCTGCGCCAGGCTCAAGCGCTGATTCGGGTAAGCGAGGCGAGCATCTTCAGCTATCTCGACGAGCAGCAGCTCGTGCTGCTTGCTGCCGTCGAACCCGGCGGCAGCGACCAGTGGCGCCGTCACCTGCAGGGGGAACTTCAGCAGTTTGTCGACGAACTGAAGCGCACGAATGGCGTCGAAGTGTCGGCCGGCGTCGGCGACTACTACGGGAGCTGGCAGCTGCTCCCAAGCTCCTATCGCGATGCCCAAATGGCGGCAAAAGGAGGGCTGGCCATGTTCGGCAGCGGACGCGTATGCACGCTGGCCGACCTGGGCCTGGCCGCTTTTCTCTGTGGCGACCATGGGGCGACCGGCTCGCGCCTCGCCGCCCAACTGCTGCAGCCATTGGACGGAAGCCCTGAACTGCTCGAAACGCTCGACGTCTTTCTTGGCGCTAACCTGTCACCCTCGCTGGCCGCACAGAAGCTTCACATCCACCGGCACACCTTGACCTACCGGCTCGAGAATATCGCCCGGCTGACCGGTCTCAACCCACGTGAATTTGGTGCTGCGGCGCAGCTCTACGCTGCGCTTCTTTCCCACAAGTTGGACGGCGCAGAACACTGACATTTGGTGCCCGCACCGCGCATTGGACATTTGTCTAAATAGATACGCTGTTCCGCCGCCACTTTCTGCCAACGGGCCATAGTCTCTATTTCCGGCATTCGCTATTCTTTACTCCTAACGGTGACGCCGGGCTGACCCGGCGTACTCTTACAGGAACGCATATGGACTCAGACCAGCTGCTGCTCAGCCAGCTCTCCCCCTTTCAAGTTGCCCAAATGATACGCGCTCTCGATAGCCGGCTGATCGGGATCGAGGCGGATGCGGTGCAGGGCGAGGAATTAGCCTTGGTCTACAGCTTTGCCGTGGCCGGCCGGATCCAGCGCTTTCACATCAGCGTCAGCAGCGCAGCCGTCCCCTCGATTGTCGCACTGTATCCCGCTGCGGAGGACTTTGAGGATGCGTTGGAGCGGCGGCTTGGCGTAGTCTTCCTGGCGGCCGGTGCCGGTGAATAGCGTGCCGATTGCGAGGTGTCATTTGACTGCAACACAGAAACCGCAGCCCACAGGCTCCATTCGGTGCCGGCCTCTGCCTGCTGGCGTCTGCGCTGCTGCTTGGGGGCTGCGCCAACGCGCCTTCGGTTCTGGCACCCGCAGGACCCGCCGCACAGACCCTTAGCACGCTGTGGTGGGTGTTGTTCGTAATCGCGGCGATCGTCTTTGTCGTCGTGATGGGGCTGCTGTCCTATGCCCTTTTCCGCCGCCGCAGAACAGGCGGCAGTGTCGGCGGCACATTGGGCAGCAGCCAGCTTCTTTGTCGCCATCGGCGGCGGCCTTATTCCTGCTCTCATCCTGGTGGGTGTCATGATCTACACCGTCAGCGTGCAAAACGCGCTTTCGATGCCCAAAGAGCCCGCCCTGCGCGTCCAGCTCATCGGCCATCAATGGTGGTGGGAGGTGCGCTATCCCGACGAGGGCGTCGTGACGGCCAACGAGGTCCATATCCCCGCCGGCACGCCCGTCCTCTTCGAATTGACCTCCGCCGACGTGATCCACAGCTTCTGGCCGCCCCAACTGCAGGCCAAGATGGACCTGCTGCCCGGCCAGACCAACACGACATGGCTGACGGCCGACCAGCCCGGCGTCTATCGTGCCCAGTGCGCCGAATACTGCGGCCTCCAGCATGCCCACATGGGCCTCATGATCGTCGCCGAATCGGAGCAGCAGTATGCCGCCTGGATCCAGGGCCAGCGGGAAAATGCCCCGCGCCCCGCGGACCCGGTGCTCAAGCAGGGCGAGCAGGTCTTCCTCGGCTCGGCGTGTGTCTACTGCCACACCATCCGCGGTACCATCGCCACCGGCAAGATCGGGCCCGACCTGACCCACATCGCCACCCGCCAGACCATCGGCGCCGGCATTCTGCCCAACAACATCGGTAATCTCAGCGGCTGGATCGTCAATTCGCAGACGATCAAGCCCGGCAACCAGATGCCGCCCATGTACTTGAACGGCGACGACCTCAATGCAGTGGTCGCCTATCTGCAAAGCTTGAAGTGACCCAAGGAGATTCTCGTGACGACAACCGGCCAGACAATACCACGGGCATGGGCTGCACCCACGGGGCTGGCCGGGGTGTTGACCAGCGTAGACCACAAGGTGATCGGCAAACGCTACATCACCACCAGCTTTATCTTCTTCCTGCTCGGCGGCATCCAGGCCATGGTGATGCGCGCCCAGCTCGCCGTGCCCGAGAACACCCTCGTCACGCCGGAAGTCTACAACCAGCTCTTCACGATGCACGGCACGACGATGATCTTCTTCTTCGCCACGCCCATCCTCTTTGGCTTTGGCAACTACCTGCTGCCCCTCATGATCGGCGCCCGCGACATGGCCTTCCCCCGGCTGAATGCCTTCGGCTACTGGGTCTTTCTCTTCGCCGGCATCTTTATCTACTCCAGCTACCTGGTAGGCATGGCGCCGGACGGCGGCTGGTTCAACTACGTTCCGCTGACCACCTATGTCTACTCACCCGCGCTCAACATCGACTTCTACGCGCTGGGGCTGCTCTTTCTCGGCATCTCCACGACGGCGGGCGCCATCAACTTCATCGTCACGCTCTTTCTGCTGCGTGCCCCGGGCATGTCGATCAACCGCATGCCCCTCTTCTGCTGGACGATCCTGGCCACTTCCTTTGCCGTGATCTTCGCCTACCCGACGCTCAACGTGGCCAATATCCTGCTGGAGCTGGACCGCAAGTTCGGCATGCACTTCTACGACCCTGCGGCCGGCGGCCACGTGCTGCTCTGGCAGCATCTCTTCTGGTTCTTCGGCCACCCCGACGTCTACATCATCTTCCTGCCCGCCGCCGGCATGGTGTCCGGAGATCATCGCCACCTTCTCCCGCCGCCCGGTCGTCGCCTACACGGGGCTGGCGCTGGCCGCCGTGGCCACTGCCATCATCAGCTTTGGCGTCTGGGCCCACCACATGTTCGCCGTCGGGCTGCCCGGCGTCTCGGCCAGCTTCTTCAGCGCCGCCACCCTGGTCATCACCATTCCCGCCGGCATCCAGATCTTTGCCTGGATCGGCACGCTCTGGGACGGCCGGCCGGTCTGGAAGACGCCCGCTCCTCTTTATCGTCGGTTTCCTCGTCATCTTTATCATCGGCGGCCTCAGCGGCGTCATGTTCGCCGTCGTGCCCTTTGACCAGCAGATCACCGACAGCTACTTCGTGGTCGCGCACTTTCACTACGTCCTGATCGGCGGCATGGTCTTCCCCCTCTTCGGCGCCTTCTACTACTGGCTGCCCAAGATGACCGGCCGCCTGCTCGACGAGCGGCTGGGCCGCTGGAACTTCTGGACCATGTTCGTGGGCTTCAACCTGACCTTTTTCCCCATGCACATCGCCGGGCTGCTGGGCATGCCCCGCCGCTACTACACCTTTCTCCCGGGCCTGGGTTTCGAGATTCCCAACCTGCTCTCGACGATCGGCGCCTATCTCCTGGCAGTCGGCATTCTGCTCTTTGTCGCCAACTGGCTGTGGAGCCTGCGCTCAGGGGAGGAGGCCGGCCCCAATCCGTGGGACGGGAGCACGCTGGAATGGGCGACCCCCTCGCCGCCCCCCGTCTTCAACTTCCGCCTGATCCCCACCGTGCGCAGCGGCAATCCCCTCTGGGAAGAACGCTCGTCCGTGCATGCCAATCCCCACGGGGAAGGGAGCGAGCACCTCGCAGCCGTGCCGCCCAAGCATCCCGGCGAAGCCGTGCTGACCGACCCTGCGGCGGCCGCCTGCCCGACGTCGAGCACGAAGGCCGCCGCTTCACCGACCCCGACGCGCGCGAGACGATCATGACGACAGTGCTCGACGCCCAGCCGGACGCCATCATGCCCATCCCTGAGGACTCCTACTGGCCGCTAGTGCTGGCCTTTGGCATGTTTGTCGCCCTTGTCGGCCTGTTGATTAACCTCCTTGCGCTCATCGCCGTCGGCGGTTTCATCAGCCTGCTTGCCCTGGGGGGCTGGTTCTGGCCCCAGGCGCCCCATGGAGAGGAGAACGCCGTATGAACGCCAACCCGCCTGCCGGACTGCATACGGGGCCCGTTTCCCCCCGCACCGTCACCCTGCCGCACAGCGATGTGCTGGCCGGCCCCCGCACGGTCGGCTGGTGGGGGATGTTGTTTCTCATCCTGAGCGAGGCCACGCTCTTCGGCGCCCTCATCTCGACCTACTTCTTTCTGCGCGCCAACTCGCCCACCTGGCCGGCCGGCGGCGTCGACCGGCCGGAGCTGCTGCTCGCCGCCATCAACACGGTGATTCTTCTCTCCAGCAGCTGGCCCATGCAGATGTCGGTGCGCAGCATTCGCCGGGGCGACCGCCACGGCTTGCAGATCGGCCTCGCCATTGCCCTGGTGCTGGGCATCCTCTTCCTCAGCCTCCAGGCCGTCGAGTATACACAGGCCACCTTTACGCCGCAGACCAATGCCTATGGCTCGCTCTTCTTCACCATCACGGGTCTGCACGGCCTGCACGTCCTGATCGCGCTGGTGCTGGCGGCCTTCATGCTCGTGCGCGCCGCACTCGGCCACTTTGATGCCCGCCACTACCAGGCCGTGGAGAACACCGCCCTCTACTGGCATTTCGTCGACGCCGTCTGGATCGTGATCTTTGTCTCGCTCTACCTGTCGCCCTATCTCGCGTCATAGCAGGCTGGAAGCTCAGAGGTTTGACGGAGAAGTTCTATGGAGAGTTCGTATGGCGACTGAACACATCCACAAGCGGCGGCAGCTTGGGCCAGCATCACGGCAGTCAGGCAGTCGGACAGCCAAGCGGCCAGGAGCAGCGCCAATGGGCGCTGTGGTTCGGCCTCTTCGGCGGCGTCGCCGCCTGGACACTCCACCTGGCCATCGCCTACCCGCTCGTCTACAACGGCTGTGCCCTCGGCCTCGACCAACTGTCCACCTGGCTCCTGATCCTCACCGCCGTGCTCGGCGCCGTCGCCCTCCTCGCCACCCTCGCGGCCTTCTTCACCTGGCGCGGTGCAACCGGAGCGCAGGCGTCCCCGCCTGTCCGTCTTCTCCCGCCCCCGGCGGCATGCTCGGCTCGCGCCGCCTCCTAGGCCTCATGGGCATGGGCCTCAGCGGCCTCTCGCTGCTGATCATGATCTTCAGCGCCATCGCCATCGTCGGCCTTGGCCCTTGCTACTACCATTGATGGCCGGCTACCTGATGCATCCATTCTCTTTGCTGCTGCACCAATCGCCGGCACTGCTCGGCCCGCAAACCCTCTGGAGCGCCTGGAACTGGGACCCGGCCCTGCTGCTGGCGCTCCTGCTGCCCGCCGGCCTCTACGCTTGGGGAACCGCCCGCTGCTGGCGGCGCGCCGGTGCAGGTCGCGGCATCCGCTGGGGTCAGCTGTCAGCCTTCCTCGGTGGGATGGCAGCCCTGGTCGTTGCGCTCCTTTCCCCCCTCGACGCCCTGAGCGAAGCGCTCTTTTCGGCGCACATGGTGCAGCACCTGCTCCTCCTCCTGGTGGCGCCCCCGCTCTTTGTGCTGGCCCGCCCCTTGGTCGCCTGGCTCTGGGCGCTGTCCCCACCGCAGCGCCGTGCCGTGGGCGGGTTCTGGCGGGATGCTGAATGGCCGCGCCGGGGCTGGCAGCTGCTCACCCTGCCGCCGCTCGTCTGGCTGCTCCACACCGGGCTGCTGTGGACCTGGCATACGCCCTTTCTCTACCAGGCCGCCCTGCGTCACGAATATGTCCATATCCTGGAGCACGCCTGCTTCTTTGGCGCCGCCCTGCTGCTCTGGTGGGCCGTGCTGGATCCCCCCGGCGGGCCGCGCGCCTACGGCATCAGCATCCTGGCAATTTTCTTGACCGCGCTCCAGGGCGGCATCCTCGGCGCGCTGCTGACCTTCTCGCCGACACTCTGGTACCCCATCTATGCCCCGCTCACCAGACCCTGGGGCCTGACGCCGCTTGCCGATCAGCAGCTCGCCGGCGTCGTCATGTGGGTGCCGTCCGGGCTTGTCTACCTGGGCGCCGTGTTGGGCTTGTTCGTGGCCTGGTTGGCGGCGGTCGAGCGCGGCATGCGCCTGCGCGAGCGCAGCACTTTGGATATGCAGCTTGTTCGCGCGCTCCCCGGGGACCGCGCCCCTGTTGAAGGAGGATAGGTAAATTGGAGCAAACCCTGACGATACCTGCGGGCCGGCCCGCTGCTTCTTCTGCTTGCGTGCGCGCTGCTGCTGGGCGGCTGCTTCGACGGCCTGGGCGCCACTGTGGCCATGGCCAGCAGTGACAAGGCGGTGCCGGGCGGCGACGCCGAGCGCGGCCGGCAGCTGATTCCCCAGTACGGCTGCGGTGCCTGCCACGCCATTCCGGGCATTGACGGCGCCAAGGGCCAGGTCGGCCCGCCCCTCATCGGGATCGCCGATCGTGCCTACCTCGCGGGCGTGCTCTCCAACACGCCGGACAACATGGTGACCTGGATCATGCACCCCCAGCAGATCGCTCCCGGCAGCGCCATGCTGGAACTCGGCGTCTCCGAGCACGATGCGCGCGACATCGCCGCCTACCTGTACACGCTGCATGCACGCTGATCGATCTAGGAGGAAACGATGGACAAGTCAAAAAAGCTGCCAAAACTGTCACGCCGCAGCTTCCTAAAAGGGGTGGGCCTGGCGACTGCCGGCGCCTCGCTGACGATCGCAGGCTGCGACAGCCGTGACCTGGGGAATACACGTGACGTGGTCCTCTCCCCTCCCACACCGGCCCCGACACAGGTGCCGATCGCACTCCAATATCCCGAGGTGCCCTATACTCCCATGCAGCCCCCGGTCCCCGGCAGGTTCCAGGTCTTCACCCCGCACGAGGCGCGTACGGTCGAAGCGGTCGCCGCCCGGATCCTGCCCGGCACCCCCGATGACCCCGGCGCACGTGAGGCCGGCGTGATCACCTACATCGACAACATGCTCGCCTTCCACGAAGGCTTTAACGAGGCCACCTATCGCGATGGCCCCTTTGTCCAGGTCTACAGCGGCGACCAGCCGCCCGCCGCGCCCGGGGCTGTGGTGCAGAGCCAGGGCGATCCGCATGCGGAAGGGACCCCCACTCCCACGCCCACGCCTGCACCAAGCCCAACGGAAGGGCCAACGGCGACCCCCACCCCCACGATCACGCCGCCCCCACCCCAGGGCAGCCCCATCACCTCGACGAACGCCATCACCGGCACGGCCGCCCTCACGACTACCCTGCCCCCTGCGGCCCAGGCGCTGCCCGCTGCCTATGAGATCATCTGGGTGCCTTCCAGCGAGATCGCCCGCTATGGCTACCAGTCGATCCTCACCCCGCGCGAGGTCTATCGCATCGGCGTGGCCGCACTCGACCGCTACGTCAACGCCAAGTACGGCAAGGACTTCGTCGACCTGGACGAAAAGGAGCAGGACGAAGTTGTCGGCGCCATGGTCGACGGCAAGATCGCAAACGCCGATTTCGACAAGAACCTGAGCGCCGAATCCTTTTTTCACAACGTGCGGCGCCACACCGCCGAGGGCATGTTCGGCGACCCCGTCTATGGCGGCAATCGTGACCTGGCCGGCTGGAAGCTCATCGGCTACCCCGGCGCCCAGCGCGCCTACGAGCCCTGGGAGTTTCAGCAGGAAGGCACCGCCCGCCAGCCGCAAAGCATCATGCAGATGAATATGTTTGCACCCGGCCAACCCGCCAACCCCCACGTCGTGCTGCCCGTCAGCGGGTCCGATACTGGGCAAGAGAACCGGTAAGAGAACCAGGTAGGAGAACACAGTATGGCAATTACGCACAGCAAGGTTGACGTCGTCACGGTGGGCGCCGGGTGGACCTCCGGCATCATGGGGTGGAAGCTCGGCAGCGCCGGCTACAAGCTGGTCGCCCTCGAACAGGGCCCCGCACGCTGGGGCAACCCGGACTTCAAGCACAACCACGACGGCCTGCGCTACCGCATTCGCAAGGCGATGATGGTCAACCTGCGCCAGGAAACCTGGACCTGGCGTCCCAACCCCCGGCTGGCAGCGCTCCCCATCCGCCAGTACGGCTCCTTTATGCCCGGCAGCGGCAACGGCGGCGCCAGCGTCCACTGGACGGGGCAGTTCTGGCGCTTTCTTCCCGCCGATTTCCAGCATCGCTCGCACAACGTCGAACGCTACGGCAAGGACAAGATCCCACCCTATATGACCATCCAGGACTGGCCGATTACCTATGAGGAGTTGGAGCCCTACTACGACGCTATCGAGTACGACCTCGGCGCCTCGGGCCAGGCCGGCAACCTCAACGGCAAGCTGATCCCCGGCGGCAATCCCTTCGAGGCGCCGCGCGCCCGCCCCTACCCGCTGCCCGCACACCCCGTAACGCTGCCGGCCATGATGTTTGCCGACGCCTGCACTGCCCTTGGGTATAAGCCCTTCCCTCAGCCCGCCGGCATCGTCTCGCGCGCCTTCCGCACCCCGTTGGGCACGGAGCACGCCGGCTGTATCTACTGCGGCTTCTGCACCCGTTTCGGCTGCGAGGTCGATGCCAAGATGAGCGGCGTCAACGTGCACATTCCGGCTGCCTTGCGCACGGGCAACTACGAGATTCGCAACCACGCCAAGGTGCTGCGCGTCGAAATCGGCGCCGACGGCCTGGCCAGCGGTATCACCTATGTCGACCTCCTCACCGGCGACGAACACTTCCAGCCGGCCGACGTCGTCATGCTCACCGGCTATACCCTGACCAATGTCCGCATGCTCCTGTTGTCGCGCGGCGATGCTCACCCCAACGGCATCGGCAACGACCACGGCATGGTCGGCAAGAACTACACCTACCAACTCCTGAAGGGCCCCGCCACCGGCATCTTTGAAGGGCACCGCTACAACCTTTACATGGCCAACGGCGTCACCCAGAACCTGATCTACGAGTTCAACGCCGACAACTTTGACCACAGCGACCTGGACTTCATCGGCGGCGCCTCGATCTCTTGCGGTTCCGGTGAGGACGACCCCCTGATCTCTGCCCTGGGCATGCCCTCGGCGACCGCCGGCACCAACGCTGCCTCGCCCCCCAGCGGCTCCAAGACCAGCGGCGATATCGCCACCGCCGGCGACGTAGGCAGCCTGGCCCACCGCGGCAAGGAATGGGGCAAGGAGTGGAAGGAGAACCTGCGCAGCAACTGGAGCAGCGTCGTCGGCGTTGGCATCCAGGGCGAGATCCAGGCCTACAGCGACCAGTTCCTGGACCTCGATCCAAACTACAACGACGCCTGGGGCCAGCCGCTCTTGCGCCTCACCTACGACTTTCACGACAACGAGTACAACCTGTACCGCTACCTGGCCCAGCGCTGCAAGGAGATCATGCAGCAGATGAACCCCAAGCGCATGACCACGACCGACGAGTTGGCCCCCTACAACGTGCACCAGTACCAAAGCACCCACTGCACCGGCGGCGCCATCATGGGCAGCGACCCGGGCAACTCGGTCACCAACAAGTACGGCCAGGTCTGGGATACGCCCAACGTCTTCGTCACCGGCGCCGCCCTCTATCCCCAGAACCCCGGCGCCAACCCGACCGAGACGCTGCTCGCCCTCGCCTACATGGCCGGCGACACCATCCGCGACCGCTACTTCAAAAACGCCAACCGCCTCCTAGTCTAGGATTTGTAACCAATGCGAGAACACCCAACCGTGCCTGGCGCTGCCCCCTCTCAACTCCGCTGCCCCCAACCCTGTGGGCAGCGCCTGGCACATCTCTTCACCCCCCACCAAGGAGCCAAACCCATGTCCGCCACGTCACTTCCCACGCGCCCTCGCCCTGCTCCTCCTCACCCTCCTCCTCTCCGCCTGCGCCGTCCAGGCCCAGCAGACCCGTTTCGAAGTCGCCATCACGCCCGGCGACGCCGCCCAATTCCAGCCCGGCCGCCTGAAAATCCCCCGCGGCGCCACCGTCGTCTGGCAGAACAAGGACACCGATTTCCACACCGTCACCTGCGATCCACAGTTGGCGGCCCAGCAGCAAGGCGCCTACGCCGAACTGCCCAACGGCGCGGAGGCCTGGGATTCGGGGGACCTGGCGACCGGCGACACCTGGTCCTACACCTTCACCACCCCCGGCCAATACACCTACTACTCCCGCCGCGACTTCCCCAACCGTATGATGGGCACCATCATCGTCTCGCCGTAACTCCTGGCTGCCATCCTGTTATCTGAACAAGCCACGTTGTTTAGTCCGCACGCCCACGTGCGGAGGGGCACGCCCATGTGCCAGTTCGTCGCGCAAACAGGTGAATCCCGTTCGCCAGCATAACTATCCCGCCCGTCCTAGGCTGCGGAGCGATCGCGCTAGGCAGCGACCGCACAAGCAATGTCCCCGGGACCTAGCGAACGCTTGCGTTCGCGCAGGTCCCGGGGACATTGCTTGTGCGGTCGGCAGTGCCATCAATGCGCAGGGGCCGGCCTTGCTGCGTGCATCTTGGGCAGGAAGACGACCACCAGGGCAATCAAGGCGCCGAGCAGCAGCACGATGTCGATGGTGACACCCAGCCGCAGGGCGCCAAAGAGACCGTAGAAGAGGCCGGTGGCGGCCAGGACGGAGGTCCAGAGCCGTGAATCGAGGCCGCCGGCGATGAGCGCCAGCCCGATCACGATCGACAAGGTGGGGCAGGGCACCAGGCCCGTCGGCGCCGCATACAGGTACGCAAATACCGGAAACGTATCCAGGAAGTGCGGGTACACCCAGCCAAAGACGAACATGAGCGCGCCGGCAACCACGACCCACAGCGGCGCAATCTGGATTGGCTCGTCCGGCAGCCGGAATGCCAGCACGATCAGGGCCACCCCGGCCAGCCCCAGCAGCGCACCGTTAAAGGGGTTGGCCGCCGTCCAGGCCAGGACACTCACCGAGAGCAGCGGCAGCGCCAGCAGGATGCCGGCCACGCGCTTGGAAGGGCGCACGCCGAGGATGAGCCCGACAATCAGCACGGCAAAATAGGCATGCCAGGCTGCCGCCAGCAGCCACCATTGATTCGCGATATTGCTCAGACCGTTGAGAATGAGTTCAGGCGCAGGCATGATAATGTGATTCCCTTTGTTTGATTGTAGCAAGGATACCGTGTGACACCTGCAGTATCGCGCCCCGTGCCTGCTGCCGGATCGACCGAAGGACAGGAGTTCCACTATCCAAATGGTAGGGTCGCTGAGAGAGACACAAGCGAGTGGCTGCAGCTCCAGCGTCGACGCTGCACCGCGGCCTGAGGCCTGGAGACAACGTCATCAAAACACATCCATTACTTGTATATGCACACTGTTATGTGCGCCGGCGCGGTACTGCGGCGCAAGCAGGCTTGCCCATCATTACTGGATCATGCCCGGATGTATTTTTCCGTCCCGCGGCAACTCTGTGCAATGCAGTGCAGTTGCACATTGAACCCTAACCTTCATCGAGCTGAAACCGGGAGAACCGCACCATCATGCAACGTCGAGTGACCTATACTGCCGCGCGCTACGCGCTGACCACCCTCGCTGCCATCGTCCTCGCCGCGGCCGTCTGGTCGGGCCATAGTGCAAGTGCCCAGCAGCTCAACTGGATCGGGCGTATTACTTCCATGCCCGCCAGCGGGCTTATCGGCCAGTGGAACGTCGACGGCCGCAGCTTTGTCACGACCGCCGGCACCGACTTCCGCCAAGACAACGGCGACTTTGCCGTGGGCGTCTGTGTGGAAGTGGAATACATCGGTACGGCGGAGCCGTACAGCGCAACCAAGATCGCCAGTAAGAGCAGTGACAACTGTACGGCAGGCACGCCGACACCCAGCGTGACGCCCAGTGAGACACCTAGCGCCACACCCAGTGAGACACCTAGCGTGACGCCCAGCGTGACACCGAGCGTAACTCCCAGTGAGACGCCGACGGCGCCGGCGGAAGGCGAAGCCTATGGCCTGGTCCAGAGCATGCCGTCGCCTGGTTTTGTGGGTGCCTGGGTTGTCGGCGGCGTGGCGTACAACGCAACCGGCAGCACTTCCTTCAAACAGGTGGCAGGGCCGCTTGCCGTCGGCGCCTGTGCCAAGGTTCACTATGCGGGCAGCTCGTCTCCTTTCACTGCGCGTGAGATCGAAAGCGAACCTGCGTCGGATTGCAGCGGCCCTACGCCTACGCCTAGTGCAACACCCAGTGCGACGCCTACCGGCGAGGTCGAGCGCTACGGCCGTATCGAAAGCTTCCCGGCCAATTTGGTGGGCACCTGGGTTGTAGGCGGCGTCACTTACAATGCGCCCGCCGGCAGCGAGTTCAAGCAGGAAGACGGCGCATTTGCGGTCGGCGTTTGTGTCAAGGTTCATGCCCTGACGACAACTACCCCCGCTACGGCGCGCGAGATCGAAACCGAGCGCGACTATCGCTGCGACGGAACAACCGGAACAGGCGAGACGGGCGGCACCGCCGGCGAAGGCGAGATCTACGGGGTGCTGCAGAGCTTTCCCGCCGGCCTGATCGGGGCATGGAACGTGGGCGGCATGAGCTATGTTGCCGACGCCAGCACCGAGTTTGTGCAGGTAAACGGACCGTTTGCGGTCGGCGGCACCGTCAAGGTGCACTTCGCAACGGATGCGACCGGTGTGAACCGGGCACGCGAGATTGAGACGAAGTATGCCGGCGACAGTGGCGGCAGCGACGACGACGGCAACGGCGTGTACGAAGGCGCTGAGGGCCACGCCTATGGGATTGCAGACAGCGTGCCCGACGGTCTCGTGGGCATCTGGAGCATCGGCGGCATCACCTACACGGCGACGGCCGCCACCAAGTTCGAGCAGAACGACGGCGCGCTGGTCAACGGCGCACGCGTCAAGGTCGAGTATTACCTTGGCGGCAGCGGCGAACGGATCGCCAAGCAGATTGAGAGCACGACCGAGAACTGGCGGCGCCACTGCACCCGACGACTTCAAGGTCTTTGGTTTTGTCAACCAAATGCCGAGCGGCGGCCTGGTGGGGACGTGGATCGTGGACGATGTCGCCTATGAGGCCGGTGCCGGTGCCAGGTTTGACGAGACCAACGCCGTGCTCGGCATCGGCGCCTACGTAGGGGTCGAATACTCCGTGCAAGGCGGTGTGAAGCAGGTAAAGGAAATCGAAGCACATGTGCCGCCGGGAGCCGGGCCGCAGACCTACCTGGGCAAGATCGACGACAAGGGCGGGGCGCAGGCTGCTGCCGCGGTGCAGGGTACGACCTGGGTCATCGGCGGTGTAAGCTACACCGTGATTCCGGCCACCAATTTCAACGATTACTTTGGCAGCCTGAATGTGGGCGCTACGGCCGTCGTCAACAGCTACAAGGCGGCGGACGGCACACTGGTCGCCACCCAGATTCGCGGTCTTACCCTCTCGACGAACCTCTTCATGCCCGCAGTACGGCGGTAGCCGTTGAGGCGAGGCAATTGATGGCACGTCAACATTGGGCGAAAGGGTCAAACCCTTTCGCCCAATGTTTATCTCAGGACAAGCTCCCAACCCGCGGATAGAACTAATTTACGGTTTTTGCTGCGGTAACTTCGGTGCACGCCGTGCCCGGCGCGGTGTTAAATGAACGATTACCTGCCGGCATGATTGCCTGGTCGGCGGTCGGCCGCCTGCTGAACCCCGTCCCGCTGGAGAACGTGGGCATCGGTCTTGTGGTATCCGTCATGGCGTCGGCCATCGAACTTTGGGGCGGCGCGCGTCCTCTGGTCGCCGGCCGCCGCTATCACTCGATTCTGTTGGAGGCAGATGCCAGGCATCTGATGACGGACGTGTGGACCTCGGCGGGCGTGGTGGTGGGCGTAGCCCTGGTGGCGCTTACAGGCTGGCTGGCGCTTGACCCGTTGATTGCGCTGGTCGTGGCCGCCAACATCGTCTGGTCAGGTGTGCACCTCGTGCGGCGCCGATCCGCCCTAGGCCTGCTCGACACGGCGATCCCCACGGCCGAACGGGAGAGGATTGAGGATGTCCTTGCCACGTATGAGGACCATGGCATCGCCTTCCACTCACTGCGCACGCGCGAGGCAGGCCCACGCCGCTTCATCTCGTTCCATGTGCTGGTGCCGGGCGACTGGAGCGTGCAGCACGGCCATGACGTGTTGGAGCAGATCGAACATGACGTGCGGGCCGCCTTTGACACGCCCAACCACGGTGTTTACGCACCTTGAGCCGGTCGAAGACCCGCTCTCGCTGGACGATGTGGAGATCGACCGGCTGATACAGCAGTAATCAGCTGTACCTGCACGAAAGCCAAACCCCGTCTGCACGCCACCCACGTCCCCGGGACATTTAAGAGCGACTACCGCCGTCTGACCCGCACGGCGCAAGCTCACCTCCCCTACCACGATTGGTTTGCGCCGAGCCAGGGACATTCTCCAAATCCACCTATGCATACTGCTAGATGCTTGACAGTGCCCCGCAAAAGATGTATTTTAGTCTGACACTAAGATAATTTTGAGGCATTGCTACAAGGAGAGGTGTATCGATTCCATGTTCCATCACACAGTACGCCAGTTCCTGGCCCGGCGTGACTTTCTACGCCTTGGCCTGGGTTCGACCCTGGGCGCCGCCGGCGTACTCCTCCAGCCCGCACCTGCGCCTGCCACCGCCCCCGCCGGCGCGATGCCCGGCATGTCCATGCCCGGCGACCCGGCGACAGCACCCGGCGCAGCACCCGGCCACGCCCACGGCCAATCCATGCTCGTCGGCGCCGTCGACCACGCCGCCAACGGCTTCGACCCCATGCGCATGCTGGTCGACTGGGACTACGGCGAAGTCAGCACCCTGCCCAGCGGCCAGCGCCTGCGCGAATACGAAATCTTTGCCGGCGACAAGGAGATCGAGATTGCGCCCGGCATCCGCTTTCCCGCCTGGACCTACAACGCCCGCGTGCCGGGGCCGACCATCCGCTGCACCGAAGGCGATCGCATCCGCATCCACTTCTACAACGGCAGCAGCCACCCGCACACGCTCCACTTTCACGGCATCCACCCCGCCGAAATGGACGGCGTCCCCGGCGCCGGTCCCGGCGAGATCCAGCCCGGCCAGGAGTTCATCTACGAGTTTGATGCCTACCCCTTTGGCTGCCATCTCTATCACTGCCACGCCGCCCCGCTCAAGCGCCACATCCACAAGGGGCTGTACGGCGCCTTCATCGTCGACCCCGCGGCAGGGCCGCCCGCCGGCGCGCGAGTTCATGATGATGATGAACGCCTTCGACACCAACTTCGACAACGAGAATGAGATCTACGCCGTCAACACCGTCGGCCACGAGTTTGCCCGCCGCCCCATCCCGATCAAGGTCGGCGAGCGGGTGCGGCTCTATCTCATCAACATCATCGAGTTCGACCTCATCAACTCGCTCCACCTGCACGCCGAGTTCTTCGACTACTACGACCACGGCACCACCCTCGAGCCGACCCACCGCACCGTCGACACGATCATGCAGTGCCAGGCGCAGCGCGGCCTGGTGGAGTTCTGCTACCGCTGGCCGGGCCAGTACATGTTCCACGCCCACCAGAGCGAGTTTGCCGAGTTGGGCTGGATGGGCTTCTTCCGCGCCCTGTCTGAAGCGGACTGGGCCAGCGGCCTGGCCGAAGCCGCCGTCGATGCGGAGTGGGACCAGCGTGGCCTCGCGGGCAGCACGGTGGATCCAGTTTCCAAGGAGGTCGTCCGATGAACGTCGAGGATGTCCGTGTCGCCAAGCCGGCCTCGCCGGCGCTGACGTGGCTGCTCTTGCTGCTCCCGCTGCTGCTGCTGGGCCTGATGCTTGCCTACATCGTCGCCACCGGCGCCGGCCTCGGCGAACTGACAGGCCCGCCGGTGGAACAGCTGGCGGTAGAGCGCATCACGCTGCCGGCACCGGGCATGATCCAGGTCGAGGTCGTCAACGATGGCCCGCAGGAGATTACCGTGGCGCAGGTGGCCGTCGACGACGCCTTCTGGTCCTTCACGGCGTCGCCTTCCCCCACGATCCCCCGCCTCGGGCGGGCGACCTTCCAGATCCCCTATCCGTGGGTGCGCGAGGAACTGCATGTCGTGCAAGTTTATTACCTCGATCGGCATGACCTTTGAGGGCGAGATCCCCGCCGCCGTGCAGACCCCGCAGCCGTCCGCCACCCTCTTTGTGCGCTTTGGCCTGCTCGGCCTCTACGTGGGCATCGTGCCGATCCTGCTGGGCATGCTCTGGTATCCCCTGCTGCGCCGCTCGGGACGCACGGTGATGAACTTCGTCCTGTGCCTGACCGTCGGCCTGCTGCTCTACCTCGCCGTCAGCACGTGGCTGGACGCGCTCGAGTTCGCCGCCGACCTGCCCGTCTTCTGGCAGGGCGTGCCGCTGGTCGCCTTCACGGCCCTGCTCACGCTCGGCGTGCTCCTGGCCATCGGCCGCCGCAAGGGCGGTGCCCCGCGCACGCCGCTGCAGATTGCCTACCTGATCGCCCTCGGCATCGGCCTCCACAACCTCGGCGAGGGCCTGGCCATCGGCGCCGCCTTCGGCCTGGGCGAGGCCGCCCTCGGCACCTTCCTGGTGCTCGGCTTCACGCTCCACAACATCACCGAGGGCGTCGGCATCGTCTCGCCGCTCACCCGCCAGCGCCCGCCCCTGTGGCACTTTGCCCTGCTGGCCCTGCTGGCCGGCGGCCCCGCCATTCTGGGCGTCTGGGTCGGCGGCTTCGTCTTCAACCCCGTCGCCGCCACCATCTTCCTGGGCATCGGCCTCGGCGCCATCGTCCAGGTCATCTGGGAAGTCGGCAAGCTGGTCGTCAACGACGCCGCCCGCCACCAGGCCCCCGCCCTGACCTGGACCAACCTCGCCGGCGTCGCCCTAGGCGTGGCCGTCATGTACTTCACCGCCTTCATGGTCAAGTTCTAACCGCCCCGTGCCTGGCTCGCCCCCCATCACCTCGCCACCCCCGTGCCGCGTGGGGCGAGCCTCGCACGAACTGTGCATCGTTGCTACCCATTACTTTCTGCATAACGTCCCCGGCACATTCGCGACGATTACGTGCCTCGACCCTGGCACGGCGCAAGCTCATTTCCTCTACGACGATCGGTTTGTGCCGAGCCAGGGACGTTCCCAACTTCGCGGCCTGCGTGCCTCTCCGTCTACTTATACACCAGCAGCCGCAGCGCGTTGAGCACCACCAGAATCGTGCTCCCCTCGTGAAATATCACCGCCCCGCTCAACTGCACGACCCCCAGCACCGAGGTCAAGATCAGCACCGCGATCACTCCCAGCGCGATCACCACGTTCTGCACGATGATCCGCCGGCTCGCCCGGCTGAGCCCCACCGCAAACGGCAGCTTCCCCAGGTCGTCCGCCATCAGCGCCACGTCCGCCGTCTCCAGCGCCACCGCCGTGCCCGCCCCGCCCATCGCGATGCCGACGGTGGCCGTCGCCAGCGCCGGGGCATCGTTGACGCCGTCGCCGGTCATCGCCAGCCGCCCGTGCTCGCGCGCCAGCGCCTGGATGGCCGCGAGCTTGTCCTCCGGCAGCAGCCCCGCCCGCACGTCGGTGACGCCGACCTCGGCGCCGATCCGCTGCGCCGCCTGGGGATTGTCGCCGGTCAGCATCACGAGCTTGCGCACGCCGAGGTCGCCCAGCTGCTTGAGTACCCCGGCAACGCCCGGCCGCGGCTGATCCGCCAGCGCCAGCAGCCCCACCAGCCGCCCGTCCGACTGCGACGAGCATGGTGCTCTTGCCCTGCCGCTCGAATTCGTCAATCTTGGCGGCTCACGTCCGCATCCACGGGTGCGCCGTCCGCCCCATCGAAAAACGCCTGCGAACCGACACGCACCGTCTTCCCCTCGACACTCCCCTGCAGCCCGCGCCCGGCCGTATTCTGCACGTTCTCCGCCGCCGGCGCCTGCAGCCCGCGCTCCTCGACCGCCCGCACCACCGCCTGCGCCAGCGGATGGTTGGACTGCCGCTCGACGGCCCCCGCCAGCCGCAGCACCTGCTCCTCGCCTGCGCCGTCCAGCGGCACGATGTCCGTGACGGCAAAGCGCCCCTCCGTCAGCGTGCCGGTCTTGTCAAACGCCATCACCTGCACGCGGCCGAGATTCTCCAGGTGGACGCCGCCCTTGATCAGCACGCCGTGGCGCGCCGCCTGGGCAATGCCCGCCAGCACCGCCGCCGGCGTGCCGATGGCCAGCGCACAGGGCGAGGCCGCCACCAGCAGCAGCATGCCGCGGTAAAAGCTCTCGCTCAGCGGCATCAGGTTCACGAGCGGCGGAATCACGACCACCAGCGCCACCAGCACCAACACGGCCGGCACAAACCAGCGCGTGAACTGCTCGGTAAACTGCTGCGTGGGGCTCTGCTGGCTCTGCGCCTCCTGCACCATGCGCATGATGCGGGCCAGCGTGTTGTCGGCGGCGACCCGCGTGACGCGCACGTCCAGCGCGTTCTCCTGGTTCACCGTCCCGGCAAAGACCTCGTCGTCCACCTGCTTGGCGACCGGCACGCTTTCGCCCGTCACCGCCGCCTGGTCCACCGTGCTGCTCCCCGCCGCCACGGCCCCGTCCACCGGGATGCGGTCGCCCGGCCGCACCACGACGACATCGTCCACGGCAAGGCTCGCCACGTCTACCTCTTCGACCTGGCCGCCGCGGCGCACGTGCGCCGTCTTGGGCATCAGCGCCCCCAGCGCGTTGACGGCGTTGCGGGCACGGTCCAGCGCATAGTGCTCGCCCGCATGGCCGAGGCTGAACAGAAACAGCAGAAAGGCGCCCTCCGCCCACTCGCCCAGCAGCGCCGCGCCGGCGGCTGCCGCCAGCATCAGCACGTCGGTGTCAAACTTGCCGCGCAGCAGGCCCGGTATGGCATGGGTGGCGACGTCCCAGCCGCCGGCCACATACGCCAGGATGTAAAACAGCAGCGCCACCTGGGGCGGCAGGCCCAAGAACGTCTCGCCGATCCAGCCGACGGCGAGAAACACGCCCGCCACCGCCACCAGGGCCAGCGTCCACCGCTCCTGCAGCCAGTGCGGCAGAAACGCCGGTGCGCTGCCGTGATCGTGCCCGTGCTCGTGCTTTGCTTCCTCAGGTGCCGGGGCAGCTGCAATCTTCAACTCTTCCATCTCACACCTATGAACACATAAACATAGATGAATGCGTTGGGCCAAAAAAAGAGCACGTTACCCGTGCTGGATGTGGTCGACACCCTGGTGAAACAGCTGGTGAATGTGGTCGTCGACCAGGGAATAGAACACGTGCTTGCCCTCCTTGCGCGCCGTGACCAGCCGCAGCGTACGCAGCAGCCGCAGGTGGTGCGAAACCGCCGGCTGGCTCATCCCCAGCACCAGGCAGAGGTCGCCCACGCACATTTCCGTGTGGGCCAGCAGCCCCACAATGCGCACCCGCGTCGGATCAGAGAGCGCAGCAAACAGCTCGGCAGTCCGCGTCGCCGTCACGCCGTCCAGCAGGTGATCCTGCGCCGCCAGCGCCAGCGCCGGATCATCGTGGTCATCCGCACAAATGGTAATACGTTCTGCTCATCGCGTACCCCATAACATATAAGCAACTATTAATATATTACGCCGCGCCGCGCCCAGTGTCAAATGGCCGGGGACATTGGGCGGGACCCCGACCACTCGCCTCGACCCTGGCATGGCGCCACGCTAACTTAGACAAATTCCTCGTTACAGCCTATCATTACATCATAGAATACTGATATCATGATGCAAGAGGATTCGCTAGATGCTGACAATCTCCGATAAGCTCGAGCTTGAATTGAAGGCCAAATTGTTCCGTGGCTTTGCCGATCCCTCCCGGCTCGCCATCCTGGAGGCGCTGCGCGCCGGGCCGCGGAACGTGGGCGAGATCACCGCGGCGACAGGGCTCAGCCAGTCCAACATCTCCAACCACCTGAGCTGCCTGCGCGACTGCGGCCTCGTCACCAGCGAGCAGCGCAGCCGCTACACCTACTACCGCCTCGCCGACGAACGGATCGACCGCCTGCTGCGCCTGGCGGAGGAGGTCCTGTCTGACGTCGCGCAGGGCGTCTACCAGTGCACGCGCTACACTACCCCCACAGAACTGGCACTGAACTGCAGCTTGACGTTTAGGTTCCACAAGGATCAAGTACGATGGCCGCAACCAAGACAATCGAGTTCCCCGTCCAAGGCATGGACTGCGCCGAGTGCGCCCTCCATGTGCAGCAGGCGATCGAGAAGGTGCCCGGCGTGACGTCGGCGAACGTGCTGCTGGGCGCCGAAAAGGCGATCGTGCGGCTGGACGCCAACCTGGTGGACATGCCCACCCTGCGGCAGGCCGTCGAGGGCGCCGGCTACCAGGTGCCCGCAGAGGATGCGCCGCCCGCCACCGCGGTCCCCGCCAACTTCACGCGCCGCGTGCTGACCTTCTTTGCCCTGTTCTTCGGCGCCGTGCTCTTTATCGTGGTGGCCGGCGAGTGGCTGGGGCTCTTTGCGAACATCACCGCCCTGGTGCCCTTCTGGCTGGGCGCCCTGCTGGTGCTGGTGACCGGCTGGCCGATCTTTGCCAACGTGGTCCAGGCGGCCGCCCGGCGCCAGGTCACCTCGCACACCCTGATGACCATCGGCGTCGTGGCTGCCTTGGCCGTCGGCCAGTGGGCGACGGCGGCCGTGGTGGTCTTCTTCATGCGCGTCGGCGACTATGCCGAGAAGTTCACGGCCGAGGGCGCCCGCCGCGCGGTCAAGGAACTGACGGCGCTGGCGCCCCAGACGGCCCGCGTCGAGCGCACAGGCGAGGGCGGCAGCGAGGAAGTCGAGCTGCCGATCGCCGCCGTGCAGATCGGCGACGTGGTCGTCGTCCGCCCCGGCGAGCTGATCCCCGTCGACGGCGAGGTGATCGCCGGCCATGCCACCATCAACCAGGCGACCATCACCGGCGAGTCCGTGCCCGTGGATGCCGGTCCAGGCGCGCAGGTCTATGCGGCGACGATCGCCCAACTGGGCAGCCTGCGTGTGCGCACGGTGCGCGTGGGGCCGGACACCACCTTTGGCCGCGTGGTCAAGATGGTCGAGGAGGCAGAGGCGCACCGGGCCGACGTGCAGCGCTTTGCCGACAAGTTCACGGGCTACTACCTGCCCATCGTGGGCACGATTGCCCTGCTCACTTACCTGATCAGCCGCAACCCGCTGTCCACCGCGGCCGTGCTGGTCGTGGCCTGTTCGTGCTCGATCGCACTGGCGACCCCCATCGCCATGCTCGCCTCGATCGGCGCCGCCGCCAGGCACGGCCTGCTGATCAAGGGCGGCAAGTACCTGGAGACGCTGGCCAAGGCCGACGTGCTCTTGATCGACAAGACCGGCACGCTCACGCTGGGCGAGCCGCAGATCGCCGACGTCGTGCCGCTCAACGGGCTGTCCCCCACTGCCGCGCTGCAGCTGGCGGCCTCGGCCGAACGCTACTCGGAGCACCCCCTGGCCGAGGCCCTGCGCCGGGCGGCCCAGCAGCAGGCGCTGCCCCTCACGGATCCGCAGGATTTCACGGCGCTGCCCGGCATCGGCGTCCAGGCCACCGTCGCCGGCCGGCGCGTCGAGGTCGGCAGCCGCCGCTTGGTGGCGCTCGCCCCCGAGCCGGTCGTCGAGACGACCGCTGGGCCAATCACCGGGCCAGTCGCCGCCGAGACGGTCGCCGACCGCTGCGCGGCACTCGAGGCGCAGGGCAAGACGCTGCTGTACATGGCATGCGATGGTGAGCCCACGGCCGTGTTTGCCGCCGCCGACACGCTGCGCGACGAAGTGCCTGCGGCGCTGGCCCGGCTCAGCATGCTGGGCGTCGCCCAGATCGAGCTGCTGACCGGCGACAATCAGCGCACCGCAGCTGCCCTGGCCGAACGCCTGGGCGTCGCCTACCGGGCCGAGCTGCTGCCCGAGGACAAGATCGCGATCGTCAAGGAGTACCAGGCCCGCGGCCACACGGTGGTCATGGTCGGCGACGGCGTCAACGACGCGCCCGCCCTGGCCCAGGCCGACGTGGGCATTGCCATGGGCGCGGCCGGCGCCGACGTGGCACTGGAGGCCGCCCACATCGCGCTCATGCGCAGCGACTGGCTGCTCGTCCCTACGGTCTTCGCGATCGCCCAACGCACCATGCGCGTGGTAAAGATGAACCTGATCTTCACGGCCGTCTACAACGTGGTCGGTCTCTCGCTGGCCGCCTTTGGCTTCCTGCCCCCCATCCTGGCCGCCGCCGCCCAGTCCATCCCCGACCTGGGCATCCTGGCCAACTCGGCCCGCCTTCTCCGCCAGAAAACCGGCTGAGATCAACCCAGCCGTGCCTGGCTCGCCCCAAGTCACCTCACCACTCCCGTACCCGGTGGGGCGAGCCTCGCACGATTCTTCCATCGCCAACCATAAGGAAAGTCCGTACCCAATCAGTATCTGCATCTTATGTGTGGATAAGTGGACGTCACACAGATATCCGCTAAACTCTATCGGAAGGAGAGCCATACATATGACAAACCAAAAAACAAGCAATCCACCCATGGTCCCCAGCGATGAGGCCACCGAACAGCAGCTCAAGCTCGCCCGCCAGCAGGGCGAAGTGTATGCCCGCGCCGTCGAGCACATGACGCAGCAGGAAGCTCATGGCGCCGAGATCCGCGCCGGCGACTACCTGATCGGCTATGCCGTCGAACACGCCGAAGGCATGTACATGCTCGAGAACGGCGAACTGGTCTGGCATAACCCGACCGATGAGAACGTGCACGTCGAGGTCGTCGTACGCGACGGTGCCGACGGCCGCTTTATCCCCGACCTGACCGTCCACGCCACCCTCGTCGACGGCAAGGGCAGCGAGCTCGGCACCCATCTGCAGCCCTTTCTCTGGCACCCCTGGCTCTACCACTACGGCCGCAACTGGCAGGTGCCCGGCCCCGGCGAATACGCGCTGCGCGTCCGCGTCGAGGCCCCCACCTTCATGCGCCACGACAAAGAAAACGGGCGCCGCTACGCCTACCCCATCGAGGTCGAGTTCCGCAACGTCAAAATCGACCCCGGCCAAAAGCTGAGCTGACGGCAGGCGGGCGCAGCGTTGCTTCCTGCGCTGTGCCTATGCCCGCCCGCACCTTACGTCACAGCTGAACTCACAATGTGAGCTGGCGCAGGAAAAGCAACCATTCCGTCGTGGGCAATGTAGGGCTGCATGACCTTGGCGGCGGCCGCCAGCAGGTCGCGCTGTGCTCGATCGTCTAGTCTGTCCGCCAGGGTCCAACCGCGTATCTCCGTGTTGATCCACGATTCCAGCGATGGGAAACGGGCCACACCCATCTGCGTGCTGGCGGCAGCCTCCCCTATCCTTGCCTCCGCAAACAACTGCGCCACCTCACGCGGTGTCGCTCAGCGCAAACGGCTGGCGCAGTTCGTCTGCGACACTTTCGCCGAACAGATCCGCCAGCAGCCCAATCAGCCTGCCATAGCCTGGGCTGTTGGCGTACGTATCCCATGTTGCCACTGCAACGCGCCCGCCGGGACGCAGCACGCGTGCCATTTCCCGCAGCGCCTGTACCTGGTCGTCAAAAAACATCAACCCGAACTGGCACACGACGGCATCGAACGTGTCGTCACCAAATGGCAGAGCCTCGGCTTGGCCCAGCCGCCACTCGATCTGCGTCGCCTTGCGCCGTGCCACCGCCAGCATACCCTCGTTGCGATCGAGGCCAGCCACTGCACCTGTCGGCCCGGTGACGGCTGCCAGGTGGCGCGCTGCAATCCCAGTGCCGCAGGCCACGTCCAGTACGCGATCTCCCGCCCTGACTGCCCCGGCGTGTGCCAGGTATGGCGGCCACTGCGCAAAGAGCGCAGGCACAAAGAACTCCTCGTATACTTCCGCCGCTCCAGTTGAAACTTGGCCCTGTGCGGTCGCCGTGATTTGCTCCATCATCCTCTCCTGTTGTGTCCTGGTGTTCCACGTACGCACTCGCTGTCACCATCCTAAGCACTACCCCTGACGGCCGCTAGTCCAATAAATGGACTAGTCTTCTTTCCATGCGCTTGCTATACTCACTCCATGAACAAGTACGGCCAATACTGCCCCATGGCCCGTGCGTTGGAGATTCTCGGCGACCGCTGGACGCTGTTGATCGTGCGTGACCTGCTGGCGGGCCCACTGCACTTTAACGCATTGGAGCGCGGGCTGCCCGGTATATCGCGTACGCTGCTGGCGCAGCGCCTGCGCCTGCTGCAGCAGGCCGGCCTGCTTGCGCGGCGGCCGGGGATGAGCGGCAGGATCGTCATCTACGCACTTACCCCTGCCGGACAGGATCTGCTGCCCGTGGTGGACGCGCTGGTCGAATGGGGGGCACAATGGTCCTTTGGTGAACCACGCGCCGAGGAACTAGACCCGCTCCTCCTGCTGTGGTGGATGCGCGGCGGCGTAAACAAGGAGCGACTGCCGGCAGGATCGCGTCGTCGTGGAATTCTTGTTCCGTGGCGCTGGCAAGCACGCCGACAGGTACTGGCTGCTCCTCGACAAGGCAGACCCTTCGATCTGTCTCCAGCATCCTGGCTTCGAAACAAACGTGCTCGTCCGTGCGGAACTGGCAGCATTGTATGAGATCTGGTTGGGCCGTATCACATTTGCGGAAGCCATGCGGGATGCCCGTGTTGAACTCGACGCCATCCCAGCCTTCGTACGTGCTTTCCCACGCTGGTTTGCGTTGAGCCCGACCGCCGGTGCCGTGCAGGCGGCGAGCAAGTCACGGCCGCGTGGCGCCGCCCTAGGAGACTAAAAGCAGCTTGCAGCCGTAGATTCGGTTGAGACCCTCCATTACGGTTTGTGCTATACTCCTGCTTAGGCCCAGTTCGGGACGTCTCAATGGGGTTCGCCCGCACTAGGTCCTATGGGGAGCGGTTCTACCCCATCCTACTTGTATCCGGCTACCGGTGCCAACTCTTCTGCCTGCCTCAGCCACTCCACTTCGTCTTGTCCGTCTGAGGTGAAGCTTGGCAGCAGGCTGGGTATCCAGTAAATCGCGCACAGTACGGTCAAACCCTACTCCTGTGTCCGCGCCGGCACGGCAATGTCGTCACTCAACTCCCGCATCGTCGCGTCCGGCACGTGCTGGCCGAGCACCCACGCGAATGTGAAGATCTGCTGGCTGGGATGCGTGCGCGTGGGCTGCAGCACATCCAGAAAACGTGTCGCTGCCTCGCCGATCGTCCCGTCCTCCTCGGTCAGCAGCAGCATCGCGTGCTTGCCCATGTGCGACAGCACGCCGCTGGGCACGATCTCGCGCCAGTCCTCGGGGTCGGCCAGCAGCACGTTGTGCCCCGGCTCGGCATAGCCCCAGCCGACGTCCCGCTTGTCCTTGCCAAACCACCAGCCGTAGACCCGCCCCAGGTCCTTGTACCCCGCCCAACTCACCGCCATCTCCTGCGGCGTATCGCCCTGGATGCGCTGCACGTGCCCATAGCGCGTCAGCTCGGCCATCACCTTCTCGCCAACAATTTCCGGCGGGGCAAAGACATACATATAGGCATAGTTGGGCCAGCGCCGCTGCAGCATCCGCTGCGTCGCCTCCGGGATCCCGGTCGGGACCGACGAAGGCAAACGCCTGCCCCATGTGGGCGTTCCAATTTGAGCCTGCGTAGACATACTCCAGCGCGTTCGTCGCCGCAATCAGCACCACATCCGCATGGTTGCCCTCCAGCGTGGCCAGGAATTCGTCCAGCGCCTCGGCATAAGCGGCCGGGTCAGCCGCCGCAATGGCGCGCGTCTTCAACCCCATGCCCTCGACCTCGGCCTTGACGGTGGGACTGATGTTGCCGGCGAGATATACCTGGATGTTGCCGTCCATCATCACGCCTTCCGGTCCCAACCGTTCCAACTCGTCTTTCGTCTCCTGGGGCAGCCGTGTGCCGCCGTCCGTGACGAACAGCATCGGCGCGTTGATGGGGAAGTGCTGCAGCCGCGTCGTCGCCGCTGCGACTGCGGGGTCGTCGTCGCGCACCAGCACCACGGCACCTGGCCGGTCCTTGTCCTGCGCCGCCGCATAGACGGCCTGGGCGTAGGACACCGCCGTGCGCAGAGCTGTCGCCTGGAGGGGTTCGCCCGCCTCGTCCGCAGGTGAGGCGGTTGCCGTCAGGCTCAGCCGAGCCGCGACCAGCAGCGTCGCCGCCAGCGTGATCATTGGCCGTATCATCCTACATCCCTCCCATCTTCCAGCCGCGCCGCACCATCCAGTAGTTGGGAATCAGCCCTGTAAAGAAACCACAGGCGGCCGCAAACCACAGCGGCGTCACCCACAGCCACAGGTCTTCGTGCGTCATAAGCTCTTCGCGGTTGGTGGTCCAGTACATAAAGGCAAACATCCCGATCGATGCCGCCACCATCGAGACGATCACGCTCGGTGCCGCCATGCGCACGCCCTGCACCAGTAGCTCTTCCCCTTCATGTCGGCCTGCATCGGCCCCATAAACAGGAAGATGCTGGCGATGATGGCGGGAACGACCATCAGCACCCACATAAACGCATCCATCGGCGCGCCCAGCCACTGCAGCGGCGTGAACTCCAGCCCCGTCCCCACCGGCATGCCAAAGTACTCGAACAAGTACATCCACACCATCATCAGCGCCATGCCGGCACCCATCCCCATGATCGTGGCTGTGACCGTCTGTGCCCACGCGGGCCGCACGTATGCCGGCTTGCCTTTGAACATAGCCAGGGGTCGGCCCTGGTAGGCGAGGAAGAAAGGCTAGGATCCCCAGCGGCCCCAGCACGAGCATCGCCAGCGGCCAATACAGCCGGGGATAGAAGCCGCTGTCGGGCAGCCGCCGCGGCATCGCAAACAGCGCCCAGCAAAAGCCTACCAGCCCGGGGAAAAACCACATCCAGCCCGCAATCGCGGCGCCGCTTGCGCCTACCGCCTGGTTGCGATAGCTGTGCGTCTCCAGCGCCAGGTCGGCGCGCGCCTGCGCGCCGTAGCTCACACTCTGGGGCCCGCCGACGACGCGTACGTTCATAAACGGCCCGTCCGAGGGAATCGCAAAGTAGTCTGGCGCCACACGCCAGAGATACTGGTCGGTCAGCTCGTCGAGGTCGTCATGCGGCGTGTACAGCAGTGGCCCGTAATTGCCGAGATAGGCCATCGGCAGCCCCGCCGCGGCAAAGCCGGGGTCGGCCGGATCGGCCAGTGTGAAGTTGAAGTAGCCGTCCACCTGTGTCTTCTCGTCGATGCCCCAGCCAACGTCGCCCCAGCGGCTGCGCGCCCACAGCAGGGCGTGGCGGTAGATGTTGTCGTCTGCCGTCCGCTCGATGTGGCCGAAGGCCGCCAGCTCGGCGCAGCCACCAGGATCAGCCTATCCTGTGACGGCGTCAGCACGTTGGCCGCCTGGCTGAACGGTATCACCGGCGCACGAAACTGTGCGGCGGCATACGCGGCCGGCATCGCATAGGCCGGCTCCGTATCGGCGACCACGACGGCGACACTTGACGCTGCCGCCAGCTCTCGCACCAGTCCAGGATCCGCCGCCCCCTGGCCGCTCCCATAGACGAGCACCTGATTCCGGCCGGCCGCCAGGGGCGCCAGCATCGCCGCGGCCAGCGGGTCGGCCGGCGCCGGCAGCGTTTCGCCCCCCAGCATCGCCGCCATCGCCGCCCCTGCCTGCTCTGGCGTATCCGCCGAGATGCGCTGCACGTTCTTCATCGTGTAGCCGATGCGCGACTGCTGGTCAGCGCCGTGGCCGTAGTTCATGGCCAGATACCAGATGTAGGCGGTAGCTTGCAGCAAGATGCCCGCCGTCAGCACGACGACCAGCCAGGCTAAGATGCGGTTCAGATTGAGCCCACCCATCTTGCTCATGGCGTCACCCTTAGCGCCAGAGGCCATCGCCGGCTGCCCACCGTCGTGTGCTTTCCCCTCCTGCCGCGCCGGCACGTCTGCGCCGTTGGGCTGCGCCTGGTATTCAGCCGCCAGCTCGTCCAGCCGTGCCCCATCTTCGCGGACGAGCACCTCCGCCGTGTCGCGCTCGGCCAGCGATGGCGCCTGCCGCAGCCCGACAAACCCGCCGATCAGCGCGCCGAGACTGCCCCCGATCGTCGCCAGCAGTGCCGTCACGGCGCCGACCGGCGCGGCAAACAGCGGCTCCAGCCGCGGCAGCCCGATCATCCCCGCCTCGGCCAGCCCACCCACGCTGCCCAGCAGCGCGCCGCCGGCCAGCCCACCGATAACCACCGCCCACACCGTCACCCGCGGCAGAATCTGCACCGTCGCCGGAATGCGCACATGATATCCCTGCGCCTGTGCCTCTTCCGTAAACAGCCAGGCCGTCTTGGTCGATGGAAATTTTAGTGTCTGCACGTGCTGCCCCCGTCAAACCGCCGCACCACCAACTCTGTGGGCAGCGCCTCGGGCACAATGTTCCCTACCCCCCATGCGCCAGCCGCCAGAGATAGTCGACCAGCGCCCACGTCTCCTCGGGCGTAAACAACGTCCCGAAGTTCGGCATCCCGGTCCCCATCCCGCCCCGCCGGATCTTGGCATACAGCACGTCGCTGCGCCGGGTCGCCATACGTTGGGCGTCGGCAAAAGACGGCGGCGCGACCGGCGCCGAGGCCGCATCGAAGCCCTTGCCGTCCCCCTTCTCGCCGTGGCAGGCGGCACAGTTCTTGGCGTAGAACGTGGCTGCCGGCTCGAGCGGGGCAGCCAGCGCCTCGGCCGCCGGCACGCTGCCATGTGCGCTGCTCGTATGCGCCGACCCAGCGCCGTGCGCCAGGTACGCGTCAATGTCGACGCCTTCGGCCGCCAGACTCTCGATGACAGGATCATCCTGCAAGACGGGGCCGGCCCACGCGGGTCCTCGACGGCGATTACGCCGCGCATGCGCCAATGGTTAGGGCTGCACCACTTGTTGCAGTAGAAAGTGTACGTCCCTGCCTCCGGGAACGTCACGTCCACTACCTTGACCTCGCCCGGCGCGAGGTCGCCCAGGTCAATGCCGAGACCCGGGCCGATCGCCACGCCGTGCGTGGTGTCGGCGGAACGGAAGCGCAGCTGCACCCGCTGTCCTGCGTACACTGTGACGCTGTCAGGCTGAAAGCCGCCGGCCTCCGGCACGGCGGCTGTGATATCCACGATGCGCACCCCCCGCGCCATCGGCGGCGGCTGCTGCAGACCAATCAAAATGGCAGGTACGAAGAACAGCATGAACAGGGGCAGCCGCCGCACCATACTTCCTCCTCTGTGCACCGGCCTCGCCTTATGGCACCCAATTCGACCGTACGACTACCTCTTGTTCCGGATTCTTCGGGTCGTTGGTTGCCACATGTACTCGGAAGTCGTGCTGGCCTTCCATACCGGCGTGCATCATGAACTGCAAGTCTACCGTCGTTTCTTCCCCTGGGTTGAGTGTCGTCCGACCGACGACCGCGCGGGGTGGTCAGCACCCCTCGACGACTTCGACCCGCGGCTCGCCGGCAAATACCAGCTGCGTATCCCCCACGTTCTTAACCAGCACCTCCGTCTTGACCGTCTGGCCCAGCTTCACATCACCATAGTCGAACATCGTCTGTTCGATCTGGGCGCTGGGCGCGCCCGTCACCTCCGGCGTGTAGCTGGCCGTCGCCTGCCGTCCTTGGAGGGCCAGCGCCAGCGCCGCCACAACCAGGATCGCTGCCGCCCCGATAAAGGCAGCCCACAACCAGGAGCGTTTTTGCGCCGGATCTTTGGGGTGTGCAGTTCGCCGCTTCTTGCTCGTCATGTCACTCACCTCGTACGTCAAACACCATCATCAGGCCGCCCGGCTCCACCCCGTCATTCGTGGTGTGGTGCAGGATATGGCAGTGCAGCATCCACTGCCCAGGCTCCGTGGCGACAAACTCCACGTCGTACCGCTCGCCCGGCGCCACCAGCACCGTGTCCTTGGTCAGCTGTGCCGCCTCGGGCACAGGATATCCATCCGTCGCCACAATCTTGAACGGCATGCCGTGCAGGTGCATGGGATGGACGAACTGCCCGATGCCCATAAAGCGGATCCGCACTCGGTCACCTTGGTTGACCGGAATCGTCTCCGTTGCCGGGAAGGCCTTCCCGTTGATCAAGAAGTAGTTGGGTTCGGCGCCCGCCATCGGCATGGCCGCATAGGTCTGCCCCTCGACCACCCGCGCCTCCGACAGCATCATGATCACGTCGACATCAGGGGCTGGACTCGTGGGCTCTGCCGGATCGATGATAAAGGGTCCGTACAGCCCCAGGCCTACCTGCTTGTCGCCCTCGGTGTGCGAGTGGTACATGAAGCTGCCCGCGGGCTTGGCCACAAACTCGTAGGTAAACGTCTCGCCTGCCTGCACCGCCTCCTGCGTCAAGCCCGCCACGCCGTCCATGCTGTTAGGCACCATGATCGCCGTGCCAGTGAATGGTGGTCGCCTCCGGCAGTTGGTTCTGCAGCACGATTCGCACGTTGTCCCCCTCCGTCACACGCAGCAGCGGGCCCGGCACCATGCCGTTGTATGAGTAGGCCGTCATCGTGACGCCCTCCGTGATCGGCCACTCCACAACCTCCGCCGTCAAGGTGAATACCTTGGTGTCGCCGTCCAGTACGTAGTCCAGCGGCTGCGCGCCGGCCTTGGCCGCTGCGTCCGGCACACCTGCGCTGGGGACGGCGCCCATGTCGTGGCCTGCCATGTCGTGCCCGGCCGAATCATGACTGGCGCCACTCATGTCCATACCGCTCATGGTGTCCGTCACCGTTGCGGTCGGGTCAGGCATACTCATGCCGCCCATCTCCATGCCCGGCATGCCGGTCGGCGTGGGGGGGGTGCTAGGCTGCTGTGCCACAATCCCTCTTGGGACACCTCCGGCTGCTGCTGCCGTAGCAAACACCGTGCCCCCAAACACCCCGGCTGCTAGCAGAGCGGTGCCCCAATACATAACTCTCTTCTGCATGTTCAAAGTCTCACTATCTCAACTGGGCGGATAAAACAGGTATACTCGCGCCTATCTTACGCGGCGCAGTCACGCAAAAGTAGCGCAACTACACTCGAATCCCATAGGCATAATTGCCTATGCCACCGCGGGCAGCGTAAACCGAAACGTGCTGCCGGCGCCAAGAGTGCTTGTCACCTCGATGCGGCCGCCGTGTGCCTCGACCAGCTGCTTTGCCAGCGCCAGCCCGATGCCCGTGCCCCCCGTTGCCCGGCTGCGCGACTTGTCGCCCCGGTAAAAGCGGTCGAAGACGTAGGGCAGGTCGGCCGGCGCGATCCCGCTGCCGGTGTCGGCGACCTCCGCCATCACCTCCGGCTTGCCGTCAGGACTGCTGCCGCGTGCTGCCGTCACCTCGATGCGCCCCCCTGCGCTCGTATACCGCAGCGCGTTGTGCAGCAGGTTGCTCAGCACCTGCACGATGCGATCCTCGTCCACCAGGACTTGCGGCAGATCCGCCGGCGCCTCCAGCGCGAGCGTGACCTGCGCCGTCTCCGCCTCGCGGCGCACCGCCTCGACCGCTCGCTGGAGCAGTTCCTCCGGTGCGACCGGTTTGCGGTCCAGCGCCAGCTGGCCGGCTTCGGCCACCGAGAGCAGCCGTAGATCCCCGACCAGCCGCGTGAGCAGCATGGTCTCCTCATGCAGGGTGGCAATTTCGTCCAACTCAAGCGGCAGGTAGCCGTCAAGCATGGCTTCCAGGTTGCCTTGAATCACGGTCAGGGGCGTACGCAGTTCGTGCGCCACGTCGGCCATCAAGTTGCGCCGCAGCAGCTGCTGTTGTGCCAGCGCATCCGCCATCTGGTTGAAAGCGCCTGCCAGCTGCCCGATTTCGTCGCGCGACGTGACGGCGACCCGCTGCTCCAGGTTGCCCCCACTCATGGCCTGGGCGGCGGCGGTCAGCTGGCGCACGGGTGCAACAATCTCGCGGAAAAGGGCAAAGCCCAGCAGCAGCGCCACTGCGCCGGCCGCGGCAGTTGCCAGCCAGACCGAACGCCGCGCTGCGGCCAAAAAATCCTTGGCTAACGAGGTGGGATCGTTCACATTGTTGATCGCATACAGCGTGCCGACGGTGCGACCGGCTATGGTGATCGGCGTGCCTGCAGCGAGCGACGCAGGTGCTGGCACAGAACTGGCCACAGCCCCGGTCCCAGATCCGATGCCAACTCCCCCTTCAGTGCCTGTCGCAGGTTCTGCTGTAGAACCTGCCCCCGCCGTGTCGGCGATGACCTGCCCATGTTCGTCTGTCAGCACCAGCCGTACACCCATGTGCGCCCACATGCTGCTCCCCATCATCTGCGCATCCGCCATATGAGATTCCATCATGTGTTCGCCCATCATCGCCGCACGGCCCAAGCCGCCGGTGCTGCTCACGATTTCTGCGGCCGTAGGTTCGCGTTCCGGCTCCCCGGAGTCTGCACCTGCTGCCATGGCGCCCATGTGCATACCATGCTCAGGCTCCCGTTCATGGGTGCCCAGAGCAGCGGCCGGCACAGCAGTCGGCACGGCGGTCGGCATGGCGGTCGACACAGCAGGCGCCTCCCAGCCCTGGTTGGCGTCGTAGTATGCGGCGAGTGCCGGCGCAAGCTCCTGGGCGTACGCCTGCCCACTCTGATGTACAAATTCGTCAAACCGCCCCTGCGTAGCCTGGTTCACCAGCACCGCCTGCAGCACCCCGGCCAACACGACGACCAGCGCAAACGCCGTGAGCAGTTTCTGCCAAAGACTAGTTGTCATACGTGGGCTCTTCCACTAGCTTGTATCCTGTGCCGTAGATGGTCGCGATACAGCGCGGGTGGCGCGGGTCGTCGCCGAACTTGGCGCGCAGGTTCTTGATATGCTGATCGATGACGCGGTCGTAGCCTTCGTACGCGACGTCTCCCAGCTGTTCCAGCAGCTGCAGCCGCGTCAGGACGCGACCAGGCTGGCGGATAAGTTCGGCCAGGATGAGCAACTCGTAGGGGGTCAGGTCTAGCGGGCGGCCGTTGTGGCTTGCGGTGCGCCGGTCTATGTCGACCTCGATCCCGTGCGCCGGCAGGATGTGGCTCGCCTGTAATTGCCCCAGGCTGCGCCGTAGCACCGCCCGTACCGAGCGGTCAGCTCGCGGTGGGCTGAACGGCTTTGTGACATAGTCGTCTGCCCCCAATTCAAGGCCAACGATGCGATCCGTTTCTTCTGTTCGCGCCGTCAGCATGATGATTGGTACACCTGACGTCTGCCGGATCTTGCGGCAGATTTCGTAGCCATCCACGTGCGGCAGCATGAGGTCCAAAATGACCAGGTCTGGCAGTTCAGCGCGAAACGCCGGCAGGGCCAGCGCCCCGTCC